>MFWV01000001.1 GCA_001787405.1 Candidatus Pacebacteria bacterium RIFOXYA1_FULL_38_18
TACCAGGAATTTGTAAATTCAATGGGTATTCTTGATCTTGATAGTTAAAACTAGCTTGAGTGTGACCGGCTTGAGATTGATATTTGGTGAGTTGAAAATCAGCAGTTTCTGTTTCGCCGAAAGTGATAATTTGCGCTGATGATTTTTTGGCTAATCTCAAAAGTTGATCATCATCATTGTTCACGACCAAGGCCCCCCCGCTATTAATTTGATCAAAAAATTTGCCAAAGATTTCTTTGGTATGATCAAAATCTTTATAGACATCGGGGTGATCAAAACGCAAGTTGGGAGTGACGATCATGAAGGGTTTGAGATAAGCAAAACGAGGGGTGATATCTCGATTGGGGTTGATGATGGTGGGGTCTTCCACGTACTCATCAGCTTCTGCTACAAAATATTTGGCATCAGTCCAAGCCCCGGTTCTATCTATGCCAGGAATATTGCCTACCCCTACAGAAAAAGAAGGATTCATTTTGAGTGAACTTAAAATCCAAGTAATCATGGCGGAGATAGTAGATTTTCCTCCCACTCCACAGACAGCAATGCCTTGTTTTTGATTGAAAAAGAAAGCCAAGGCTTGCGCATGAGTAATGGTGGGCAAATTATTTTCTTTGGCCCAGATGACTTGCGGATTAGTTTGGCCACCGTGAGCACCAGTGTGAATGACACAGTCGATTCCGGCGGGCAATGGGGTGGAAAAGGTGGTATCGATTGCTAAACCCAGCCTATCTAATTGAAATTTGGTAGGAAAATCTTCCGCTACGTCGCTACCTCTAACTTGTTTTCCAGCATCAAGTAAAAGTTGAGCTAGCGAGCTCATGGCGACTCCTTTGATGCCTACGAGATAAAAAGAATCGTACTGTAAAAGGTCCATATTATTTTTTCTTATTTAGAGCTTGTTTTATTACGGCCTCTTCACTCCAAGGATATTCTATCTTGCCATATGCCATGCTTTTTTCTGGTCCTTTGCCAAAGAAAGCAACCAAATCACCTCGGCGAGCCAAATGATTAATGGCAAAATCAATGGCCTGTTCACGATTGGCAATAGAAATGATGCGATTGTGACCGTTGGTGAGTTGTTCTTTCATTTGACGGATGATAGACCAAACATCTTCGGTGCGCGGGTCTTCTGCGGTAAAGACGACTAGGTCAGCTAGATTTATTCCGATTTGGCCCATCATGGGACGTTTGGCGTAGTCACGCAGACCCGCGCACCCATAAACAGCAATGAGACGACCAGTCAGTTTTTCTTGACGCATATATTTTTTGAGTGCTTCCAAAGCCTCTGTCAAAGCATTGGGAGTGTGAGCAAAATCAACCACTACTTTGAAACCGCGTTTGTTGGGAATAAAATCCATTCGCCCCTCTACTCCAGCAAAAGCTTCAATTCCTTGAGCTATTTGTTCAGTACTTAATTTGAGTTGATCGGCAATAGTAATCACCAAACGAGCATTCATTTGATTGTAGGATTCTGGTAGTTTTTTTTCTAAAGCATCTCGTATTTTTTTGGGTAAATGAAGGGCGGTGTTATAGCTGACAACTTTATTTTTACTACTCAAATATTTTTTTAATTTGGAGAAAGATTGGTCGTCTTCATTCAAGACCACTGTTTTAGCTTTAATTAAGAGCATCGCTTTGGCTTCCAAATAATTTGAGTAATTGAGATGATAATCAAAATGTTCATGAGTAATATTTGTCACTCCAGCAATTAAAGGTTTAATTCCCCACAAACGATTTTGGTAGGCTCCGTGAGAAGTGAATTCCAGAACCAAATAATCCATGCCGGCTCCAACCATACGATTCATGATTTTTTGTAAATCATGAGCATCGGGAGTGGTGACATGGAACCCAGTCTCGATTTTTTCATCACCAATATAAGCAGCTACGGTAGATAATAAAGCCACTTTTTTGCCGGCAGATTTAAGGATTTGATAAAGTAGCGTGGAGGAAGTGGTTTTGCCGTCTGTGCCGGTAATGGCAATGATTTTTAGTTTTCTGGCTGGCAAACCATAGCGAATAGAGGCCGGCAATCCCTTAAATAAACCAGTTTTCAAAAAGTGATACCAAAATTTGAAAAGATAGATCAATTCTTTCATGATTTTTCATTATACCAGTGTTACACCTGCTGTCAGAAATCAAGTTTAAACTGATTTTATGTTTGCCAAATGTTCCTCAATGGTCATGACTGGCCTGCAGGCTATTCCGGTTGAAGTAGAAGTAGATGGTACCAGAGGTCAGCCGAGTTTAATTATGATTGGTCTACCAAACAAAACCGTAGATGAAGCCAAAGAACGTATCTCTTCTGCCCTGCAAAACTGTGGCATAAGAATTCGAAGCATCAGAACGGTGGTAAATCTGGCTCCGGCTGAGGTGCGCAAAACTGGTAGTGCTTTAGAACTGGCTATTGCGGTGGGTTTACTCAAAATGTATGGAGAGATTGATTGGGACACCACCCAAACTATGTTTTTTGGCGAGCTATCACTGGACGGTAGTTTAAAATCAGTCAAGGGTTTGTTCCCGATGGTTTTGGCAGCTCAAGAACTAGGGGTAAAGCGAGTCTTTTTTCCTCAGGGGAATGCCAAGGAAATCTCGATGATTGAAGATTTGGCTCTTTATCCAATCAATCATTTGCGAGAATTATTGTTTTTTAAAAATCAATCACCCAAGCCGTTGATTAATTCGCTCTCTAGTAAGCCCCAAGAACCCAAGATTGATGTTTTGTCACAAATGGTAGGTCAAGAACAAGCCAAGCGAGCCATTCAGATTGCGGCGGCAGGTCGACACAATATTTTGTTAATTGGTTCTCCTGGTGCCGGTAAAAGCATGTTGGCCAAAGCCATGCGCAGCATCCTGCCGCCGCTCACCAAAACAGAATCAGTGGAGGTAACCAAGCTTTATTCATTGAAGGGTTTGGCGCAAACAGGATTGATTAAAGAGCGCCCTTTTCGAGAACCACATCACTCAACTTCTACAGTAGGTTTATTGGGTGGTGGACATTTACTTCAACCAGGAGAAATCTCTTTAGCCCATCAAGGAGTATTATTTTTAGATGAATTTACTGAATATCAAAGTTCTGTTCAAGAAGCACTTCGCCAGCCACTAGAGGATGGTCGCATCGTTATCACCAGAGCAATAGGTAGTGTGGAATATCCAGCTCGTTTTATGTTGATAGCTGCAGCCAATCCTTGTCCCTGTGGCTATCAATATCACGAAGCAAAAGTTTGTAAATGTACTCCCAGAGAAATTGCTAATTATCAAAAACGTTTATCAGGACCTATTTTGGATAGAATTGATTTGCAGTTGAAGATTCAATCGATTGATCCTCAGCGCTTTATTGAGCCAAAACCAAAAATCAATCAAACAGCGCTCGCCAATCAAGCCGCGAGTGTTGCTCAAATCGTTCAGCTTGAACGACAACAAAAAGCCAATGCTTTTTTGAGCTATAAAGAATTACAAAAATTTGCTCAAATAAAACTTGTTTCTTGGCAATTTTTATCTCAAGCTGCCAAGAAGTTTTTATTATCTAGTCGTGGTTATTTAAAGGTTCTACGAGTGGCTAGAACAATCGCCGATCTAGAACAGAGTGAAGAGGTTGACAAAAAACACGTCATAGAAGCTTTGGCTTATCGGATTAATTGAAATAGGATTACTCCCCCACCCAATAAAAAGCAGTACCAGCTAAAAACAGTAAATCTAGCTTGAGAGATCAATTTTTTTAGTATTTTGAGACTCAACAAACTAGTGACCAAGGTTCCCAAACTGCCTGCCAATAAAATTGATCCCCCCGGAATAGGAATTTGCTCAGTAAAAAGTTCGAGCATTTGCCAGGCGCTAGCTCCCAAAATAGCAGGAATGGCCAGCAAAAAAGTAAAAGCAAAAGCTTTTTGTCTGGTAAGTCCTTGAGAAAAACTACCCAACAAAGTAGCTCCAGATCTAGAAATGCCGGGAAGAATTGCCACCGCCTGAAACAAACCAATCATCAAGCTTTTTGAAAACGTCAGCTTCTCGGTTGAGGCCAGTGGTTTGTCCATGGCTTTCTGAATAAATAAATTAATAAAACCAGTGATTAATAATAAAATCCCGACTAAGATTGGTACGGCCACTACCAAATCAACTATTTCTTGGCTTAACAAACCGGCAATAATGGCCGGAATAGTTGCCAGACCCAGCCACTGATAATCTTTAAATTTCAATTTTTTGATGTTTGGCCAGAAAAAAATAACAATAGCAATCAAGCTAGCTGCATGAAGAAAAACCTCAAAAAACAAACCAGGTTCTTGTAATCCCAACCAATATTGAGCCAGAGCCAAATGACCAGAACTAGAAACAGGTAAAAACTCAGTTAAGCCCTGGACTATTCCCAGTATTAGGGCTTGATTGATGTTCATAAATTATTTTTTCTTTTTATTTTTGTTGGAAAAATCTTCGTACCAATCCTCTAGTACTTTTTCCACCAATTTTTTGCCGCCCAAACCCAGGGCCAAACCAAAGCCCAGTGTTAAAGTGGCGACCAGTCCAATGAACATCACTGTCAAAAACTGTTCAGCAATCCCCAATTCAGAGAAAGCTGACATGGCAGCTAATGTCACTACAAAGTAACCAGAAATTTTGCCCATCACTCGACTAGTTTTTTGATCGATGGCTCTGACACTATTTTTAACCAAACTTTCCACCCAACCAGCTACCAGTACTCCAAACAGCAAAATAAAGATGGCAGAAATCACACTGGGAATGTAACCCAAGATATTTTCCAAAACTACGGTTACGGAACTCAAGCCCAAGATAGCTACCATGATGTAGATGACAACTACCACACTCACCCAATAAAAGAGATTGGCGATACTTGCTTGGATTTTTTGACCAATTTTTTCGTCTTGGAAAGCTAATTGTAATGGAGTTTTATCGATCATTTTACTAAAGCCTACGGCTTGTAAAACTTTTTGAACTAAACTGCGCACAGCTTTTGCCAACAAAACACCCACTACTAAAGCAGTAAAAGCTCCCAAAACTTTTGGCAACAAAAGTGCCAAACTATTGAGAGTCGTAACAGCCAAATAATTCCAGGAATTTTGTAAAGCTTCGTTCATCGTGCCTTTCATTATAATTTATTTTATTTGCGCACAACTCGTAAGCCGGATTCTGTTTAAGCAAGATTTATCTATGCCGAAGCCTGATGACCTTGTGCCGCCGAGGCGGAACGATAGGGAGTAGGTCCATTAAGGTCAAGGTCGTTCGTTGCAGCCGGGAGGATTGCCATCTCGCCGAGGCGGGATACCCAGAAGCTTGGTCGTTTCACTCGGCGCCACCCGATTCGTCACTGTTGCTCTAACTGGCTCTCATCTGGCCGAAACCTGATGAGATCTCCGCTTTTCAACGGACACCGTCTACTCTGCTGTCCGGACTTTCCTCTTTTAGTCTTTTTTTTTCGATTGTGTCGAAAGCCAAAGTTTTCGAAGTGCTTGCCCGGTTGTGCGCTCCTCTATTATAGCTTTTTAGCGTCAGGAAAGCAATTTAAATTCAGTCTTATTTTAGCCTGGGAACAATGATTTTCCAAGCTTTTTCCTCTAGATTCTCTTGATCGGTTTTGAACCACTCGATTTGAGTTTGTTTTTTCCACCAAGTTTGTTGACGCTTGGCATATTTAAATTCAGCCAAAACCCAAGCTTCTTTGAGTTTTTCCAAGGGTAGTTCTCCATTTAGATAATGATTGATTTCTGAGTAGCCCAAACTAGCTTTGGCTTGCAAATCTGGTTTGGGATGATGAAATTCAAACTGTTTTACCTGAGCCATCACTCCCTGTTCAATGCGATCATCAACTCGTTTGGCAATTTTTGCTTGAAGAACTTTGAGCGGTAATTGTAAACCAAATTGGACCACTGGCCGACAAATAATTGGCGATCTAGTGGGTAGTTTGGCTCGAGCCAGTTCAAGAGCTCTAATTAATCGCCGAGGATTATTTCTGTCAGAATGATTCATTTTTTCCCAGCGAGCAGTCCAAGCTTTTTTGAGTTTGGTTTGCAACTCTGCCAATGATCTCAGTTCTAGTTTTTTTCTTAATTGTTTATTTGGCTCAATCATCACGGTGGTGGCTGGATTGAAGATTTGTTGATGATAGAGTCCGGTACCACCTACCACGATTAATGCTGTTTTTTCATCAATAGTTTGCCAAAGAAGCTGAAAAAGTTTTTGAAAATGAGCCACTGACCACTCTGCTTCCCCAGGCACACAAGCAATACCATGCAACTCTATTGATCGATTGGTTTTTTGAAAATAAGGATAAGGAAAATGATCATTTTTGAGTTGTTGAAAGCCAGTGGGAATATCAGCTCCGGTAAGAATTTCCAAACCTGCAAAGACTTGTTTGGAATCAGCAGAAAGCAATAAAACTTTTTTAAAGCCCTGATCAATCAATTTTTCTGCCAATTGCAGTGCCAGATTGGTTTTTCCAGTGGCGGTTTGACCGACAACAGTTAACAACAGTTTTTTTTCCATAATTAAACTACTTTTATTTCCAACTTAAACTACTTTGGGTCGGACAGACAAATTATCTTTATTGATAATTTGATCCAAAATATCCCAACGTTTCTTTTTGACAGTATACGGGATATCGTCTTGGTAAAGTCGATCAGCTGCTGTTCCAGGACGAGGTGAGTACATGGCCACAAAACCCACTTTCCAGTTGACACTTTTGGCAATCTCTACTGTTTCAGCAAATTCAGCCTCTGTTTCGCCAGGAAAACCAACAATAATATCTGTGCCCAGCACGATGGTAGAATCACCGTCTGTCAGTTTTTTGGCAATTTTAAGATAATCAGTTTTGGTGTAACCGCGATTCATGCGTTTTAACACACTGTCACTGCCAGATTGAATCGGTAAATGCACATAACGATCAATTTTTTTATTTTTGATGATTTCCTCGATCAACTCATCATGAAAATCCCAGGGGTTGCTACTCATAAAACGGATTTTTTTGATTTTTTTAAACTCACTGATAGCTCTTAACAACTCAACAAAGGGGGGTGTGCCTTTGGGTTTTAAATATTGTGAAGCATTGGAGGGCAAATCTTTTCTAGTCAGTTTTTTATCACTTATCAGCATTTTGCGCAAACCAATACCAACCTTCTCCAGTCCCCAAGAATTAACATTTTGACCCAATAAAGTTATTTCCGAATAGCCCCGAGCTACCAAGTCTCTAACTTCAGTAAGAATTTCCTCCATTCCTCGTGATTGTTCACGGCCACGCGAATAAGGCACGATGCAATAAGTGCAAAAAGAATTACAACCAGCAGAAATGGGAATCCAAGCATGTTTTTTATCCCTGCGTATAGCTGTTTGATTAAAACCAACCTCGTTAACCGGTAAAATTTCATCAATGGCGGGAATCATTTCCATGATTTTATTTTTGCCATGATGCAACATACAACCAGTGAAGATGATTTTGGGGCGTGGTTTTTTTTGTTTTGCAAAGTAAGCCACGATGCTATTGATATAAGCGCGTGCACGATGTTCGGCGCGTTGACGAATAGCACAAGTATTGATCACTACCTCATCGGCTGATTTCCAACTATCAGCCAATTTATAGCCCCTTGCCTCGTAATCTCCGGCAATACGCTCTGAATCACTCTTGTTGGATTGGCAACCAAAAGTATGAATAAAATAAGTATTTTTCACTGAGGCACGGATGGGATTCGAACCCACGAACGAAGGTTTTGCAGACCTTGCCATTAGACCACTCTGGTACCGTGCCAGTGAGTGAATTATAGCTGGCAGTGGCAAAAAGCGCGAGGGAAGGGTTCGGTCTTAATTATTTTATGCTTTTTCTTAAATGTTTATTTTTAAAATAATCTTAACAACGAATGCTTATTAAATAATTATTTTTTCAATCTCTGCTATATATTTTGGAAAATTAACCTACAATTAAAAAAATAAATGAAAAAAAACTTTTTATTTGTTTCATTTGATGCTCTTATTACTGATACCGCTTGGCAGGTAGTTAAAGAGGGTCACAATGTCAAGTTTTCTATTGACGACAAAAGCTGCCAAGATATCGGCAATGGTTTTATTCCCAAAACTAAAAATTGGCGCGCAGAATTGGATTGGGCAGATATTGTCATCTTTGATGATGTTTTGGGACATGGAAAATTGGCAGAAAAATTGCGCAAGACTGGCAAATTGGTAGTGGGTGGCACCAAATACACAGATCGATTGGAAGATGATCGCTCATTTGGTCAGAAAGAGCTACTTCGTCATGGTATTAAAGTACTCCCCTATCAAGAATTTAATTACTTTGATGATGCCATCAAATTTGTTAAAGATCATCCAGGTGCTTATGTGATTAAACCCAGTGGTGAGGCTCAAAACATTAAAAAATTATTATTTGTTGGTCAAGATGATAATGGTGAAGATATTCTGCGAGTTTTGGAAGCTTATCGCAAAACTTGGAGTGAAGAAATTAAAGAATTTCAATTACAGAAAAAAGTTAGTTCTGGAGTAGAAGTTGCCGTGGGTGCTTTTTTTAATGGTCATAGATTTATTTTGCCTATCAACATCAATTTTGAACATAAAAAACTTTTTCCTGGAGATTTGGGAGTGGCAACCGGTGAAATGGGTACTAGTATGTTTTGGAGTAAGCCTAATCGTCTCTTCAATGAAACGCTCAAAAAAATGGAGCCAACCTTGAAAAAAGAAAAATATGTTGGTTATATCGACATTAACTGTATTGTTAACGGTCAAGGGATTTATCCTTTGGAGTTTACGGCTCGCTTTGGTTATCCCACTATTCACATTCAATCAGAATCAATGTTGACACCCATTAGTGAGTTTTTATTGAAGCTGGCTAGTGGTGAGGATTTTGAGTTCAAAACTAAAGCAGGTTTTCATTTGGGCACTAGAATTGTTGTACCACCCTTTCCTTACAACGATAAAAAGACTTACAATTCTTTTTCCAAAAACAATGCCATTATTTTTAAAAAGCCACACTTGGAAGGTGTTCATTTGGAAGATGTTAAACTCAAAAAAGGTGAATGGACAATTGCCGGCAATTCTGGAGTAATTTTGGTAATTGCTGCTTCTGGAACAACTATGAAGCAGGCACAAACTCAAATGCGCAACCGCATCAAAAACATCGTGATTCCCAATATGTACTATAGAATTGATATTGGCAATCGTTGGTATGAAGATAGTGATAAGCTTCATTCGTGGGGTTATTTGCGAGAAATTTAATAATATGATAAAAAACATCGCCAAAATTTTATTGGTTTTGTTGTTTTTGTTGATAACAGTCAATCCTATTTTTGCTCAGGAGCAAAAAGCCAATATCTATTTTTTTTGGGGCGAAGGTTGTCCGCATTGTGAGCGAGAAAAACCATTTTTAGAAACACTGGAAGAACAATATACTGGAGTTAAGGTTTATGATTTTGAAGTTTGGCACAATGCTGATAATCGAAAATTAATGATTGAAGTTGGTCAAAAACTAAACACCAATATCAATGGAGTTCCTTTTACAGTAGTGGGAGAAGAGTATTTTGTTGGTTGGCTGGATGAACAAACTACTGGTACAGCCATTGAAAATGCCGTGCAGGATTTTTTGGAAAATGATGGACACGATTTGGTGGGAGAAATTCTAACTGCTAGTTTACAACCGACTGAAACAAAAGAAACTCAGCGTGAATCAGAGAATCAAACAAGATCGGCGGTACTTGAAGAAATTGATTTGCCAATTGTTGGCAAGATCGATACCAGCAATCTTTCTTTGCCTATTTTAACGATTATTCTGGGTGGTTTGGATGGATTCAATCCCTGTGCTATGTGGACACTCATCTTTTTAATCGGTTTACTACTGGGCATGGAAAATAAAAAAAGACGTTGGATTCTAGGAATAACTTTTATTGTTGCCTCTGCTTTTGTTTACTTCTTATTTATGGCAGCTTGGCTGAATTTACTTTTATTTGTTGGTTTTATTATTTGGGTAAGAGCCTTGATAGGTTTATTGGCTTTGGTGGGTGGTGGTTATAATTTGAAAGAGTTCTTTGTTAATAAGGATGATGGTTGTAAGGTAACGGGCAATGAAAAGCGTCAAGCTGTTTTTGAAAAATTGAAAAACATCACTCATCGCAAACAATTTTTACTGGCTATGGGTGGTATTATTCTTTTGGCTTTTGCAGTCAACTTGGTTGAATTGATTTGTTCAGCTGGCTTGCCGGTAGTTTTTACTCAAATTTTGGTTTTGAGTAATTTAGCCCCGTGGCAGCATTATGCCTATATGTTGCTCTATATTTTTATTTTCATGCTAGATGATTTATTGATCTTTTTTATGGCTATGTTTACTTTGAAAATGACTGGTATCAGTACCAAGTACAGTCGATTCTCTCACCTTGTTGGCGGTTTGCTGATGCTAATTATTGGTTTGTTATTGATTTTCAAACCTGAATTATTAATGTTTGGTTGAGTTTAAATGATCAATGCGATTTTTATTTTTTAGAATTCAAACTAAATCGTGCGGTAGAATAAAAGTATGAATAGCATTTTTCCCAAAAAATTAAAACCAGGAGATCATCTTCGAGTAATAGCTCCATCAAGATCTTTGGGTTTACTAGGTCAAGAAACTATTTCAATTGCCAATAAACGTTTGCAAAAAATGGGTTTTGAGTTAAGTTTTGGTAAATACGTCAAAGAAATGGATGATTTTGCTTCAACAACTATTGAACATAGATTGGCAGATTTACACGAAGCATTTGCGGATCAATCAGTAGACGGAATTTTGACTGTCATTGGTGGCTTCAACAGCAATCAACTGCTCCAACATCTTGATTGGGCAATTATCAAAAACAACCCCAAAGTTTTTTGTGGATATTCTGATATTACGGCTCTCAATAATAGTATCTATACCAAAACTGGCTTGGTAACTTACTCGGGCCCCCACTACTCTACTTTTGGTCAAAAACTCAACTTTGAGTACACTCAAGAATATTTTGAAAAAATACTGATGAGTGACCAACCAATTGAAATCAAACCTAGTTCGCATTGGTTTGATGATATGTGGTGGTTAAATCAAGATGAACGCCAAGCAGAAAAAAATACTGGTTATACAGTGATCAATCCTGGCACAACTAACGGAACTATTCTGGGAGCCAATTTATGCACCCTGAATTTACTTCAAGGCACCGAGTTTATGCCTGATTTGACTGGAGCAGTGGTGTTTGTGGAAGACGACGACCAAACATTCCCCGCTCTATTTGATCGTGATTTGCAATCATTGATTCACTTGCCAAATTTTAAAAATGTAAAGGGTTTGGTGATTGGTCGTTTTCAGAAAAAAAGCCAAATGACCGCCGAACTACTCCGTCAAATCATCAAGTCCAAAAAAGAGCTAGCTCATATTCCGGTAATTGCTGAAGCCGATTTTGGTCATACTGATCCCAAAATTACACTCCCAATCGGCGGAAAAGTGGCATTATCTGCTGATCAGAATGGAGCTAAAATAACTTTTCTTGAGCATTGATAATTGAGCCATTTAATCAATCACGAAAGAAAACTGATTCAAAATGATACAATGCTGTTATTATGAAATATCCAGAGCAAAAAGAACCATGGATTCAAAGAATTGATGGCATTCCTAATCCTACTGGTCAGGCCGCAAAAGAGTTTGTAAAAAGAAAAGGAAGAGCAATTGGAGCTGGAATTCATACGGTAGAAGAAAAAGTTATTACTGGTTGGGGTGATGAATTTAATTATGACGAATTAAGTCCAGAAAATAAGCAATTAATTGATTGGTTGTTTGATACAGATTTAGACCTTGAGATTGAATTTCAGGGTTTGAAAGCAGGTGAAGTCTGCGCTGATTTATTAAATGGCTATTATCCGCAGAATATGAATTTAGAGAGCTCTATGACGTGGATTGAGAATCTTAGAAAAAAAATCCTTATTAAAAAAATAATCAAAAAAAGACGCCCAAAATAGTTTTTTTTGTGTTTGTGACCATCCTAGAACTTCCTAATATAAACTCAATAATTACTGACCTAGTTGTTAAACTCGAGCAAGACTTTCTTGCTTGATGTCTAGACTGCTCACCGCCATAGCGAATTTATGAAGTGTGCGATGAGTGTAAAACCTTTTGGAGTCCTTCATAGTGTCAGAGAGTGAGTAAAGGTTGTGCCGTACTCAAAATGAACATATCGGAAGTAATAATATAAAAAAACCTGGTGGTTATCGATGAGTGGTTACTCAAAGATAATTATTCCACCAGGCTTATTGTTGCACTTCTCGCGAAGTTCAATTCGCCTTTGCTTTTAGTTTCGGTTACGCCAGTGGTGGGGCTTCTTGCCCCTCCAGCACTGCCTTGAAATGTCCGCTTCGTTGTGCTGTTTCTGACGGGCACGCTTCTGCTTTACGTGCTGTTTTTGAAGGGCGCGCTTCTGCTTTGCGTGTAATTTCTCATAGGCACGCTCCTGCTTTATGCGCTGTTTCTGACGGGCACGCTCTCGCTTTGCTTCTCTGCGAGCCTCAATCTTTTTTTCCCTGTCGAATGGAATTTCGTTGGGATAGGGCCCAATATCAGATATTCTGCTGTCGGTAAGCGCTCGCTTCCACCAATAAAAAATGAGGTTTGGTTTCGAGAACCTAGTCACGGTTATCTTGACCTCGTTGAACATGAAAGTGATTGGTCGACCTTCACGTTTCGACAGCGTAATGGCTTCCGCGATAGTATTACTTATTCTCGACCCCGCCATTACATCAAAAACACCATCCACTTCTTCATAAAGGTTCATTATATCCTCCAGATTCAGATTGTTTGACATGCTTTCGCATGGCTATCCGAATGGTATAGCACTTTAGGAACCAGTAAGTGTTTCCCAAGGTGCTATCCACTCGGTAAGGAGGATAAACTTTCCGCAATTTTTTAAAGTGCAAGATTCCAGAAGGTAAGCCGCTACCAAGCAACAATTGCTAGGCTTAAACCTGCCCTCTTTCGTCTGGGGGAGAATACACAATCCCGGCAAAAAGTCAATATTATAGGGTAGTATTTTAAAGTAAATTGGTATACGAAGACACAAATTATCACTTAGTTATTTATACTACAAGTATGGAGCCTCAGCCTGGACGCTGACGATCAACAAAATACAGCATAAGGTTATTGAAATATGTAAACAATTACACGGCCAACTGCCTCTTAGGGGTATATTCCCTACAATTGAGGGGTTGGTGGCGGTTTTAGGTAAAGGATAGCGAACAATATATGATAGGGAGTTGTGGTGCACGCACCCAACGTCGTGCGGGCGATCACTTCTCCACGGGATCAATTTTCACTATTTGTGAACCAACTGTCTCTGGGGTGGAACACCTTAGTTGATTATATGAGGAAAGTTGAGTTAATTATACCCAGGTTCATTTCTCCGGAGAAAATAGGAATCCAGACGTTAGCAACTGACTACTTACCCACTGGGTAATGGAATAAAATGATCGAATCAATAGATGAACATTGAATTCTCGGAAAAATTCTTCAAATCAATGCTAGAATCATTAATTATATGAAGAAAATTCTAATTTTTTTGGGGTTAGTTTTTTTACTTTTCTTAGTACTTAAGACATTTAAGAACAACTCAGGAGAACCTGTTTCACAACCAATGGATGAAAACGAGAAATTGCAAGAAGTAGTGGATAGCAGTGTTGAAGTTGTCGAAAAAGCCAAGAAAGCTATCTTGGACGAAGATATAGATTTTTTAGTAGAAGAAACTACAACATTTGATTTTGAATGTGAACAAGAACTTATGGGAAATAAACCAGGAGAAAACGTTGAAGAGTGTAAAACACAAGATTATTTTGTTGCCTACCCAATAGGAATAATTGAAGCCAATGGCACTGTTGTTCCCGAAAGACAGTACAGAGAGTTTTTAAAAAGTTTATTTGATCAGAACAACTTTGAGTTCTCCAAGGAGTATAAAGAGGGAGATTTTCTCTATCTTGGGGAGGGCTACAGTCTAGGATTTTTAGATAAAGAACAGGGAGTATTTCTTTTGGTTGAAATTAATCAGGATGGAAAAATAGTATTGGCTTATCAAACTAATCAGGATCTTTTTGAAGATTATTTAAGGTAATTTAGCTATGAAAAAGAATAAAATTCTATCTTTAAACTCACTAATTTTTCTACTCATCGGAATAGCACTGGGTTTTCTCCTCTCACCCAATGACTCAAACTCTAAGTTAGAATATGGGGAAACAGGGCTTCCCAAGAACTGCAGAGCTATAATTAGATCTAATTATGTGGGCTATAGGTTGGGAGAGTTTGATGCCGATGGAGCTTTAGATTCTATTAATAGGAACTGCGGTGAGTTTGGTTATTCTTGGAATTAGACTTATTATTTTGGGGAAAACATTTTCTTTAACTTTCAAAACTCTTGAAAATCACATCATTCTCATAATCGTTCATCAGCCTGATTGGGATTGGAACTTGTTTATCAACTAGAGTTGGTTTCATTTGTTGCTTCGCTTTGCCATCTATCCTATCGCCAATTTCCTTAATAGCTGTAATATCTCCGCTTATCGCCCTGTTGAACAACGCCTCAGCTACCAATTGCTTGTAATTCTTGCCAGATTTATCATCCACTCTCTCAGACACCTCCTCAATTACTTCAGACCAAGCTCTGCCCTTATGAGGTCTGCCAGCTCTGTTAATATTTGGGTCGTTTTTAGTAAAAGGCATTGTTTAACTATGGAATAACAATAACTACTAACTCTATTTTACCCGTTAGTTCGCATAGCCTTTACATTTTTGAGCAATTTAGCCAAGTAGTGATCTGAGGTGTAAAGTAGTTGCTCCAACTTTGAAATAATACTTATAGGGCTAGATTTAGCCAACGTATTATGACAATTGGAAAAGCTAGAAAACTACTAGGGAGAAAAGCAAATCATCTTACTGATGAAGAGGTAAGAATAATATTGAATTCAATGAAGATGTTTGCAGAAGTTTGCTATATCAAGTTACTCGATAATAGAAGCACGTTAGCAAATCAAGTAGAATAACAATATGAAACCCCAAGCAGTAATTGTCGCACGTGTATCTTCTTCGAAACAAGCCAATGAGAACGATTCGCCTAATCAACAAATGAGAGATGGTATAGATTTTGTTGGAAAACAAGGATGGGTAGTTGACAGGACAATGAGTTTTGTAGAATCAGGAAGAAAATCAGAAAGAGAGTTTTTTAATGAGGTTATTGACTATTGTGTTGATAGAAAAAACAATATTTCTTATTTAGTTGCAAGGGATATTAGTCGCTTTACTCGTGGAGGCGGCGTTGAGTACAGGCAGTTGAAAGATAGATTAAAAAAAGCAGGCGTCCAACTTCAAGATACGCAAGGGACGATACAATCAGACAAGAACTCAATGGAAAAGTATGGGCTTGAGTATTCCTGGAGTCGTTATTCTCCATCTGAAGCAGAGGAAATAAAACAAGCTGACCAAGCAAAAGATCAAGTTAGGCAATCTTTAACACTAATGTTGGGTGCAGAAATTGAATATGTTAGAGAGGGATATTGGAACAGGAGACCTCCATATGGGTTTGCAAATAAAAAGATTCAGACTGAGGAGCACGGCATAAGAACCATTCTGGTTGAAAAACCCAGCGAAGGTATATTTATAAAGAAATTGTTTAGTATGCGATCAAAAGGGATTCATTCTGATGAAGAAATAGTAAGAGAAGTAAATGCGTTGGGTTATAAAAGTAGGAAGTATTTCAGAAGAGATAAAAGAACCAAAAAGCCTATTGGTGCGGGAGGAGAAAAACCTCTTACAATCAAACAACTTCAAAAATATGTTAAAAATCCTATCTATGCAGGGGTAATCTGTGAAAAATGGACTCACTACAAGCTCGTTAAGGGCAGATTTAATGGTTTGGTTGACGTAGATACCTTTAATCAGGCAAATGTCGGAAAGGTGATGATTAATGAAGACGAGACGGGAGTCTTCTTCTTAAAGCACGGAAAGCAAAATGAGGATGGGAGAATAATAAAAAGAAGAACTAACAACAACCCTTTTTACCCTTATAAAAATGTTGTTTTATGCCCTATCTGCAAAAATCCACTTAAAGCGAGTGCGTCTACAGGAAAACTGGGTAAAAAATATCCTGCCTACCATTGCAATAGGAATCACGAATATTGGAGGAAATCGAGAGAAGATCTCCACGAAGTTGTTTATTCTTTTATCAAGAAGATACGTTTTAGCGATGAGTACATTACGTTATTTGAAGCCTCTTTTCTTGAGGTATGGAAAAATAAAAGAGATGAGACTCTGATGGAAAGTGAACAAGCAGAGAGAAATGTTGTTGATCTATTAGTAGAGCAAAAAAGTATTCGAGATGCAATCAAGATAACTACGAACAAGGCTATGATTCGTGCTTATGAAGATGATTATGAAAATATTGAATTAAAAATACAGTCTGCCAGAGAGTTCAGAGCAGGCAAAGAAAAAAGGGAGCTTGACGCCAAGCTCGCAGTTAAAAGTGCAGTTTACTTAATGGAACACCTAGAAGAATTACTGATAGATCAGGAAAATCCCCTACAACAACAACAGTTGTTCGGACTGATGTTTGAGGAATTCCCTAATTACAACGATTTACTTAGTGGAACACCAAAATTATCCCTTGCTTTCAAGCTAAATCAACAAAATGTTTTGTTAAAATCCGATATGGTGACCCCACGGGGAATCGAACCCCGGTTGCCGGGATGAAAACCCGATGTCCTAACCGCTAGACGATGGGGCCGAAACTTCAACTTGAAAGTTGAGTTATGGCTGGCCGTTATGGCCAAGTGACATTTTCAAAGTGCTCTACTCCGCCAGGAGTAACTGCTATGATATCAAACCGATAGAGATTTCGTAAGTCTGTGGTTCGTAAATATTGCTGAGCCACATATTGCAATGATTTGAGTTTAGTTTTTCCCACTGCATTGCTAGGATTGCCAAATTGTCCGGTTTGACGTGTTTTTACTTCTACAAAGACCAATTCTTGATGCCGTTTGTCCAGGGCTATCAAGTCAATCTCATGTTTTTTAAAGACCAAGTTTCTGTCCAAGATTTGATAACCATTTTTAACTAAGAAATCACAAGCAATTTGTTCTCCGATCGCTCCAGTGATGAAATGACTAAATTTATTTTGCTTTGGTGAAAGTATTCTCTTCTTTAACTCTGGTAGCAGCTTTACCGATTTTGTCACGCAGATAATATAACTTATTTCTTCTGACGTTTCCCTGACTTTTTATCTCGATTTTTTTCAAAGAAGGTAAGAGAACGGGAAAGATTTTTTCAACACCAATGGCGTTGGCGCCGATTTTTCTGACAGTAAAAGATTTACCAGTGCCACGATTTTTAATAGCGATAACTAGTCCTTCAAAAACCTGAACACGTTTTTTATCACCTTCGATGATTTCTTGATGAACACGCACCGTATCACCGGAACTGATTTGCTGGTTTTGATAAGTAAAGTATTGAGCCATAATTTTTCTTGATTAGGCGAGCATTGTACCACCCAGAGGGTTGCTAGACAAGAAATGAACTAAATTTATTTCTGTTTTTTAGTTTTTGCTTGGGCGTGTTTTTGCACGGCTTTAAGATATTCTACATAAATGGGATGTGGGTTTAATGGCTTTGATTTGTATTCTGGATGAGCTTGAGTGGCAAGAAAGAAAGGATGATCTTGACGTGGAAGCTCAATCATTTCTACAAAAAAATCATCGGGACTGGTGCCGGAAAAAACAAAGCCTTTTTCGGCTAATACCTTGCGATATTCGTTGTTGAATTCATAACGATGGCGATGGCGTTCAGAAATAAGGTTTTGTTTTTTATTTTTGAAAGCTTTGTGTTTACTGTAAATTTCATGAGCAAGGGTACCTGGTTTGAGAACACAGTCATAAGCACCTAGACGCATGCTAGCCCCCACTCCCTTGATGCGTTGATATTTTTTCTCAAAGGGAATGTCATGAATGATGGGATATGGAGTTTTCTCATCTACTTCTTTGGTATGAGCGCCCTCCAAACCAACTATGTTTCTAGCAAATTCAACAGAGGCCAACTGCATTCCGTAACAAAGTCCTAAATAGGGTATTTTATTTTCTCTGGCGTATTGAATGGCATCTATTTTGCCTTCCACCCCTCGTTTGCCCCAACCAATAGGAACAATGATGCCGTCAACTCGTCGCAGATCCTTGAGGGCTTGACTGTTTTTGTTTTGTAGTGCCTCGGCATTAATAAAAACAATATCCAGTCCTACGTCTTCGGCCCAACTAGCATGTTTTAGAGATTCCAAAAGTGAAGTGTATGAATCTTGCAGTTCATAATCACCGGTGGCAATGTATTTGGCAATGATAGCGATCGAGATTTTATTCTTTTTTTCAGTCTTAATTTTTTTAACTAGTTCTTGCCAGGTTTTGAGCTGTGTTTTTTTGACAGGTAGTTTCAGTTTTTGCAAAATACGTTTATCAAAATTTTGTTGATGAAAAAGTAAGGGAATCTGGTAAATGCTTTTGACGTTTGGATTGGAGATGACATCCTCTTTATGCATGTTACAAAAATAAGCCACTTTTTCTTTACGCTTATCATCAATATCTGATTCTGCCCTGCCCACGATAAAATCTGGTTGAATACCCATGGCTTGTAAATTTTTGACCGATAATTGAGTGGGTTTGGATTTCATTTCACTGATGTGTGAAGGGGTGGGAAAGTAAGTGACATGCACCAAAATGACGTCATCAGGGAGAGTTTGCTTCATCAGGCGATAGGCTTCATAGTAAACAATGTTTTGATATTCACCAGCAGTGCCTCCCAGTTCGATCAAAATAATGTCGTAACCATCAATAGTTTCTCTGATGCGACGAATTATTTCTTCTGGTATGTAAGGAATAGCATCCACAGTAGCACCCTCGTACTCCAGGTTTTTGGCTTTTTCGATGACCGTAGAGTAGATTTGGCCCATAGTGACGAAGTTTTTGAAACCAACTTCTTGGTTTAAAAAACGCTCATAAGTACCCAGATCCAAATCAGCTTCCAAACCATCTTCGCATAAAAAAACATCACCATGTTCTATTGGGTTGATGTTGCCTGAATCCAGGTTGAGATAATTTTCGCACTTGAGATTGGTAACGGAATAGCCTTGTTCTTTGAGTAAGACACCAATAGAAGCAGCAGTTGCTCCTTTACCCAAACCAGACAATACGCCTCCAGAAACGAAGATGTATTTTTTTGGTTTTTTGCTAGAAAAGTGTAAAAGCCCGTCTAATCTCACGGGCATAGATTTTACTTGGAATTGTAAGTGACGGAAAGGGTCAATTTTCTTGACGAAATACTAGATGTTGTGTTTTTTGATGATCAATTTTGTCTATTTTGTAGTTAGGTTGATTGTCAATTGGTTTACAATAACAAAGATGCTCAATGTTTCAACCAAAACCGGTGATGATGGTCAATCTTCTTTGGCAGATGGTACGCGACTTAGTAAAGATCATTTGGTTTTTGAGGTGATTGGCACGATTGATGAACTCAATTCTCATTTGGGATTGGCAGTGGCTTTGCTCAAGAAACTAAAAAGTAAAAAAATCATGACGCAAACAGATTTTTTGGAAACGATTCAACATGAATTATTTACACTGGGTGCGAAAGTAGCTGGAGCCAAATTAAAAATTTCCCAAGAGTTTTTGGACAAAATTGAAAAAACCTCAACCGATTTACAGACATCGATGGCCCCCAATTGGCACCATCAATTTGTTTTACCAGGCGGACACGAAGCAGCAGCGCAAGTGGATATTGCTAGATCAGTGTGTAGAAAATTGGAGCGGAGAATAGTATCTTTAAGCAAAAAAAGAACAATTTCTGAACAGATTTTACAGACTATTAATCGATTATCTGATTATTTATATGTATTGCGTTGTTTTATCAATCAAGCATTGGACCAAAAAGAAAAATATTTTATTCGGTCTGAGAAGGTTCATCATTGATTAATGATGCTAATCCAATCAATAAATCAACCATTTGAATATCATCTTCGGTAATTGGATTTTTCAAAACAGAGCCTAGTTCGTGGGAAACATCTTTTAAACTATCTTGAGGTCTTTCAGGATTTTTAAGGTAAGCTGTCCAAAAAAGAGTTAGATAAATATACAAATGTCTTCGTCCTTTTAATTCTTTGGACGGAAACTGAGCGTTGATAAATTTTTCCAACTCATTGTATCGCCAGCGTTTTGCTTCACTCATAGAACTTAATAGCGAAACTTACGAATTAACCCTACTACTCTGCCCTGAATCTGAACATTGGTGGCATAGATCGGACTCATGTTGGCATTGGCTGGTTCCAGGCGGACTCTAGTGACTTCTTTGTAAAAGCGTTTCAAGGTAGCCAAACCATTGTCTAGCAAAGCTACCACGATGTCGCCATTATTTACTTCTTGAGTTTCTTCGATTACCACGTAATCGCCGTCATCAATATGATCCTCAATCATTGATTGGCCTTTTACTTGTAGAATATAGGCGCGTTTTTTACTGGTTACCATCTCTGGTGAAACCTTAAAAGTTGCCTCTGGATCAGTATAAGGCTCGATGGGTGAACCGGCAGCGATAAAGCCCAAAATAGGCAGATCAATGCTGTCTGTAACCCTTAAAAAGGTGCGATCTACCATTTCAATACCTCTGACTGTTCCTTCGTGACGTTTAATCACGTTTTTGCGTTCCAAAGCTTGTAAATGTTCATGAACGGTAGCTAAAGAAGAGACACCGATTGCTCCAGCAATTTCTTTCAAAGTAGGAGAAAAACCATTTTTTTGAATGTATTGAACGATATAATCTACGATTTGTCGTTGACGTTTGTATAAAGTGACGGCCATGGCAGTTCCTTTTTTTAATTTACTTATTTATTTTTAACCAAATAAATCCCAAAGATTACCCAGAGTATATGCAAGGAAAGCCCGAAGAGCAACATCATCTTTTAGTAAAATAATATATCAAAATATCTCAAAAACTGTTTGAGAGCTTTCGGGTAAAGATTTGTTGGATAAAAATCAGCGACGGCGAAAAAAATTGACGATTTTGAACCACCAAGAGTTCTGACGCATAAATCGTTCTTGGAGATAAGGCAATAATAATTTGTAAAAAGCTACTCCTGCCAGAAGAACGATGGTACCGATGAGAATGGTCAAATCAAATTTATTTTCTAGGAACCAAGCTACACTTTCTCCAAAAATAGCAATAGAACCAGTGATGAGCATGTATCGTGTTCCCCTGCCCAAAATAGAGGCCAGTAAAAATCTGCGGAAATTCAGATCGAAGACTCCAGCAGAAAGAGTGAATACTTTAAATGGAATAGGAGTGAAGGCAGCGATAAAAATTGCTTTTGAGTCATATTTTTGAAAAAGTTTTTGTACAGTAGTGATATGGTCTTGTTTGAATAATTTATGCAAAATAGGCTTGCCTCCTTTTTTCCCCAACCAGTACCCAAACATGGCTCCCAAAACAGAAAAGAGTGTAATAAAAAGTCCATACCACAGTGAGAATTGGGGAGTGGCCAGACTCATGGGAATAACCATTACCTCTGGAGGAATGATAAAAAAAGCACTTTCTGAAAAAGAAAACAATCCCAAGATTGCTAAAGCATAGGGACTAGTCATCCAAACCTGAACGGCTTCACTGGTAAAAAAACTCATAATTTTAATTCTTTCTAACTAGCAATGATACTCAAATACTTATAAAACGAAATAATGTTTTTTATTTTTAAGCTGTCGGTTCACTAGGATTTGGAACGGGAGTGCTGGTTGGCTCAGTGCTTCCAGTTGTTGGTGGTTGAGCAGCCCCGATTTCTTTTAGAGTGCTATCAATGGTTTGTTGTACCTCGGCTTCCAGTGGTTTCTCTGTTGCTGGCTGATCAATTGCTGGTTTTGGCTCTGCTGTTTGCTGTTCAGTTGGTTTTGGCTCAGTCGGCTTGGGAGTAGTCATGGGAGTTGCAATGGGAGGAGTGTTCATGGGTGCTTCTGTGGGAGCTGGCATTGGAGAGACCCCAGTATTGGTTGTAGAAGCAGGTGGAGTTGTTGATTCAGTTGGCTTGGGAGCAGTCACAGGCATTGGTTCGACTGCTGGATTTAAAGTAGGAACGGTTAGTGTTGGTTCCGGGGTTGCTGGTGTTGTTGAGCTAGGAGCTACTGGAGTTTGTCCCAAAGCTACTTCCTCTGTAATACCTTGACTACCAGTCAATTCATTGGGTGCTGATGCGGGTTGTGGCATAGAGGGTGAGCTTGCTGGTATTGCTGGTGTTGGAGTTGGCTCAGATGTTAAAGTTGGCTTTGGTGTGGGTACTGTTTGACCACTTGATTCACTGGTAGGTTCAGTGGTGACTTGATTGTCATCAGTAGGCTCATTTGCCAAATTGGTTTGTTGATTGAGTTGCATCTCAGTTCCTTCCCTAATAATTTTTTCTAAAGCTAAATAAATATCAGCTAGTCGATTATATTTAGCCACGGCCTCTCCGCGATTGGTGGGTCCAAATTTAACAAACTCGGCTCCAATTCCTACCGCAAAATCAGCTAGAAAATCATCATTGGTTTCACCAGTACGCTGGGAAACCACGATACTCCAACCAGCTGCTCTTGCTATTCTGACGGCTTCTAGCGTTTCTGTCAAAGTACCTATCTGGCTGGGTTTGACTACTAGAGTATTGCCGACCTGGTTTTGAGTGGCTTGCGCTACCAATTTGGGATCAGTGGCAGTCATGGCATCAACGGCTATCCGAGTGGTTTGACCTAAATCGGCAGTAAAGGTTTTCCAAGAATTGATGTCTTTGATCAGAAATGGATCTTCAAAATAGGTAAGACTATATTTCTTTTGTAAATCTTGGTAATACTCCAATAATTCTTTTTCTGTGTAACCAGTGTTTTTATCTTTGATGAGGTATTTATTTTTTTCTTGTAATTGTTCAGCTCCAGAGTCAACACCAAAGAAAAAATCTCTGGCCAAAATATAAGAAGTTTTACGAGCTGCTTCAATAATAAATTCAAAAACATCAGTATTTTTTTGTAAAGAGGGGGTGAAGCCACCCAATTCACCAGTAGAATAATTGGCTTTTTGATCTTTGAGGATTTTTTGCAAAGTAGCTCGCAGAGAACTCTCTATTTCCAAACTGACCCGATAATCAACGTGGCTGGCTGGAATGACCAAGAATTCTTGGAAATCAAGATTGCCAGAACCGTATTGCCCGCCATTGATCAAACCATAAAGACAAACCGGCAGAGCAAGATGGTCAGTAAGCTGATATTGATTGATTAAATATTGATAAAGAGGGAAATCGCTGGCTACTGCTCCAGCTTTCATCACTGCTTGGGAAACGGCACTCAGTGTATTAGCTCCCACCTGAGCTTTATTGGGGGTACTATCCAATTGTAAAAGTAATTGATCAATGCTGGTTTGATCTTGAGGATTTTGTCCAATCAGTTGGGGGGCAATGGTTTTATTTATTAAATTAACCGCTTTTTGCACTCCCCTGCCTGCCATATGTTCTGGATCTTGATCAAAAAGAGCCTTGGCAGCATGAGGATATTGAAGAACACTGTTGGGTACACTGGTATCTACTAGTTCACCACTATCCAGTTCTAGATCAACCCAAATAGTGGGATTACCCATGGAATCAAGAATCTCTTTGGCCTGCAGACTTTTAATGGTAGCCATACCACTACTATAAAGGTTGGCTCAACAGATGTGAAGAGAGAGGGTTTTCTACTTCCCTAGCTCTTCTTTGAACTGATCCACAAATGGAACGGGGCAGGGATCGATACCCTCCAACATGGCAGTATAAAAATTGGTATAAGACATGAGGGTAATGAGTTCAAAAACTTGGGTTAGTTTAGTATCGGCTTGCAACTCAACGGCCAAGGTATCAATCTGGTTTTGTTCGACAATTTCCTGAGTTAGCTTCATTCTTTTTTGATTTCTGGGTTGATAAAACTCGGAATTGAAAAACAAAAAGACATGACTACCGATATTGCTAGCTGGAAAACGCAAACCCTCCATCAAATGATGATTAAGCTCCGGCACCACTTTGAAGTCTGCAAAAAGCTTGGCGTTTTCATTAAACTGATTGGTAGCTACATGGGTAGCTCCTACCAGAAACTCACTCGCTACTAGGATTGGTCGGCGCTCAAGACAAGTGTAAGCCAAGATTTTGGCTTGGTTTTCTGCTTGTTTGGTTTCCGGTCCCAGTTTTTCTGCAGTGCGAATGATGGTGGTGATAACTTCTTCAATTTCCGCATCAGTGATCTTCACCAAACCTGCTTTGACCAATAAACCAATCAAGCCGATGATGGCATAGCCAATAGCCATGCGTGGTTGATTAGAGGGGTTGTGGACAGGATCGATAAGATAGGTAGGGTAATTTTCTGTTTTAGCAATTTCTGCCAACTTGCCACCAGCAGTAATCACGGCTACTTGAGCGCCTTTGTCTTTGGCCTGCTTAGCGCAAAACAACACTTCCTCGGTAGAGCCAGAATAACTCGATAAAATTACCAGCGTGTCTTCATCTACGTAAGCGGGCAAGTTATAGCCGTTATAGACCTCGAAAGGTTCTGGCAGTCGGTCGGCGTATAAATGTTTAAAAACATCAGCGCCCAGAGCTGAACCCCCCATGCCTGCTACCACTACGTTATAGATGTTGCCTGAGGGGGAGAACTTAACTGACTGAGTACCTTCCCAAGCATGTCTAACCTGATCAGCCAATGCTTCGACAGAGCCTAAAACATTTGATTTATCTAGTTTGCTGATTTCTTCGCGAGAATCCAAAACAGAATTTTTTTTAGTATTTTCCATAATCCCTTTCTTTATTTTTTTAATCTAGTCCAAGGCGTGAGTATTTACTCCTTTTGTCCAATCAATTTCCGGATGAGCACTCAAGATTTTTTTAAGAGTTTTCTTCATGTTCTCATATTGAGCTTGAGTTTTACCTTCAAACTTGACCGTGATGTATGGTCCGTTTTGGGAAGCACGCACGATCGCCATCTCCTCAGCTGTATCCATGCGAATACCATCGATATCTACGTATTTGGCGTCAGGCCACTGTTTTTTAAACTCAGTGCGGATGACGGTATCGATGAATTTAAACTTAATTTCATCAGCCAAACCAAACTTAATTTCTGGACTACTGACATATTTAGCTAGTTGCTCAGCTGCTTGGCTCAGACTCATTTTTTTACGTTCCAAATAAGCGAGTAAGCGCAAGCTGGCATAAGCTCCGTCATCGTGACCATAAAAATTATCCATGAAGAAAATGTGGCCAGATAATTCGCCACCAAAAGGTGAGCGCTCTTCTTTTACTTTAGCTTTAATAAAGGAGTGACCAGTCAGCCACATCACTGGCTTGCCACCAGCTTCCTCGATTGCTTCAGTCACTTGTCTAGAACAGAGGGTGTTGTAAACAATGGGTGCGCCAGGAAGGAATTCCAGTACATCTTTGGCAAACAAAGCCACGATGCTATCCATCCACAATACTTGCCCTTTTTCATCCACTACGGCCATGCGATCACCATCGGTGTCATAGGCAAAACCCAAATCAGCACCATGTTTTTTGACTCCTTCTGCTAAACGATTCAACACTTTCTCTTCAGTCGGATCAGGTGCACCTAGAGGGAAGTTGCCGTCTGGCTCACAGTTTTGCTGGATCACTTCCAGACCAGCCTTTTCGAAAATCTGTGGATAGAAAACTCCAGAACCAGTATTGCAAGCATCCACTACGATTTTCCATTTTTTTTGTAAATCAAAGTATTTAAGAATTTCATCACGATAGATGGGGAATAAATCGAAGTCACGATTCGAGCCCTGACCTTCAGAGAACTTCCCTTTTTCTACCAGCTTACGCATCATTTGAATTTCTTCAGTGATCATAGTGTCGGAATATCCCACTCCCAGCTTCACGCCGTTAAATTCTTTAGGATTATGAGAAGCAGTAATCATGGCACTACCTTTAGTTTTAAATTCATAGGAAGAAAAATAAACAATTTGGCTCATACTCAAGCCCAAGCTAATTGTATCGATTCCTCCATCATTTAAACCTTGAATGAAAGCCTTGGTGTATTGCTCGCTGGTGAGTCGGTTGTCATGACCGACTGCTGATTCAGCGATTCGTCTTTCAGCTAGAAAAGTGGCATAAGCTCTGCCCAAGGTGTAAAAAACATCCTCGTTGAGTTGTTCATCAACCACTCCCCGAATGTCATAGCCGCGAAAAATGGTGGGGTCAATAGTTTTGATTAATTTGTACATGATTTCCTTTCGTGTGCTTCACTTTATAAGTTTGCTCCCAAGAGATCAAGCTCCTGACCCACTGACAAAAAACTGCCAGAAGTTTTGGCATTGATGTCAATGGTGTAGAGCTGATGGTGAATGCTGAGTAACTGAGCTAATGAAAAGCCTTGGGCTTGTTTTTTGAGTTTGGCAATGACGAAGGGCGGGCCACCGGGCGTGGTGCCGTCTTTAATTTGAATCAAGAGTCTGACTTGACGAACCAACATGGCAAAACAAGTATGTTCTCCATCCGCACTTTGGGCTTTTTGAGAAAGCTCAAAGTATTTTTGCTTGGCCGTTTGTGGACTAAAAGCATCCAGCCAAGCAAACAAAGTATTGGTCAATTTGAATTGTTCCACCTGAGCTTTGGGAAATTTTTTGAGCATGGTGGGAGTGAGATCTCTTTTTTCCCACAAAATAACCGTCACATTGGCTTTACTAACAATATCGATTAATTGGTTTTTTTTGGCACTGCGAGGTAAAGAATGCAGTTCTTCAATAATGACCATCTGTTCCGTACCAAATAATGAAGTTTTTTGCAATGCTGTTTCCAGCATGGCTGGACTGAGTTGTTTGGCAGTCAGTCGCTCAATTTCTTTGCCATTGAATTTGGCTTCCGTCAGCAACTTCACCAATCTTTCTCTAGATTTTATGACATTTTCGCCATGTAGAATAATTGTCATATAAAGATCATACTTATATTTAATTTAACTGTAAAGTAAGAATGAATCAACTCACTCCTATTCCTTGACGTTTAAGCCAACCGCGTTGTAAACGATAATCTGGTGCAAACTGTTCCACAAATTGCCAAAAGGCTTTTGAGTGATCCATGTGTTGTAAATGTGCTAGTTCATGAACGATAACATAATCAATGACTGCAGGCGGAAAATGCACCAATCTCCAGTTAAAATTCAAGCTTCCCCTACTGCTACAACTTCCCCAGCGAGTAGTTTGGGCGCGCAGAGTAATTTTTTTAAAGCTCATCTTCATTTTTTTGGCCAACTGATGAATTTTGGGGACTAAATAATGAGAGGCGGTATCTTTGAGAAACTTGTTCAAAACAGTTTCTGCTGATTTGCGACTTTGCTCATGAAGAAAAATAAACACGGTTTTTGAGCGAATTTTGACAGTAGAGGCATCCTGGCTTGATTTAGTTTCCAATTTATATTGTTTGCCAAATAGCATCAAATTGGTTGCTGAAATAAACTTGGCTCTACTTTCTTGTTGATGAGCTTGACGAGTCGCAATCCAATCTTGGTGCTCGGTCACGAATTTTTTAACCAAAAACCGAGGAGTAAAACGTGGCACGGTTACCACTACCTGACCATTTTTAGCTAGGCGCAAAGTGAGGCGTTTGGCTTTGGGATGAGTGCGAAGTTGATAATCCATTACTTTAGATTAGCAGATCAATCAATGGTTGCACGAGAATGCCGGAGTCTTGATTTTTTAAATAAGCCCACAGCCAAGTATTAATTACAATTACACTCAAGCTAATAAGAATGGCCAAGGTTTTGGTGGCTTGAGTTTTGGAGCGAGTAAAAATACTGGCTAAAAGGAAACTAATCAATGCGGAGAGCACCATCAAAATAGCATCATTAATCAAAAAATTAACATCAACTTGAGTTAACTGCCCCAAAGCTAGTTTGGCCTCGCTGGCTGGAATTTCTATGAGAATCAATTTGCTAGTTTGCCAAGTAGAACGCAAGGCTTGAAAAGTTAAGACCCAAATGACGATACGATGAAGCCAAAAACTCACTTTAGTCATTGTCTGAGAAAAACTAGGACTAGCAAATTGCATATCATCATCCTACCCTACTCTTTTTGGCACTGCCAATAGGGTTTTTGTTCCAAAAAGGTATAATTGGTTGATCTTGATCCAAATTAAAAATTAAAATATACAGAAACGTTGTATAAACGCCGGAGTGGCGAAATGGTAGACGCGCACGGTTTAGGACCGTGTGGAGTAATCCTTGGAGGTTCAAGTCCTCTCTCCGGCACTTTATTGTTGTTATAATCAGTCAATGCGAGATTTTTTAAAAGCAAATTATTTTTCCAAATGGGTTTTTATTTTTTTAATCTTGGCAATTTTTGTTCGTTTTTATAATTTTCGGGAATTTTTATTTTTTACGGCTGATAATGGTAGGGATATCCAGCAAGTTCAGCAAATTGCTCAAGGCAACCTCACTTTGATCGGTCCCACCAGTGGTTTGCAAGGCTTTTATCTGGGTCCTTTTTGGTATTATCTAGGAGTGCCTGGCTATCTGCTGGCTCAAGGCAGTCCTTATGGGGAAGCGCTTTGGTTGATTGCTTTGGCTAGTTTGGCGGTGCCATTATTTTTGATGATTGGTAAATCATTATTTCCTGATCGGCCCAATTGGGCATGGCTTACTTTTTTATTACTAGCCTTTGTGCCAGGTAGTATTTGGGGAACTATTTTTGTTTTAAGTCCCATGGTAACTTTACCGCTGATGGCGGGAGTTTTGCTGTCATTTTGGCGAGCTCGTCACTCACGCTGGTGGCTCATGATTGGGTTTTTACTTTTGGGCTTGGTTTTACAAGCAGAGTTTGCTTATGGAATTTTTTTTGTACCTGTTATTTATGTCTTGATCGCTTGGATTCGACAACGTTTTTCATTACTTGATTATGTCTTGGGTGGTTTGGCAATCTCGGTCACTTTATTGCCACAAATGATGTTTGAGTTGCGTCATCAATTTATCATGACCAAATTTCTTTTCCAGGGTTTAACTACCACGGCTGATGAAAAGATGAACTGGCTGGAGTTTTTAGTACAAAGGATCGGGCAATTGTTTGGCAGCTTCAACTCATTGCTCTTGGGAAAAATTCAAGGAACATTTTTATTAGGTTTGGCACTGGCAATCTGTTTTGGTTTAGCACTACGTTATGTTTGGCGCAATCAAACGTTTTTAAAAAAGTCAGCCGAACAAGTCTATCGTTGGCAGTTATTGACAATCTTTGCCATTATTCCTTATGTGGGGTTTTTATTGTGGCGAGGCAATCACAGTAATTTTTTTGATTATTATTTGACACCTCACTTCATTTTCTTAGTTCCTCTGGTGATACTGGGTATACAAAAATTGCCAAGCATCATCACTCAATTCTTTCGTAATCATCAAAAAATAGATCAAGCAAGATTACAAATTATTCAAACAGTCTTGATTGCACTGATATTGAGTATTGCTTGGCTAAATTATCATTCCGCCATTATTTCTTTAGATAATCAAGCAGGCATGCAGTCTATTGAAACCGCTATTGTCAAAGTGCTTGCTTGGCAAGAAACTGATCGACAGCTAGTCGTTTCTCAAGAGGGTAGTTTTTCCAGTAGTATGATGACTTTTACACCCAATTATTTGACTGCCCAATATGACTACATGACGGCTTGGCAAACCGAAAAACAAGGTTTGCCTATCCCCTACACGCAGGTTTTGCCAGAGCAAGCGGTGGTTTATGCAGTTTTGGAACCAGATCGAGAATATCCAGAAATTCGTTTTACACCTTGGTATACAAAGATTACTACTGGCAGAATCTTGATTCGTCGAGAAAAAGTGGGTGTTTTGACACTGGAAACCTGGATGAAGCCTGATTTTGCCGAACAGTATGGTTTTCAGGCGTATCAAGTTACTCCACAAGAGAGTTTTGGTTGGT
Organism: Candidatus Pacebacteria bacterium RIFOXYA1_FULL_38_18; assembly: GCA_001787405.1. Classification (GTDB taxonomy): domain Bacteria; phylum Patescibacteriota; class Microgenomatia; order UBA1400; family PJMF01; genus UBA10119. The sequence goes on from MFWV01000001.1 coordinate 29,948, forward strand.
AATTTGTTCAATAAAAAGCTTGAATTAAATACAAAAAACCCCACTCAAGAGCGGGGGCCTTTTGTCTCAGAACGTACTTCCCGGTGAGAGAAAACCTTCTGAGTTATCCTCTAATATATCAAAATAGGTCACATTGTCAACACTCAAAAGCCTATAAGTAGTTTTTATGGCCTAAAACTAGTAAAAAAGGGGTTAAAAGGGATTAAAAAAGGGATTAAAAGGGATCAAAAAAGGGGTTAAAAGGGATCAAAAAATGATTATTGGGCAAATTCTAGGACATTTGTGTCATCTTCTTTAAGCTCTCGGCCAAGGGCCCGATCGTCATAACGCATTTCTGCCATAAATTGATTGACACCGTCAGCCCAGGTTTCACTAGAAGCATATTTTTGACCAACCATTTCAGTGGTAATTCTGCCTTGATCTACATAGTAAGCTCGTAATTCTTTAGCTGCTCGTTCAAAACCCTCTTCATAACTAGCAAAATCCAGAGTGCCATCAGAATGAATGCCAAAGCCCAAGCAGTTATGTGGCGCTCCAGAGTGAGTTTTTTTACACAATTCACTCTCTCTCATGGCAATAGCCGGCAGTAAACGAAAATCCAGATTGTAATTATCTGCAATCTCTACCAAACGCTGGGCATAATAATCATAAGGAGTCATGGGCGAATTGTATCTTTTCAAAAAATTGGCCACGATTACGGTACGAGCGTCTTGGTTTTCTACAATGGTTTGTACTCCTCTCACATCAGGATTATTCAAACCGGTACCTGCCAAGGTTTCGACTGGTTCTGATTCAAGTTCTTCTTGAAAAGCAAACATTTTTCTTTGTACTAGATCAGAGTAGTGCACGCCGGCAATACTGATCAAAATCATTCCAGCAGTGAGTAAGAGCCAAGCATAGGTCAAAAATAGTGATTGTAATCGTAATTTCTTAAACATTTTAGATTATTTTAGTATATCAGCTCTCGACAAAGTTAGTAAAAAATGTTATCCTATAATAATTGATATATCAGGTAAATATGAAAAGAATCTTTGTTAGCACTCTCTTAGCTTTTTTGCCAATCTTGACTTTGACTGCATCAACGGTCCAGGCTAGTGAATTTGGTATGCATATTTTACATCCGCAAGAAATTTCTCAAGCAAAAACTTTTCTGACCGATGAAACAAATCAAGCTAATTGGCACTATATCACGATTCCTCTCACTCTGGATGATTTAGATAGAACTGCCCAGTGGCAAGAATTTTTTCGTATCGCCAGAAAAGAACAGTTAATTCCTCTCATTCGTTTGGCTACTCGCTTTGATACCAAGCTTGGTGCTTGGCAAATTCCCACCCATAAAGACATTGTTGATTTATTTACTTTTCTCAATCAATTTGAATGGCCTACTGACGAGCGATATGTGATTGCTTTTAATGAAGTGAATCACGCGCCTGAATGGGGCAATCAACTTGATCCGGCTTCTTATGCGCGTGTTTTGAAATTTACAGCCAGTTGGGCTCATACCGAGAACAAAAACTATCAAGTTTTACCGGCAGCTATGGACCTGGCCGCTCCCAATGGCGCTCAAACCAGAGAAGCCTTTGATTATCTAGCGCAAATGTATGCTACTGATCCCGAAATCTTTGATTATCTTGATGTTTGGAACTCTCACTCCTATCCCAATCCAGGTTTTAGTTCCTCCCCCACTCGCTCTACTCAAAACTCAGTGCGTGGTTTTATTCACGAATTAGCTTGGTTAAAAAGTAAAACTGGACGTGATTTCGAAACTTTTATTACCGAAACCGGTTGGATTAACACCCCGCAAACTTCTCGTTGGTTGACTGATTATTATCTTTACTCTCTTCAACATGTTTGGTCTCATCCCCAAGTAAAGGGTGTCACTCCTTTTTTGCTCAAAGGAGATCCGGGTCCGTTCTCTGAATTTGGTTTCTTGGATTACGCCGATCAACCCACGGCTCAATATGACGCCGTGAAGGAAGCGCTGAGACTTTTCAAAGAGAAATCTTAAGCTGGACGAACTATCCCCTATATTTTAGAATAACTTGGTTGTCTTACTCAAGAATTATGGTACAGTTGGAGAGATCAACACTGTGCGGGTGTAGCTCAACGGTCAGAGCTTCAGTTTTCCAAACTGATGACGAGGGTTCGACTCCCTTCACCCGCTCCAAAAGTGACAATGAGATGTACATAAAATGACAAAAATCAACAAGCATGAAAGAACAAGTTCAAAATTGTAATGTGGGTAAGACTTTTGAAGTAGTTATCAATAGTCCATTTTTTCCAGTAAATGGTTCTGGTGTTGTTTTTCAAGAATGGTGTAATAAAGAGACAAGTGAATTTCCTGACGGTTACGCGCATCTTTGTACTGATACTAATCGACAAAATTTACTCTGCCATAATACAAGGTGCGAAAATCAAAAAGCTGAAGGAAGCTAAACGTCTTTTAGTATTTTATAAAACTTGGAATATCCATACGGATTTTTAATTGATCAGGTTTTAAAATAAGCTCAGGAGAGTGAATAAGACGGAATAAGTTTTCGAAAAAGCAATGGGAACAGGCTCGAGCTGTGTGCCGTCACCAACTCCAGACGTGACAGAAATATACATAAATTAACAATAAAGTTACAATAAATAACATCCATGAATCCAATAGACATATCAGCAATAACGTCAGAACAGCTTAGAGCTAAAGCATATTTAGCTTCATTTCCTGAATACTACGAATTGGCATCAGTGATAGAAAATAGTCTTTGGCATAATAATCAAAATGTTTTAGATCATATGATTGGAGTTTTTGAAGGATTGGAAAAAATACTTAAGTTTGAAAATGTTTCCAATTCACAAAAGAGCTTAATAAAAAAGTATTTATCAGAGGTTATTGGCAACAAAACTAGACTGGAAATTCTCACTGTTGCAACTTTACTTCATGATATTGCCAAAATTGACGTGTTCGTTAAAAGACCAGATGGAACAGCTGGATGTCCAGGGCATGAGCTAATTGCAGCTGGAAGAGTAAAAAACTTTGCAGAAAGATTTGATCTCGATGATAAGGCAGAATCATATGTGGAACGGATAGTCAGATATCACGGTTTTATATCCGAAATACTCAACTTGATGATCGCTAGTGGAAATCGGGAAAAGTATTTGACTATATTTACTAAAACAGTGGGAGATATTTCAATTGAACTGATATTACTAATGCACGCTGATTTATTAGGTTGTGACTTAGAGCAAGGCGATAAAAAGGGATACGACGATAGAATTGATTTCTTAGGTTGGATGTTGCAGAAGCAACTTAAAGAAATGAAATAAAATTCTGTCTCTGTGGCTAAAATGGATCACTTGTGCGCCACCAGTTCCCTAAAAGTAAGGTATTTTTACCACGATGATCATTTGGTAGTCTAATTATATTTTCGACGAATGATTGGAATAATTTTCACAGACGATAACGGGGATCCATCAGAGATACAGATATAAAATATATTACAAGGAATAGAAGAGAGATCATTACATATTTTTCGAGTTTTGAGTTTTCTTTATTTTTCATAACTTTTGGTATTGCCACGATAAGAAAGACTTCAATCCCAAATGAAATAAATCCTAAAGCAATAATTATTTGTTGGATAAGTGGTGGAAATGCTGATAAATCTTCATTTACATTTCCAAGCAAATCTAAAAAAGTAGGAATTTTAAGGACATCTTGAGTAATATCTTTCAAAAAATGAACAATAATAATCAAAAAAATAATGGGAAGGGAGAAATGCCAAATTCTATTTAAATATTTCTTCATAAAGCAAGCCAATTTTACTCCATTTGTTAAGACCCCATCTTCAAATGTTTTTTAAAGCCTGAAGTTGTAAAATAAGGTCAGTTGTAATGTAATAGTGAAGACCGTTTTTTACTTTAGAAATAAGAGGTAAATCTGGGTCGAGTAGATATCCTTTGATATACTCGTCCTAGCTAAACAGGTTCGAGCCAATTACGGTTACCCGCTCCAATAGTGACAGAAATAAACAGAAAATTACTAGGAAATTACATAAATTTATAATGAATTTACAATATGACTGCTGAAATGAAGAATATTACCTTTGATCAAATACAATTGGAGGCAGAATCTTTCGCAGTAAATTATAGAAAAACTCACGATGTTCCACCTTTCCCATCAGATGTTCAATTACAAAAATATAAGAAAATATTAAATACAAAATATTCTCAAGTTGTTGAACTAGTTAAAAAACGGTTGTCGGAAGTAGAGTCCGAAGGCGGACATGGTTATGAGCATCTAGAGGATGTTGCAACTAGAGCTGGATTCATAGCCGAAACTGAATGCGATTTCAGGGGTATTAAAAACGACCAGAGAAAAGAAATTATTAATGAGACAGTACTAGCTGGCCTGTTACACGATATTGAACGACACTTAGGATTTGGCGAAGACCACATGGTCAATGGGGCTGATACTGCAATAAGAATTCTTGCCGCAGTTGGGATTAAGGGTAATGTTGTTGCCACAGTTGTTAGAAATCACGACCATATGAATTTTAGCCCAACAGACCAACTTTTAGAAATAGTTTTTGGTTCAGTTTTTGACGCAGATCATTTTAGATATGGATTGGAAAGAGAAGATACTTTTTGGAGAATGGAAGAGAAAAAAGGAAAGGAAGCTTCAGAGGTAATTCATGATTATAAGTTTTTGCCAGCTTATATTCACGTTTGGAAAACTAACTACGGAAAAGAAGTGGGCCCGAAGTATATTGAATTTGGATTAGCTGTGGCGAAACATGTTGAAAAAACTTTTAGCGTGTAAAGTCGGTCCCTGCAGCTAAAATGAATTGCCAGCGCACCAATAGTGACAATGGTCACTACAAATGTACATAAAATGACAGAAAATAACATTAAAGCAATACTCTTCGATTTTATGGGCGTTTTATTATTCAAAAGAGGCAATTACGTTCCAGATCCCCTTGTTGACGAAATAGATAACATAATTGGAAGTGTTACTAATGATCAACTATTTGAAGAAGAAACTTGCAAAAAATTCCATTTAACTAAAAATGAATTTGATGGTATTCTCGACAAAGTTATAAACAAGTATGAGCCTTATCAACCACTTTGGGACTCATTACCTAATTTACGAAAGAATTACAAATTGGCAATCGTAAATAATGGCACTAGTTTGACTCTGTCAAAATTTAAATCCAAACTTGGTTTAGATATAAAATTTGATGCTTTTGTTTCATCAGCATTAAAAGGTATGAAAAAACCTGAGCCAGAAATCTACTTATTCTCGGCTAAAAAACTTGGTGTTATTCCCAGTGAGTGTCTGTTTATGGATGATTCGTATGAAAACATAAAAGGCGCAAATCAAGTGGGAATGAAAACGTTGTGGTGGAACAAAGAGAAAGAGAGAGATGAAATGTTACAAGAGCTTATCTCTTTAGTTAATATTTCTCAAAGCTAGAAATACTCAGATGTTCTTTTTGCAAATTTAGTTTTAGGATAGGATCAAGAGTGATAAGACGAAATAAGTTTTGAAAAAGCCATAATGGGAACAGGCTCGAGCTAGTTAAAACATTTTTTTCACCTAGTTAAACTCTAGCGTTCCCCACTTTGCAATTTTTGCTAATTGATGTAATATTCTGATATGAATAGATTGGGAAAGATAGAAACTGCGGTATTAGATTTTGATGGAGTGATGGCTATTTTACCTCCTGAATTCTGGATTGATGTCAGGATAAAAGCGTTGGAAGAGATCGCCGGTAAGAAAGTAACTACAGATGACGAGCTTTATAGGAAATTTGTAAAGCTGGGTGAAGATCCTCAAATAGGTTGGAAAGAAGCATATCTTCGTTTGGGAGGTGATTTCTTATTCTTTTCAAGGATTGTAAATAGTGCAGAAAAAGCGGCATATCTCAAATTTGATTCCGAACTTTTGGAAACGATCAATGCTTTGCGAGAAATAGTAAAAAAGATAGTGGTTTTTTCTGGTTCCAATTATGGGTCGGTGGTGGATGGTTTGAACGTGCTTTTTAATGATATGGGTACATTGAAAATGATTGATCGAATCGTTACATCAGATCTTTTGCAAGAAACGACCAAGCCAGATTTAACTGCTTATCAACAAATGTTAAAAAAATGCAGTATTAATCCCAAAACAGCAATGATGGTGGATGATTCTCCTGCAGAAATTGCCAGTGCTAAAAAAGCAGGAATGAAAGGAGTGTTGGTAGGCAATCATCCAGAATCAGTTTTAAAGAAAATCAAACCAGACTTACAAATCCCCAATATTTATAGTTTAATATCGATTTTGGCTGGAAATTAAAGATTGTAAAAACACACAGGTAAAAAATTGAGGAAGTGGGTTGAGTAAAGTATATAATTGCCAGTAAGATGATTTTTTTTCAGAAAATATTTCTACTTTGTTTTGCTTTTTTCAATCTAATTGTTTTTTTTAAAGCTCTTCATGAATGCAAAGTCAAGAAAAATGCTTTTGGTTTGACTCCCCCACTCACTTTAATTGGTGCTTTTGTTTGGGCAGATGCGGTAGTATTTGGTTTGTTTTGGACATTAATTTCATTGGTTAGCTGGTGGCTTGATGATTGGTTGTTATTTTTATTGATAGTGTCACTGTTTTGGGTGGTACGCAGTGTTGGAGAAACGATTTATTGGTTTAATCAACAATTTTCGACTATTGATCGTAATCCACCAGAAAAACATTTATTTTATTTTATTTTTCAGAATGATTCTGTTTGGTTTGTTCATCAAATTATTTGGCAATCTATAACCGTAATTTCCTTAGTGGCTTCTCTTTATTTTGGCTGGGCTTGGTTACAGGCACTGCCCAAGTGAGTTTAAATTTGCTTTAATAGTGAGGTGAATGAAATTATTATTTTTATCATTGGTCTAGTCGGTTTGTGGTTTGGTGCCGAGTTGGTGATCAAAGGAGCGCTGGGGCTGGCTCGTCAATTTGGTTTATCTGAAAGCTTTATTGGTTTGATTGTTTTGGCACTGGGTACTGATTTACCAGAAATTATGGTGTCAGTAACTGGAGCGATAGAACAACTTCATGGAGTCAATACTTCCGGAATTATTGTGGGTAATGTGATTGGTTCCAATATGAGCAATATGGTGTTTGTGCTGGGTGCAGTGGGTTTGTTGGGTGGCTCGATGGTGATTAAGAAAAAAGAAATGTGGAGACAGAGCCTGGTGGTGGTGGCGGCCACATTGTTATTTTTGGCATTCGCTTCTGATGGAGTACTCAATCGTAGTGAAGGATTAATATTTTTGGTTGCCTATTTGCTTTATTTTATTTTTGTCAGCAAAACCCAAACCAAATCACCCAGGAAAAAACATCAAAAACAATCCTTGTGGAAATTAATAGGAATCTTAATGGTAGGTATTATTCTGTTGGGTGAGGCCTCCAATCGAGTGATTGGTTCGGGAATAGAGATTGCTACTACTTTAGGAGTGAGCCAATTGGTAGTAGGAGCAATTTTGGTGGGTGTGGGCACTAGCCTGCCGGAATTGGTTGTGTCTACCAAAGCAGTTTTGCGTGGAGCAGATGATTTATCAGTTGCCAATTTAGTTGGTAGTAACATCATTAATATTTTATTGGCCTTGGGAATTCCGGCCGTAATTTCTGGTTTGACTATTGAACGACACGTGGCTCAGTTTGATTTGCCGTTCTTATTATTTACCATGATCGTGGTGGCACTTTTTACTCTTTCGCGAGGCAAATTGGAACGCAAGGAATCGTTTTTACTATTGGGCTTGTATGCTGTCTATGTAGCTCTCAAATTATTGGGTTGGTAGTTACTCATGACAATTTCAGTTTTCTCGGTTAAAATCTCTTCTTATGACTAAAGTTAAAGCTGGCAATATCAAAAAAGGCATGTACATTGCTCATAATGGTAGACCGCATATAGTTACTTGGACGCACTTCGGATCAATGGGGCGTGGTTCTGCTTTTATGCGCACCAAACTCAAAGATCTCAAGTCTGGTTCTACTGTGGACTATACTTTTAAATCTCATGATATTGCGGAAGAACTAGACGTAGAACTCAAAGAATTACAATTTTTATATCGCACTGAAACAGAGGTAATTTTGATGGATCCTAGAAGTTTTGAACAAATGAGTATTGAAATAGAATTATTGGATGGGAAAGAAGAATTTTTGGCACCAGAAATGAAGGTTTATGTGCAACTTTTTGAAGAAAAACCGATCGGTATTAGTTTGCCACCAAAAGTGGAAATGATAGTAGAACAGGCAGAAGAAGCGGTAGCCGGAGATCGTCAAACAGCAGGTAAAAAATCCGTGACTATGGAGTCAGGTTTGATTATCCAGGCTCCATTATTTATCAAAAAGGGTGATCGATTGGTAATTGATGTGGAAACTGGTCAATATATTTCTCGCAAAAATTAGACTGATGATGATGCTCTCTTGCGGTATAATGTGTCTTAACAAATGGGTCCGTAGCTCAGTTGGTTAGAGCGACAGCCTTTTAAGCTGTGCGTCCCGGGTTCGAGTCCCGGCGGACTCACCATTTTTAACTAGTTGATCCTTGCCCTATTTTCCTCCATAATAAGCTTATTAGTTTTTTCATGATCTATGGCTGATATCAAACACCTCCTCTATATTTTACCTGATGTAGCTTATGCCGTAGAACTAGTGCCAGGCAAGGATGGTGGTGCCTATGCGATTCGCGATTATTTACAGGTCAATGGTGATTTTATGAACGAAGACGAGCTTTTGGAGAATAATCTCAAAAAGCTGGTTGGAAAATTACAACCTCAAGCCTACGATCTTGTTTTGCCAGATTTTTTATTTACTAATACGATAGTCAATGTCAATGAAACTGGTAGTGAGAAAGTTAAGAAATATTTGGAAAGTGAGTTAATCCCTAGCCTAGATATTTCCTCAGCCAGTCATGCTATTCAGACTTTTGTGTTAACCGAGTTAAAAGGCTCATCCAGAGTTCAATTATCTGCTCTAGAATTGAGTGTGTTGGAGCCACTGCAAACTACTTTTGTAGATGGTCCATCAATCAAAAATATCTATCCTTTGAGCTGGACGCTGAAATCTCTAATCTCTCTAGAACCCTCGATAAGTTTGGTACAGATGGGAGCTAATTTATATTTGGTCCAACATTATATTGGAGTAGATCAGGCAATTTCTGCCAGCGCAGAAGATGCGGAAAAATTGGTAGAAACAATCAAGACTCTGAAAGGAGCCGAACCAAATATCCAAACTCTTTATTTACTCTCTAGTGCTCTGGTAGAAAGCAAACTCAAAGAAGGTTTAAAGAATACTCTCCCCATTCAACAGTTGGCTGATGATAGTGAAGAATCAGAAATGCCTTCATACATCAAACAAGTGGCGGAAGCGAGCGCAAAGACTTTATCGGTTGCAGATTACAAAATTCCAGTGTTTACTATGAGTGTTGGTAAAAATAATATGTCAGTGGCAGATTCAGCTACTGCGAAAGAAGTTATGCCGGATAAAACCCCAATTACGACAGACTTACCTGCTCCCAGTACAGCAGACGATGAAAAGGTAGAACCAGAATTAGAGTTTGCCGACAAAACTGAGCTGATTGATGATTCAGCAGATAATGAATCAGAATCTGAAGAAACTTCAGCTGAAAAGACCGAAGTAAACGAACCCGAACTAGTCAAGCCTGAAGAAGTGGACTTGAGTCAGTTTTCCAGCAAAGAAGAAACAGAATCAAATGAAGAAATAGAGTCAAAAGAAATTGAATCAAAAGAATCAGAAACCAAGTCAGAAACATCAAAAGGAAAAACTGCTGTTGAAAAAGCTAACGCCTCAGTAAAAGAAAAAACAAGTGAAGAAAAATCATCCTCAAAACCAAAAGCAGTGATCAAGAATGATCGAGGAACTAATTATATGGTAAAAATGATTTTTATTGGTTTGACCAGTTTTTTTGTGACGGTTGGCATTGGTTTGGGTATTGGTTTGGGACTGCTCACTTTTACCAAATCCGAAGAAGCAGAGCCAACTCCCACCGCAGAGGTTAGTCCTACTCCGGAACCGACACCTACTCCTGTTCCCGCTCCAGAACTCAATCGTGCTGATTATAAGGTCAAAGTAGTCAATGCGACTACCAAGGCTGGTTACGCCAGTGAAATTGCTGATCTTTTGGAAGCAGCAGGTTTTGCATCAGTAGCAGCTGGTAATGCACTGGGAGATTATGAGGCAGGCAATTATGTTTTAATGACGGAAGAGAATAAAAATTTGATTGAGTTGTTGAGCAAAGATATTGATTTGGAATTAGTTTATGCTTCTGATAAAGAAGTGGAAGATGCCGCTGAAGCGTATACAGTAATAGTAGTTTTGGCAGAATAACTCGAAAATATCCCTTGCATCAAGAAGAGTACAAGGTATAATCGGGACTGTTGTTTCGTTTTTTTGTCTGTCAAAATCAACTAAATAAATAGAAGAGGAAAAAATGGCTACGGAATTACATATTTCTATTTCCGCAGAACGCGTATTTTCTTTTGGACGTCTCAATGTTTCTAATTCTATGTTGGCTAGCATAATTGTTAGCAGTTTATTAATCTTATTTTTTGTGGCCGTCAATCGTAGTTTAAATACTAAGGATAAAAAAATTAGGCCTTTGCAAAACTTGGCAGAATATATTGTGGAAGGTTTTTATGGTTTGGTACAGGAAGTAACGGGAAATCATCAAAAAACCCGTTTTTTTCTGCCTTTTTTCATTACTTTTTTTCTTTTTATTATCATGAATAATTGGTTCGGTTTGTTGCCTGGCTTTGGTACGATTGGTTTTGTCGAATCAGAAACAGCTACTGAACACGCCGTTCTCTTACAGAAAGAGATTGATTCACCCGTTCAAACTGTTCAAGCGGCAACTGATCAACCAGCAGTAGCTACTGAAGAAGAAGTAATAGTGGCTGAGAATGCAGATGTGAAAGAAGAGACAAGTGAACATGCTAAAAAATTATTTGTGCCTTATTTACGAGCTGGCACTGCTGATTTAAATACCACTTTGGCTCTTTCTTTATTTACTATGACCATGGTGCAAGTAGTGGGTATTAAATATTTAGGTTTTTCTTACTTCAAAAAATTCTTTAATTTTAAAACACCCATTACTATTTTTGTTTCTATTTTAGAAGCTGTTTCTGAGTTCGCCAAAATAATCTCTTTTTCTTTTCGGTTATTTGGTAATATTTTTGCCGGAGAAGTTTTGTTAATGGTGATTGGGGCATTGATTCCGTTATTGGTACCTATGCCCTTTTATGGTCTGGAGATTTTTGTAGGCTTTATTCAAGCTTTAGTTTTTTCGATGTTGTCGGTAGTGTTTTATAATGTGGCCACGATAGGCCATGATGAACACTAATTTGAATAAAAAATAAGAAAGCAAACAGTTAGTAATTAAAAGTAAAAGAGAGGAATATATGAATACAGAACTCGCCATTGGTTTGCTCATGGGTTTAGGCATGCTTGGACCAGGCATTGGTTTAGGATTTTTAGTAGGAAAAGCACTGGAAGCGATTGGTCGTAACCCTGAAGCAACCAGTAAGATTCAGACGAACATGATTTTGGGACTAGCTTTCACGGAAGCGATTGCTATTTATGCCTTAGTTATGGCGCTGATTCTAAAGTTTGTTTAAAAAGGAGGTTTTATGGATATTCAGTTACCACAAATTTTGTTTCAACTGGTAAATTTTTCAGTGGTGCTGGGCGCCTTGATTTACTTGTTGTATAAACCAGTACAAAAAATTCTTGATGAACGAGCTCAAAAAATAGCTGAGAGTCAAAAAGAAGTGGCTCGCATTGAAGAAGAAGGTAAAAAAATAGAGGCTCTAAAAGCAAAGATTAAACGTGAGGCAGAAAAAGAAGCCGCTGAAATTTTGGAAAATGCCAATAAAGCCGCTATCAAAAAAGAAGAAAAACTCATTGAACAGGCCAAAGCTAATCTTAAAGAAAATCTCAAAGAGGCCGAAACTCGTTGGCAAGAAGAGAAAAAACAACTAATCACCAACTCCAAATCTCAAATGGTAGATGCTGTGATTAAAGTGAGTGGATTGGTATTGGGCAAGAATCTAGATAAGAAAACCGATAAGAAAATAATCGAAAAAAGATTGGCTGAAGTTTTACAAAATCTTTAAAAAAACAATTATGCTAAAGGTTATTATCACTACTGCTACTACTGTTAGCGAAAAAGAACTAGGTGCTTTCAAGAAAGCTTTGGTCAAAAAATATGATCAACCAATTGAGTTGGAACTCAAAACCGATCCTCAAGTAATTGGTGGAGTTAAGGTAATGGTTGGTTCAGATGTAGTTGATTTGACGATAGCCAATCAATTGGAACAACTTAAAAAACAATTATTGAAACAACTGTAATTAAGTTTATATGCCTACAAAAAAAACCACTGCAAAAACCACCAAAAAAACAAAAATCCCTCAACAAATGTTTGATTTAACTGCTCTTTTGGACAAAGTAGAGTTTGTGCCCACTGCCGAATCAGTAGGAGAAGTGATTGCCTATGCAGACGGTGTGGTACGCGCATCAGGACTAGATGACGTTCAGGCTGGTGAAATTGTGGAGATTAGTGGTAAGAAATTTGGTTTAGCGCTGAATTTGGAAGAAAACTCAGTCGGTATTGTAGTAATGGGTGACTCCATGGGTATTAAAGTGGGTGATTTGGTAACCAGAACTGGCAGAATTTTGTCGATTGGTGTCTCAGATTCCATTATAGGCAGAGTTATCAACAGTCTAGGTCAACCGCAAGATGGCAAGGGTTTTTTTCCGATTACTCAATATATGCCTTTGGAAAAAATTGCTCCAGGAGTGATGGCCAGACAATCAGTTTCAGTGCCTCTGCAAACGGGTATAAAAGCCATTGATGCAATGATTCCTATCGGTCGTGGTCAGCGCGAATTGATCATTGGTGATCGCTCTACAGGCAAAACAGCTATTGGTTTGGGTGCGATCATCAATCAACATGATCAAGATGTAATCTGTGTTTATGTAGCTATTGGTCAAAAAAGAGCTGCAGTAGCTCAAACCATGAAGATTTTTGAGGATCATGGCGCTCTGGATTACACCATTATTGTGTCTGCTAGCGCTTCTGATAGTGCTGCCGAACAATTTTTAGCTCCCTACACTGGTTTGGCTGTTGCGGAATATTTTTTGGAACAGGGGAAAGATGTCTTGATTATTTATGACGATCTTTCCAAACACGCTCAAGCCTATCGGGAGATTTCTTTGCTACTTCGTCGTCCTAGTGGTCGTGAGGCTTATCCAGGAGACGTTTTCTATCTCCACTCTCGTTTATTGGAACGAGCTTGTCGTCTGAACAAAGAACATGGCGGAGGTTCTATTACTGCACTGCCCATTATTGAAACTCAAGCCAATGATGTTTCTGCCTATATTCCCACCAATGTAATCTCTATTACCGATGGTCAAATTTATTTGGAAGCTGATTTGTTTAATGCCGGCATGAAGCCAGCCATCAATGTAGGTTTATCAGTATCGCGGGTAGGTAGCGCTGCTCAGGTAAAAGCGATCAAACAAGTAGCCGGTACTATGAAATTAGATCTAGCTCAGTTTAGAGAATTACAAGCTTTTGCTCAATTTAGCTCTGACTTGGACGAACGCACCAAAAAAACTCTGGACAGGGGCATTAGAGTAAATGGAGTTTTGAGACAAGGTTGGGATGATCCATTGAGTATGGCAGAACAAGTGACCGTGATTTTTGCAGCAGTTAAAGGTTTGCTAGATACTGTCCGTGAAGAAATGATTCAAAAATGGGAAGCAAGCTATGTGGAATACCTACACGCCTCTCATCAAACTTTATTGGATAAAATTACTGCTGAACAAAAGTTAGATGATGATTTGAATAAAAAACTTCAAGAAGCAATCGAAGTTTTCAATAATTTACATCCAGAATTTATGATCGAAAAAGAAGTGAAGTAGCATGTCTAACGAACAACAAATCAAACGTCGCATTAGCACTGCCCAAAACATTGCTCAAATTACTAAAGCAATGGAAATGGTGGCCGCTAGTAAAATGAAGAAAGCTCAAGATCAAGCTTTAGCTGCTCGTGATTATTCTCAGGCTCTAAACGAGTCGATTGCGACTCTTTTTCGAGCCAGCAAACCAAGCCATCCCCTACTCTCCAATCATGAACTTGGTTTGCCCATCATGTTGGTAATTAGCACCGATAAGGGTTTATGTGGAGCCTTGAATGCAAACTTGGCCAGAGAATTATTGATTTGGAAAAAACAGCATTCAGATGGTGAGGTAATTTGTGTGGGCAAAAAAGCGGTTTTACTCACTCGTAAATTAGAGCTGACAGTCCATGCTCAATTTACTGATTTGTCAGAATATGTTAGTTTCCAAGATGTTATTCCAGTGATTGAATTAATTATAAAAGGTTTTTTGGAACAACAATTTTGCTCAGTAGAAGTTCTTTATACCGATTTTATCAACACTCTTTCTCAAAAACCCAAATTAGAAACTATTTTGCCTATTTCCAAAAATTTTGAGCTAGAAACAGAAAAAGAAATCAAAACAGAAGTAGTTCAGCTCAAAGAATATTTATTTGAGCCCAGTCCTCAAGCAATTTTGGATCAATTATTACCGTTTTATTTGGAAAATATGTTGTTTCACATCTTTTTGGAAGCAAAAGCCAGTGAGCACAGCGCTAGAATGGTGGCAATGAAGAATGCCAGTGAAAATGCCAAAGATCTCATGGGTGAATTAAGATTAATTTACAATAAGAGCCGTCAACAAAATGTGACTAGTGAGCTATTGGATATTATTTCGGCTACGATGGCTCTCAATTAATTAAGTTGATAAAGAATAAAATTATGGCAAAAAACATTAAAAAAACTCCAACAAACAAACCAGTCAGTTCAAAAAAACGTTTGGGTAGAATTGTGCGTATCGTCGGTCCGGTAATAGATGTGAAATTTGATCAAGATTTACCAGAAATTTTCAATGCTCTAACCATTGAATTGGACAAAGAAAAACTAATTGCTGGACAAACAAATATTCTTTATTTGGAAGTAGAACAACAGCTTAATGGCACCACGGTCAGATGTGTGGCTTTGGGACCTACTGATGGTTTGGCCAGAGGCCAAATGGTAGCAGATACTGGCAGACCGATTACGGTACCTATTGGTGAAGCCACTTTGGGCAGAGTCTTCAATGTGGTAGGAGAATCGATTGACGGTTTGGGTAAAGTTGAGGTCAAGCAAACTGCTCCCATTCATAAGCCAGCTCCAGATCTAGTTGAGTATGAAACGAAGTCTGAAATGTTGGAAACAGGCATCAAGGTAATTGATTTAATTTCTCCTTTTTCCAAAGGAGGAAAAGTCGGTGCTTTTGGAGGTGCTGGTGTGGGTAAAACAGTGATTATTCAGGAACTTATTCGCAACATTGCTGAAGAGCACCAAGGCCATTCAGTATTTGCTGGAGTTGGTGAGCGGACTCGTGAAGGTAATGATTTATATAACGAAATGAAGGATTCTGGAGTACTTTCTAGTACGGTGATGTGTTTTGGTCAAATGAATGAACCGCCAGGCAATAGATTGAGAATTGCTCTCACTGCTCTGACTATGGCCGAATATTTCAGAGACGAAAAGAATGAAGATGTGCTGTTTTTTATCGACAATATTTTCCGTTTTTCTCAAGCAGGTAGTGAAGTTTCGGCTTTACTTGGTCGCATTCCTTCCGCAGTTGGTTATCAACCAAATCTAGCCACTGAAATGGCTGCCCTACAAGAGAGAATTGCATCTACCAATAAAGGTTCAATCACTTCTATTCAAGCTATTTATGTACCAGCTGATGACTACACAGATCCGGCTCCAGCTACTGCTTTTGCACACATTGATTCCACGATCAGTTTAGATCGTCGTTTATCAGAACAAGCACTTTTCCCGGCTGTAGACCCGCTAGCTTCTGGTTCAAAAATCTTAACTCCAGAAGTAGTGGGAGAAGAACACTATCGTGTAGCCAGAGGAGTCCAAGAGGTACTGCAACGCTATAAAGAATTGCAAGACATTATTGCTATCTTGGGTATTGATGAGTTAAGCGACGAAGACAAACAAGTAGTGGCTCGCGCTAGAAGAGTACAACGTTTCTTGTCACAACCGTTTTTTGTGGCTGAGCAATTCACTAGTGTGCCAGGAGCATATGTCTCTGTTGCCGAAACAATTCGTGGATTTGATGAGATTTTACAAGGCAAACATGATGATTTGCCGGAACAAGCCTTTTATATGGTCGGTACCATTGATGAGGCTATCAAAAAAGCCAAAACACTTTAAAAATGAAAACCTTTCCGCTTCATATTGTTTCTCAAGAAAGAAAGCTTGTCTCGGTAGAAGTCGAGTCAGTTTCGATTCCTACTTCAGAAGGAGAAATCACGATTTTGGCAGATCACATCCCCCTTTTTACCAAAGTAAAAACTGGTGAACTAGTCTATCGTCAGGGATCAGAAATTGTTTCGGTAGTGGTTTCAAATGGATTTATGAATGTTTCGCCTGAAGGTGAAGTAAAAGTGATGGTGGATAGTGGAGTATTGGACAGAAACATCAGTTTGGAAAAAGCCCAAACAGCGATCAAAGCAGCTCAAGAAACCATGGAAAAAACTCAAGATCAAAGAGAATTAATGATGGCTGAGGCCTCTCTTCGTCAAGCAATGATGGAAGTCAAGGTAGCTCAAAAAACCAAAAAAACCAAAATTTAATTTTCACTTTAATTGATTTTTTTACTTTTTAATTTGGCAAAATAATTTGTTTAGGATTACGCTTGCTTCAATAAAAAAACCCTTTATACTATCTCCATTATGGTAATAGACAAAGTACAACTTACTCAAGAAGGCCTAGAAGATCTCAAGGCAGAACTTCTTCAGCTTAAAGAGGAAAAACTCCCTCAAATCATCAGTCGAGTATCTTCGGCTCGTGATCAGGGTGATCTTTCAGAAAATGCTGATTATCATAGTGCCAAAGAAGAACAAAGTTTTGTAGAAACCAGAATCAGTGAAATTGAAGATATTTTAGCCAACTCAACAGTAGTTAAAAAATCAACCAATAATCAGAATCAAGTAGGCATTGGTTCCAAAGTAGAGGTTAATATTAGTGGTAAAGCGAATAAGACTTTTACTTTTGAGATTGTGGGTGAGTTTGAAGCAGATCCAGAAGAGGGTAAGATTTCCTCTGTTTCTCCATTGGGTAAAGTCTTGATTGGCAAGAAAAAGGGGGAAGAAGCAACTGTTATTACCCCAGCGGGAGAAGTAATCTACACAATCAAAAATATTAAGTAATATTTTATAAAAAAAAGACTTAAAACCCCCGCTTTTGACGGGGGTTTTTACGTTTATAATAATAGGTATACAAAATGACAATCATTCAAGCTAAACACTGGGCGGATAAAATAGTCGAAGAGATTTTTGAGTGGCAAACCAACCAACCTCAAAAAATTACTTTGCATGTGGATGATATGAAAACTCCCTCTGGTAGAGTGCATACTGGTTCATTGCGTGGAGCGGTTTTACATGATGTGATTGCTCAAGTATTGATGATTAAATCAGCTGAAAAAATAGTAAGCACCTATGTTTTCAACGATATGGATCCCATGGATGGTTTGCCAAGTTATTTGGATCAATCAGAATACGCCCCACACATGGGGAAGCCTTTATATCAAATTCCCGCTCCCCCCTTGAATCAATCAGGGCTCAATTTGGACTTAATCACTGCTGAAGAAAAAAAACGCTTTCAAGGCGCCAAGACCTTTAGTGAGTTTTATGCCTTGGATTTTATTGATGCTTTTAGAAGAATTGGTTGCCAGCAAGAAATTGTTTGGAGTCATGAGCTTTATGAATCAGGCAAAATGGATAAAATAATTCGTCTCAGTTTGGATAATGTTGAGAAAATCAAAGAGATTTATAAACAGGTAGCTGACTATAATTTACCTGATAAATGGTATCCTTTCCAAGTTATTTGTCCAAAATGTGGCAAAGTGGGCACTACCCTAGTGACTGATTGGGATGGCAATGAGGTTAGTTTTGAGTGTCAATCCGACAAAGTTGAGTGGGCTCAGGGCTGTGGATATATTGGTAAAATTAGTCCTTTTGGCGGAACAGGTAAATTGTTGTGGAAAGTTGATTGGCCGGCTCATTGGGCAGTTTTGGGGGTGACCGTAGAGGGAGCAGGTAAAGATCATACTTCAGCTGGTGGTTCACGAGACATGGGTAAGGCAATCGTTGAAGAAGTTTTTGCTTGGCAAAATCCTTTTGATATTCCTTACGAATGGATTTTGGTGCGAGGGGCCAAGATGAGCTCCAGTAAAGGAATTGGTACTTCGGCTAGAGAGTTTGTTCGACTTTTTCCAGCAGCCATTGGTCGCTTTTTATTTGTCAACAAACACTACAACCAAGTCATCGATTTTGATCCGAAAGGAATGGCTATCCCTGATTTATTTGATGAATATGATCAAGCAGCCAGGATTTTTTGGGGAGAAGAAAAAGGTGATCAGCGCTTGAGTAGAGCTTTTGAATTATCACAAATTGATCAAGTACCTCAACCTCATTTTTTACCTCGTTTTCGTGATCTTGCCATTTGGATGCAACAT
Organism: Candidatus Pacebacteria bacterium RIFOXYA1_FULL_38_18; assembly: GCA_001787405.1. Lineage (GTDB taxonomy): Bacteria > Patescibacteriota > Microgenomatia > UBA1400 > PJMF01 > UBA10119. The sequence continues at coordinate 48,563 of MFWV01000001.1, forward strand.
CCAGAACTTGACCTAGAAGAAGAATTTGGCAAAATTAAAGGTTCAACCTTGACCAAAACAGAGTTGGCGGTTCTGGCGGATCGTCAAACATATGCTCAAATTTGGATAGATCAATATGCGCCTGAAGAATTTCAATTTACTTTTCGATCAAATAACTCCCCTACTCTAGAGCTAACTACTGCAGAACGGGAATTTTTGCAAACAGTGGGAGAATTAATCGAGAGCAAGGCTTGGCAACCGGCAGATTTTCAGCAAGCACTTTTTGACTCAGCCAAGCAAACCATCGGTGCCAAACAGGGTTTTCAAGCTATTTACAAGGCTTTTTTGGGTAAAAAATCAGGACCCAGAGCAGGTTGGTTTTTATTAAATATTCCAGCGGAACAACGCCAGCAACACTTTCTTCAAGTGATAGAAGGAAAATAATTTTATGAAATTTCCTGATTTAAAAGAATCAACGGCAGTTTTGGCAAAATACGTCAAAAATAAAGCCTTGCGCCAACATTGCCGATTGGTAGCCTTGGCCATGGAGGCTTATGCCGAAAGCCTGGGTGAAGACAAAGAGCTTTGGTATCAAACAGGTTTATTGCATGATTTGGATTGGGAAATGTATCCAGACGAGCATCCCAAAAGGGCAGTTGAGGAAATTCTGATCAACTACCCCGCCGAACTGACTGCAGCAATCAGCGCGCACGCACCTGAAAGAACCGGTAAAGAGCCAAAAACATTGATCGAGCGCTATCTTTTTGCTTGTGATGAGTTGTCTGGCCTGATGTATGCCGTATCACTGATGCGACCGAATGGCTTTGCTGATATGAGTCCCAAATCAGTCAAAAAAAAGCTGAAGGATAAATCTTTTGCAGCCAATGTAAATAGAGCAGATATCAAGAAAGGGTTCGAATTGATTGGCAAAAACCCCGATGAACATATATCATTCTTAATTGAGGTATTTAAAAAAGAAAAGTAAATATGTTGGATATTAATTATATTCGTAAAAATGCTGAAGTTGTCAGAAAAGCTTGTCAAAACAAACAGCTCGATTCTTCAGTGGTAGATCAAGTATTAGCAGTTGATGAACATCGTCGAGAATTAATGGTTGAGGTGCAGACTCTGCGTCAGCAAGCAAATGAAAACGCCAAGACGGTTAAACAACAAGTCGCCGATGGCCAGCGACCGACCGAGGAAGCAATTGCCAAAGGAAAAGAGATTAAAGAACAACTAAAAGCAATTGAACCACAGCTCAAAGAAATAGAAGAGAAATTTGATGAATTGATGCTGGCTGTGCCCAATGTGCCAGCAGAAGATGTGCCGGTGGGTAAAGATGAAACAGGCAATCAGGTTTTACGTCAAGAAGGAGAGCTTCCGCAATTTGATTTTAAACCCAAACAGCATCAGGAATTGATGGAAAAGCTAGATATGTTGGATACAAAGCGAGCAGTGCGCATTGCTGGTTTTAGGGCTTACTTTTTGAAAAATAATGGCTTATTGCTAGAACAGGCCTTGCTGGCTTATGCATTAGATTTGATGGCTAAACATGGTTTTACTCTCATGAATGCTCCTGTACTGGTTAATAAAGAAGCCTTGATTGGTACTGGCTATTTTCCTTGGGGAGAGGAAGATCATTACGTAACTCAAGATGGCTCAATTTTGACTGGTACTTCAGAAGTAGCTTTGACGGCTTATTATGCTGGAGAAACTTTAACCGAAAAAGATTTACCTATCAAACTGACTGGCATTTCACCTTGTTTCAGACGCGAAGTGGGCTCATACGGTAAAGATACCCAAGGCATTATTAGAGTTCATCAGTTTAATAAAGTAGAACAAATGGTCTATACGGTGGCAAATGAAGCAGAAACCAGAGTTTGGCACGATAAAATGTTGGGATTTTCAGAAGAATTATTAAAGAACTTGGAGTTGCCTTATCAAGTTTTATTGATGTGTACGGGAGACATGGGAGCTGGGCAGTGTAAAAAGTATGATCTGGAAACTTGGTTTCCGGCTCAAAATAAGTATCGCGAAACTCACTCAGCTAGTTATTTCAAGGATTTTCAATCAAGACGATTAAACATTCGCTACCAGGCTCAAGATGGCAGTTTGCAGTATGTTTACACACTCAATAATACCGTGGCTGCTTCACCTCGTTTATTGGCAGCAATTATAGAAAATTATCAACAAGCAGATGGTACGATTGGTGTGCCCAAAGTTCTTCAACCTTATTTGAACAAAACCAAGCTTGATTGAGATTTTGTGAGATTTGTCTCAAAAAATACACCAAGTTACTTTATAATAAACCCCTATGTTGAAGTTTTTATCCAAAATTTTTGACGAAAATCAGCGCAAACTAAATTCCTATCAAAAAATGGTTGATGAGATTAATGATTGGGAACCCAAGATTAAGAAATTAAGTGATACCCAGTTGGCTGCTCAGACAGATAAATTTCGTCGCGAGATAGAAACAATCCGTACCAAAGTTACCCCGGGAGATGTCGAAGCTCTAGCTATAGCCGAACAAAATATATTGGATGAATTATTGCCAGAAGTTTTTGCTACGGTGAGAGAGACTGCTCGCAGAGTATTGGGCATGCGCCACTATGATGTTCAGCTTTTGGCTGGTATTGCTTTACACAAAAAAAACATTACGGAACAAAAAACAGGTGAGGGCAAAACTCTTACGGTGAGTGCCCCTCTCTATCTCAATGCTCTACTGGGCAAGGGTGCTCATTTGGTAACGGTCAATGATTATTTGGCCGAAGTAGGTGTGGGTTGGATGGGACCTATCTATCATTTTCTAGGCTTGAAAACAGCGGTTATAGTTCACGATCATGCCAAACTTTACGACCCCAGTGTAGATAGTGAAGACAGAGGCGATGAACGCTTGGAGCATTTTCTAGAAATTTCCCGGCAAGATGCTTATTTAGCTGATATTACCTATGGCACTAACAATGAGTTTGGTTTTGATTATTTGCGCGATAATATGGTGCAAACTTTGGATCGCATGGTTCAGCGTCAAAACTATGCTCATCATTTTGCTATCGTTGACGAAGCCGACTCAATTTTGATAGATGAAGCTCGTACGCCATTGATTATTTCCGCTCCCGATACCGAGCCCACCCAAAAATATCATGAAACCGCTCATATGGTGAAATCTCTGGTCAAAGATCAGGATTATTCGATTGATGAAAAATCAAAATCAGCTACCCTGACGGACTTAGGTGTCAAGCGAATTGAGCAAAAATTGGGTGTAAAAAATCTTTATGAAGAAAGTTTTGAAACCATTCATCACATTGAATCAGCTCTTAAAGCCATGACTCTCTATCATCGTGATAAAGAATATATTGTTCGTGATGGACAAGTGGTGATTGTTGATGAACACACTGGTCGGCTCATGTATGGCAGACGTTATTCGGACGGACTTCACCAAGCTATCGAAGCCAAAGAAGCAGTCAATATTCAACAAGAATCTCGTACTTTGGCCACTATTTCCATTCAAAATTATTTTAGAATGTATCAAAAATTGGCAGGTATGACCGGTACTGCTGCCACCGAAGCCGAAGAGTTTAATAAAATTTATGAAGTGGATGTTTTGGTTATTCCTACCAATAAGCCGATTGTTCGCAATGATCGCTCTGACATAGTTTATAAAACTACTACTGCCAAATATTCAGCAATCATCAAGGAAATAGAAACTTTGCACGCCAAAGGCAGGCCAATTTTGCTTGGAACAAGATCAATCGACAATAACCAAATTATTGCTAGTTTTCTGACCAGAAAAAAAATTCCTCATCAAATTTTGAATGCCAAAAATAATGAAAAAGAAGCCTTCATTATTGCTGATGCTGGTAAAAAAGGTGCCATTACGGTAGCTACCAATATTGCTGGTCGCGGAGTAGATATTGTTTTGGGAGGGGCTCAGCCAGAATTGAAAGAATATCGTAAAAAAACCACCACCAAAAAAAGAACAACTCTTCCCAAAAAATATGAGAGCTTGAGACTGCCAACCAATATCAATCCTGCCAATTACAAATTGGCCGAATATGCGCAAGCGATGGATAAATGGCAAAAAGCTCATGATGAAGTAGTCTCTTTGGGTGGTCTGCATATTTTGGGTACGGAAAGACATGAATCACGACGAATTGATAATCAGCTAAGGGGTCGGGCTGGCAGACAAGGAGATCCTGGTTCTTCACAGTTTTTTGTGAGTTTGGAAGATGAAATTATGCGCATTTTTGGTGGAGAACAAATTGCCAAAATCATGGATTTTCTAAAAATTGACGAGAATCAACCGATTGAACATTCAATGGTGGGCAAATCAATCGAATCAGCTCAAGTAAAAGTAGAAGGCTTTTTCTTTGATCAGCGCAAACGCTTGGTGGAGTTTGATGATGTGATGAATAAACATCGGGAAATTATTTACAAACGCCGTCGTCGTTTATTGGAACAAGCAGAGGCAGAAGTTCGTCAGGAAACAGTTGGCGAGCCATTGGAAGAGCAAATCAAGGGATTTTTAGAAAAAGAAATTCACGCTTTGGTGGGCAAACATCTCTCTCATGATTTTGCTGATGAAGAGCTTGATGCGCTAGTAAAAGAATTTATTACGATTATTCCTTTCGATAATGAGTCACAAAAAAGACTTTTTAAAGATTTGAAAAATCTTGGTAACGAAGATGATATAGCAGATCGATTGTTGAAAATTGTGGATGACACTTATAGTTCGCGAGAGCGGGTGCTGGGCAAAGATCAGTTGCGCAATTTAGAAAAAATGGTGGTTTTATCTACTATTGATGAGAAATGGATGGATCATTTGGACGAAGTAGAAAGTTTGCGTGAAGGGATTTGGCTCAGAGGTGATAAACAAACAGTTATTTCAGAGTATAAAAAAGAAGCTTTTGGATTATTTGAAGAATTGATTGACAGCATTGACGTTACTATTGCCAAACGTATTTTCCGAGTGCATCCCATCTCGCAACCCATTCAACCAGTCATGCCGACTGATATTGAACTGAGAAAAGAAGACATTCATGAAAGCATTGCCAAAGAAGTAGCTGATGCCACTCCCCCCTCTGCCAGCAAAACCCCGCAAAAACAAGCTGGTTCATTGGGAGATTTGGCGGCTGCACTGGGATCTGCCAAGGCAACTCCATCCAGAAAACCTGGCTCCAAGCGGGCCAAAATCGGTCGTAATGATCCTTGTCCTTGTGGTAGTGGCCTGAAATACAAAAAGTGTGGCTTGATCAATGCTCCAGAACATAAAGGATAGTTAGTTTAAATTAAATATCATGCCGGAACTTCCAGAAGTTGAAACAGTAGTACGCCGTTTGGCTAAGGTTTTACCAGGTAAGGTAATTAAATCAATTGAAGTGTTGCGTGATAAAAGTTTTCAAGGAAAATCAAATCAACTCAAGGCTCGTCAAATTATTAGAGTTAACCGGCGGGCTAAAATGATTCATTTGGAAATTGAAGGTGATCATGATTTATTAATTCACCTCAAAATGACTGGCCAGTTAGTTTTTGTTGGCAATGGTCAAAAAATTGGAGGTGGTCACCCCACTGGAGATTGGGTGAATGAATTACCCAGCAATCATACGAGAGCAATCATCAATTTTCAGGATGGATCGATTTTGTATTTTAATGATATGCGTGTTTTTGGGTGGATGAGAATGTTGGATCAGCCAGCACTTGAAAAAGAATTTAATCGTTATGGACCAGATGCCAATAGTGATGAATTAACTGTTGATTATTTTAAAAAAGTATTTGCCCATCGCAGTATTCCTATTAAACAGGCAATCATGGATAATGTTCTACTTTCTGGTATTGGCAACATTTACGCTAGTGAAGCTTTGTTTTATGCGGGTATTCATCCTCAGCGGTCAGCAAAATCTCTAATTCATGCTGAATGGAAAAAACTACATCAAGCAATTAGAATGGTATTGGATGAGGGAATTAAAGCTGGTGGAACGACTTTTGATGGTAAATATGTCAATGCAGATGGATTAGCCGGTCATTATCAAGATAAATTGATGGTTTATGGACGAGCCGGAGAACTTTGTCTAAATTGTCAAACAAAAATCGGAAAAATTAAGCTAGCTGGTCGTGGTAGTTATTTTTGCCCTCGGTGTCAAACTTGATTGGTTTATGAAAAAAATTATTTATTCAGTTACCAACTTCGTGCATTGTGGGGATGATTATTTATTTATTCATCGAACCAAAAAAACTGATTATAAAGTGGATAGCGGTCGTTTAAATGGCATTGGTGGCAAGTTAGAACCAAATGAAAATTTTTTACAAGCAGCGATTAGAGAGACCAAAGAAGAAACTGGTTTAGTAGTTGAGGCTAAAGATATTAAGCTAGCCGGCATAGTGCGCATGCAGGGTGGTTATGAACAGGATTGGTTGATGTGTTTTTTCAAGATTTCCGTACCGGACAAATCAATTCCAGCCGGGATGGAAAATCCAGAGGGTCAGTTAGTATGGTTACCCAAAGATCAAGTATTGAAGAGCGATTTTGAATTAGTTGATGATCTTAATTATTGTTTTACTGATATTACTGAAGAAAGAATCCCCTTTTTTGTTCATGCTGAAATGAATGAAGATGAGACGGTAAAAAAATGGAACGCAGATTATTTAAAATAATTATTTTAATTTTAAAATAAAATAATTAAAACAAAATTATAAATATTTTTTCAAAGTATTAACAGATTTTTCAAAAAGTTGTTTTTCATCCCAGGAAAGTTTGATTTCAATTGCCTGCTCTACTCCACCTCTGCCGATAACACATGGTACGCTCAGGGCCACTCCGCTGTGTCCTTGGTAATTGTGAAGCGGTATGGAAACTGGAAAAACTTGCTTGCTATCACGCAGAACAGTCTCTACAAGTTTGGCAGTTGCCACGGCAATAGCATAATAAGTAGATCCTTTGGTAGCAATAATTTTATAAGCAGCATCTCTAGTTTTTTGATAGGCAGCCTGAGCTTTTTCAATGGTCATGTTTGGTAGAGATAACAAATTTTGACCACCGACTAGAGCGCTAGCTAGTGCTGGAAAAGAAGTGTCGCCATGCTCGCCTAGAATATAGGCATGAATACTTTTAGGATTGATTTTCAGACTTTCTGATAGGTGAAAGCGGAAACGAGAACTGTCCAAAGTAGTTCCAGTGCCAAAGATTTGTCCTTTTGGTAGATTGGCAATTTTGTAAGCCTCATAGGTGAGGACATCAACAGGATTGCTGATGATGATAATGATTGCTCCAGGTGCATATTTAACAACTTTGGGAATTATTTCTCTGATAATTTCTTTATTTTTGGTTGTCAGGTCCAGTCTAGTATCTCCTGGTTTTTGTGCGCAACCAGCAGCAATTACCACCACATCAGTATTCTTCAGATCTTCGTAATTGGCAGAGGAGTGAACTTGGGCAGAGTTCATGAATAGCGAACCATGCTCTAGGTCAAGTTCCTCACCCTTTATTTTATCTTCGGAACGGCTGATGAGCAGTAATTCGTTGGGAATGTTTTTCAAAAGTAAAGCAAAAGCCACCGACATACCCACACGACCACAACCAATGATGGCGACTTTATTATTATCGTATTTGGGCAGTGTAGTCACAGATTTATTCTATTACTTTTATATTGATGAAAGCAAACTCGATTAATTATTTGCCAAATTAACTCAAGATGTTTTGAATTTCTTTTTCTAGATCCTCACTCCATTTCACGCCATAAGGTAGCATGATGCGTTCTGGTTTACCACCATTGGGAATCAAGACGGCAACTCTCATTTTTCCAGGATATTTTTTTAAAAGATTGCCTAGATTTTGTAAGGTTTTTTTCTCGGTTTTACGAGGAATGAAGATTTCTTTGGCATTATCTCTATGATTGTTATTGGTATTTTCTGCGGGAGTGCTGATTTTTTCTGCTACCAACTTTAATTCATCTTCACGATATTGCACGGTAGCTTTGATGAGAACAACTTTATTTTCTTGGATGATATCTTTTTCTTGTTGATAAAGTTTGGGAAAGAAAACTATTTCTATACTTCCCGTAGAATCTTGCAAAACACCAAAAGCCATTTCAGAACCGTTTTTTTTGGTTCTGGTAACCTTGACTCGATTCAAGATTCCACCAAAAATAAAAACTTTATCTTTATGAATGTGATGATCTAGTTCATTAATATTTTTATTTGACTGACCGCTAACCATTTCCAGCTGATCTGCCAATGGATTATCGGTTAGATACATACCCAATAATTCTTTTTCGAAAGATAATAATTCTTTCACAGAATACTCTTTGAGTTTGGGAAAACTATCTTGAATAGTGGTGCTATCAGTAGAGACTTTGGCAAAAAGATTGTCTTGACCATCCACATCAGATTGAAATTGAGCAGCTGTTTGACGAATATCTTCTAGATTTTCCAACATGCTGGATCTAGTGCCAAAACTATCCATTGCTCCTACTTTGATCAAACTCTCAATCACTTTTTTATTAACTTTTCTACCATCAGTTTTATGAATGAATTGAGTGAGTGAATGAAATTTACCTTTCAATTCTTGTCTGGTTTGCAAAATATTTTCAATAGCTGCAATGCCAACATTTTTGATAGCAGAAAGACTAAAGCGAATCGCCTTTTTTTCCAAAGATTGCTGGTTTTTTTCAATAGTGAAAGTATCATCCGATGAATTAATATCCGGTGGTAAGATTTTAATACCCATTTCTCTACTAGCTTCAACTGCCACGGAAACTTTTTCATCTCTGCTCAAAGAAGTGGCATTTGATTCAACGCTCAAAAGAGCAGCCATATATTCCACTGGATAATTGGCCTTAAGATAGGCAGTTTGATAAGCAATCATGGCATAACTGGCTGCGTGAGCTTTATTAAAACCGTAATTGGCAAAGGCTTCAATAAAGCCCCAAACTTTTTCTGAAACATTTTTTTTGTAACCTTTTTTAACAGAATCTCTGATAAATCGCTCCCGATTTTTATCCAACATTTTGCGTTGTTTTTTACCAATTGCACGTCGCAAAACATCAGCTTCACCCATGGTGTAGCCAGCCATATGGTGCACAATTTCCAAAACTTGCTCTTGGTAAACCATGATTCCATAAGTTTCTTCCAAGATAGGCTTGAGTGAATCATGAGGATAAGTAACACTTTTGGGATTATGCTTGCCCTCAATAAAACGAGGAATAAGATCCATTGGTCCTGGTCGATAAAGGGCCAGCATAGCGGTAATATCAGAAAATTGAGTGGGTTGTAAAGATTTGGCTACTCGGCGCATACCGCCAGACTCCAACTGGAAAATGCCGACGGTTTCTCCAGAAGCCAATAATTGATAGGTCTTTTTGTCATCAATGGCAATCTTGTCGATATCCAATTTTTTATTTTGGTATTTTTCAATTAAATTAACAGCAGTCTGAATAGTGGATAAGTTGCGTAATCCCAAAAAATCAAATTTTAGCAAACCAATGGCTTGATCATCAATATTGCAGTCCAGTGAATACATATCATATTGAGTAATCATTTTGCCGGTACGGCTATCTTTTTGAATCGGAGTGTATTCAGGCAGTGGTTTATCAGCAATGATGACGGCGGCGGCGTGAACGCTACTGTGGCGAATAGTTCCTTCAACTTGTTGGGCTAAATCTAGTAATTTTTTGAAACGAGGTTGTTTATAGTATTCTCCTAGTTCTGGTACATTTCTCAAAGCAGAAGCGATACTGGTTTTTTTGCCAGGTACATTGGGAATGAGTTTGGCGATTCGATCAGGTTCTTCATAGGGCATGCCCAACACTCGGCCAATATCTCGCACAGCCACTCTTGCCTCCATTCGACCAAAAGTAATCACATGAGCTAAATGATCGCGACCATATTTTTTGGCTGCATATTCAATCACTTCCTCGCGCCGATCATCAGCAAAATCAATATCAATATCAGGGGGTGTGGGACGCTCTGGATTCAAAAAACGTTCAAAAGGCAAACCATGTTCTAAAGGATTGAGGGTGGTAATATCCAAACCATAAGATACCAGTGAGCCGGCAACAGAACCTCTACCCGGACCAACACCAATACCCTGTTTTTTTGCCCAGGTAACAAAATCTTGAGTAATTAAAAAATAAGTGGCATAGCCTTTATTGTTAATAATATTTAATTCATATTCCACGCGATCTTTGACTTCCTTGGTTATTTTGTCAAATTTATGCTTCAAACCTTCATAAGTTTTTTTGCTCAGCCACGATTCGGTAGTTTCATTTTTGGGTAATTTAAATTCAGGAAAAATAAGTTGGCCGGTAGGAATTTCCAAATTGCACTGTTTGGCAATTTTGACAGTATTTTCAATTGCTTCTGGATAATCACTAAACAAATCCTTCATTTCTTCAGTAGATTTCAAATAAAAAGAAGGCATGTCAACCATGCTCATACGTTTTTTATCGGAAATTAATTTTCTGGTTTGTACACAAAGTAGAGCATCCTGAGCTTCTACCTCTGTGGCTTCTACATAGTGAACGTCATTGGTGGCGACCAAAGGAATATCCAAATCTCTAGAAATCTTGATTAATTTTTTATTAAGCTCTTTTAACTCGGTTGCTCCTGGGTGATTTTGTAATTCAATATAAAATCGATCGCCAAAGATTTCTTTATATTTTTGAAATTTTTTGAGAGCAGTTTTGTCTTTTTTACTACGCAACAACTTATTAAAAACACTATTCATACAACCGCTCAATACAATTAAACCTTCATTGAGTGCAAAAAGTATTTCATCATCGATTCTGGGTTTATAAGAAAAACCCTCCAAATTGGCAATAGAAATTAACTTCATCAGATTTTTATAGCCGGCAAGATTTTGAGTGATGACAGTCAGGTGAGCTTGATCGCCACCCATCTTGGTTTGTTTATCAAAGCGAGATTTTTGAGCTATATATAGTTCACAGCCAATAATGGGTTTAATACCTTGATTGCGACAAGCATTATAAAAAGCAATTGCACCATACATACCGCCATGATCGGTCAGACCAATGGCGGTTTGGTGATGATCTTTAACTTTGGCCAAAAGCTTGGGAATTTTGGAAAGTCCATCCAACATGGAGTATTCAGAGTGAACATGGAGGTGGACAAAGTCGGACATATTTTATCTCAGAATGGCACAGATACTAGTCAGCTTCAAGAGCAGTTTGCAATGTTTGTCGTACTATTTTGGGATCTATTTTTTTATTGATGTTTTTCATTACTTGACCAATCAAGAAACCCATCACCTGAGTTTGTCCGGCTTGATATTTTATTACGGCATCTTGATTATTTTTTAACACAGTTTGCATAATATTATTTAGCTCTGTTTGATCGATTGTCTCAGTGTCGTGAAGTTTTCTAAACTCCAGAATAGTTTGTTTAGCGTCTTTTTGAATAGAAACCTTGATTTTTTTATTAACCAAATCATTAAAAAAATTGATCAAGTTTAAATCTTGACTCTTTAGTTCTGCCAAGATTTCATTTAACCGGTCAAGTTTGACTTGAGAATTATGAATGATTAATACCCGATTGATTAAATCGAGAGGTAAGTCAAGTTCTGCCTGCCATTTTTCTGCTTGTGCTTCTGGTAATTTTGGCAGAGTTTCTCTGAGTTTTTCCAGATATGATTTTTCAAAAGTAAAAGGCGGAATATCTGGTTCTGGAAAATAACGATAATCTTCTGCCTCTTCTTTACTGCGCTGAGCAAAAGTTTTGTTTTTAACTGAATCCCAACCGCGAGTTTCTTGAGTGGGAACTTGGCCCGCTTCAAGTAAAGTGGCTTGTCGTTCTAACTCAAAATCAATGGCTTGTTCCATGAAACGAAAAGAGTTAATGTTTTTGACCTCTACTTTATAGGGTGGCAAGTCGGTTTCGCCTATTTTTCGAAGAGAAATATTGGCTTCTAGACGCATTCCACCTTGTTCCATATCGCAATCGGCCACTTCCAGAAAGCGAAGCAATTGACGAAGTTTCTTGCCAAATTCTTTGGCTTGAGCTCCACTAGTAATATTTGGTTCAGTAACGATTTCTACCAAAGGCACACCACTGCGATTGAAATCAATGAGGGTTATTTTTTTATCTTGAATTGTTTTGTGTAGTAATTTTCCGGTGTCTTCTTCCAGATGAATTCTAGTGATGTCCACGATACCTTCACTAGTTGACAAATGGCCGTTATAACAAAAGGGTAGATCGTGCTGACTAATTTGATAGCCTTTGGCTAGATCGGGATAAAAATAATGTTTACGGTCAAATTTGGAAAAATTATTGATTTGGCAATCAGTAGCTAGACCAATTTTGAGCGTCCATTCAATGGCTTTTTTATTTGGTACAGGTAATCCCCCCGGCATGCCCAAACAAACAGGACAAGTATAGCTGTTTGGTTTCTCCGCACCAAAAGGATCATTTACGCAACCACAAAACATTTTAGAGTCAGTTTTGAGTTCTGCATGTACTTCCAAACCAATCACCGGTGTATATTTATCTTGCCATTTCATGATTTTGATCTCCAAGTGTTCCAGTTGGTATTTTTTTCAAAAGCATCAGCTACCTGAACAGCCAAGGCTTCTTGCCACATGGGAGTAATAAAATTCAACCCCAAAAATAGGTTGGTTTCTGGATCGCGATAATAAGGCACGTTTATTCCTGGTAAACCGGCCAAAGAACTGGGTTCCAAAAGCATGTCTTCCAGCTCACCAAACATGGCTGCTCTTTTTGTAACACCGATTTTTTTTGCAAAACCTGGAGAGGTAGGTGCAATTAATACATCATATTTTTCAAATAAATGATTGAGATCTTCTATAAAAAGAGTTCTGATTCTTTGAGCTAATTCATAATATTTTCCGGCATAGCCAGCACTCAAGGTGTAAGTACCCAGCATTTGGCGACGTTTGGCCTCCGCTCCAAAATGCGAGCGATTTGATCCATAACGAATTCCATCATAGCGAGCTAGATTGCTACTCACCTCTCCTCTTTGGACAACGGTATAAACGCTGATGGCGTAGCGAGGATTGAGGGCAGGAGTTTTTTCCACGATTGCGCCTAGGTCTTTGAAGACACTCAGTTGTTTCTCCAGTTGTTCATTTACCATTTCCAGTCCTGCAATATCTTGATAGAGCACGCCAATTTTTATGCCTTTCAAGCTTTTTCCTAACTGGGCAGTAAAATCTGGTACTGGTTGGCTGGAAGTAGTAGCGTCATTGGAGTCAAATCCGGCTAAAAAGTTGAGCATGATGGCCGCGTCTTCTACGGTTTTGGCGATTGGTCCTGGACTATCAGTGGATGAAGCCATAGCAGCTACTCCGTAACGGCTGACGCGGCCATAGGTTGGCTTCAGTGCGACTGCGCCACACCACGCAGCTGGTTGGCGCAAAGAGCCGGCGGTTTCACTACCAATCGCAATAGTGCAGAAATCAGCTGCTACAGCAGCAGCACTGCCACCGGAAGAGCCACCCGGCAGATGATCAGTGTTTCTGGGATTGAGGGTGCGACCATAATCACTGGTTT
>MFWV01000002.1 GCA_001787405.1 Candidatus Pacebacteria bacterium RIFOXYA1_FULL_38_18
GAAGCAGTCAGAGCAGCAAAGGTCTGAGTAGCAGTCCAAGTATTAGCGTTATTAAGGTTTAGAGAAGCGACAACTGCTCCCGTGGTAGGAGAGATAGTCAAAGTGCCGTTGCTATTAGTAACTGAAGTAACTCCGCTAGTTCCCAAATCACTCCAGGTAGAACCATCATGACTAAACTGAATTTTGTCGTTAGTAGCGTTATAACGAATGCCTGAATTGCTGCTAGTACCGTTATCAAAATAGATATAGCGATCTCCATCAGCAATTCCCAGTTGAATATTTCCACCAACCGTTAGTGCTTGCTCGGTGGTACCGGTAGCTATGCCGACGTTTCCTCCCGCGTAGGAGATAGCAGTTCCTGATTGAGTCCAGAAATTGGTGTCAACTCCACCAGCTGCCAACTCAGTTAGAGTTTTGGTAGTACCGGTAGCAGCGTCATAGAAGATTAAATTATCACCAGAAACATCAAGATATGCTCCAGAGTTTCCCAAACCGAGCAGACCGAGAGGGTTAGTGGTACCAATCCCGATTTTGCCAGCAGAATCAATCACCCCCAAGATGTTTTGTGAACTATCACGCCAGGATAAAATTGGAGCAGAGCTTTCTGAACCACTAACCAGAGTGAGAGGGCTATTTTTTGTACCGCCAAAAACTGCTTGAGGAGCAGCGATAAAACTATCAAATAAAGCTCCACCCTGTCCTTCAGTAACAAAATAAAGATTATCTCCAGCCAAAGTTAGACTTCCATCAACAACATTTAATGTGGGTGCATCAGCAAACAGAATTTCCCCTTGATCATTCATGTAGAGTACGGAATCATTAATTACAGGATTTCCCAGAGGAGCACCGGTTAGTAGCTCTGAATCTTGAGAATATTTGACTGTTTTGATGGGATAGAGAGCTAATTGCTCGTTATTAATGATGGGCGAAAGCCATAAATTGCTATTTCCATAAAAAGTATCATTGTCTAGGGGATAACCACAATTATTATCATTATCAGTTCCATCTCCACTTCCTCCCCCCAATGTTATTTGAAAAATGCCTTGAGGATCTGCTTTTATTTGACAAGCACCTGATTCCCAAACCATTTCAGCATCTTCTTTGGGACTATTGAAAAGACGAAAGTAAGCTATGGCTTCGCCAACCACTTGTTCACCAGAATCTGCCTGGTAGAGTTTGCCACTAAAAGGAATGATGTGTCTGCCTTCTATTTCAGAAATCAGAGTATTGTAATCAGTTTGCGAAAGAGAGGTGGTAATAGTGCTATCGGTTACAGTGGTGCCGGTGGAAGCCTGCTGGCGGAGATCTTGAACGGTTTGAACTAGATAAAGACCAATAGAGCTACCAAAAAGAAGGAGTAAGAGCACTATTCCCGCCAGCAGGCCATCTCTTTTACGACGTTTTTTTTCCAATTTGACATCATCTTCTTGACCTGGAGGAGTAAGAACGGGGAGATTATCGCCAGTAGGAGAGAAAATGCTATCCAGAGCCAAACTTGGCCAGTCAGCCATTACTCCAGAAGCCAGTTTCTGGCGTTGTGCCCAAGTTGCAAACTGCGTAATGCTCACTAATTTGCGTTGAATAGAAGTGGCCTTGAGGCCTTTTTGTTTTTGAGCTAGAGCAAATCGCTTGAGGTTATCCAAAGTCAAAAGGGCGGTGATGTTTTTGGCTCGAATAAAATAGGCAAACTGCTTGATGTCACTGCGGTAATTTCTAATAGTGGCATCTGCAGCTGAGTTGTATTGCAAGACAGCCAGATATTTATTCAAGATTTTTTCGATGCCAACACGAATTAAATAATCATCTATGACTGGGTTTGTGGGAGCTGATCCAGAGTTGGTTGGAGTAGTTTGATTACCAACCTGATCACTTGGTTGACTATTAGTTTGACCAGAGTTAATCACTTGATTGGTAGAGTGATCGTCAGCAAACACCCAGTTCAAATATTGAGAAACACTTACTACTTTGCGACGAACAGTAGCTTCTGCCAAGCCATTTTTCTTCTGGTTGCTGGCAAACTTTTCCACTATTTTTTCGCGTTGTTTTTCATCTGCCAATCCGCCAGCCAAGCCAGTTTTTTCATTTGCTACTTGAGTATCATTAGCTTGACTGCTGTCATTTTCTGCTATGAACTGTAAAAACTGGCCGATGTCACTGCGATAGTTTCTGATGGTGGCTTCAGAACTACCTGAGCTTTGCAGATACTCACAGTATTTTTCGAGTCCAAACTGATGATCTACGGATTTATTTTGGGTATTTTGTTTGTTGGACGACAAACCTGTGGAAAAATTGACGTTTTTATTGCGAGCGAGCTGGTTGGGGGCAGGTTGTGCCAGCATTGATGTTTTTCTTTGTGTAACCCAGGCTATTTAGAACTGTTTGTTAGATGGGTTAAACGACTCTCAGTTTATGGGTTTTTCGGGTATTCTTGCAACCACCGCCTTGTCTTTTTTTATGACAAATAAGATGCCCACTTATACACAAAATCAGCCTTTTTTACTCAAGTAAAGCTTGCTTTTTTTGAGTTTAAATATTTCAATCAATATCAAAAAACATCAACCAGGATAAACTTGGAAAGAATAAATTGCGGTTTAACCAAATTTTTCACCAAAGTTGCTACTTGTGGAACTAAACAGAAAAAGTGTATTATCTGAACAGAAAACTGTTTGTTCGTAATTTGTTTATTTAGCTATTTTGAAAATTATGTCAGCTAAGCCTGGGAAAAGCTAACAAAAGCTGCTGGAAAAGAGAAAGCTATGCTCAATCAACTCATAAAAAGCCTGTTTTGGCCACTTCGGGTTTTTGATTTGGGGATAAGCGAGGTATGGGATAGGTTTTGCTATATAAATATTATGCCCAATTTTTGCAAGATTAAAATTGATGCAGAAATAAGGCAAAAAGAAGATGATCTTTTGATTTAGCAATGAAGAAATCTTTAACAATGAAGAAATAATTTAATAATGAAAGAAAATGCACAGCGCCTACTGACTTGGCTTTACCCGCAAGACAATACTGCTCGCTGGGTATCAGCAACGGAATTATCTTTGGTTGTCCCTGATTTAACCAAGGGAGGACTTCAGTCAGTACTGCAGTTTTTGACTAAGCAAAAGAAGCTGGTACTAGAAAGAATTGACGAGGAACTGACGGTGAGCATTACGACTCATGGTATGAGAACGTTAGAAGGTTATATTCCGGCTTTTTCTCCTCAACGCAGAGAGTGGCAGGGTGATTGGCAGGGAATTTTCTTTTTACAGGCGCCCAAACAGGATAAGAACTTTCGTTTTTTACGTCGTTTGTTGATTGGGGCATTCGCCGTGCCTATTAGTCGAGGAATATTTTTTTATCCAGGTAACTTGCCGGAAAAGATAACCTTTGAGCTGAATAGTTCTTATGTAGGAGCAGTAACGGTAGTGCAATTCAAAAAATGGAGCTTTGGCGATGAAAGAGAAATAATGGGCTCGATTTTGGCTTTTGGTGATTTGGTCAATGCTTACTCTGGAATTAGCAAAGAGATTGACAAATTGCTAACAGTAGAGAATCCATTGATTGAGTTTAATAATCAAGCTAAATTGAGCTTCTCTTCAGTTTTTGATCGGCTTTTTGCTACACTGAAAACTGACCATGGTCTTCAACATGTCTATTTCCCTCAAGTAAAAACCGGAGTTGATCTTTTATTTGAACTGCAAAGTTTAAGCTCAAAAGAGTGAGTTAAATAGCCTATTTTCCATTGATATAGTTTGTATGATTGATATAGAGATTATAATTGTAATGGCTTTTCTTCTGGATAAATCAGGTTTTTCTTCGTACTTTCTAGAAACTACTTCGGGTTTTTATAAATTGTACAATTTTCAAAACAGAAAGATATATTAAATTATATTTATATTTGATATTTCTCATTTGCGTTAATCAAGACACCAGATCATACGGTAATAATACGTTAATTATGCAGTAATATGAGCAAAATGATTGCAAATAGTAATTTACTCCAAATTATGCATGAATAAAAGACGAAACTCTCTCTAGTAGAGTAGTTTTGATCAAATTTTCCACTTGAATGTAGCTGATAAAATTCTTTGTTAAATAATTCACATTTGGTAATTTATCGGAAAGAAACAATACTCGGCAAAACAGCATAGGTAATAATTGGTAAAACACCCAGTAAAGCAAGTTAAGAGTTGAGTGGCGGGAGTTTAGAGATAGAATAGACTAAGGGTTAAACGAAAAAATAACCAATTATGAAGAAAATTCACTACGATCACGCCGAGATAGAACAGCGCTGGCAAAAGACCTGGGAAGACCTCGATCTATTTCAAAATCAAGTCATTGCTAATCCGCAAAACAAGCAATACTTGTTATTTGCCTTTGCCTATCCATCTGGATCTGGTTTGCATGTTGGTCACGTAGAGTCAAAGACAGCACTAGACATGCTGGTTCGTTTTTCGCGCATGCAGGGTAAAAATGTTTACTTTCCTGTGGGTTGGGATGCCTTTGGTTTGCCAGCAGAAAATTATGCTATTCAAACAGGCGTCCATCCAGCAGAAACAACTAAAACTGCGATCAATACTTTTCGGAAGCAAATTAAACGCCTGGGCATTTCTTATGATTGGGCGAACGAGATAGCAACTAGTCACCCAGAGTATTATCGCTGGACTCAGTGGCTATTTTTACAGCTTTATCATAAAAGTTTAGCTTATCAGGACTCAGGGGCAGTCAATTGGTGTCCATCTTGTCAAACAGTATTGGCCAACGAGCAAGTGGTGGAAGGTCAATGTGAACGTTGTGACAGTCTGGTGGAGCAAAAAAACTTGAAGCAATGGTATTTCAAAATTACTGATTATCGAGATGAGCTATTGAACGGATTGGAAAATCTTGATTGGCCAGAGGCAACCAAGCAACATCAGCGACACTGGATTGGTAAGGCAAAAGGATTGTCGATTGATTTCAAACTGAAAGAAAACAATCAAACCTTGACCGTTTGGACAAAGTTCTGGGAAACGGTTTATGGGGTAACTTTTGTAGTGATTGCTCCTGAAAAATTTGAAGAACTAGAACTTGGTAAATTGATTGATTCTGATAAGAAAAAAGCCGTAGAGGAATATCTAGATCAAGCCAAACACAAAACTGAAGAAGAACGTCGGATCGGTGAGAAGGATAAGAGCGGAGTGGATACAGGTTTGACGGTGATCAATCCAGTGAATGGTCAAGGAGTACCGTTGTTGATAGCAGATTATGTTTTGATGGATGTTGGTACGGCAATAGTGATGGGAGTGCCGGCTCATGATGAACGAGATTTTGAGTTTGCCAAAAAATATAATTTAAACATAACGCAGGTAATTTCATACGAGGATAAAGAGTTTGATTCTCAGGTTAAAAATCAGGAGCGTTCTTTTGCTGGTCGAGGAGTGTTGATTAATTCCGGTCGATTTGATGGCCAAGATTCCTGGGGAGAAGGCAAGCAAAACGTGGCTGATTGGCTAATCGAACAGGGGCTGGCTCGTTGGGAAACTACTTATAAACTGCGCGATTGGCTAATTTCTCGTCAGCGATACTGGGGAACTCCAATTCCCATTGTTTATGATCCAGAAGGTCAGCCTCATCCTGTCAAAGAAGAGCATCTGCCTTGGATATTGCCCACTGATGTTGATTTCAATCCCAAAGGAGAATCACCTCTCAAGTCTTCCAGAGAATTTATTGAACGCACGGAACGACTGTATGGTAAGGGCTGGCGACCGGAGTTTGATACCATGGATACTTTTGTTGATTCTAGTTGGTATTTTTTGCGTTATTTAGATGCTCGCAATAGTCAAGAATTTGCCAGCAAGGACAAGCTTAAAACTTGGCTGCCGGTGGATTTATATCTCATTGGTCCGGAACATATTGTTTTGCATTTACTTTATGCTCGCTTTTTTACCAAATTTTTACGTGATGAGGGTTATTTAGAGATTGATGAGCCTTTCAATAAAATGCGTCATCAAGGCATGATTTTGGGTCCGGATGGCAAAAAGATGAGTAAAAGTAAGGGGAATGTTATCAATCCAGATGAGATTATCCAAAAATTTGGTGCAGATGCTTTGAGGATTTATGAAATGTTCATGGGTCCACTGGAGGCTGACAAACCATGGGATGATCGAGCGGTGGCTGGAGTAGCCAGGTTTCTTAATCGCATCTATAATTTGGCACAAGAAGAAACAACGAACAAAACAGAACCTACTTTGGAGCGCAAACTTCATCAAACTTTGAAAAAAGTAACAGAAGATTTGCTCGTTCTCAAACTCAATACTGCTATCGCCATGCTGATGGAATGTGTCAATCAATGGGAAAAATTATCCAGAGAGTCAAATATTGGAGTTTTGACTAAAGAAGATTTATTGATTTTTATCAAAATCTTGGCTCCTTTTGCTCCTTTCTTATCAGAAGAACTTTACGCACAGATTACTGGCACTACCGAATCTACTGGATATCAGGGGGTACACGTTCAAGTTTGGCCGGAATTTGACGCCAAACTAGCTCAGGAAGAGCAAGTAATGATTGCCGTGCAAGTAAACGGTAAAGTACGCGCTCAGTTGGCGGTTGAGCGCCAGCAAGTTGGCGATCAAGTAAAAATCTTGGATTTAGCCAAGACTAATCCAGAGGTAGAGAAGTGGTTGGCCGACAAAATAATCATCAAGGAAATTTACGTACCAGGCAGAATTGTTAGTTTGGTTGCTGATTAGTTTGTTGCTTGATTTTTCTGAGCTTTTTTTATCTTGAACTTAATGTTCCCGCTTGGCTTAATGTTTTAATTTGGAATTTAGTTTTTTTCACTTGGCGCAGTGTTCCAACTTAGTTGCAGTACCTCGAATCGATTGAATATTTCAATTTAAAGATGATGTTCAATCTTATAGATCGAAGTTGTTACGCTTTATGTCAGGTTTTCCATAGAAACTAAGATTTATGCAGTGGAGCGCCGTACTCTCTCAATTCTTTAATGATAACAAGAGTCAAGCGCTTCAGTTGCTATCTGGCCTATGTGGTCTCATCGGGGTAGCCTATGGCCTGAATGTTCTAATGGTTGAGCGAACACGGATTCCGGTTTGTTCGGCAGAGTTATTGAAGACAGTTAGTGAGCAAAGCTTTCTTCAACAACAAGCAATCACTGTCGAAGTAGCGGGAGCCGTAGCTCAATCTGGGATTTGGCAAGTGCCGGTCGGCTCGCGGGTAGCAGATGCTATCGAGAAAGCTGGGGGATTTTCTCAGCGAGCCGACCGCACTTTTGCCGTTCAAAACTTAAATTTGGCTAAAAATCTATCAGACGGTGAGAAGATTTATGTTCCTTTTGAAGATGAACGATCAACTCTTGCCAGTGTTTTACCACCCAGCAGTCCCAATCAAAACTCAACTGCTGATTTAGCTACGGTTGACCAATCGACTGTTCAAACAGGCAGTTTGATTTCGATTAACAGTGCTAGCAACAAAGAACTACAAACCCTTCCAGGAATTGGTGAGGTAAGAGCCAGTAAAATCATTGAAAATCGACCTTACACCGCGCTCACTGAGTTAGTTAGCAAGGGGGTTATTACGGAAGGTATTTTCACTAGTTTGAATGGCTTG
This sequence comes from Candidatus Pacebacteria bacterium RIFOXYA1_FULL_38_18, assembly GCA_001787405.1. Classification (GTDB taxonomy): domain Bacteria; phylum Patescibacteriota; class Microgenomatia; order UBA1400; family PJMF01; genus UBA10119. The sequence continues at coordinate 7,591 of MFWV01000002.1, forward strand.
ATTGTTTTGTAAGAATTGGTGAGGATAAAAACCAAAAATTTGAATAAAAAGAAGGAATTTTAAACAAATAAATTAGAAAATTTATAGCTTCACACTCTTTATGTGGGTAGTTTGTTATAAATCAATCAAAAGATATCCGAAAAGATGACGAAGGCTATTCGCTTGACTAGATTATTAATATTTACTTTGATAAAGATTGTACTATTTATATTAATCATTTATTTTGCAAAAATATTAATACCTCAAAAAACACCAGCGAATATAAACCGAAGCCAGATAAAAACGCTCTCTTTATTGACCACTTTTGATATTGTTTGTTCTGATTGTTTTTTTGATCAAAATATCCAGGCTTATAGCCTGGTAGAAACAACTTTTGAGCATCAATTTGGCAGTCAAGGGGTGAGGGGTGCTAGGCAAGTTTTTACTATAAAAAGATTGGTGAATCAATTAAACAGCTCTCTAAAATCATCATTGATTTTGCTTAAATATCGGGTTTTTTCTTTCAAAAAACATCTTGAGGAACTCCAGGCTAAGAAAAATCACACCCTTCAACTGTTTCACTCCCAAGATAACCTTCGCTTTGCTAGTGGTCTGGTATTGGGTCAAAAATCAACAGAGGCTACTTATTTACCTGCTTTTACCAATGCCGGTTTGCTTCACATACTGGTTGCCTCTGGTTTTAACATCGCTTTAATTGCTAGTTTAGCCTGGACAATCGTTCAGCCGCTCGCAAAATCATGGCAAATTGGTCTTACTTTATTTTTTATTTGGTCCTATGTTTTTTACCTCGAGTTTCAGCCTCCTTTATTGCGAGCGGCTTGGATGTTCTCTCTAGTTTTTATTCTCAAGTTTTTTGGGATAAAAACCAAGAAATTTCGTATTTTAGCCTGGTCTGTTGGACTAATTTTATTATTTCAGCCGGATTTAATCACCTCGCTTTCTCTCTGGCTTTCGGTTTTGGCGACATTGGGAATTTTGAGTTTTTCCCAGAGGTTATCGCTTTTTTGGTACGAAATTGACCAAGGTAGTAAACGTGATTTTTTCAGCCGGATTTTGGCTGTTTTACTCGAGGAGGCCGGCACTTCTTTGGCTGCTCAAAGCTTGATTTTTCCCTTGTTAGTCTGGTTTTTTCACTCAATCAATCTGGTGAGCTTTCTGGCCAACCCAGTTTTATTACCCTGGGTGGGGGCTATTACCCAACTGGCTGGACTGGAGTTTTTATTGAGTTTCCTCGAGAGTTTTTGGTTTGTTAGAGTAATAATTTGGTTATTATCGGAACTAACAACTCGTATCTACACTTGGTATTTTATGGCGGTAGCCTGGTGGCAGCATCTATTTTTTCTCAACCAGACGGCCAAGCCTGGTTTGAACCAACCAGTTTACTTGATTTGGCTTCTGCTAGTTGGTCTTATTTTTCTGTTAAACCATAAAAATACCGAAATAAAGAACCACTTCTTCCATGAAAAAGCCTAAAAAAATTTATTGGTGGCTAATTTGTTTTTTATCAATTTTGATAAATTTCATCATTCAAAAATGGCCTGATAAATCAATGAAAGTTACTTTCTGCGATGTAGGACAAGGAGATTCTATACTGATACAGCAAGATTTTTTTCAGATAATGATTGATAGCGGAAAGGATGAGCGAGTGCTAGGCTGTTTGGGTCAAATTCTGCCTGTTTGGGATCGCACCATTGAAGTGATCATTATTACTCACGGTGACGAAGACCACCTTGGTTTTTTCGGGGAAATTATGGGTATTTACGACACCAATTTTATATTTTTCCCAGATACGACGAAGGATACAGCAGTAATTGAGAGGGTAAAAGAGGCAATTGAGCATAAGCAAGCATTGGGAGCTCTTCTTAAACAGCCGATTTTAGGCCAGTCAATCAGTTTTCCCTCTGGTGGAGCACTTACTTTTCTAAAATTACCCGATCAAAAATCTGAGCAAGTTGACGAAAATGATCAGTCAATTGTGTTTTTACTCGAGTATGGAGAGACTCGTTGGTTATTTACCGGTGATTTGGGCGCAAATGGAGAACTAAAATTGGTAAAATCTGGCTTACTTCCTCGAGTAAATGTCTTAAAAGTGGCTCATCATGGTTCTGATTCCAGTTCAAATCTTGATTTTTTAACCACAATACAACCCGATCTATCGATCATTAGTGTGGGGGCTGATAACAAGTATGGGCATCCCACTACCACAGTATTAGAAAATTTAAATAAAATAGGTAGCGTCATATTGCGTACCGACCAATTGGGCGACATCACTCTCACTGCCAATGAAACAAAAATTTGGGTCAGTCGCACTCATCAGCGTGAGTAAAATTTATACAGAATTGGTTCTACCAGGCGTAATTCCTCGAGTATAAATGTGTTCAATTTTGAAGCTATTTTGGAATTGAAATGAGTTGAAAATAGAATTGAAATAACATTGGAAAACAAATGGAAATTACGTTTCAAAATTGATGCAGAATTTTGGTTTGCTGGAAAACGGGTGAAGCATTATTTTAATCAACATTTATTTTGATTAGATCATTCCAAAAAACTTCGATCATTTACAATAACCATTCGAATTACTTAATTTTTCTGAGTAACTTGTGTTCATCAAACGATTGTTGATCGGTTGAAAAGAGCCAATGGATTGTGAAACAAATTATCCAATTCAAAGCGACTCAGAACACGATTTAGGCTTATTTTGGGTGGTTAATATAAAAAACAATCGCCAAAAACGCAAAATTTTCAAAAATATTTAATTAATCAAAAAACTCACTAATTGAACACATTTTTACGCCATATTTTACTTTATAAAATGAATTTTGGAAAATTGATCATGAACAATAAATATACTCAAATATATTCGGGTTTTGCTGGGGTTATTATTTTATTTAACCAGTATTTCACCAATAATCAATTTTTATTTATTTCTTCTTTGGTCATGTTACAATTCTCCTCATGAAGTCGCTTCTCACACAACTGGCCAACGGCCTACCAGTCATCAGAATTCCCATGGAAGGAGTGGAATCCTTGACTGTCATGACTCTGGTCAATACTGGCTCGCGTTTTGAGCCAAAAGGAAAAGAGGGAATTGCTCATTTTTTTGAGCACATCGTTTTTAAAGGCACTCAAAAATATCCCACCGCCCATCAGTTGTCTGCCACGGTGGATAGTTTGGGAGCGGACTTCAATGCTTTCACTAGTTACGAATACACCGGTTACTATGTCAAAGCTGCAGCCAAACATTTACCAGTAGCATTGGATGTGGTTTCTGATTTGTTGTTAGCGCCATTAATTCGACCGGAAGATGTGGAACGAGAAAAAAGCGTAATCGCGGAAGAAATCAACATGTATCACGACACACCCGCTCGTCACATCGGCAATCTTTTTGGTCAATTAGTTTACCAAGGCTCTGGTTTGGGCCACGATGTCATCGGTACCAAGAAAACAGTGACCGGCATTACGACGGCCGATTTTGAGGCATTTCTAAAGCAATGGTATGGTTTGCCGAACATGGTCTTGGTGCTGGCAGGCAAGGCCAGCGTAGTAAATGATCCCGCCACCCTTCGTTTGGCAAAAGAAATGTTTGACAAAGACAGAGGGAAAAGAATAGAAAAACTACAAGACATTCAGCCATTTTTGGCTGATGAAAGCTTGGCTCGCGAGCGATTCAAACTTGAGTTTCGCCAAACACAACAAGCTCATTTTGTTTTGGGTTGGCCGGGAATTAAACGTAATCACTCAGACAGATTTGCTCTAGCTGTTCTATCGGCAGTGATGGGGGAGAATATGAGCTCGCGGTTATTTACCGAGGTAAGAGAAAAACGCGGTTTATGCTATTACGTTCATTCCGAGGTTGATCAATTTCATGATAAAGGCTTATTGGGTGTGACTGCGGGAGTGGATCCAACCCGCATCATTGAGGCAATTCAGGTTTCGGTAGACGTCTTTCAGCAACTAGCCAGTGGCAGTCAAAAACTCACCAAAACCGAGCTTAAGCGAGCCCAAGAGTATCTTGCAGGTAAGTTGGTACTGAGTATGGAAGACAGTGATTTTATGGCTCAGTTTACCGGTTTGCGTAAAATCTTACTCAACGAAATATCCACACCTCAAGAAATCATCAAAAAAATTCAGGCCGTAACTCTGGACGAAGTGACTTCTTTGGCCAAACGCTTGATCAAACCTCACGAACTTCGCTTGGCGCTAATCGGTCCCTACCAAGACGAGCGAACGTTTACGGATTTATTAAAGAGTTTCTAGTGGAGAAATTCATCAGAAAGTTTAGAGAATTTATAATTTCCAACGTTTTTTAAATTAACTTTTCTTGGATTGTCGGAAAAAAAGCATGTCAGAAAAATGTCAGCTTGTTGCGTTATCTTGGTGAAATGGTTTTGAGACACAATACTCGTAGTTGGTTTGAGGGAGGCGATTTCAACTCCACAGAGTTCGTAGAAAGCAGAGGATCTGAATTTAAAATAGCTACTGCTTTGCTCAATGCTCGTTTGTCGAAAAAATGGTCTCAAACGCGTTTGGCTCGTGAGGCAGGCACTACCCAAACATCAATTTCATATTTGGAGAGCGGTCGTTATGTTCCTTCTTTGTCGCTTTTAAAGCGCGTGGCAGAGGCTCTTGATCTGGAAATTATGGTGAGTTTTCGTGAAAAATCTAAAGCTATGGAGTTTGAAGATATAGAAAAATCGGAGTTTTTTAATTTAATTTAAGTTTGGAACTATGTTCAGAACTGCGGGAAAATCGGAGTTTTTTTGATTTATTTTAAGTTTAGAATGGCGTTTAAAGATGCAGGAAAATTAGAGTTTTTTTCATTTGTTTTGAGTTGGGAAGTGCGCAAAAATCAAAAACTTTTTATTTATTCTAGTTTGGCATTATATAAATATTTATATAGATATGTTATTTATTAATCTGGAAAGACATAGATAACTATATAAAAATTTATATATTGACTTTTCAAAGTATTTTTTATTATCAATTAATATATCAAAATACTATCATCACCAATCATTAATTAATACTTTGATATATAAAGCGCATATAGCTTATTTCATCAAAAATAGGCTAGACCGAGTGAGGTCAGTTTTTGGAGATAATAAGAGATATTAGTTACTAGAAAAACATACTTTGAACATATAATGTATTCGATAAAAACGCATATTTCCGCTATCGAACGATTGCTGGTAGCGCAATTGCTGTCCAAAGCCGTTTTTAAATCATTATCGAAAATCGTTGCCAGATCATTGCTAAAATTACGACCGAGAGTCGATTTACAACCACTGCTAAAATCATCAAAAACAAAAAAAAGAGGAAATGATAGAATACGTTTATAAAGCACTTGATATAAATTTTATGAAAGGCACTATGGCACAAACCCGCACTGCAGTTTTGGTAAAACCAGATGGTTTACAACGAGGCTTGATCGGTGAAATTATCAGCCGTTTTGAACGCAAGGGCCTCAAGTTGGTTGGTATCAAAATGATTAATTTGACCGACGAAATGTTATCAGAGTGGTACGTCGAGCATAAAGACAAAAGCTTTTTTTCAGAGCTAAAAAACTTCATGGGTTCCAAGCCGGTAGTGGCGATGGTTTGGCAAGGCATTGATGCCGTGATGGTGGTACGCAAATTGGTGGGTACCACCCTTGGTCGCGAGGCAGAGGCTGGGTCTATTCGCGGTGATTTTGGAATGAGTCAGCAATACAATTTAATTCATGCTTCTTCAAGCAATGAAGACGCCGAGCGCGAGATCAAGATTGTGTTTGAAGAAGATGAGTTAATTGATTATTCCGACATTCGCGAGCACTTGATTTACGCAGACTATGAGCTTAATTCCTAATGCCAGAGAGCTCTTTTAAAACAATTGGAAAAGAAGTAAACTTAGTAAATAATTTAGAAAAGGAGCCAAAATGAACGAAGCAATGAAAAAAATAGAAGAATTGAGAGAAGCAGTTGCCGATCTGGAAGCTCGGGGTTTGGTTAAAGAATCGACTGAAACAATCACGCCAACACAAGAGTCGGGGGCGGAAAAACTCTCTCCCACTGATCAGGCCAGGCAGATGCTAGAAACAGCCACTCATAATTTAGCCGAGACATTAAAAAACGCAATGGAAAAGATGGGGACAGGTATTGTGCCAGCGATAGAAAAGTCGCTCAATTTTGTCAATGAACACGCATTGGAAACAGGATTTAGTTTTGTAATCTTGCTTAATCTAGCTACCATTGCTCTCTTGAATAATAAGGAAGAATTGATTGAATTGCTTACAAAGTAAAAGGGATTTTGCTATGGAAAAAAACATTGTTTTAATTACTGGCTTAGTTGATAAAGTTTTAGATGAACTCAAGATTGCTGGTGAAGAGTTTCTTAATACTCGTCAACTACTTTTAGGCACTATTTCAGTCAAGTTGGCGGATCAGTTATTACAGCATTCGATTGCAGATGACGGGCTGAGATCTTTGGCTGGCAATGTTCACGAGAACACTAGTTTGGAGGAAGTCTTTGAAATGATTGCTGGTCAAATTAATCAAACAAACATTGATCAACAATCAATATTATTTGCAGTTGCCAAGACAACCATGCGTGAATTTATTGAAAAAACTTCTTCCGAATCAACCAAACTATTGATGTTGGTTGACCAAGTTTTAGTTTAATAACCGCTGTGCCCCCACCAAGAATCGAACTTGGATTTAGGGTTTAGGAAACCCTCGTTCTATCCATTGAACTATGGGAGCTAAACATAGTTTTAATCATTTAGATTATAATTGAAATATGCACGAAGATTCTGGGAAAATACTTGTTCCATCCAAGGCTGGAATTGAGGTGCCTATGGCGGTTAAGGTACCAGGTGCTGATTTACCACCTGGATTTAATGAAATAGGTAAAATAATTCGTCCAGCTCTGATTGGTCAAATATCTAAACCCGAAAAGTTGCCGATAGAAATTTTGGTACCAAAAGAAGATGAGGTTCAAAAATATGGTGGCGCGAATCCCGATCAAGAAAGAAAAACTTTAAATCAATCAGAAATATTTTTTCTAACTAATCGTTGGGGATATTTAAATAATAGACTTAATCAAGCAAATATAGAATTTCCCATCAATCTTCTTCAAGATCAAGTTTCACAAAAAAGAGCTCAAGCCAGAGAGATTCCCCAGCATTCTTTAATTTTATTAAAGTCTATTAAAAAAGATTTGCGTGAAGCTGAAAGGGAAAGGTTACTTCAGAATGGATTTTCTGAATTTGATCTGATGGCAGCTTTATCTCCAGATTTAGCTTTGATTAATGTAGCTGATCAAAATTTGATTGAGGCAATTAAAGACGATTCAGAGCCGATGACAAAACTTTCTGGCTTTCTTAATCAAGTCATTGATGAGCTTTTGCCAATTGATTCTCCGGATATTCAATTAGTTGCTGAATTATGTGCGCACTTAAATATTTTAATGCAACTATTTTTATATAAAACTGGTAGAAACCAATTAAATTTGCCAGAAATTTTAGAGAAAATATCACACAGACTAGAATTTTTGTCCACGGATGTTTTAGTGACACACAAGCATTTAAATGCGATCTTGGATTTTGTTTCTTTTTTTGAGATGAACAACGCTAATGCAAGTCAAGTCTTTCTCCAAATTATTCAAGAACAAAACTCCAACCATCCGCTCGCACATGAATTAACTTATCAACTTGAACCAGATAATAGGACAGACAATACCCAACCAAAGGTGGGAATGGAAATTGAGGCTTTTGCTATGGTGATTTTTGGTCAAATTCCTGAAGGTTTTTCTTTAGGAAGTGATAACGGTAGTTTCAAAATTCCAGAATTAAGAAGATCTGAAAATTTTCTACCATTTGACAATACTTATCGAAGACAGCTTTTTCAATTATGGCATTTTGCTAGACTCACTCAACTGCGCGGTTTAAGCCTACACTTGCATTTTGATGATCCCAATAAAGAGGTATTGAATATTTTATATGAGCTTTTTGGAAATAATTCCCTTGATGTGCGGACAAATAATAAGAAGCTGACAAAAACAGTTGAACTAAGACTTAATTTAAGTAATTACCGATTTAATAATCGTGATAAGGCGTGGGCAGATTTAAGGGCTCCTTTTTTTCTAGAACAATACAATGTTGTGCCCTTTATTGTGGCATTAATTAATATCATCAATTCTAAAGATCAAAAACCCTTTGAATTGAATTTGAATGATTTGCCGAGTTATTGGCAAGCTAAGCTTCGAAAAAAATCTACTCAAATGATTGATTTTGAAGAGCTAATCAAATTAGTTGAAAAAGCAAATTGGGACTGGGAGGTGTTGGAAGAATTGCTGGATAAATTTACTGGCACACTCACCTTAGATCAAGTTACAAGTTTGTCTGAAAAAGCAAGTTGGGACTGGGATGTGGTGATTGTATTACTGGATAAATTGGCAGATCCACTCACCTTAGATCAAGTTACAAGTTTGTCTGAAAAAGCAAGTTGGAAATGGTATGTGTTGGAAAAACTGCTGGATAAATTTACTGGCACACTCACCTTAGATCAAGTTACAAGTTTAGCTGAAAAAGCAGGTTGGAGAGTTGGTGTATTAGAAATATTGCTGGATAAATTTACTGGCACACTTACTTTAGATCAATTTACAAGTTTGGCTGAAAAAGCAGGTTGGAACTGGGATGTGTTGGAAAAACTGCTGG
>MFWV01000003.1:0-129432 GCA_001787405.1 Candidatus Pacebacteria bacterium RIFOXYA1_FULL_38_18
CCTGGTTTGCCTCCTCAGCCAATTGCCAATCCCAGCCTAGCTGCAATTCAAGCTGCTCTCAATCCTGCTCAAACAGACTATTTTTATTACTTACATGATCGCACTGGTAAGGCGCATTACGCAGTAACTTTGGATGAGCATAACGCCAATATAAATGCTTATTTACGTTAGAAAATACGATAGGGAAGATAAGTACTTGCAAAAGTAATAAAAGACTGTTAAAATCCCCTGTTATTGTGTTGGGCTTTAAGTTGACAGCCTTTTTTAGGCTTTCTTTTATTTCAAAACAACACAAACTGATAGCAATAAGAACACAGCGCTTTAGTTTACAGAATGATTAGCCAGATTAAATACACAATATAAAATGTGAATAGAGACCACCACAGGTGTGTCTCTCTTTTTGTCTGTAAATCAGGCGTAGTAAAAATGCACTCGGGAGGATTTTTTAATGCCACAATTACAACGCCAAAATTGGGGGAAACAACACAAATTTCTACCAGAATTAGATCTAATTCAACTGCAAAAGGAGAGTTACGATCAATTTCTAAATTTTGGCATAGAACAATCTCTAAAAGAGATTAATGGTGAAAAAGGCATTGAAGATTTTACTGGCAAAAACTGGTCTCTTTCTTTTGCCAATCATCGTTTTGGTAAACCCAAATACACTCCTACTCAAGCCAAAAACAAAGCTGTTTCTTATGATTCCCCCTTATACGCAGAAGCTACCCTAAAAAATCAACGCACTGGTGAAGAACAAACCCAAGAAGTATTTTTGGGTGATTTGCCAATGATGACCGGGGTGGGCACTTTCATTATCAATGGCATTGAGCGGGCTATTATCACTCAATTAGTTCGTTCTCCTGGAGTATTTTTCTTGGGAGATGAAGATCCCAATAGTCGTCGTGTATTGTATCGAGCCGAGCTTCGTCCCTTACGTGGTTCTTGGTTGGAAGTCGTAGTGGGTCGTCGAGATGTTATTACTGTCAAGATTGATCGTCGTCGTAAAATGCCTGTCACGGTATTACTTCGTGCTTTAGGTTTTGAAACAGATGATGATATTCGTGCTTTGTTTAAAAATCTGGCCAAAAAAGACGAGTTTGATTTATTGGAAAATACTTTGAAAAAAGATGCAACCACCAATCAAGCAGAAGCCCTGATTGAGATTTATGAAAAAATGAGACCTGGAGAGCCAGCAGTTTTGGACACTGCTCGTGAATATCTCTCTCAGCTTTTCTTTGATCCCAAACGCTATGATTTGGCCAAGGTTGGTCGTTACAAACTCAATCGTCGTCTCAAATTGGACGTCAAAGATGAAACCACTGTCCTCACTGCGCAAGATGTTGTAGCAGCAGTGGAATATTTGATCAATTTACAAAATGGAGTTGGCAAAGTAGATGACATTGATCATTTGAGCAATCGCAGAGTGCGCAGAGTAGGAGAGCTGGTAAAAGCAAGTGCTTTCCGCATTGGTCTGATTCGTTTGGAGCGTTCTATCAGAGAAAAAATGTCTTTGACCAAAACAGACGAGACACTCACTCCAGCTGCTTTGGTAAATGCTAGACCTCTGATTGCTACTATTTCAGAATTTTTCCGTCGTAATCGTTTATCAGCAATTTTGGATCAAACCAATCCTTTATCGGAAATTGATAATCTCAGACGTTTATCAGTGATGGGTACTGGTGGAGTAACTCGTGAGCGCGCTTCATTTTCTATGCGTGACATTAATGCTTCACAGTATTCTCGTATTGATCCAGTTCGTTCTCCTGAAGGTCCCAACATTGGTTTGGTAACTTATTTAGCTCTCTATACCAGAGTAAATAAATATGGCTTTTTGGAAGCTCCTTATTTCAAAGTAGAGAAAAAAGGTAGCAAAATGAAGATCAATCACGATGACATTATTTATATGTCAGCTGATGAAGAAGAAGATTACAAGATTACTCATGCTGGAGTCGGTATTAGTAAAGATGGCATTTTGGAAGATGAATGGGTGCCTATGCGCTATATGAATCAATTTATTGAAGGTCCAACAACTGATGTGGAGTATATTGACGTAGTACCTCGCCAAGTAATCGGCACTTCAGCTTCTCTAATTCCGTTTATTGCTCATGATGAAGCCAACCGGGCTTTGATGGGTACTCACATGCAATGTCAAGCAGTGCCTCTAGTCAAACCTAGTGCTCCAGTAGTCGGCACAGGTATGGAATCTTCTGTGGCCCTGGCTATGGGTAGAACTGTTATTGCCAAATTTGCTGGTACTGTGGAATATGTTGATGCAAATAGAGTCACTATCAAATTAAACAAAACAGAACATAAAAAAGCTGAAGAGTATTTTTCCAAAAACGGCGACGAACATATTAATTATTCCAAAGGTATTCTTACCTATCAGGTTGTTCGTTTTGAACGAACTTCACAAAGCACTTGTTATTCTCAACGAGTAGTCGTGACTTTGGGACAGAAAGTTAAAGCTGGAGACATCTTGATTGATGGTCCTTCTGCAGATGGTGGCGAACTAGCTTTGGGAACCAATTTACTGATTGCTTATGCTTCTTTTGATGGTTTGGGTTATGAAGACGCGATCGTTATTTCTGATCGTTTGGTCAAAGAAGATAGTTTAACCTCTATTCAAATTAGTGAATATAAAGCCAAATTGATGGATACCCGTTTGGGACCAGAAGAATTGACCAATGATATTCCCAATGTCAGTGAAGCCTTTTTGAGCAATCTGACAATGGAAGGAATCATTCGTGTAGGAAGCCAAGTTTCTTCCGGAGATATTTTGGTTGGTAAAGTAGCTCCCAAAGGGGAAACAGAGCTCTCACCAGAGGAAAGATTATTGAGAGCCATTTTTGGTGAAAAATCCAAAGAAGTGCGCGATACTTCTCTAAGATTACCTCATGGAGAAAGTGGAACAGTAATTGATGTTCAGAGTTTGGATCGTGATCTGGGTGATGAATTGGACCCTGGAACACTCAAAGAAGTGGTGGTTCGCGTTGCTCAAATGAGAAAAATCAGAGTAGGTGATAAGTTGGCTGGTAGACATGGTAACAAAGGAGTTATTTCCAAGATTGTGCCAGTAGCTGACATGCCTCATTTGGAAGATGGTACCGCAATCGATATTATTATTTCTCCTTTATCAGTACTTGCTCGGATGAACTTAGGTCAATTATTGGAAGCTCACCTAGGTTGGGCAGCCCAAAAATTGGGTTATACAGTAGCTATTCCTGCTTTTGAGCAGATTGAAGAGTCACGAATTTGGAGTGAACTAGAGCGAGCAGACTTACCTCCCTCTGGAAAAGCCCAGCTTTTTGATGGTAGAACCGGACAACCTTTTGAGGAAGCAACTGTGGTAGGTGTATCTTACATGTTGAAACTTTCTCATATGGTAGAGGACAAAACTCATGCTCGTTCTACTGGTCCTTATTCTTTGGTAACTCAGCAACCTTTGGGCGGTAAAGCTCAAATGGGCGGGCAGCGACTAGGAGAAATGGAAGTTTGGGCATTGGAGGCGCATCGGGCAGCTCATGTTTTGCAAGAAATGTTGACGATCAAATCAGATGATGTTCGTGGCCGAGCCAATGCTTTTGAAGCAATGGTCAAAGGTGAAGAAATTCCCGCCCCAAGTGTGCCAGAATCATTCAAAGTTCTCATGCGCGAACTTAATTCTTTAGCTTTGAAAGTAGTGCCCATCGACTCAGAGGAAATAGAAGAAGAAGTTGCTGAACCAATTTCTCCAGAAGAATTACCAGAAGATATAGAGATTGAGGATGAAAAAACTGATGAAGCTGAAGAGGAAGCTGATGAAGACGCCGATGAAGTGGCTGATGACTTAGTTGGAGATGAAGATATTGATGAAGACGAAGAAGATATCAAAGCAGTCGAAGAAAGCGAAGAAGATTAAATTATTTGAGAATTAAAGGAATTTATGAAAAATATTGTTGATTTTTCCGCCTTGCAAATTAGCATCGCTTCTCCAGAAGAAATGATGTCTTGGTCTCATGGCGAAGTCAAAAAACCAGAAACAATTAACTATCGCTCTTTGAAACCTGAAAAAGATGGTTTATTTGATGAAAAAATCTTCGGACCGGTTAAGGATTATGAATGTTACTGTGGTAAATACAAACGGATTCGTTATAAAGGCATTATTTGTGACAAGTGTGGTGTGGAAGTTACTCAATCCAAGGTACGTCGTGAAAGAATGGCTCACATTGGTTTGGCAACTCCAGTTGCTCACATTTGGTTTTTCAAAGGAGCTCCATCCAAACTATCTTTACTATTGGGAATTTCTCCTCGTAATCTTAATTCCATTATGTATTTTTCTCAGTACATCGTACTGAGTGTTGATGAAGATGAAAAGAAAAACATTTTGGAAAAATTGGAAGTAGATCTAGTAGCAGCTCAAGATGAATTGCGCTCTACTGCAGAAGAAGACATCAAAAAATTACAAACACAACTAGAAAAAGATGTCACTACTATCAAGGAAAAAGTTAAAAGCAAAGAAACTTTACAACTCAAACTTGATGAGCTCAAACTCAAAGCCAAACAAAACATGGCGGCTGTCAAACAACAGTTGGAAACTCAAACCGAGCAAACCACTGAGATTTTCAAAGCCATCAAAACCATGGTGAAGAAAATCAAGCGCAAAAGCGTATTGAGTGAAGATGAATATTTGAAATTAGATGAATATGATGCCGCCGCTCATCTTAGAGTAGGTATGGGTGCGGAAAGCATTTTTGAGTTGGTCAAAGAAATCGACATGGATGTACTGGTAGAGAAACTTCGTGCAGAAATGATTGAGAGCAAAGGTGCCAAACGAGTCAAAGCCATTAAACGTCTGCGAGTAGTAGAAGGTTTCAAACGCGCTTCGATCAATCCGGCTTGGACATTTTTGAATGTTTTGCCGGTTTTACCACCAGACTTACGACCGATGGTGCAATTGTCAGGTGGTCGTTTTGCATCTTCAGATTTGAATGATTTATATCGTCGTGTTATCAATCGTAATAATCGTTTGAAACATCTGATCAATCTTGGTGCTCCAGAAATTATTTTGCGTAATGAAAAAAGAATGCTGCAAGAAGCAGTTGATTCTTTGATTGATAGTTCACAAGCTAGACAAACTCGTCGTAGAGTAACTCGTCGCCCATTGCGCTCTCTTTCAGAAATGTTGCGAGGCAAACAAGGTCGTTTCCGTCAGAACTTATTGGGTAAACGGGTCGATTACTCTGGTCGTAGTGTGATTGTGGTGGGTCCAGAATTAAAACTCAATCAATGTGGTTTGCCCAAAGATATGGCTTTGGAAATCTTTAAGCCGTATGTTTTGCGTGAGCTAATTGTTCAAGGAGTTGCTCCCAACGTCAAAAGTGCTCGTCACTTAGTGGATCGCAGAGAACCTGAAGTTTATGATGTTCTAGAAAAAGTTACCGCCAATCATCCAGTGATTTTGAACCGTGCCCCAACTCTTCATAAATTGGGTATGCAAGCTTTTTATCCACAATTAATTGAAGGTAGTGCCATTCGTTTACATCCTTGTGTTTGTTCTGGTTACAATGCTGATTTTGATGGTGATCAAATGGCTGTACATGTACCTCTAACCAAAGAAGCTCGTCAAGAAGCAGTAGATTTGATGATGTCATCTCACAATTTATTAAAACCAGCCAATGGTGAACCAATCACTGTTCCCAATAAAGATATGGCTATGGGAGTGTATTACTACACCACCATCAATGAAGAGCTAGAAAAATTACCAACAATTTTCTCTGGTAAAGATGAAGCTTATCATGCCTTTCAAATTGGTTTGGTGCGTTTACGTCAACCCATCACTCTTCGTTTGCCAAAGATTGGTTTAACAGTCACTACAATTGGTAGATTGCTTTTCAATGATCTTTTACCAGAGGGTAGTGCTTACATTAATGAACCGGTCAAGGCCAAAGATATTAAAGAATTAGTAACCGAAGCTATTAGCCAATTGCCAAATGAGGAAGTTGCTAATTTGATTGATGCCATTAAAAACTTGGGTTTCAAAGCAGCTACTGAGTCTGGTTTATCAGTATCAGTGACTGACTGTAAAATGATCGATGAAAAGAAAAGCATTGTTGATCGGGCCAACAAACGAGCCGAACAAGTTCAAGAAAGTTATCTGAATGGTTTGGTAACGGATGAAGAACGTCGTCGTAAAAGTATCGAAATTTGGATGGAAACGACTGATGAGTTGGCTGAAAAAACTTGGGATTCATACAGCAATGAAAATGCTGTCAAAGTAATGATTGACTCTGGTGGAACTCGGGCTTCAAAAGATCAAGTTAAACAACTAGCTGCTATGCGGGGATTGGTTGTAGATCCATTGGGCAACATTGTAGAAATGCCTACTAAATCAAATTTCCGTCAAGGTTTAACTATTTTTGAATACGTCACTTCTGCTCGTGGTTCTAGAAAAGGTTTGACAGATTCGGCCATCAAAACTGCTGATGCTGGTTATTTAACTCGTCGATTGAGTGATGTAGCCCATGATGCAATTATTAGAATGGAAGATTGTGAGACTGATAAGGGATTAGAAATCAGCAGAACCAATCGCAAAGAGGCTTTTGCAGATAGAATTTTGGGTAGATTTTTGGCAGAAGATGTTAAGGCCGGTCGCAAAATCGTAGCCAAAAAAGATGACATAATTACTGCTCAATTAGCTCAAACTATAGATAAAACAGAAGAAATTGAGTCAATAATTGTTCGCTCACCCATGACCTGTGAAGCTCGTAAAGGTTTGTGTCAAAAATGCTATGGTTGGGATTTTGCTACCAGAGAAATAGTACATATTGGCGTACCAGTGGGAGTGATTGCTGCTCAATCAATTGGAGAGCCTGGCACTCAGCTGACCATGCGGGTCAAGCACACTGGTGGAATCGTTGGCTTGGATGTGACTCAGGGTTTGCCTAGAGTAGAAGAATTATTGGAAGCTCGCAATCCCAAAGTAAGGGCGGTAGTAGCAAAAATTGCTGGCAAAGTTAAGATCAAAGAAGAGAAAGATCAAAAAATTATCACTATTCGTTCTACTACTACTCCAGCCGAAGAAGAAATCTTCGAAGTTCCAAGTGGCAAAGCTTTACTCATAGAAAATGGGGATTTAGTTCATCCCGGTCAAATGTTGACTGCTGGTGGAGCTGATCTTCAAGAACTATTACAATTGCAAGGTTTGCTTTTTGCCCAACAGCACTTAGTGGATCAAGTGCAACAAGTTTATGAATCACAAGGTATTACGATCAACGATCGTCATTTTGAGGTTATTGCCAAAAAAATGAGTGATAAAGTGCGAATTGAAATGAGTGGTGATACAGAGTATCTAACGGGTGAAATTTCTGAGCGTAGTCGCTTTATGTCGGTAAATGATGAAACTATGGCTGCTGGTGGTGAACCTGCTACAGCAAAAGTTTTATTATTGGGCATTACTCGTTCATCTCTATTTACTGATTCATGGTTGTCAGCTGCTTCATTCCAGCACACCAAACATGTATTAACCGATGCTGCTGCAGCAGGTAAAATAGATAATTTGGAAGGACTTAAAGAAAACGTTATCATTGGTCGATTGATTCCAACCAGTGAAGAAAGGGCTCGGGAAATCTAGCCAATCCAGACGGGACATGTTACAATTCCCCCTCTGAAAATTAATTGAGAAAAATATTATGCCAACTATAAACCAACTTATCCGTAAAGGTGGCCGAAAAAGACGCAGTAAACGTGTCAAGGCTAGTGCTTTACGTCGTAGTTTTAATTCAATTACCAATAAACCGGTAAAGACAACCAATCCTCAAAAAAGAGGAGTTTGTACTGTAGTAAAAACTATGACTCCCAAAAAGCCAAACTCAGCTTTGCGTAAGGTAGCTCGGGTGCGTTTATCCAATCATATGGAAGTTACGGCTTACATTATGGGTGAAGGACACAACTTAGCTGAACATAGTGTAGTAATGGTTCGCGGTGGTAGAGTGAAAGATTTGCCTGGAGTAAAATATCACATAGTTCGTGGTAAATATGATACGGCTGGTGTTGAAAATCGCAAAACCAGTCGCAGTAAATATGGAGTAAAAAAGGGATCATAATCAATGAGAACCAAACAAGCTAAAGTTCGAGAAACTACTCCTGATTCCAAACACGGGTCAGTTGTTGTGGCCAAATTAATCAATCAATCTATGTTGTCTGGTAAAAAAACCGTGGCTCAAAAGCATGTTTATCAAGCTTTGGATTTGGTAGCCAAAAAAACAGGCAAAAAACCCATTGAGATTTTGGAAGAAACCCTGAGAAATATTGCTCCTCAAATGGAAGTTCGTTCTCGTCGAGTAGGCGGTGCTTCTTATCAAGTGCCTATGCCAGTTCGTTCTCGTCGGGGAACTTCTTTGGCTTTACGCTGGTTAGTTGCAGAAGCAAATAAACGATCCAATGCTCAATATCACACTTATGCTGAAAAATTGGCCGCCGAAATGCTGGATGCTTTGGCAAACACCGGGGGCGCAATTGATAAGAAAATGACTTCGCACCGGATGGCAGAAGCTAATAAAGCTTTTTCTCACTTCCGTTGGTAGTTGAAAAGGACCAAAGATAAATAAAAAAGCTGGGAATTGAGTAGACAGTTGATAACAAAGATATTTTTGATTACTGCCGATTCACAATTATTTTTTTATTTATTTGTATAATTAATTGAATTTTATTTATTATTAAATTGACCAGAAAAATTTAGAAAAAATTAAAAGATCATGTCTGAAAAAAGTGCCAATAAACAAGTACCCTTAGAACGGATCCGTAACATCGGTATTATCGCTCATATTGATGCTGGTAAGACCACCACTACAGAGCGAATTTTGTTTTATACCGGTCGTACTTATAAAATCGGTGAGGTTCATGAAGGAGCTGCCACCATGGATTGGATGGAGCAAGAACAAGAGCGAGGCATTACTATTGTTTCAGCTGCTACTACTGCTTTTTGGACTCCATATTTTGAAAGTAATTTACCCAAAGTGGAATATCGTTTTAATATCATTGATACACCCGGTCACGTAGATTTTACTGCTGAAGTTGAACGTTCTTTGCGAGTGCTTGATGGTGGGATCACAGTATTGGATGCCTCAGAAGGTGTGCAATCTCAATCAGAAACAGTTTGGCGTCAAGCTGATAAATATCACGTGCCAAGAATTTGTTTTGTGAATAAAATGGATAAATTGGGTGCAGATTTTTTGGCTACCGTCCAAGATATTCAAGATAAATTTGGAGTTACACCGGCAGTAATGGTAGTACCCATGGGTTCAGAAAATGATTTCAAAGGAGTGATTCAATTATTAGATCGTCGAGCTTTATTTTGGAAAGATAATGCTGCTGATACTGAACCAACGGTTATGGAAATTCCTGAAAAATATCAAGCCCAAGTAGAAGAGCAACGAGCCAAATTGGTAGAAAGTATTGCCGAGACAGATGATAGTTTGATGGAAAAGTTTTTGAATGAAGAAGAGCCGTCTATCAATGAACTGAAAATAGCCCTGCGAAAAGCAGTTATTGGTTATAAATTGGTGCCGGTTTTTGCCGGATCATCTTTAAAAAATACCGGTATACAAGTCCTTTTAGATGCTGTTGTAGAATACTTGCCTTCGCCCACAGACATTGATGTAGTTAGGGGAATTAAACCAGGCACTGAAGAAGAAATTGAGCGCAAATTAACTCCAGAAGAAAAATTTGCAGGACTAGCTTTCAAAATTCAGACCGATCCTCATGTGGGTAAATTAACCTATGTCAGAGTTTATTCTGGAATACTCAAAGCTGGTAGTTATGCATATAACGCTACTCGCGATGAAAAAGAACGAGTGGGTCGTTTGTTATTGATGCATGCCAATAAACGTGAAGAAATTACCGAAGCTCGTTCTGGAGAAATCGTAGCAGTAGTCGGACTGAAAAACACCAAAACAGGTGATACTTTGGCTGATGAAAATGATCCAATTGTTTTGGAAGGTATTACTTTTGCTGAACCAGTTATTAGTTTGGCTATTGAACCAAAAACCAAAGCTGATCAGGAAAAAATGGGCTTGGCACTCAATAAATTATCCGAAGAAGATCCAACTTTTTCTATTAAAGTTGATCATGAAACAGGTCAAACCATTATTGGTGGCATGGGCGAATTACACTTGGAAATTATTGTGGATCGGATGAAACGCGAATTCAAAGTAGAGGCTGATGTTGGAGCTCCTCAAGTAGCTTATCGAGAAACTATTACCGAAGCAACTCAGGGTGAAGGTAAATACATTAAACAAACTGGTGGTCGTGGTCAATATGGTCACGTATTACTTCGTTTGGAACCCAAAGATCGAGGCACTGGTTATGAGTTCGTCAATGAAATTACCGGTGGAGCAGTGCCCAGAGAATACATTGAGCCAACCAATAAAGGCATTCAAGAATCATTGGAACGTGGTTTTTTGGCAGGTTATCCCATGACAGATCTTCAAGTAGCTCTCTATGATGGATCATTCCATGAAGTTGATTCTAGTGAACTGGCTTTCAAAATGGCTGGTTCATTGGGTATGCGTGAAGCAGTTAAGACTGCCGGAATGGTATTGATAGAACCAATCATGAAACTTGAAGTTACTACTCCAGAAAGTTTTATGGGTGATGTGATTGGTGATTTAGGTAGTCGCAGAGCCCAAATTCAAGGCACTACGACTAGGGGCAATGTAGTGATCATCACAGCCCTAGTTCCATTGGCAGAGATGCAAGGCTATGTTACAATCCTAAGGAGCATGACTCAGGGTCGTGCGAGTAGTGTGTTGTTACCCAGCCACTATGACGAGGTACCCAAGAGCATTACTGAAAAGATTGTAGAAGAGCGCCGAGGGGTGCATAGACGATAGTAATTTGAAAGAGAATAAATGCCAGTCGGAAATTAAACAAAGAGAATTGAATCAGTAATAATTAGTAGTAAAAAATAGTAGTAAAAAAAGGAAACTATGTCAGATTCACAAAAGAAATTTGATCGCAGCAAACCTCACGTAAACGTGGGAACTATCGGTCATGTCGATCATGGTAAAACCACCCTTACGGCGGCTATTACCCAGACTCTATCCAAAAAAGTACCCGGTGGCGTAAACAAACCGATGGTTTATGCAGACATCGATAATGCTCCAGAAGAAGCAGCTCGCGGAGTGACGATCAATATTTCACACATTGAGTATGAAACAGAAAAACGTCACTATGCTCACATTGATGCTCCTGGACATGCTGACTACATCAAGAACATGATCACTGGCGCTGCCCAAATGGATGGCGCTATTTTAGTAGTTGCTGCGACTGATGGTCCTATGCCTCAGACCAGAGAACACATTCTCTTGGCAAATCAAGTCAACGTGCCCAAACTAATTGTTGCTTTGAATAAAGTCGACATGGTTGATGATGCAGAATTGCTTGATTTAGTCGAAATGGAAGTGAGAGAATTATTGACCAAATATGGTTTTGATGGTGAGAATGCCCCTGTAGTGCGTGTTTCTGCTCTCAAAGCACTGGAAGGTGATGCAGCAGCTCAGGATCAAATCATGGAATTGATGAATAAGGTCGATGAATATATTCCCAATCCAGTTCGTGATTTGGACAAGCCATTCTTGATGCCTGTGGAAGATGTTTTCTCGATTAAAGGCAGAGGAACTGTGGCTACTGGCAGAATCGAAAGTGGCCAAGTAAAAGTTGGCGAAGAAATCGAGCTAGTCGGATTTGAAAAGACTTCCAAGTCAGTTGTTACTGGCGTGGAAATGTTCCATAAGCTACTAGATTCTGGTCAGGCTGGTGACAACGTAGGCATTTTGCTTCGTGGTATAGAAAAAGATGGTATTCAGCGTGGTCAAGTTTTGGCCAAACCGGGTAGCATTACTCCTCATACTAATTTTGAGGCAGAGGTTTACATCTTGAAAAAAGAAGAAGGCGGTCGTCACAAACCATTCTTCACTGGCTATAAACCTCAATTTTATATCAGAACTACTGATGTAACCGGTGAGATCACTCTTCCAGATGGTGTAGAGATGGTAATGCCTGGTGATAACGCCAAAATGAAGGTAAAATTAATCGCTCCTGTAGCTTTGAATGAAGGCCTGCGGTTTGCTATCCGTGAGGGTGGTTTGACTGTTGGAGCTGGTGCGATTTCAAAAGTGGTTAAGTAATCACTTGATGAATTTGTCAAAGAAAACCCCCGCCTTCGGCGGGGGTTTTTATAAGAGTAGTTGTTTACTTGATCTTCTCTTGATATAATCTGAAGTTCACGTTGAAAGACGTGATAAAAAATCTTAACCGGGGATTTTTTCTACTATCAACTCGATCTGTACACAATTGGATTGATCAAGTATAATTACCCCCTGTGTTTTGAATATCTCTGGTATTCCAGAGTAAAATTCGTTGGGTTGAGACCAAGTGTCACAACCGAACATATAACAAGTAAATTATGGTAAAAAACGCAAGTACACAAAGTGTGTATAAAATTCGAGTCAGGCTAAAATCATATGATCATCGAGTCATTGATGAAGCCAGTCGTAAGATTTTACAAACAGCTTTGTCTACCGGAGCAAAAGTAGTGGGCCCAGTGCCTTTGCCCACTCACACTAAGTCGTTTACAGTACTAACTTCGCCCAATGCAGATAAAAATGCACAGGAACATTACGAAATTAGAACACATAAACGTTTGATCGAGATAGTCAATCCTACCAATAAGACGATTGACTCCTTGATGCACTTAGAGCTTCCTGCCGGAGTCGACATTCAAATTAAGATGTAGACTTTAGAAAATTAGAATTTGATAAAGAGGGCAATAAGCCCTCGCTTATTTTTTAAGGTTTTTAGCTTAAAAAGAAAATTAAAATAAAAAAATGTTAGACGCAATCTTTGCTACTAAGCTGGGCATGACTCAAGCCTGGTCAAAGAGCGGTAAAAGATTGGCTGTAACAAAGTGTAAAGCTGATGATAACTTGATTGTTGGTCAGCAAGACACTTCTTTTACAGACAAATCTTCCCGCACTTGGAACACTAACCGCCAAAATATCTTGGAGGTTGGTTTTGGTATCAAAAAATTGAATAACATGAAAAAACCACTTCAACAACGTTTACGCAAAAGTGGTTTTACCTATGGCGTCAAACAAATTAAGGGTATCCATCACACTATAAATGAAGAGTCTCCGCTTAAAACCGGAGACTTTGTGTCTGTGAACGATGTTTTGGCAGTAGGAGATGTGGTAAAAGTGCAAGGAACAAGCAAAGGCAGGGGTTTTGCTGGAGCAGTTAAACGTTATGGTTTTCATGGAGGCCCAGCTACTCACGGTCAATCTGATAGACAAAGAGCAGTAGGTTCAATCGGTTCTGGTACTTATCCAGGCAGAGTTTGGAAGGGCAAAAGAATGCCAGGTCATTTTGGTATGGAAACCAAGACAGTCCATGGTTTGGTAGTTTTGCATATTAATTCTGAAACTAAAGAAATTTGGTTGTCTGGTCCAGTGCCAGGATCTAGAACGTCTATCGTAAAAATTCAAAAAACTGGAGGCAAACGTAAAATTGAGTTAGATCTAGATTCCGTTGGTTTGGCAGTCAATAACCCAGCCAGTGAAAGTGAAGTAACTGAAGAAACTAAAATTGAACAAAAAGCTGAAGAAGCTGAAACAGTTGAAGAAGTCAAAGAAGTTGAAACAGTTGAAGAAGTCAAAGAAGTTGAAAAAGTTGAAGAAGTCAAAGAAGTTGAAAAAGTTGAAGAAGTCAAAGAAGTTGAAAAAGTTGAAGAAGTCAAAGAAGAAACTAAATAAACATGAAATTAAAAGTAATTACCGCTACCAGCAAAGAAAGCTCCATTGAGGTTAACAACTCAATGTTTGCAACTAAAGACAATCCTACTTTACTTGCTCAGGCAATCAGAATTTATTTGTCAAATTTACGGCAAGGAACAAGTAAAGTAAAAACTCGTTCTCAAGTTAATCGATCCAAATCCAAATGGTATCGCCAAAAAGGAACAGGTAACGCTCGTCATGGTTCCAGAAATGCTCATATTTTTGTGGGTGGTGGAGTAGCTCATGGACCAAAGGGCATAGAAAACTGGAATAAAAACTTGAATAGCAAAATGAAAGCTCAAGCCCTTCGCGTAGCTCTCAAACTCCAAGCAGACCAGATTTTTGTCACTGATAATTTAAATGGTCTACAAGGAAAAACAGCTGAAGCTGATTTGCTTTTACAAAAAATGTTGGGCAAAGTTGATAAAATCCTAATTGTATTAGGAGAAAATTCTGAATTAATCAAACGCAGTGTAAATAACATTGGCCAAGTTTTGACAGTCAATGCCAATGAATTAAATGCTCTGCATTTAGTAACTGCCAAAAAAATTATTTTCACCAAAGAAGCTTTGCAAATTTTGGAAAACAGATTAAAAAAAGAAACAGTTGTTAAATCAAATAAAATAACTAAAAAAATCAAACCTGTTGAAAAAATCAAGTCAGCTGAGTCAGCCAAATTAGTTAAAGCTACCAAAACAGAAAAATCCACCAAATCAGTCAAGACTAAAAAAACCGCTTCTACTGCTCCAAAAACCATCGTTAAATCAAAAAAGAAAATCAAAACTACTACAAAAACTAAAGCAAAAAGCAAATAAAAATAATCATGAATTTACAAATTATTCGCAAACCAGTTGTTACAGAAAAAACGCTGCAAAGAGCAAACAGCGAAAATGTTTATACTTTTGAAGTGGACACTTCTGCTGATAAAAATATTATCAAAGCGGCAATCGAAGCTATTTATGATGTCAAGGTGGTAGCGATTAATGTAATTATGAGACCTAAAAAAGCTCAACGTACTGGTAAGAAAAGATTGAAAAATTTATCAGCTAAAACTAAGAAAGCTTTGATAAAATTGGAAAACAATCAAACAATTGATGTTTTTGATCTGGGAGGCAAAGAATAATGTTAAAGAAAATTAAACCAACTAGTCCTGGCAGACGACACCGAGTAGATGCGGTTAATAAGTTGCATCGCGGTGCTCCAGAAAAATCTTTACTGGCTTCTGGTCATAAGAAACGTCAGGGTCGAGGTTTTAAAGGCAGAGTCACTATGCCTCATCGTGGTGGTGGAGTGAAAAAACGCATGAGAGTGATTGATTGGAGACGAGATAAAGCAAATGTGCCGGCAATGGTGAAGAGAATAGAATATGATCCAATGCGCAGTGCCAATATTGCCCTACTTTTTTATCAAGATGGAGAAAAGAGATATATTTTGGCACCTAGCAATATTAAAGTCGGTGACACCATAATTTCTGGAGAACAAATAGATCCAAAACCAGGTAACGCCATGCCTTTGAAAAATATTCCGGTAGGAACACCGATTCATAATTTAGAATTACAACCGGGAAGAGGTGCTCAATTGGTTAAAGGAGCGGGAGTACATGCTTTAATTCAATCAAAAGAAGGTAATTACGCTACTGTACAATTACCCTCCAAAGAACAAAGACTGATTAATCTTAGTTGTTTGGCTACGATTGGTCAGGTTAGCAATCAAGATTGGAAAAATCGTAAGCTAGGTAAAGCTGGCAGAAAACGTTTGATGGGTATTAGACCCACTGTGCGTGGTACTGCTCAGCACCCTGGTTCTCATCCCCACGGTGGTGGTGAAGGTAGAAGCGGAGTCGGTCTAAAATATCCCAAAACTGCTTGGGGTAGAAATGTGGCTCCTGGCAAGAAGACTCGCAGTAGTAAAAAAAGCACTAAGTGGTTAGTTCGTGACAGAAGGGCAAAATAAATTATGAGTAGATCTAGTAAAAAAGGACCATTTATTGATCCAAAGCTCATGAAAAAAATCATGAAGCAAAAACAGCTGGGAGAAAAAGCTCCCTTGAAAACTTGGGCTCGTGATAGTGTAGTGGCTCCGGAATTTGTGGGACATACATTATTGGTTCATCAGGGTAAAAACTTTATAGAAGTATTTATTTCTGAAGCCATGGTGGGTCATAAATTGGGAGAATTTGCTCCTACTAGAACTTTCAGAGGTCATGGTCGAATCGTAAAACGAGTATTAGCCAAGACTTAAAAATTATTAAATAGAATCAAACAATTAATTATTAACTAACAACTGACAACAATGGAAATTACAGCAGAGCAAAAAAATACCAGACAGTCCGCACGCAAAGTTCGTTTGGTGGCCAACGAAGTGCGCAAGTTGCCTTTAGAGCAAGCATTGCGACAATTGGCTGTGATGGAACGTCGAGCTACTTTGGTGGTGACAAAGGTTTTACGTCAGGCTTTAGCCAATGCTTGGCACAACCATAATTTACCCATCGATCAGTTGGATTTGAAAAATATTTTGGTTACTGAGGGCACCACTTATAAACGTTGGCGAGCGGTTAGCAGAGGAAGAGCCCATACAATTCTTAAAAGAACTTCTCATATCAAAGTTGTTTTGGCTGCCAAAACCGATGCCAAACCAGTGGCCAAAAAACAACAAACAGAAGTAAAGGTTGCTACGATCGCCAAAGAAAGTGATAAAACAAGCAAAGCCAATAAACCAACCAAGGTTGACGTCAAGGCTAAATCAGGGATGACGGCACCATTTAAATCAGTAGCTAAAGATCAAGTAAAAGCACAAAAACACACTGCTCAGCAAAAAGTAGTAAAGAAAGCTAGTTAATATGGGACAAAAAGTTAATCCAACCAGTTTTCGTTTGGGAAATATTTTCTCTTGGAAATCTCGTTGGTTTGCAACTCCAGCTGATTATTCTGACAAAGTATTGGAAGATTATCGATTAAGAAAATACTTTAACAGTAAACTGCATAATGCTGGTTTGGTTCAAATAAATATTGAACGTTCAATCAGTAAAATGCGCATCATTTTACATGTTTCTCGCCCCGGTGTAGTGATCGGCAAGGGAGGAGCTAATTTGGAAGAAATCAAGAAAGAAGTAGAAAAATTACTCAACACCGCCAAGTTAAAAAAAGAACAGGTGCATGTGGATTTGAAAGTAGAGGAAGTCAAGAATCCTGATTTGAGCGCTAAATTGGTAGGCGAGCGAATCATCAATCAACTCATCGGTCGCTATCCTCATCGCCGAGCCATTAGTCAAGCTTTGGAAAAAGTAATGGCTGCTGGAGCCAAGGGGATAAAGATTCAGCTTTCAGGCAGAATTGGTGGGGCAGAGATTGGTCGTCAGGAAAAATACTTTAAAGGTAGTATTCCTACGCAAACCTTGCGAGCCAACATTGATTATTTTGAATCACCAGCCAAAACTCGTTCTGGTTATGTCGGAGTAAAAGTCTGGATTTATAAGGGAGAGATCGTTTAAGGAAACATGTTACAACCAAAAAAATCAAAATACCGCAAAGAATTTAGAGGCAAGAACAAAGGTAAGGCTTCTAGAGGTAATGAACTGGCTTTTGCTGAATTTGGTTTAAAGGCTATGACTGGTGGTTGGCTTTCGGCTAGAGAAATCGAAGCGGCTCGTAAGAAAATTACTTTTGCTACTAAAAGAATTGGTCGTTATTGGATTAAAGTATTTCCTCACAAGCCAATTACCAAAAAACCAGTAGGAGTCAAAATGGGATCTGGTAAGGGAGCAATTGAAGGTTATGTAGCAGTAGTTAGACCAGGAACTATTTTATTTGAACTGGGAGGAGTAACAGAAGAAATGGCTCGCACTGCTTTTGATAAAGCTGCTCATAAATTATCGGTAAAAACTAGTTTTGTTAAGAAATAAGATGAAAACAAAAGATATTAAAGCGCTACACGAACAGACCATTACTCAGTTGCAAAAGCAATTAGTTGGTTTGCAACAGCAGTTGGCACAAAACAGAATCAAGAAACACGCTCGTAAATTGGAAAATACTAGTTTGGTTAAGTTGGGCGCTGATGATATCGCTAGAATTAAAACGATTATAAAAGAAAGACAAATAGCTCAACAAATGGAGAGTGCCAAAGAAAAACTACAACAAAAAACAATCAAAGCAGTAGCTAAAGAAAAATCTGAGACAAAATCTACAAAAAAATCAACCAAAAAAACCATGAAAAAAGTAACGAAAAAGGCTAAATAATGAGAACAATGCAGGGAATTATCACCTCAATGAAAAGAGAAAAAACCGCTACGGTGACGGTTACTCGTCAGTGGCAGCATCCTTTATATATCAAGTCAGTTCAGCGTAATAAAAAATATGCTTGTCATTTGCCAGAAGGCTTGAAGTTGAAAGAAGGAGAAGCGGTAGAAATTCAAGAAATTAGACCAATCAGTAAGACCAAGCGTTTTGTAATAACTAAAAAAATAAAGTAATGATACAACTTAGAACAGTCCTATCAGTCGCCGATAACAGTGGTGCTCGAAAAATTAGAGTGATCCAAGTTTATGGTGGTTCCAAAAGACGATTTGGCTATGTGGGAGATATTATTATTGGTTCAGTAATCGATGCCGATCCCAATAGCGCTGTCAAAAAAGGTTCTTTAGTGAGGGCAATAATCGTCAGAACTAAAAAAGAAAAACGACGTAATTCTGGTGAATATATTCGATTTGATGACAATGCAGCTGTTATTATTGAGGATCGTACAAAACAAGAACCGGTGGGCACTCGGGTTTTTGGGCCAATTGCTAGAGAAGTTAAAGATAATGGTTTTAGTAAAATTGCTAGTTTAGCGCCGGAGGTTTTGTAATGAAATTACAAGTAGGAGATAAAGTACTAGTCACCACAGGCAAAGATCACGGTAAACGGGGAGAGGTTATTAGAGTTTTGCCTGAAAAAAATGCAGTGATCGTCAAAGATATGAATATGTATTCTCGCCACATCAAACCTTATGGAGGTCAGGCAGGAGACATTAAACGCCAGGAACGACCATTGGGCATGGGTAAAGTAGCCATTATCAATGATAAAGGCCAACCAGATAGGGTGGGATATAAACTCAACAAAGATGGTAGCAAAACCAGAATTTATCGCAAAACAGGAGCTGTCATTAGTTCAAAAACAAAAAAAGAGATGAAATCAACCAAAAAAGAAAGTAAGAAATAAAATCATGAATCGTCTGAAACTTAAATACCAGCAAGAAGTACTACCCAAACTCCAAAAAGAGTTTAAACATGATAATGCTTTTGCGGTTGCTCAAATCAAAAAAGTAGTAGTCAACATGGGTATTGCTCATCCCATTGATCCCAAAGCTCGCGAAAAAGTAGTGGAAAATGTGGTTGAACAATTCAAAGTAATTACTGGTCAGCAACCTCAAGTTACCAAAGCAGCCAAAGCCATTGCCGGTTTCAAACTCAGAGCTGGTGATCCACTGGGCGTAATGGTAACTTTGCGAGGAGAGAATATGTGGGAATTATTGGATAAATTGGTCTCGATTACTTTGCCCAGAGTAAAGGATTTTAGAGGTATTTCTTTAACAGCTTTTGATGGTCAGGGCAATTATAGTTTGGGATTGGAAGAACAAATCGTTTTTCCGGAAATTAATTATGATCAAATAGAAAGCATTAGAAGTTTACAAATTAATATTATTACCAGTATCAAAGACGACCAGGAAGCACGACGAATGTTGGAATTGTTGGGCTTTCCATTTGAAAAAAAGGAGGAAAAGTAAACCATGGCCAAAAAATCAAAAATCGCCAAAGCCAAGAAATTATTGGCTTTGCGATCCAAATACGAGCAATCTGGAGAGAGAAAAACTAATAGAGTCTCGACCAGAGGAGAAAACCGTTGTAAAATCACCGGCCGGCCACGTGGCTATATGCGTTATTTTGGTTTGAGCAGAATCACTTTTCGTGAATTAGCTTCCAAAGGAGAATTACCAGGAGTAGTAAAGGCAAGCAAATAATATGACAGATCCGATCGCAGACATGCTAGCCAGAATCAAGAATGCCCTACTTGCTAGACACAAGGAGGTAGTCATTCCTCATTCAAAGATAAAGCAAGCCATTGCTCAGATTTTGCAAAATAATGACTACATTGAGTCTTTTGAGATAGTCAAACAAAAGCCTCAATCAGCATTGTCGATTAAATTGGGTTATAAAAACAAATGGCCCAAAATTACTGGAGCAAACAGGATTTCCAAGCCAGGCAGAAGACTTTATGCTTCGGTTGATCGCATTCCAGTGACACTAAATGGTTATGGCATTACGATTATTTCGACTAGTAAGGGTTTATTAACAGATAAAGAAGCTAAAAAACAGAATGTTGGTGGAGAATTACTCTGCCAGATTTGGTAATTTATGTCAAAAATAGGTAACACCCCCATTCCATTGCCCGCAGGGATCACCGTCACTCAAAGTGAGCAAGTGGTTTCTGTTAAAGGTCCTAAAGGTGAATTAAGTTTCAATTTGTTTGATGGTATTAAAGTTAAGATAGAAACAGAAGAATTGATCGTATCTCGCACCAACGATGAACCACAAACAACTGCTTTTCATGGTTTGGTAAGAAGTATTTTGGCCAACTATGTTCAAGGAGTGAGTGAAGGTTATAAAAAAACTCTCAAATTGGTGGGTACGGGTTATAGGGTATCGACCAAAGGAGCTGGTTTGTCGGTAACAGTGGGTTATTCTCATCCGGTAGATATTGATCCCGTGGAGGGAATTGAGCTCAAAGCAGAAGGTAATGACACTATTCATGTAGCTGGAATTGATAAACAATTGGTTGGTCAAGTATCAGCCAATATTAGAGCTATTCGCCTTCCAGAACCGTATAAAGGTAAAGGTATTCGTTACGAAGATGAAATAGTCAAAACCAAACCTGGCAAAACAGCCATTGGTTAAGGAAATTATGTCAAGAATTAAAAGAAATCAATCACTAGCTCAAACAAGAAAAATCAGAGTCCGTAGCAAACTCTATGGTTCAGCTACTAGACCTCGTCTTACTATTTTTCGTTCCAATCAGCATCTTTATTTACAGGTAATTGATGATGATGCTCAGCAAACTTTGGTTGCGGTTAGTGATGTGATTGACAAATCAAGTTCTCAAAAAACCCAGTCAAAAAAAGTTGAGTCAAAAAAAACTGAATCAAAAATAACAAAGACCGAGCGATCTATCTTGGTTGCTCAAGAACTTTTGCAGTTACTACAAAAAAAGGGCATCAAAACCTTGGTTTTTGATCGAGGAGCGTATAAATATCACGGCAGAGTGAAAGCAGTAGCAGAAACTTTGCGCGAGGGAGGCATTCAAGTTTAAGTTATGTCAGACAGACACACATTTACACCAGAAAAAAAGGAATTTGAAGAAAAAGTTATTCAAATTTCTCGCGTTTCCAAAAAAACTAAAGGTGGCAACCAGATTGGTTTTTCCGTTTTGATGGTGGTAGGTGATAAAAAAGGCAAAGTAGGAGTGGGATTGGGTAAGGCTCCTGACGTTTTATCTGCTATCAAAAAAGGTGTTAAAAAAGCTAAAAAACAATTAATCACTGTGCCTTTGGATGGCACTACTATTCCTTTTAAAATGATGGTAAAAAAAGGAGCTGGACAAGTTTTACTCAAACCAGCAGCCAAAGGAACGGGAGTTATTGCCGGTGGCCCAGTCAGAGCAGTGGTGGAGGCAGCGGGAGTGCGTGATATTTCAGCCAAGATTTTGGGTAGCGAAAATCAAGCTTCCAGTGTTTATGCTACTTTTGAAGCCTTGAAACGCATTGAGCGAATCGTTAATATTCGTAGCATCAAATTACGTTCTATTGTAGATATTGAACGAGAAGAAAAAGAAAAAACCAAAAAAATTCAGGAAGAAGCTAAAGCTAAAGCAGATGAGTCAGATAAAAAAGAAGCCAAACAATCGGCTAAACCAACCAAGAAATAAATATGTCAATTTTACAAACTCTCACTAGCATCACTAAGCGCTCCAATAAACGATTGGGTAGAGGTTATGGTTCTGGCAAAGGTGGCCATACAGTAGGTCGTGGTCAAAAAGGCCAAAAATCCAGACGTGGTAGCAAAATTCCTTTGTGGTTTGAGGGTGGTCAATTGCCAGGTGTTAAAAAATACCCAATGATTCGTGGTAAAGGCAGATTCAAGGTTCTGAAAGCCATTGCTACCATCACTTTGACTGATTTGGAGAGATTGCCCACCAGTGAAGTGACTTTGGAAACCTTAAAATTACATAAAGTAATTGAGCCTGCTTTCAAAAAAGCCAAGATTATTCGAACAGGAAACTTAACTAAAAAAGTTAATATAAAGGGAATTCCTGCCTCCGCCCAAGCTCGTCAGGCTATTGAAAAGCTGGGTGGATCAGTTGAATAAATGATGCTATTTAAACGCTCATTGCAAAAAATTAAAGCCATTTTTCAAACCGAAGAATTACGTCGGAAGATTATTTTTACAGGTTTAATTTTTTTGGCGTTTAGACTGATGGCTCACATCCCAGTGCCGGGAGTCAATGTGGCTGCTCTGCAAGCAATTTTTGCTGATAATCAATTCTTAAGTTTACTGAATGTTTTTGCCGGTGGTACTTTGGCCAATTTTTCTCTGGTAGCCGTGGGTATCAATCCTTATATTACCGCCTCCATTATTATGCAGTTGGCAGGCATGGTTTTACCAAACATTAAGGAAATGCAAAAAGAGGGTGAAGCTGGTAAGGCCAAACTCAATCAATACACTAGATTTTTGACAGTGCCTTTTGCTATTGCCCAAAGCATTTCTATTATTGCTCTACTCAATTCTCAAAGTTTATTGGTGGCTGATCGATTGATAGTGATTGTCGCTATGGTTCTAACTATGGTGGCTGGCGCGATGATTATGCTGTGGTTGGGGGAGTTAGTGTCTGAGTATGGAGTGGGCAATGGTATTTCAATGGTGCTGTTTGCTGGTATAGTCAGTCAATTACCAATGGCTGTTGGTCAAATATCTCAATTAATCAGTTCTCAACAATTTTTCACTTTCTTTTTATTTTTATTGGGTATTTTTATCTTGATTGGCTTGATTGTGTTTATCAATCAAGCAGTAAGAAAAGTGCCGATTCAATATGCCAAACGGATTCGTGGTGGAAAAACTTATGGCGGCCAACAAACTCACTTGCCCATCAAAGTTAATGTGGCCGGAGTAATGCCGATTATTTTTGCCGTATCCATTATGTTGGCCCCTTCGTTTGTTGGCCGCATCATGACAGCTTCCAGCAAGCCAGGACTGGTTGCTTGGGGACAAAGATTGACTATTTGGTTTGAACAAACATCACCGATTTATTTAATTACCTATTTTTTATTGGTTTTTAGCTTCACCTTTTTTTCAGCTCTGATTTTCTTTAATGCTGAAGATATCTCTGGAGAACTAAAGAAAAGTGGAGCATTTGTGCCAGGCATCAGGCCGGGTGGTTCTACCAAAAAGTTTTTGGAGTACGTAGTAGTGAGAATTACTTTGGTAGGAGCTATCTTTTTGAGCATTTTGGCTATTTTGCCTTCGATTGCTCAGATTTTGACTGGTATTGGTTCATTAGCTATTGGAGGAACCAGTATCTTGATTGTGGTTTCGGTTGTTTTGGAAACGAATAAACAGATAGAAAGTATGCTCGTAGGACAGGACTACGACAAATATCAATAAATATAAATAAAGGGAGGAACTATAAATGAAAATAGTTTTGGTTGGTATTCAAGGAGCAGGTAAATCTACTCAAGGCAATATGATGTCTGAAGCTTTGGATATTCCTTATCTTTCTTCAGGGCATATTTTCCGAGAAATGACCAAAGAAAAAACCAAACTAGGTCGTTGGCTCAAAGAAACCTTAAACTCAGGAGCATTGGTACCAGACGACACAGCTGTGGAAGTGGTGACAGAATATTTGGCCAAACCAGAATATAAAAATGGTTATATTTTGGATGGTTTTCCTCGCACCAAAGCTCAGGCAGAAGTTCTAAATGGAGTGATTGATCTAGTATTTTTGATCGATGTTTCTGATAAAGAAGCTCTTTGGAGAATTTCTGGCCGTATTTCTGATCGAGAAGATGAAACACTGCGGGCCATTCGTAAACGAATTGCCTTATTTCATGAGTTAACCTCTGATGTTTTGAATTATTATGATGAGGCTGGAAAATTGATCAAAGTTGATGGTGAACAATCTATTGAAGAGGTTTTTGCAGAAATTATGAAGGCTGTAAAAAAGAAACAGAGCCAAGCGAATAAATAATCTTGGCTTAAAAAGCATCTTAGCTGGTGGGCAAACTTGATCATATCTGGTATAATTCCCCTCTATATTTGATAAGTTATGGGAAAAGTACAAGATCACAAACGAGCAGCTAAGGTAAAGCGACAAGATAGTGCGCCTGAAAAAGCAGTCAAGACCGATCGCCTGGAAATTTCTGGGGAAATCGAGGAATGTCTGCCGAACACTATGTTTAGGGTGAGAATTACTGATTCGGTTTTAGAACCGATGGTGGGCAAGATATTATTGGGCACATTGGCTGGTAAAATGCGTCTTTATAGAATTAGGGTCATGCCCGGAGATGTAATTAAAGGCTATGTGTCTAAATATGATTTAACAAAATGTAAAATTACGTATCGAATCAATACGAGGTCGGTACAAGCAGAGGTTTAAAAATACCTGATTGGAAAAAATGAAAGTAAGAACTTCGCTGAAGAAGATGTGTAACCAGTGCAAATTTATTAGACGTAATGGAAAATTACGCATTATTTGTGTAAATAAAAAACATAAGCAAGTTCAAGGATAAAATATGCCACGGATTGCCGGAATAGACATACCAGAACAAAAAAAAGTACTCTTTGCTCTAAGATCTGTTTTTGGAGTGGGTTTAACTAGAGCCAATGAAATTGTTCAACAAGCCAAGATTGACCCCAAAAAACGCGCTCGTGACTTAACCCCAGACGAGATAAATAAAATTCAGCGTTTATTGGAAGCTTATCCAGTGGAGGGTGATCTACGTCGCATTATTACTGATAATATAGCTCATCTAAAGAGAACCAAAACTTATCGAGGACTTCGCCACAGTTTGGGTTTACCAACTCGTGGTCAGCGCACTAGAGTCAATTCCAGAACTGTGCGTGGCGGTGGTCGAAAAACAGTTGGCTCAGTATCAAAAGAAGAATCAATCGAAACAGAAACCAAATAATAATTTAAAAAACCTAAAGATATGGCACAAGCAGATAAATCTACCAAAACAAAAATCAGACGAACCATTCCCAAGGGCAGAATGTATGTGAGTGCGACCTTCAATAATACTTTGGTTAGTATTACTGACGATAAGGGTAACCTGGTTTGTTGGGCATCCACCGGAGCAGCTGGTTTTACTGGTTCCAGAAAATCTACTCCCTATGCAGCTACTATTACTGTGGAAAATGCAATTAACAAAGCTAAGGCTTTTGGCATGAATGAAATGGATATTTATTTAAAAGGTCCAGGACCAGGTAGAGATGTGGCTTTACGAGTAGTCAGAGCACAGAATATCAAGGTTGATATGATCGCTGACACAACTCCCATGCCTCACAACGGTACTAGACCCAGAAAAGCTAAACATAATCGCTAATAAAATTTAAAAAGAAAAAAATAATGGCAAGACAAACCGGACCAAAACAACGACTGCAACGACAAATTGGGGAAGATTTGGGTTTAAAAACCAATGCTCTGAAGGTAGCTCGTAGAATTCATATTCGTCCTGGCCAGCATGGAATTAGACGTCACAAAGTATCTGATTACGGCGTTCAGCTTCGTGAAAAACAAAAAGTGAAGTATATTTATGGTGTCTTGGAGAGACAACTACATCGTTTGTACAGTCAGGCAAGCAAAGATCCTCTAGCTACTGGAGCAGCTCTTTTGAGTTTATTGGAACGAAGATTGGATAACACAATTTATCGTTTAGGTTGGGCTCCTACTAGGGCAGCTGCTAGACAAATGGTGACTCATGACCATATTTTGGTAAATGATTGCAGAATGAACGTGCCATCTTATTCAGTCAAAGTGAATGATGTGATTCGACTAAAAGACAAAGCAACTAAAATTCCGGTAGTAGCCGAGCTTTTAAAGGCTGATGAAAAAATCGTACCGGAATGGTTGGATCGTAAAGTTTCTATAGCTAAAGTACAGAGATTTCCAGAGAGGGAAGACATAACGGAAATCATTGATGAACAGCTCATTGTTGAGTTTTATAGTAGATAAAAAAATTTAAAGTAGTAAAAAGTATAAAGTAATTTAAAAAGTAGTAAAAAGTATAAAGATCAGCAATTCTCGATACAGATTCTCTGTCAAAAAGCAGAGGAGGAGAAACAAAGGAGGACATATGAAACTTGATCTCAAAAAATATCCATACATGAACCCGTCTTTTACGGTTTCAGAAGTTGAAGCGACTGCTTCTCAGGCTCGTTTAGTAATTGAGCCTTTAGAGCAGGGCTACGGTCATACCTTGGGCAATGCTTTGCGCCGAGTATTATTGACTTCTTTACCAGGATCAGCAATTACTTCAGTTGCTATCAATGGAGTAGATCATCAATTTACCACTCTGGAGGGTTTGAGCGAAGACATTGTAGAGTTCATTTTGAATATCAAACAAGTCAAGGTCAAAGCAGACCACGATGGGATGGGAATCTTGCGTTTAAATGTTCAAGGTCCTGCCAAAATCACTGCTGCTGATATCAAAGCCGAAGCTGGTTTTGAAATAATCAATGGCGATCAACCATTGGCTACGCTTGCTAAGGGTAAAAAATTAGAAGTAGAGATGACGGTAGAAACCGATACTGGTTATAAAATGGTAGCTGAAATGGAAACTGAGGTAATAGGCCAAATTGCCATAGATGCACTATTTTCACCAGTAGAAAAAGTTTCTTACAAAGTGGAATCCACTCGGGTAGGTCGTCGAACTGACTTTGATCGAATCGTGCTGGAAGTTCAGACAGATGGTACTATCACTCCTTTGGAGGCAGTCAAACAGGCCGCTCAAATTTTGGCTAAACAATTTACTCAAATATTTGATCCGGTCATTATTGAAAACGAGGAAGAAGAGACTCAACTTTCACCTGAAGAAGCAGAAACTCTGCGTTTGACAGTGGAAGAACTTGATTTGCCTACCAGAATCGCCAACGCTTTACGCAAAGGTGGTTATAAAACTGTAGGTGATCTAATAAGTGCTCCCAAAGAGACTATTTCCAAGGTAAAGAACTTGGGTGGCAAGAGTGTAGATTTGATTAATGAAGCCTTGCAAAAGAAGGGAGTTAGTCTAGAAGACTAATCAATAAAAGGTAAGCCATGCGACACAGAGTTAAAACTAAACAATTCAATCGAGACACCAATCATCGCAAAATGCTAGTGCGTAACTTGGTGCGCTCATTGGTGGAGCATGGCGAAATCGTTACTACTGAAGCCAAAGCCAAAGAAACAAAGCGTTGGGCTGATAAATTAATCGGTAAAGCCCAAAAAAATACAGTGGCAACCAAACGACAACTGCATGCTTTTTTTGGTACCCGAGAAGTAGTTAATACTCTGGTAGATAAAATTGCTCCTTCAATGAAAAAGAGAGTCTCTGGTTTTAGTCGTATTGTTAAATTGGGTAAGAGACGCGGAGATAATACTGAATTGGTCAAACTTAGTTTGGTAGAAAAATCAGAAAAACTGGGCACGCTCAAAAGTGGAATTGATTACTCTTCACGTCAGACTAAAAAGAAAAAATCAGCTTCAGCTCAAAAAATTACTAAGCCCAAAAAACTTGCCCGAAAAGCTGTTGCCAAAAAATCAGTTACCAAAAAAACTACTAAAATCGCTAAAAAAAATAAATAAATCATGAAAAAATCACAAAAAACTTTTATGCAACGCAAAGAAGATGTCAACAGAGAATGGCACTTGGTTGATGTTGAAGGCAAGATTTTGGGTAGAATAGCAACCGAGATTGCAGAAAAACTCATCGGTAAAAATAAACCCACTTATACACCTCATACTGATGCTGGTGATTTTGTGGTGATTATTAATGCCAGAAAAGTGGCTCTGAGTCGCGGTAAAGAAGAAAAGAAAACCTATACTTGGCACACTGGTTTTCCCGGTGGAGTCAAAGAACGTAGTTTTCAAGAAATGATCAATAAACATCCAGAAAGAGTGATTTTGCAAGCAGTCAAAAACATGCTCCCCAAAAATAAATTACAAGGTGAGAGATTGGCTCGTTTAAAGATTTATCCTGGAAAAGAACACAAACACGAAAGTCAGTTAGGAGGCAAATAGTATGGCAATGAAAATGCGCAAAAAACATCAGCAGTCTATAAAAAGAGTGGTAAAAAAACCAACTAGTTCAGTTGCGACTGCCAAACACGCACCTGAAGAAAAAAAGACTGAGTTCAAGATTCCTGCTGTCAAATACAATGAAGGTGTGGGTAGACGCAAAGTGGCCACTGCCAGAGTAAGAATCTATGAGGGCGATGGAGATTTTGTAGTCAATGACGTATTGGTGAGTAAATATTTCCACAGCATTCCCAATGCAGTGGCTCTATATAACAAACCATTTGAGTTGACTGGCACCAAAGGCAAATTTGCCGTCACGGCTCGTGTTTCTGGTTCTGGGATTCGTTCTCAATTAGATGCTTTAGTTCATGGTATTGCCAGAGCTTTGGTAGCCAAAAATCTTGAGTTCAGAATCTTTTTGAAGGAAGCTGGATTACTCACTCGTGATGATCGCATGAAAGAAACTCGCAAGATCGGGATGGGTGGCAAGGCTCGTCGCAAACGCCAATCTCCCAAGCGGTAAAATCTTTACCAATTTTTTGTTTGAATTTTTTTACCAAACCTCGCGTCGCAGGGGTTTGCCGGCTCTGAAGTTTACTACTCCATGACCTTTGACCAAAGTTCTTTGATCTTTTTTACCAAAAGGTTCAACGTGTTTGTCTTTGACTTTACCTACATAAAACGTACCGAAGCCAGAAACGACTACTTTTTCACCCTTTTTTTTGGTTAACACTCTAGTAATTTCTTCAAAAACAGTTTCTACTGCCTCAGTGGCTGCTTTTTTGGTGAGGTGTGATTTTTTGGCAACGATCGCAATAAGTTGTGATTTTGTCATAAGCTCCTTTTTAATGGGTAAATATAAATTCAGTGTAGTAGATTGCGGTTGAGAGTCAAGCAGTAATTGGGTCAAGAAGTCAGATGTATCCAAATTTTCTCATCAAAACCAAATTGCAGCCCAGAAAATCAAAACCAATGTCTCTGAGTGTGCCAGTGCGCCCTGGTACGGTTGTTTGATGGAATTCGTCAAAAGTAGCATAGGCAATAGCTAAAACCAGTGGTAAGAGCCATCTGGCATTGTTTTTTAAGTTGGTGGTGGAATTAAAACTGTGTAATAAAAGTAAGTATAAAATACCATAAACAATGATGTGAGCAGATTTTTTGAAAAGAAAATCCCAAGTATTTAAATATAAACTGGGTAAAACTCGTTGAGCAGATAAATAATAGATAAAAGTAGCCCAGATGATAGGTGGTAGAAAAGCCAGTATGACGCTAAAAGTTTTTTTGACGATTTTTGACATAAATCCAACCTGGAATGAGCAGGAATAAACTCCCCATTATAACACTCAGCGCTCCTTTCTCGAATGCCGGTGGTGCCAAAAAAGCTAGATTAACTTGAGCTAGATTTTCTTGAGAAAACCGAGGCTGATCATAACTCAATTTGGGATGAAGCACGGTGAGAGGATAGACAAAATCACTGGTTGCCCCCAAAACGTTGGCACGAGACATATCAATCTCAGTGTTTGAAATAGAAGTTTGAGATAGCTTGGCTGATTCGTTAATGGCTGGGCTGACAGTTTCTGTGGAGCTTGAATTGACATCAGTACTGATTGCCGAAGCAGAGGGGACTGGAGTCGGTGTGGGAGTGGGGGTAGGAATCAAATTAATTTCTGCTTTGGTTGGTATAGTTTCCCAAACTTCTGCCAAATCACTGGGATTTTTTGACCAGCTTTTTTCTTTGGTAGAACTGGGATATGCCAAACGATCAATTTCTTGACCAGTAGCATCTTTCAAAATAACTGCATCTCCACTATTGTTGAGTTTGTTGTGCAGAGAAACAAGCAAAAAAGCCTGACCGGCTAATTTGTCTTCGGCAGTAAAACTGTGTATTTTACTGGGCAAAGAAAGTTCATCCCACAACTCAAAACCGCCCAAATCAATGGTTTGCTCACTCAGATTATAAAGTTCCACCCATTCATCTTCATCAGTATTGGAATTGGGATAGAGTTCATTGATAATTATTTGTGTTGATTGAGCCTGAACAGTACCAGTGCCCAATTGCCACCAACAATAAAAACCAATCAATAGATTGACCGACCATCGCCGTTTTGTCAAAGACTTTTTCACCAAATTATTTTCTCAGTTAAATCTGACAACAGCCTGACTGCATCATTTTCTCAATTGAAATCAAGTTATAAAGAGGCAAATTCTAATTTAGAGTTCCAATTTAGAGTTCCAATTTAGTTTTTTCTAATTTTTGCAAAGTAGTAAAGTGAGTTACTTCAAAAGCACAAGGAGTAATAGAGATGTAGCCTTGATTAATGGCGCCTATGTCGTAGTGCAAATTATCTTCCTGGATATTAAAACGACTATTTTCAAAAGAGAATTGTTTTGTTTCATAATCCAGATCTATTTCAGTAAATATCTTATTGATATTTTTATCCATTTTAGTGAATTTAATTTTATTCGTTGGTTTGGCTGGAAAATTGATGTTCAGAATGTCCACGCCCCACATTTTTTCAGCAAAGATTTTGTCAAATAATGGAGTCAGAATTTTGCCAAAATAAGCTTGATATAGTTCCAAGCTTTCATTTTCGTCATGATTTTTCAGCATGAGCTCACCAGGCACGTTCCAGCTCAAAGCAATGCCTTTTGGAGCCAATTGTCTTCCCATACCCCTCATCAAGCCTCCGTAAGTACCAGAGGAAACAATGGCTGCTCCTACATTAATACCCAAATTAATGCCGGAAAGAATTAAATCAAAAGGTTTTTTAAAATAAACTTGTGCGCATTCTGCGGCATCAGCTGGAGAGCCCTCTACCCAAATACCAGGTATTCCATCAACCTCAGTTTCGCCCCAATTACCACCAGTACTAAGAGAAAGTTTGCCTCCAACTCCAGATTGTTGATGTTTAGTAGCTGCAATATATAGTTTGTGTTTTTCTTTAAGCGCTGCAATCAACAAGCGAATACCAATGGAGTTATAACCATCATCACCAGTGAGTAGAATGCGTTTTGCTTTCATGAGAAATATATTATACCTGATTGTCTTAAAATTGACCTTTTTTCGACCTGAATCCGGTGGCAATCAAAATCAAGTTTGTCCTTTCAGGGAAAGAAAAAGAATAAAATATTGATAATTTCTCATATTACAAGCTGTGAATAAACTCTAGAGAAAGAGGTGTTTTTCGTTTTAGAACTTGGATTCGAAACTTAGTTTAGAATAGAAAGCACGTCTCTTTCATCAATACTTTTTTTCTAAAAACAATTATCATAAACTATTAATATATGAATTGGTAAAATATGCACGAACAATTTAATCCTAATACAGGTAACGCCCCATTATTAAATGTTGAACTTCTTTTTGACGAATTACGAAAAGATTTGCCAGATGATCCTAATCTTCCTAATGATTTACAGAAGGTTATAAAAGGCCCAGAAGATTCTCAAAGAATATTTAATACTGCTTTACAGTATTGGCAAGAGGTATACAGCAAAGAAAAAGTTTTAAAAGCACTTTCGGTAATAGTAGCTAATGAGAAAGAGAGTGCTGATTTTTTTGAAGCAATGCAACTATTGAAGAGAATAAGGAGACCTGGAAATATCTTACTTTCAGTTTTCTTAATGTTAGATAATGATCATTTTGCACCGGAAAAACACTGGAGAGTAATAAAGAATATAGGTAAAGTTCGTGATTATGCTGGAACAATTCATATTCAAGAATATACAGATAGATTACGCAGTGCGATAGAAGACTATTCTTTGAAAGAAACGGAAGATAGTTTTCAACCAGATTTCCAAACAGGTTTCGAAAGGTATATTTCAAAAACCATTGATCAGATGAGAAACATTGTGCTTACGGCGCAATCTGATGACGTTAGGGCACTTCATATACTAAGAAAAGATGGAACCAGGTTGCTAATGAATTTATTTCAAATGAGTTGTTTAGCTAATTTACATTTAGATCTAAATGTAAATCATTTCCAAATGTTTGCTTATTTCAAAATGCTTGATAGTAAGTTGGGAGATGTACATGATGATGCAGAAGTAAAACGAATTCAACAAGCTGGTAACTACGATGGGGTTCAAATGATGGTTCCAGAAAAATTAAAAATTCAGATTTTAGAGGCTATTGATTTTCTTGGAAGAGAATGGCAACTAAACTTTGATAAATCAGCGGATAACAAACCAGACCCATTCTCAAAAGATTACGATAAATATTTGTAGTTTTTTTATAACGGTAAAACATCTAAAAACTACTTATTTGGTGATATTAGACTAGTCTACCAGAACTTTTTGGCTTGTTGCGGAGGTGGTGGGATTCGAACCCACGGAGCCTCGCGGCTCACGCTTTCCAAGCGTGTGCAATTGACCACTATGCGACACCTCCTCAGAAGGGTATTATACCCAACTTTTTCAATTAATCTTTTGTTTAATTCCTTCGTACAAAGCTTGGGTCATTTTGGGAAGATCGAATTCATGTTTCCAACCCCAATCATTTCTGGCGGACGAATCATCGATGGTCTGTGGCCAGCCTTCAGCAATTTTTTGACGACTATCTGGTTTAAACTCTACTTTGAAATCTGGGGCAAACTTCAGAATTTCTTGATAAAGTTCTTCTGGTGTGAAACTGATGGCAGCAAAGTTATAACTAGTGCGAATCGTGATTTTTTCTGAAGGAGCTGCCATGAGTGCCAGGGTGCCTTTGATAGCATCGTCCATGTACATCATGGGTAGGCGAGCATCAGCTTGTAAGAAACATTCATAGTAATTGTCTTTTACCAAGCCATAGAAAATATGAATAGCATATTCGGTGGTGCCATCGCCTGGTTTAGCTTTATAGCCATTGAGTCCTGGATAGCGCAGACTTCTGACATCTACTCCATATTTTTCAAAATAGTATTGGCACAACAGCTCGCCCGTGACTTTGGTAACTCCATACATGGTGGTTGGTTCAAGGGAAGTGTGTTGGGGGACATTTTGTTTGGGCGTGCTAGGGCCAAAAGCAGCAATAGAGCTGGGCCAGAAAACTTTGAGTTGATGCTCTTTGGCCAAATCAAGCACGTGCTTCAAACCATCAACATTGATTTCCCAAGCAAGATCTGGCTGTTTTTCTCCACCAGCAGAAAGTAAGCCGGCCAAGTGATAAATTTCTCCGATATCATGTTTTTTGACTAGATCAGCCATCAATTTACTGTCACGGACATCGCCTTTTTCTAGAATGCCTTTGAAATCTGAACTGACTGTTTCGCGAGCAAGAGCCACGACTGAATCTGGTCCAAACTTTTTTTGCAACTCAGGTACTAGGTCACTGCCTACCAAACCAAATGCTCCTGTAACCAAAATGCGTTTCATGAGATTTCCTTTCCAAAAATTTTTATTTATTCAATTTTACTATACAGGCAATCAAGTTTTAATTTCGATGAAATTGAACACCTCGTACGGAGCCTCTCCCAGGTGAAGGAAGGTCTTCTTTTTCTAGCTGTTGATAAAAACGGCGCATCGGTTCGTGACGAGACCAAAAATCATTTAATCCCCAAAAATCTATTAGAAAACCTGTCAAGAAAATCGCAATGATAAAACCAACTACGATCAGACCAAAGTTTTTTTGATAAGAAAAATCATATTTTTTTAATAACCACACTCCCAATACGATACCGAGAATGGCCAAGATAGGCACCCACCATGGAAAATTGCTGAGCATGAATTGTAAGCGCCAACCTTGCATAGGTCCGCGTCTGCGAATCAGGAAAAAAATTAAATTGGTTAGAAAAGTTGCCATCATAGTCAAGCCCACCAAACCACCGATCATACTCAAAGAACCCAGCACGAAGTACCAACGAGGTTTCATCGTAATTTCTCCGGATTTGACTTTGGCCATCACGGTTTTTTCCAAATCAACTGGTGTCTTTTTTATTTTTTTTGACATATTTTTTTAATAATTACTTTAGCTCGATTGATTCTTGTGCCCACTGTGCCGATTGGTATTTTCAATATATCACTTATTTCTTCGTATGATTTTTCTTCTAAATAATAAAGTGATAATGGTTCTCGGTAAATTAATGAAATTTGATTAAGACAATTTTGAGCTCGAAGAATCAATTCTTTTTTGATTAAACTATCTTCCAAATCAACACCGTCATCAATGGCTTCAAATTCCTTTATACTCATTGCTTGGTTGTTTTTAGTTTTATTGATTAAATTCATTGCTTCATTGTGAACAATGCGATAAATCCAGCTAGAAAATTTCTTTTTCAAATCAAAACTTTGCAAATTAACATATGCTTTAATGAAACTATCTTGAACAACATCAGCAGCTTGATGTTCGTCATTTATCAGATAGAGAGCATAACGCATTAGTTTGGTTTGATATCTTTTAATAATTTCAGCATAAATTTCTTTATTGTCAGTGCGAACAATCTCAACCAC
The DNA here is from genome assembly GCA_001787405.1 of Candidatus Pacebacteria bacterium RIFOXYA1_FULL_38_18. Taxonomy (GTDB): domain Bacteria; phylum Patescibacteriota; class Microgenomatia; order UBA1400; family PJMF01; genus UBA10119. Next base: position 34,532 of record MFWV01000003.1, read on the forward strand.
TTTTTCATCTGATAATTTGGATATGTTTTTCATGTTCGAATCTGTTCGGTTTAACCACAGTGAATAAAGATATTTTTAAACTACCGACGCCCCACTAGTATATAGATGGGGCATCGGTTTTGCGAACAACCGTGATTAACGGTTCATTCTGCCATGTTTCATTCCTTGACCCTGACCAGCACCAGTACCATTTTGCTGATTCAGACCAAGTTCTGCTCTGATTTTTTGGGCTTCTTCTACATTACCCTGTTGGGCTAGTTGATGAGCCTCAGCAAATTGAGCAAAATTTTGCTCATTGATGCGTTGGGTTATTCCTCTGCCAGACATCAGTTCTTGCCAAGCTTGATAATCTTTATTTTCAAAGGCTTTGATCATTGCCTCGTGACGCTCTGGTGTATAGTTGGGACCTTGAGCGTTGGGGTCACCTTTGTAGGCAAGCACTGTTTGGGGCAAAAGAATTACACCACCCAAAATCAATGCGGTAGCTCCGAGGAGCATTGCTTTTTTATTCATATCTTCCTTTCTAAAAAGATACTTATTACTACTATCTACTAGTAATACAAGTTAGTAGCTCATTTTCTTTCAAGCAAAAATTAAGCTTCTCAAAATTGATTATCGATTTGAAATTTAAAGATTGAAAAGTTTTGTGAAAAAGATTCTAGTTAGTGCCAAAATATCTATCTCCATAATCGCCCAGACCAGGCACAATATAACAGTGATCATTCAAACAATCATCCAAAGCAGCGGTAAAGATTTTTACTTCAGGAAATTCTTTTTTGATGGCTTTGACTCCTTCTGGAGCTGCCACGACACTGACGATCGACATAGATTTGGGATGTTGAGGGGCAATTTGACGAAGTAAGTGACCGAGTGATCCGCCGGTAGCCAACATGGGATCGGTAACAATGACCACGCTATTTTTAGTAATCTTGGGTAGTTTCCAGTAATATTGATGAGCTATTGCTGTTACTTCATCTCTCTCCAGCCCAATAAAACCAATTTTTGATTTTGGTAACAAGCGCAAGGCTCCAAATAGCATAGCCAAGCCAGCTCTTAATACTGGCACTACAATTACCTCATCTGTGAGTTTTTTGCCCTGAGTGGTTTTGAGAGGAGTGGTGATTTTTATTTGATTGGTATTCAAATCTTGGAGAGCTTCAAAGAAAAGTAGCTCGCAAAGTTTGTCGGAATAATGGCGAAATTCTTGGAGGCTGGTTTGTTGACAGCGCAGGTGAGTTAAAGAATCTTGAATGAGAGGGTGTCTGATGACATTAAGTTTCGAAGACATTAAAAAGGAATTATATTACAAAATGACTATTTTTGCTCCAGTAAAATCTTTTTTTTGGCAAAAATCTATCAAAAATGATGATTTTAATTTATTTTTTTGTTTGCAATTGTGCCTGCACGGCTTTAACTGCTTCATTCATACCCGGATATCTGAATAAAGGCGGATTGCTGGCCAAGATTTCTTCTGGAGTCAGCCATTTGGCTGCAAAGATATCTTCTTGGGCAGGATTGTGATCAAAATTGAACTTAAGTTTTTTTCCTTTAACCTGACATTGATAACCGATGCACACGATTTGCACGCCTTTGGTGGGATTGTCCAAATGTGATACTACAAAATCCCAAGCACCAACCACCTGACCCACCTCAATTTCCAGCCCAATTTCTTCCTTTACCTCTCGTTTCAAACCAGTGATCAGAGATTCTCCCAAGTCAAGACCTCCTCCAGGAAAATCATGAATTATTTGTTCGTCATCAGGATGATCTTTTGCCAATCGTTCTTGAACAACCAAGATTTTTCCTTCGTTGACGATCAAAGCTTTTACTCCGGTTCGAATACGACTAAGGCTTTTAATTTTTCTTGGTAATTTCAACATAGTTGCAAGTTTAACATAAAAAAGAAGGGAAATTATTAATGAGTCTTTTGGGAAGTACTGGAAGGAATTAGAAATACTGGATTTATTTTTTATTCATTGAGTATTAAAATATATTTATGTCTGAATCAAAGAAACCTGAATCAAAAAAACCAATTTTTACCACTTACAAAGATTCTAAAACTGGTGAGATAAGTGTTGCGGAAGTGATTCTAAAAGATGAGTATGAGCGACGAATGCGCGAAAAACCACTTGATCAACTACCAATTTCTGAAGACAATTTAAATCCTCCCAAACCAAATTCAAACTAAAATTGAATTTGGCGGAAGCGGTGGGATTCGAACCCACGATGCCGTGAGGCGCCGGTTTAACAGAATTATTAATTAACCAATAATTCTTGATGAACAACGTTTATCAAAGGACGAGATTGTTTGAGATCAATTTCAGCACTCCATACAGACAAATTTTGTCCATAAGTAATTTGTTTCAATGTGTTATCAGTAATGGAATAAGATTTTACAAAACGATCAATGCATTCTTTTTGTATTAGTGTGGATTTAGTTCGATGATCGCAAATCATATAAATGATTTTTGGGTATTTATTAATTGGAGTATGGTTTAAACCGTAGCTTATATTTTCAACCAGTGGTTGCTTGAAGCTTCGTTCTAAGTAGTACCAGACCCCACTTGTGCCCCAGCCGTCAAATGGCATATTTTTAGTTGTTGTGTACCAGGTTAGAAATAAATTAGGTTGTGAAGAAATTGTTTTTGGGTAATGATTCAAATAATCATCGTAAATTATTTGAGCAATCTCTTTTTGTTGATCATGATAAGAACGTGAGGGCAAATTGCTGTAAATAGTTTTTGTAGTGGAGATGATCATAAGCAGAATGCTCGCAATGGTTAAAAACCATCCCAAAACAGGTTTTAGATTAATTGTTGATTTTAAAGAAAAAGCAAGTGCCACCAGAAAGAAGGGAAATACTGAAAGAAGATATGTCTCTGATACGTAATGTTTGTAAAAAATAAAAAGAAAAATTGAAAAACATATTGAAATTATAAAAATAGTTATCTTTTGAAAATTTTTGGCTTTGCTCATATTTATTTTAAATTTTTGATGCCAAAGTGCTGTTGCGATCAAAATTAACAACGAGAGGAATAAAAAAAACATAGTTGAATTGGAGGCATGGTTTCCCCAGATCATTCGATTGATTGAGTGCAAAACATGCTGTATTTGTGCCAGAGCTGAAAGCTCATATTTTGTTTTAAAATTAGAAATAAAAAAATAAATTTGATCTAAGGGAAGTGATTGATAGGTCAGCATTATCCACGACCAAAAAATTCCGATAAAAGTAATTATTGGAATGAAAGTTGTTTTGAACAAAACCTTTTTAGTCTTTATGTTTAAGTGCAGCCAACAATAAATAGTGAAGATAAAACCCAGCGGAAGTATGAGGAGTGCTCCATAGTGAAAATGAAGGGGAGCTAAAAGAAAAAAAATGATCAATAAAAGATATTTTAAATGATATTTTTTTTCTTTTAGGTACGAGATGCTAGCCCAAATAAAAGCGGTCGAAAACAGTAATAAAAGATGAGGTTGCAGCAGCTCTCTACTACTAGAGATCATTTGAGAATTTATAGCTAGCAAACTGGCAAGAATCAAGCCAGTTGTTTTGTCTTGTGCCTTTTTACCTATAAAGTATCCAAATAGAACCGGAGTGGTCATTAATATTGTCCAGAAATACATGAAAAATAATGGATTTGGTATGAAAAGCCAGATTAGAGCAACAAAATAATAGTAAATAGGAGAATTGTTAAGCCACTCCATTCCGCCTGAGGCTAAAGGACCGCGAGTGGGGTATTCATTGTTGTTGACTATATGATCGGCCACCAACATGTCTCTGCTTTCATCATAACCATTTTGTAACCAGACTGATTTGTCGATTTGATACAATCGAAAACCCAAAGCAATAAGAACAATTAACCACAAAATAATCTGTGGAAAAACCTTAGCAAGGGCGGACATTTTTGAGGTTTTTTTAAAGGTTGAAGGCAGCATATAATTTAAAAACTCGTCAAAAAATCCTACTTCGTAGAACTTTTAGCTTACTGGCGGAAGCGGTGGGATTCCCCGCATACGTCGCTTCGCTCCTCTGACGGGGTAAACTTCTCATCCCACAACCATATAATCAACTAGTTTTACCTTACGGTAAAACTACTTAATTATGCGGAAGCGGTGGGATTCGAACCCACGAACCGGAAATTCCGGTCAGGTTTAGCAAACCTGTGCAATTGGCCACTATGCGACGCTTCCTTTAGTGGATGGCCAAATTATACCAGTTAAAACTAGGCTCTACAGAGTAAAGCTTGGTAGTTGTTACTTGTTAGTTTTTCGCATCTAAGTTAATCTGATCTTGATAGAGTAGGATACAAAAAAGGAGGAGAAATGGCAGAAAATTCTATGGATACTCCGGTAGAAGCTCAGGCTGATAAAAAAATGAGCACGATTGCTGTGCTTGGTATTTTTTTAGTGGTTGGTTTGGTGGCTTTTGTGATGATGAATAGTAGCCAGGTAGGTCAAAAGAATGATCTTGAAGCCCTGCCAGAAGCAGCGGTAACAGAAGAATCACTGGTGCCAAACGAGGAAGAAGTAGGAGAAGCAACTGAAGAAGGAACTATGGAAAAAGAACAAAATACTCTGCAAGAAATTGCCATAGAAGGTGGCAATTATTATTACAAACCTGATAAGTTGAGTGTTAACTTGGGCGATACGGTGCGCATCACTTTCAGTTCTGTAGATATGCCTCACGATTTCAATATTGATGAATTAAATGTTCATTCTGAAATTCTGGAAAATGATTCTGCAGTAATTGAGTTTATTGCTGATCAAGTGGGCGAGTTTGAGTTTTATTGCAGTGTGGGTCAACATCGTCAATTGGGGATGATTGGTACTTTGACGGTAAATGAATAACGGCTTTGGTACTTTGGACAAGTGATGTACTGCTTGGTTTTATTACAAATCCTTTGTTATTATTAACTGTCTTAATTTTATTAAAAATCAGATACTATTTTATAGAAAGGTAATTCATGACTGGTGAAACAAAAGCTTTGATTGGGATTAGTTTGGTCACGTTTCTCATTTTTATTGGTGGAATTGTGATGCTCAATCGTAAAAACACGGTCGTCCTAGAACCTCAGAATATTGATCCAACGGTTTTGATTAGGGAAGATAGTCATCTTTTGCAAGCAGAAGATGAGCGAGTGATGCTAGTAGAATTTGCTGATTTTCAATGCTCATTTTGTGCCAGTGCGCATCCCATCATTAGTCAATTATTACTCACCTATCCAGATAAATTGAGTTTTGTGGCGCGTCATTTTCCACTTTCACAATACCAGCATTCTATGCTTTCGGCTGAAGCAGCTGAGGCAGCTGGTGATCAAGGTAAGTTTTGGGAGATGTATGACCTGATTTATACTCATCAAGCTGATTGGGAGAGTGCTAGTAATGATGAAGCTAGAGCAATTTTTGTCAGCTTTGCTGAGCAGTTGGAACTCAATTTGGAACAATTCAATACTGCTTTGGACAATCACACTTTTCGTGACAAAGTTTTACGTGATGCTGCAGATGGAAATGCAGCTGGAGTGACTGGCACACCTGCTTTTTTTGTAGATGGAGTTAGATTTACTGGTTCATTGCAAAACCTAGTCACTTTGATTGAAGCTAGAATTAATACAACAGAGGAAGTTGTAGAGAACGAAAATTAAATCAATGAAGAATGTTTTGTTTTTCTTATCAATCGGTGGTTTGATTGCAGGAACTATATTCTTACTGTCTTATATTACCAATCCTCAAATCGAAGATAAATTTGATCCTAAAAAAATGGCAGCTTTTTTTCTGGAACAGGTAAAGCCGGCGCAAGTTGGTGAACTGAAAAGTGACACAGAAGTAAATGTGGTTTTAACATCAGCAGCTGAACTAGGTTATATCCCAAATGATATTGATGCCATTCGGCAAAAATTGGCTGAAAGATTTAGTTTGACAGTAGAACAAGTGCAAATTACTTTGGGAACTGATAGTACGTCAGAATTTGCCACTGGGCTGGTCAATGTAGGAGAAGGTGATAAAGGTGGAATTTATTTTGCAGCCAAAACGGAGACGGGTTGGGAAATTGCTCATGATGGAAGAGGAATTCTGGAATGTTCACAGGCAAATAAATATGGTTTTCCGACAGGTTTGATTCCGCGTTGTTTTGATTTGGAAACAGGACTAAATGTGGATCGATAGATTAATTTTTCTTTTTTAATCCCTGCCAGCTTCCCCACATCACGGCTAAGTCAGAGGTGATTTGTAAGACGGGTAGCCACCACCAGCTTTGAGGGGTATAGCGTTTATTTTTCATGATGGACCAGATGATATAGAGCAAAATGAGGCTGGGGAAAAATAAACCAGTAGCTTTGAGAGTGCCTTGGATGATGATCCAGAACAACAAGCCAAGAAAAATCAAATAACGGATAAAAATTAAGACAACCTTGGGACGAATAATTCCGGCCTGAATATCTCCCAGAGCAAAACGCCTGATCATTTTCCAAAACTCAAGCAAGTTTTTTCTAGGCAACCAATAGACGAGAGCTTGTTTTGCAAAGGCAATCGGTTGTTTGGCCTGTTTGATTTTTTGGGCTAGAGCATAATCTTCATTGTGATCCAATTTTTCATCAAAGTGACCCATTTTTTGCCAGATTTTTCTACTGATCATCATAGAACGACTAGCCGGTAAAAATTGATGCGGTCTAACTTTGTCCGGCATGACCAATACATAAGGGACAACGGCTTGTTGAAAACGAGAAGTGGGTAGACCTAAATAATAACCAGCAACAATTTGAGCTTGATGTTGTTGCTGAGCAATAATTAATTCACTCAACCAGTTTTGATGAGGAATACAACCAGCATCAGTAATAGCTAGCCAGTGATATTTGGCTTGTTTAATACCCCAATTTCGTCCAACACTACGATTGCCTTTTTTGGTTAGTAATTTTATTTTTTTACCAATTTTTTTATTTTTTTGCCAATGAGTAATTATTTTTTTTGTGCGGTCAGATGAGCCACCATCCACGATGATAATTTCATTGGGCAATATTACCTGATTGGCGATCCCTTTTAGGAGCCAATCAATGGTTGATTCTTCATTCAAACAAGTTATAACTAATGAGACTTTCACAAACGTTATTATAAACTGATTTAAACATGGCACGAATTTTGATAATTACTCCTTCTTATAGTCCGCGTTTGGGAGGTGTGGAGAAACATGTCTGGCACACCAGTTTGCAATTGGTAAAGAGCGGATTTTCTGTGAAGATTTTAACTCAGCGGTTTATTAAACTGCCAGCTCAAGCAGTCAAAAAAGGTATTCCCATTTATCGTTTCTCATTTCCAGAAAAGCGCTTTATTGGTTTGCTGACTATTTGGTGGAAATTGCTGACACAGTATTTACGGTTGATTTGGCAAGCGGACATTATTCATATTCATGATGTTTTTATTTGGTATTTACCATTGCGATTGGTGTTTTTTTGGAAACCAGTGGTCACGACTTTTCATGGTTGGGAAGGAATTTATCCAGTGCCTCTCAAAAATATTTTCATTCGGCAGTTGGCTGTTCGACTTTCAAACAAAACAGTGGCCATTGGTAAATATTTGGAAAAATATTATCACTTCAAAGCAGATAAAGTTTTGTATGGAGCAGTCAATGCTCCTGTTTCACCTACTAAAAAACAAAAATTATGTGTCTATGTTGGTCGATTGGATTATGACACTGGCTTGCCGGTGTTGTTGCAAGTTTTACAAGCTGGTGGTTGGTCGGGCAGAGTGGTATTTTGTGGTGATGGATTATTGAAAGAACAAGCCAAGGCGGTGGGTGAGGTAAAGGGATTTGTTGATCCTCGTCCATATCTAAAAAAAGCGCAAATAGTTTTTGCTGGTGGTTATTTGTCTATTTTGGAGGCATTTGCCCATCAGTGTGCAGTAGTTGCTGCCGAAAAAAATCCCTTAAAAAAAGATTATTATTTACGCTCACCCTTTGCCAATTGGCTGACGGTAGTCAATAGCGCTGATGAATTAAAAAGCTGGCTGATGGTTCGAGAAAAAAATCCCAGATTGATGAATAGTTCAGTTAAACAAGCTTACTCTTGGGTAAAAAATCAAACTTGGCAGACAATGACAAATCAATACATCAAGCTTTATCGGCAGTTGTGATTTTGGAAAGTTTAGAGATGTCTTGATTTTTTACGTAAAGTTTCAAATAAGTAGGTTAAAGAGTAAAGAGGCGAGGTAGGCAGATCGTGGGCTGGTAAATAAGCTATTTCTTGTCCGCCGAAACCTCGTTTGAAAATAGAAACTCCAGCAAAACGATGCTGAGTTTCATCTTTGGGAGCTACTCCCCAAAAATTATAAGCAGTGCAACCTCTTTGTTTGGCTTCCAGAATGGCTCTCCATTGCACAGCGTAGGAACCAGGCAAGCGATCATTGTCTGGTGTGGAGATACCGTAGTGATAAACCGCTTCACGGTTGTAAAACAGTACGTAAGCGGTGGCCAGTAATTGATCATTTAGATAACTAGAAATAAGAGCGGCCTGATCATCATTGGCAAAAACCTGAAATTGCTCATAAAGAAAATCATAAGTAAAAGGAATGAAGTGATGTTTCTGAGCCAACTTTAATTGATAGTCAAAGAATTCTTTTATTTTTTCTGGATTTTTGGAAATTTGCGTGAGTATATTTTTTTTCTCCGCACTGCGCACTTCATAGCGAGTATTTTTACGCATGCCAGCCAGAATTTCTTCATCGGTTTGAGTGAGATCCAATTGAAGAGTTAAGTCCGCAGTCAAATGCATTGGTGAAAGTTTGAGACCCAGTTTTTCCAGTTTTTGACGTAATTCTGGAGAATCCAATTCTTGTGGTCGAAAGCGAACAAATAAACATTTTTCTTGATTTGCCAAGCTTTTTAAAAAGGAAAATATTTCTGATAACTCTTGATCACTGAGAGTTTGCCAATTGATCAATGGTCCGCCCGCCAGTGATAAATAATTGCCTCTTTTGGCTGTTTCTTTGACGATCATGAGTGATCCCACTGTTTCCGTTTGATTCATTACAAAAAAACGAAAGACAGTTTTGCCCAATTTATTTTGAAAAGTTCCCCAATTCCAAGATTGTAAAAAATTTGCTTCAGGTCTCGTGGCAAGATAAGTTTCCCAAGTTTGTTTGTCCTCAATAGTATTAAATGAAAATGACATTTTATTTTTTTTATTTTTTAAAATATTTTTTAATTAAATTGGTAATTTTTTGGGCTTGGGCAATAGTAATTTTGGGGTGAGTGGGTAGATTAATAATAGTGTCAGCCAGTTGTTCTGCTTGTGGACAGGACTTGGATTCATAATTGGTAGCACAATTTAGTTTGCCACAATCAACGGGTGAGCGATACCAGCGATCAGTGAGATGAACTTGGTGGCGTTTGAGAAAATGGAGCAATTTTTTGGGGTGATCAGTAGTGGCAGCCCATCTTAGTAATGAGGCGTGATCGAGGGTTTCAGCTCGAGTGAGAGGGTGTAGGGGTATATTGGTCAGATTTTTTAGATAAAAGATGGCAATTTTTTGACGATGAAAGCGAGTTTGATCAAGATTTTTTAATTGTAGTAATGCAAGTTGAGCTAGACTATTGGGTAAAGTAGTTGCTTGGGTGGTTGGTGATTGGGTGGGATTATTCATCAAACCCAAAAGAGTCAGGCTTTTGTGAATAATTTTTCCCAAACCTATGGAATAAGTAGCGCGAATCAACCAGGTGAAAAAGGGATAGGTTAGGTCTTTGAGCACCATGGCGGTGGGTGGAAAATCGAGGGTGGGTGGAGTGAGTGATGAGTTGCGGAAGATAACGGCGCCACCGCTGACGGCGTCGATTACTTTGTCACGACCAAAAGACAAGACAATGGTATCGGCTAGACTTCCGAGTGGTTTGCTTGAGCTTCCGCCGTCCAAAGCGGTGGCGCCATAACTTTGTGCCAAGTCTTCGATCAAAACTAATTGATGTTTGTCACACCAATCTTTGATTTTGGTAATCTCTGCCGGATGGCCCAAAGAATGTTGTACGATGACGGCTCGTACTTGTTGGGGGTGTTGATGATAAAGTTCATAGGCTTGTTGAAGAGTCTCGACCGTCAGATTTAGCTGACCTTTACCTACATCTGTATAACCAGGTTTGGCTCTGGCTCTGAGAATGCCCTCTTCTATGGCATAACAAGCAAAAGCCTGAGTCAGAATAACATCACTTGATTTGGTAAAACCATGAGTGATGAGGGCTACTTGAATAGCATCGCGACCTTTGTAAGTGAGAATTACTTGTCCACCAAATTTTTTGATTAACTGATTTTCCAACTGCTTGCTTGCAGTGGTTGAAGGCTTATTTGTCAAAAGCGAACCGATCAGAGTTTGCCAAAACAAACGGATGCTAAGCAACACAAAACGGAAGGAATAATGAGCGCCCAAACTTGCACTAATCATATGTTCTTGCCAATAATTTTTGTAACCAAATATGAATGTGTCCTTCTATCAAAAGCACGTCTTCTTCATTTAGTTTTTGCAATGTCAAACGGATATTTTCGGTTTTGTTAGTCATATTTGGGCCGAATACTTCACGGAAAATATGTAGGCCGTCTATACCAGTGTAGAGCACTAGATCAGTTATTTTTTTGGCTGCTTGCGCAAGTTTTAGATGGATTTCGTCTGATTGATTGCCCAAATCAATGATGCCACTGGTCAGCAATAGAGTATTTTTACCCTGTTTTTTAAAATACTCCAATAATTCTAGCGCTCCCAAAAAACCCTCTGGATTACTAGTTTTGCTGTCGTTGATAATGGTGAAGCCTTGCTGATGTTGGTAGACTCGGAGAAAATTTTCGGTAGGCAAAAACTGAGTCAATCCCAGGTGAATTTTGGCTGTGGGCACTTGAAGAAACTCAGCCACTGCGATGGCTGCTTGAATGGCTTTCGTGGCGTAGAGCATTGATAAATGAGTCTGTACGGTTTTATTTTTCCAGCTAAATTGCAGCTTACCATTGTCATTTAGTTTTACTTTGGTAAGTGAGATCACTGACTTGGGTCCGGTATAAGCCACGGCCTTTTTGCTGGGGTCTTGTTCACAAACTTTATGAGTTAATTCGTCACTGCCATTATAAAAAACTTGACCGGTAAGCTTGGTAGCTTTGACCAACTCTCCTTTGGCTTTGATAATATTTTCTAGACTGCCAAATAGAGCTAAATGTTGATGAGTGACACCAGTGATGATGCTCAGTTCTGGTGGAAACCAATGTGCCAAACGACGAATCTCTCCTTTTTTATAAGCAGCAAACTCCAAAAAAAGAATCTCCTCTCCTTGGTAGTGACGTAAAATAGCCCAAGCTACCGAAAGAGGCGTGTTGTGTGATTTGATGGGTGTAAAGACCGTAAATTGTTTGGAGAGAACGTGAGTTACTAAGTGTCTGGTGGTAGTTTTTCCGTAACTGCCGGTAATGCCAATGATTTTGGGTTTGGAAAAAGAAACTTTTCTTTGAGCTAAAAACAACATCACCAAACTCAAACTAGATTTGAAAATCTCGGTAATAAAACTAATCAATCCTGGAAAAAGAGGGACGAGCAAATAAGCAGTAATCGGCAACCACCAGAAATTAAACAAATAAGCCACAGTAAGAACATAGCCCATTAATACCAAACTTAAAAAACCAGTGATGATGGCTCGGATAGTAAGGACTGGCCGTTTGAGTCCAGTACGAGTAAAGTCGGTTTTTTGTGGAAGAACTCGCAATAATTCATGCAAACCCTCTTCCGAAAGTAAGAATTGCCATAAACGATCTGCACGATATTCTTTTTGTTGATTCCAAGCCAGCCAGCGCAATAGCCTGATCAAAATCAAAGGCAAAAAAATGATAATGATAAAGATGACGAAGATTGACATTTTTAATTATTTTTAATAAATTTTTCTACTAAATCTACTACTGCTTCAGGATGAGTATAGACTGCCGAGTGACGGGCGTTTGGTAATATTTTCAATTGAGCCTGAGGAATAGTTTGAGCGATTTTGCGACCAAGAGCCAAAGGAGTAACCCGATCAGCCTCTCCCCAAATGACCAGCGTGGGAATTTTGAGTTGTGGTAAATCAGTTTTAATTTCATCAGCCAGGATATTTCTCATGGTTGCTTGTTGGGTAGGGGAAGCTTCGTAATAATCTGTTTCTCTGGCAAAGCGATAAAGCAAGCGACGCAAAGTCGGAGATTTAGTCAGGGTTTTACCAGCTTTGGCTAAAGTTCTAAAAACTAAACGTTTAATTACTTTGGTAAAAGCCGGATCAATAATGCCTGAATTATCCACCAAAATTAATCCTCTTACCTTGTTTGAATTTAATCTAGCAAATCTGATGGCCAATTGACCGCCAAACGAATGACCGAGTAAGAAAAATGAATCTAGAGTTTTGGTTTTATTTTCCAACCACGCTACATAGTCTGACAAAGTGAGGGGTTTTTCTGGTGCTTGAGCTAGACCCGGTAATGGCCAGAAATGTACTTTCAAGCCAGTTTTTTTGAGAAGTTCCAAGATGGGTTGCCACTTGGTGACAACGTTGTGATCCAAAGTCCAACCATGCAAGACAACCAAATGACGAATTTCTGTTTTAAGTTTGACCATAAGTCTTTCTGGAAGTTTATTATATGATAAAAGAGCTTGATCTGACAGCTTATGAAACAACAGATGCCCAAAATTCTCAAATATTTTTTACTAATAGGAGCCGCGCTCGCTGTGTTGCTGTTCACCGCCCTGATAGCAACTTTTTGTGGCCTACGACAATTTACCAGAGGGAATGTCGCTCGCGCCCACACCCTCTTTCGTTTAGCCACTCCAATCAGCTGGACTGCTTCTCGTCTGAGTTTTCGCTCGGTCGAGACCTTGGAAGTTTGGTACGCCCTGAATTTATTATTTACCCAGGGGGGTAAATACTTGGTTTTATTACAAAACTCTGATGAAATCAGAGCCACTGGTGGTTTTATTGGTTCTTATGCGGTTTTGGATTTGGATAGTGCTGAACCTTTGCGTTTGGAGATTCGTGATATGTACGATCCCAGTGGCATTAGTCAAACCTTGCCTTCACCGCCAGGTCAAGCTGAATATTTGAGCGAAGGCAGGGGCATGAAACTAATTGACGCCAATTGGAACCCAGATTTTCCCACTTCTGCCAAACAGATTTTGCAATATTTTGCGGTTATTCCTGATGATCCGCAAACATTTACTGGAGTGATTGCTTTACCACTGACCACCATAGAAAGTTTGATTAATAGTCTGGGAGGAGTTTATCTAGTAGATCAACAGCAGATGATCAATGGTGATGATTTGGCTACCGTTATTCGTCAAGATCGTGAGCAGTTTTTTGCCGGTAGTAAGGAGAAGGCTCAATCATTGCAAGCTCTTTACACTGCTTTGAAACTAAGCTTGAATCAATTGTCTTTAATCGAAAGTTGGCAATTATGGCAGAGCATGCAACAAGCCAAGTTTTGGCAAGAAATTCAAGTTTTTGCTCAAACTGCCAAACTCCAAAATGCTCTGGATAGTGCTCAGCTGACTGGTGCCTTGATGAATTATCAGCCTCAAGACGTATTTGTTTTTCCAGTAGAATCAAATGTGGGTATCAATAAGGCCAATCGCAAAGTTAGTAGACACCTAACAGCTAGGCTGAAAGATCAACAACTTATCTTGACCACTAAGTTTCAGAATGATTTCACAAAGACCGAGCGCCCTGTTTTGTCAGCAGATTCTGATTATGCGGTAGCGCCTCATTTGGCCTATGTAAATTATTATCGATTGCTGACCAGACCGGACATGAAAGTAGAGCAAATCAAGATCAATGGGGAGCCGGTTGCAACTTGGGATGATACGGAAATTACCAGCGCAGCAGGGTTGGTTTATCGGCAGATTGGTTTTTTGGTAGTAGTCTTGGAACAAAAGCAAACAGAGGTGCAAATTGAGTTTAGTGTTCCAGTTATCAGCAAGCCTCGTTTGATTATTCCGCGTCAAGTTGGTTTGCGCTATACCTCTATCACTGACAGTATAGAATAGGGAAGTGATGACGATTACTATTGATCAAATTCAAAAATTACTAGATCAGGCTCAATCATTTTTAAAGACTACTGATCAAAAAATTTGGCAAGATGAGCTGGCTACTTTGGAACAAGAATCGGCCAAACCTGGTTTTTGGGATCAGTCTGAAGCTCAAACCAAGATTCAGCGCCTGGCTTGGTTGCGTCATAAATTAGATTCCCTCGCGGAGCTGGAAAAGTTGCTCAATGATCTGCAGGCTTTTACTAATTTGACGACGGAAGAGCAAACGGCTTTTGCCGAGGAAACAGATAAAAATTATTGGCGATTGGATAAACTGCTCTCCAAACTAAAGCTGGAAAAATATTTGAGCGGTAAATACGATAGCGCTTCTGCCCTGTTATCAATTCATCCTGGTCAAGGAGGCACAGAAGCCATGGATTGGGCCGAGATACTTTCTAGAATGTATGCCAGATATTTTGAGAGAACTGCTTGGAAATATTCGCTTGTTTCGGAAATAAAAGGTGAAGAAGCTGGCATCAAGGAAGTAGTTTATGAAGTTCAAGCTCCTTATGCATATGGTTATCTAAAACAAGAACAGGGTACCCATCGCCTAGTGCGTCTCAGTCCTTTCAATGCCGATAATTTACGTCAAACCTCATTTGCCCTGGTAGAAGTGGCGCCTTTGCTAGAAGATACTGATGAGATTGAGTTGAAAGAAACTGATTTGGAATGGCACTTCACTCGTTCTGGAGGAGCTGGCGGTCAAAACGTGAATAAAGTAAATACGGCAGTTGAGCTCAAACACTTACCCAGTGGCATAACTATCCGTTGTCGTGAAGAAAGAAGCCAGGCTCAAAATCGTCAGAAAGCTCTCAAAATGCTCAAATCACGTTTAGCCATCCAGGCAGAAACAGAGCAACAACAAGCATTGACCAAAGAAAAAGGCGAACACACCAATGCCAGTTGGGGAACTCAAATTAGAAACTATGTTTTACATCCCTATCAACTAGTCAAAGACACTCGCACCAAAGTAGAAACCACTGACTCAGCAGGAGTATTGGATGGTGAACTGGATCAGTTTATTGTGGAAGAAATTAAATTAAATAAGTAAACTCAAAAGTTATTTTTACTATTCACTATTGGCTTAATATTGTATGATTAAAAACATGTCAGATAAGCCCACCCGCATTCGTACCGAAAATCTAGATGATTCAGCTAGTTCAATCAAACAAGCAAGCTCAACGCCTCAGTCAGTTTCCACTAATCAGCCGGTTGACGATCAACAATCAACCAGGCACAATCAACCAGTTAATAAAACCGTAAAAATGTCGTCTCTAGATTTGGAAAAAGAGACCAAACAAAAAACAACCAAAAAGACAGGAACACCTATGACTACCAAACAGCGCAGAACTTTTTTAATTTTGGGAGCCGTAGCGATCGTAGCTGGTTTGGCTACTGGCTATGGAGCCTTTCGTTTACAGTTAAAATCCAATGGAGAATCTCCTGCTGCCAATCAACAAGTAGCCGGTGAAATAATCAATAATGGCGATGTCTTTGGTATAAAAGACGATCAAACTTTCAAAGATAGTGCAGAAGGATATCTGGAAAAAGGCGGGATAGATGGCGAAGGTTCTCATAGCTTGTTGCGTGAAGGAGGAGAAAGCCAGACCGTTTATTTAACTTCCTCCATTACTGATTTGGATAAATTGGTGGGTATGAAGGTGAAAGTTTGGGGTGAAACCTTCAAAAGTCAAACAGCTGGTTGGCTCATGGATGTAGGCCGGGTGCAAGTGATTGAAAAAGAGGCTACTCCACCAGTGGAAGATTAAGTTTGCTTTATTTTTTCAACTAGTTAAACACTTTCTCATTCTGTTATTATGGAGTTCTAATCATGATTAATTTTTCAGCGGTTACCAAACGTTTTGGAAATGGCACAGTGGCTTTGGACCAAGTGTCTTTTCATATCAATTCTGGTGAGCTAGTAGTGATTACTGGTCCCTCTGGAAGTGGCAAAACCACCCTCATGCGTTTACTCATTCATGATTTTCCACCCACAGAAGGAGTTGTAGAGTACAAGGGAAAGTCTTTGGAAAGTATTGCTGCTCATGAAGTTCCTTATCATAGACGCAAGATTGGTGTAGTTTTTCAAGACTATCGTCTTTTGTCAGAACTGAATGTTTGGGAAAATATTGCCCTGCCCCTATCAATCATGGGCAAATCAGAAGCCGAGATTGAATCTAGAGTGACGGATTTATTAAATTTGGTGCGTTTGGTAGATCAAGCCTTGGTTTTCCCCAAGCAATTATCTGGAGGAGAAGCTCAACGGGTGAGTATTGCCAGAGCGCTGGCTACTGGTCCCAGTGTTATTTTTGCTGATGAACCAACCGGCAATTTGGATAAAAAATCCAGTTTGGGAATCGTCAAACTACTTCAGCAAATTAATGCTTTGGGTACTACGGTTTTGATCGCCACACATGATGTCACCCTTTTGGATTATCTAGAAAATGAGCGTCATTTGGAACTGGATAGTGGTAAATTGATCAAAGATACCAGACCGAGCAAAGCCTCAACTACATCAGCAGAAATTTCTCCAGAATCTCCAAAATCAGAAAAACCAGAGGAATTGAAGGAAAAACCAGCAGAATTAACTAAAAAATTAAAGGAATCGGTTGAGAAACCAGCAGATTCGGAAGAGAAATTAACTCAAAAAGACTCAGTTTCAAAAGAAAAGTCAGGTAAAAGTCAGAAAAAGAGCAAAGACAGCAAGAAATTAACTTCGACTGCCAAAAAATCAGCTCAAGCTGATTCGGCTGAATTTGTGACCAAAGTAGAAGCGGAAGAAAAATCGCTAGCAGATGAGTTTAAAGAAGTTACCAATCAACCTAAGAGTAAAAAAGCTTCGTTGTTTAGTAATTTCAGCAAAAATCTCTCCTCGCTAAAAATGCCGATTTTTGGTAAAAATAAACAACCGGCAAAAAAGAGTAAAATAGAACCAGATAGACATGTAGCAGTTGAGGAAGACGAGGAACACCATGAGTAAAATGCAAGATGCCTTGGTAGCTATTCGCCGCACTCCTTATCAGAGCACGATAGCTATCTTGATGGTCACCATCACTTTTTTTGTAGCTTATATTTTTTCATTATTTGCAGCAGGCACCAATGCTATTTTGCAGTTTTTTGAAACTAGACCACAAGTGATTGCTTTTTTCAACATTGATGCAGAGTCGGCTCAGATTGAAACTCTGGCAAACACGATGCGTGAGCGTCCCTATGTAGAGAAAGTCAATGTTATTTCCAAGCAACAGGCTCTGGAAATTTACCAGCGTGATCATCAAGAAGACCCCTTGCTTTTGGAGTTGGTAACGGCTGATATTTTACCGGCCAGTGTTGAGGTTTCTGGCAGAACGGCCGATTCTTTGGCTCAAATTCAAACAGACTTGAGTGGTGCCTCTGGAGTAGAGGATGTGGTTTATCAAGAAGACATTGTACAAAATATTCGTCAGTGGACAAATGTAGTGCGCATCAGTGGTTTTGTAGCCACTGGCACACTGGGAGTAGTCTCGTTTCTGTCAATCGTGACCCTGGTAGGGATGAAGGTTTCGGCCAAACGCCAAACCATCAGCGTCATGAATACTATTGGAGCTACCAATTGGTACATCAGTAGCCCATTTGTACTAGAGGGAATGTTATACGGCTTGGTTGGCTCGCTAGTGGGCTGGATTGCTATGTATGTCTTATTACTTTATACCACTCCTTGGATTCAAGAATTTATGGGAGAAGTATTGACCATGCCCCTACCTTGGCAAATCTTCGTCTGGCAGTTGGGGATTGGTATCTTGGCTGCCGTAATCTTGGGGGCTGGGGCTAGTTTACTGGCTGCTCGCCGGATGTTGAAACGCACTTAAATAGTTTAGTTTTCATTATGAAATTAAGATTTTCTTTCAAACAATTCATCCTGAGTTGTTTATTAATTATTGGCAGTTTATTGCTAATCGTGAATCAAACTAGAGCTCAAGAGTGTGAAGAATTCAACTGCTCGGAAGACAACGAAGAGTGTTTGAAAAATAAGAAAATTTGTTTGGAAAATGCTATTGCCGGAACTAGACAACAAGCAACAACCCTGAAAAGTGCCATTAGTTTGCTCAATGGCCAAATCGCCCTGCAACAACTTCAAGTTAATCAAACTCAGGCCGAGATTTATCAATTGGAAATAGAGATCGAGGAATTGTCTCAGCGCATTGAGGGTTTGGGATATTCACTAGATCGATTGGGAACAGTGTTGATTGAACGAGTGCGTACTCAATACAAACAGAGTCGCTCTGCTCCATCCTTGAGTTTATTGGGCGCTAATAGCTTGTCTGATCTAGTAACACAGGCAAGATATTTATTACTTGCCCAACGGCAGACTGCTGACACCATGGAGCGAACAGAAACACAGCGCTTAGCCTATGATGAGCAAAAAACCCTAAAAGAAGAAAAACAAGCAGAATTGGCTACTAAAAGACAACAACTAGAAGCAGAAAAAGCCATTATTACTCAAAAACGCACTGAACAAGAAAATTTATTAAATATCACCAACAACAGCGAACAACAATATCAAAGTCTTTTGAATGAAGCGAACAGACAACTAGCCGCTTTTAGTCGATTTGTTACTAGCCAGGGTGGAGCCTCTATTTTGAGTGGGCAAACTTATAATGATGATGGTTGGGGAAAATATTATTCTCAGCGAGATTCACTTTGGGGCAATAAAGGTATTGGTGCATCCGGCAGTTCAATGGCAGAGTATGGTTGCTTGGTAACCTCGATGGCGATGGTTACTTCTCATTATGGAAAAGACCTAACTCCTGGACAAATTGCTGATAGTACTTCTCCATTTGTTTTTCCCACGGCCTACATGATTCAAGGCACTTGGAATGTGAATGGAGTGAGCACCACTCGTACTAGGGTGGGCTATTCTGTTTCCACTTTGGATTCAGAACTATCAGCGGGCAGACCAGTGATCGTGGGTATTGGCAGTGGTCCTGATCACTTTATTGTAATTAAAGAGAAAAAAGATGGTAATTACATCATGCATGATCCATTTATCAAAGATGGTCATAACTTGAATTTTACAGATCATTATTCATTGGGCAGTATTTCTGCCGTGGATCGAGTGACTGTGAATTAATTTTTTTATTCTCTTTCTTTCCGTGTCAAACTAATGTCAATATTGGCCGATAAACTTAGATAAGTTAATTATTTAAGTAGGATTTTTTTGTGAAAAATAGTGAACCACTAGTGCTTGACGTTGAGGATTATCGAGGGAAAAGGGTGGTTTTTACGGAAAAGAAAAGAAAGCAAAAGCTTTCCAAGCATCCACACTTAATTGATGCAAAGTTCATTGGTTTTTTGGAGAGGGCAATCGTGGATCCAGATCAAGTTTGGCAAGATTTAGACGATCCTAAGAGAAAAAGGTGTTATTATTACAAATATTCTGCCTATAGATATGTTAAAGCCGTTGTCTGGATTGCAGATGATCCGTGTTTGGTAGTTACGGCATACGATCTTGACTATATAAAAGAGCTAAACTATCCTAAACTCAAGAGGCTACTATGAGCACAATTATTTCCTCTACTACCAGCAAAGATTTCAAAAATCAACTCGTTAGTTTGGCGTCAAATCTTGATTTGGTGTCAAAGAAAAACCGTTGGACAATTAGTTATGATAATGAAACTGATGCACTTTCCTTTTCAGAGGATCGTCTTCCGCTGGATACAAAAATTCACTATTTAGATCATGAATTGGCAGTTTACTTAACTTCTCAAAATGATATTAAAGGGTTATTTATTGAATATTTTACTAAAAATTTTTTAAGTCATAACGAAGATTTAAAAAAATTGAGAGTCGAATTGTTAAAACAAAGAAAATCAGCCAAAGAAGATATTATCCAAGTTAAAAAAACAACAGCTCGGTTACTGGTTGAAGAACTTCAGGAGAATCTCCATGATTTTCTGGTAACAAATCTTCAGCTCACCCGGTTCTAATCTTCTCAATACACGTCCTATAAAATCTTGACATAATATCTATTTTAGTCTATCATACTGTATCACTTTAGAAAAAGCCGACAAAGTTGGTTTCTTTCTCAGGTAAATCAAATAAAAATTTTCATTGGTACTTTGGTGACCAATAAAGGAAAAAATATGAAATTTATTAAATCACTTCTTGCTTTGAGCATAGTAGCTATCATGTTTAATAGTTCTGTGCTGACAGTGCTAGCTGATGGTACTGAAGCTGAAGCCGAGGCAAATGCTGAAGTTATCTGTGAAACAGGTGACTATGGTCAAGCTATCAATTGTAAAGCTAAAAGCGATGCTTCTGCCAAAGTAGTCACTCGTCATGAACCTATTAATACAGGTTTAGGTGCTCAGGGTGTAGCTATGGCAGTGGGCACAATTGCCACTGGTGCTGCTGCTGTTGTAGCCAAATTTCGCTTGCGCTAAGCAAAACTAAATAACTTTTCTTTCTAGATTTTTGAGGAAAATAAGGCTCTGGTCTTGGCTAAGACGAGAAGGTATGCTAATCTAATGATCTTAAGTTAAATAGAAAGAAAATTTATTCATGGCAAAAACCACTTCTCCCAAATATCTAGATGATGCTTTTGCTGAAATTTGCGCTGAAATGTTGGAAATTTTTATCAAAAAACATAAAGATTATGGTAAAGGTAATATTTTGGACAATGGAGAGCTTGGTATTGTTTTTCGCATTAATGACAAATTGCGCCGTTTACAAAACTTGCGTGAATCTGGTAAGACTCCCACCAATGAAGCCATTGAAGATACCTGGATTGACATCAGTGTCTATGCAGTGATCGCTCTACTTTTAAAATCTGGTAAATTTAAAAAACTCAATTTAAACCCCAAGGTCTAAATTATTTTTCAGTGGGCATTTGACAAAAACAGGTGTTGTAAAGTCTATTGAGATTGAAGATCCTTACTTGCTTGCCTTTGTAATCCAGGACGCCTTGTTTTTTTAGTTTGGCCATTTCAATACTGGCTGTTTCTCTGGTAATACCAGTCATCGCAGCGATGCGTTTGTGAGTGAGGGGAAAATCAATGATGACTCCCTGATTTTTGGGAGCTGGTTTGCCGAAACGCTTGGCGTTGAAGTAAAGGGTGGCAGCGATTTTGCGACTGGCAGTGCCAAAGACTAAAGCCTCGGTTTTGGAAGCCATAGCATTGAGACCAGAAGCCAGACGGATTAATAGTTCTTGCATGACAGTGGGATTTTGTTTGAGAAAAAGCAAAACTTCTTTTGCTGGAGCTTTTTGAGCGACTACTTTGGTCAGAGTTTCATAAGAACAATCATTAATAATTCCTTGAAGAATGAGGGAAATGGGCAAATATGAACCTGGCCGATAAATATTGAGGATAAAATCCTCTCCATTTTCTGAGACTACTTGTTGACTGGCATAACCTTCTTTCAAATAATAGATGAAATTAATTTCATCATCTGGTCGATAAATTACTTCGCCTGATTTGAAAGTTTGACTAGGATATTTTTCAAAGAAATTCTTGAGCTGATTAGCACCCGGCTCTCTACTAAATAATTTTGCCATGAACGTAGTATACCAGGCTAAACTATTTTTTTGCTAAATTACTAACAGCCCAAGGTAGCCAGACATTGATCGCGAGAATCACCGGCTGGTATCTGGTCGCAGACAGAACAGTCCAGATTTGATTCGGTATTTTCTTCTGTCGTTTCACCAATCGTTTCTTCATTGATCATTTCTTGTGGTAGTGTTTTCATCTGTTCCAGCTGAACGTCAAAATCAATAAACTCTATATCGCTGGGAGGGGTAAACATTTTGTTGTCTGGTTTCCACGGCTGGCAACTAAAGTCCATCGGTTCATCTTTGTCAAAACTAAGTTGCTCTGTTTGACTAGAAGTTTCTTCATCATCAGTTGCAAAAAGCTGATTGTCCTCTGGATTAATCTTCATTTTATAACCTTGTTTTGTTTCGGAAGACCAGAAATAACTATATTCACCATCTTGAATGATGTAGGACTGCATGGTGCTTTCGTCTTGTTTTATCTCAAATGAACCGTTAAATTTTTTACCACCATCAGCTACGTAAATCTTGCCATTGGTAACAGTGCCATTTTCTTCATCCGTGTCAGAAAAAGTACAAGTATAGTCTTCACCCATGGCCATCAATTCAGCAAAAGTAGTGGGAGTTTTACCACCCAACAAGTTTTGACCAGGTCCAGCTGAGCGATTGAGCCACCAAAAAGCGCCCAAGGCAATGACGACAATCAAACCAATGATCATGGGGAGTTTTTTCTTCATATACCAGTCATACTACTATGGAATAATTTGTCATGCAAGTTTTTAGCTTGGGTTTGGTTGAGACTTAGTCTGACTGAATTGTTGGGATTGAGCCAGCCAGTTAACTAGTCAACCAATTAAAATGAGAATTTTGGTGTGGCCTACTATAAAACACCTCCGCATCTAGCACAATCAGGTGAGTTTTTCATCAATTTATTTGGCGGAAGGGGTGGGATTCGAACCCACGATGCCGTGAGGCGCCGGTTTTCAAGACCGGTGCAATAAACCACTATGCGACCCTTCCATCTCTGGAGCAAATCTATTTGATTGGCTGTTTAATTGTATCATGTGTCATCTGGTGCTACTGGAAAACCTGCAGAAAGCTAGTGTATAGTAAAGGTAATGTCTGAACCTGCCTCAACTGCCGTTCGTAGTGCTCTTCGTGGTCAAACAATGACTGAGGGTGTTGCAGAGCATCCACTAGATAGAATTAGAGTTGCCCAACAAGAAGCCAAGCAATCTAGTCAAAAGAATCAATCTTCTAGTCAGCCCGATAGTCAAACCGTTGGCCAATCAGCCGATCAGCAAGCATCAGAAAAAGCTGCCCAACGTGTTGCTGCCAATCTTCCCGAAGATCTTCAACTAGAACGATCCAAAGTAGCCCCTGGTTTATACAAACCAGTGCCGGAAATAATGGTTTTTCAATGGTCGGCTCCCAGCAGACCTTTTAAAAAACACCAGCGTCAATTTTTTGTGACGGTGACGGTGATCGCTTTGTTGGTTTCATTGATTTTATTTTTCTCTGGTCAATTTTTACCGATCGCCGTGGTGATCTCGGTTTTATTTTTAATGTATGTACTGCAAGTCGTTCCACCTCAAGACATTCAACACCAACTGACTACTTTTGGTATTAAACTGGAAGATAATTTGTATTATTGGCAGGAAATGGGGCGGTTTTGGTTTGATAAAAAGTTTGACCAATTATTGCTCAATATCGAAACATTACGTTTTCCAGGCAGAATTACTATGGTGTTACCCAAAGAGCATCAAGAAGAAGTGCGAGAAATATTAGCCGAAGTATTGTTAGAGCAAAAACCAGAATTGACTACTTTTGAGAAAATTTCTCAGTGGTTTCAGGAAAAAATTCCTTTGGAATAAATTTTCGGATGGAATAAATCTTCAAATTTGAGTTTTAAGAAAGTTTAATACTTCGTCAGCGTGGTTGTTTGGTTTGACTTTTTTCCAAACTTTGATGATTTTTCCTTTTGGATCAATGATAAAAAACGAGTTCTCTAAAATCAACAAGACTCCTTTTAAATAGAAGAAGTAATTTTGTCAATTAACTCAAGTTCTAAATCTAATTGTGTTGGTAAAAAAGGTGTTAACTCCTCAGCATTCTTTATACTGTTTTCAACAGCTTTTTTTATTAAATCTACATCTTCATCACCAGTACTCAAAGGAGAAATATGCGCTACTTGCCCTTCTGATTGCCATGTGTAATTTCCAATTCTCAATTTTCCTTCGTTGACATTGAAAGAACCAATTGCCCGCAGCTTACTAGCTACTAAATCTTTCACATAATTCTCAAGCTCAAACGATTTTATTTCTCCCTTTTGAAGACGCTCATTTTCGTAATTTTGGGCATCTTTTAATATGTTTTTTTCAGGAAATAGTATTTCTTTAGAAGACCAAGCGAGTGCTTGTTCACTAAAGTCTGGATATCTTTCGTCCATAGATTCAATTGTTACCCCTCCATAAGATTGTCCATATTTTTCATATAATTCAGTGGCGCTTTCCGCTGCTACAGTCTTATTAAACCTTAGTGAATAAAAACCATCAGGAGTTAAAAACACATAAATATGTTTTGAAGTCTGTTGCTCCTCCTCCTTCTCATCATCTTGTGATAAAGTTTTTTCACCCAATTTACGAATCGGGGTTAAGAGTAATACTCCAGATGATTCAGCTAAACCAAACGATAAGCAAAAAATGCCTGTTGTTTTTTTCTTTTCAATCATTTTTTTCATCAATTCAACCATTCGAATTTTCTTTAGTAATTGCTTAGACTCAGTTGTTTCTGCATCTTTGCTTAGTGAATCTATTTCTTTCTGAAGTCTGTCTATAAACCTATCAATGGATTCCAGCCACTGTTTTTCATTATCTTCTCCATTTTGAAGCATCTCATTAGAAATTCCCTCTTTCAGAAATCCAGGGCTAATTAAGCTTTCTGGCGAAATAAGAGACAGATTCCTGGTTGGGCCTTGAGTTTCTATCATCCCTTTTCTGATGGCGTTGCCAATATCCATCTTTGGGTCGGTTTTTCCAGTACTTATATCTATTTCTTCTTGACTACCAATTTTGCCTTGTCCTTTTAAATTGCTTGGGAAATCTTTAGGTAATTCACTCATATATCTTTCATAATCTTAATATTAACTAATTGTAGCATTTATGTCGGGGAGACAGGACTCGAACCTGCGACCTCACGCACCCCATGCGCGCGCGCTAGCCATCTGCGCCACTCCCCGTTTTTAATAATTCGATTGTACCAGATAACATTAATGTTTAAACTAAGTGACGGTTTGTTACGCTTCATGTCAGAATGCAAATGTATGCTTGAGAAAAACAATTGATCTAGTCGGATAATTTCACGGCTTGCGGCACTCTTTTGTTTAGGGTAATGTATGGGTATAAACATACCGGAAAGGAACAAGATGGCTCGTAAAGCCTCCTCGTTAACTAAGCTTAAAACAGAAACTAAATCTTCAGAGAGTGGCAAATCTGAGGCAGTCAATATTGCTATGCAGCAGATTGAACGCAATTTTGGTAAGGGTTCAATCATGAAATTGGGTGAATCACTCAAGAATATGCCCAAAGTACCAGTGGTTTCCACTGGTTCATTGTCGCTCAACTTGGCTTTGGGAATTGGTGGTTATCCCAGAGGCAGAATCATTGAGATTTATGGTCCAGAAGCGTCTGGTAAAACTACGCTTTGTTTGCATGCCATTGCCGAAGTGCAAAAACATGGTGGTACAGCAGCTTTTATTGATGTAGAACATGCTTTAGATCCAGTTAGAGCAGAAAAAATCGGTGTCAATTTGGAAGAGTTATTGATCTCTCAACCTGATTACGGCGAACAAGCCTTGGAAATTGCTGAAACATTGGTCCGTTCTGGAGGAGTGGATATTGTGGTAGTTGATTCAGTAGCAGCACTAGTACCCAAATCAGAGATTGAAGGCGAAATGGGCGATCACCAGATGGGTACACAAGCTAGACTAATGTCTCAAGCCATGCGTAAATTGACGGCTGCGATCAGTAAAGCCAATACACTGATGATTTTTACCAACCAAATCAGAATGAAGATAGGCGTGATGTTTGGTTCTCCAGAAACAACTAGTGGAGGCAACGCCCTCAAGTTCTATGCTTCTCAGCGTTTGGATATTCGTAAAATCGGCAATATTCAGGAGGGAGAAGAGATCGTGGGCTCCAGGCATCGAGTAAAGGTAAAGAAAAACAAAATTGCTCCACCTTTTAAAGTGGCTGAGTTTGATATGGATGACAATGGTATTTCCAGAGAGGGAGATGTGGTTGATATGGGGGCTGATAAGGGCGTCTTGGAAAAATCTGGCAGTTTTTATAAATACAAAGGCGAGGTTCTAGCTCAAGGCAGAGAAGCAGCGAAAGTTAAGCTTGCAGAAGAACCAGCCTTACGAAAAGAAATCGAAAAGAAAATTTGGGAAGTTATTCAGGCAAAATAAAAGCAGTAAGCTGAGTTTTTTTGCTCGAGCTACTTTAAAAAAAGTACTGATAGATCAGTTTTTTTATTGATTGAATGAGGCTATTTTTCATTGACGAAGCTCAACTTCGGACGTATAATACCCTTTAAGCTTACAAAAAAAGTGAGCAGAACATTTATTTAAAAAAGATTATTCGTTACAGTAATGAGAAATTATTTATTATTTAGCATTAAACATCAACTACTTGTGACTACCCGCCACTCGGCGGAATGTTCTGATTGAACCCTCGGGTTTTTCCTCATTTTCTTTGTCAGCGAACTTGTGTGTTTGAGTTTTTTATTGGTAAAAACCAGAAACTTGAATTAACAATCGTAAAAAATTATTGGTAAAAAGAAAGAAGATATGACATTTTTTAACAACCTTTCCAAGGTTTTTGGCGAGCAAACTAAAGTTGCTGGCAAGAAACCTTTTCATAAAGCAAACAAACCAGGCCTAGCACGGGGTGCTGAGGCTATCGGTCGTGGTGGCTCTCTCCCTCCCAAACATTTGGCTAAACAAGCAGAAAAACCGGCTCATTTACTTCATAAACTCAAACCAGAAAAACCCAGCAAAGAAAACTTGCACCAAATGCAGTCGATGGTGAATGAAGCTCAGGCAAAAGCTAGAGAAATTATTATTGGGGCAAAAGATGAGGCCTTGGCCATTCATACCGATGCAGAAAAAAAAGCGCGCAAATTGGAGAAACAACTAGAAGATCAACAGCGTTTTTTGGAAGATAAACTCAATAGACTTGATGAACGATTAAATGGCTTGGAAACCAAAGAGCAATCTCTTAGGGAAGAGCGAGAGCGTTTGGATAAATTACGCCAAGAACTGGAAAAAGCCAAACAGGCCGTGGCAGAGAAACTGCAAAAAGCAGCCAAAATGACTGCTGATGAGGCTAAAAAACTCTTGATGGATAATTTGGAAAAGAAAATGAGCGAAGAGATGTCTCAGTACATCAGACAGCGTGAGGAAGAAGCCAAACAAGAGGCTGATGAAAAAGCTGCTGAGATCATTATTGAGGCCATGAAATATGGGGCTACTGATCATGTGGCAGAATACACTGTTTCCATTGTAGATTTGCCGTCAGAAGAAACTAAAGGCAAGATTATTGGTCGATCTGGAAGAAATATTCATGCTTTTGAGCGGGCAACCGGTGTTGATGTAGATTTGGATGCTTCACCTACTGAAGTAAAACTTTCTAGTTTTGATCCAATCAGACGGGAAATTGCCAGAGTCAGTTTGGAACGCTTAATCAAAGATGGTCGGATTCAACCGGCTAGAATTGAAGAGATCGTAGCCAAAGTAACTACTGAAATTAATAAAATTATTTTTGAAGCTGGTAAAAACCTCTGTCACACAGTGGGTGTTTACAACTTGCCTTCAGAACTGATTGCTCTGTTGGGCCGTTTCAAGTATCGCTTTTCTTATGGTCAAAACATGATCACTCACACGATTGAAGAAACCAAGATCGGGACAAAGCTAGCTCATGAACTAAATCTGGATGTGAACACAGTCAAACTGGGTTGTTTACTTCACGACATCGGCAAAGTAGCCGAAGATCCTGATGATAATCACGTGGCTTTGGGTGTGAGAATCGCCAAAAAATTTAATATGCCCCAGCCGGTCATAGATTGTATTGCTCAGCATCATGAAGATGAATCTTTTTCTGGTCCAGAGCAAATGGCGGTTTATGTGGCAGATGCTATTTCTGGAGCTAGACCAGGAGCTCGTTACGAAAATCATGAAGAATATATCAAACGCTTGGAGGATTTAGAGAAAATTGCTACTGATTATCCAGAAGTAAAGCAGGCCTATGCTGTTCAAGCTGGTCGTGAATTGCGAGTGTTGCTGGAGCCAGAAGCTTCCAAAGATGATGATGTGTCAGTATTGGCAATCAAGATTCGTGATGAAATTCAAGAAAAAGTGATGGTGCCTGGTAGTGTACGAGTGACTGTTATTCGCGAAAATCGAGCTGAAGAAAAAACTAAATAAATCGGCTGGAAAAGCGGGTTAATGAAATTGGAGTAAGATAAATTGGAGTAAGATAAATGACACTCGATCAAACTGAGGGTAATAGCTTACAATAGAAAAACTTATGCAAAATACTTTTTTGAGTTTACAAATTTTTTTATCCGTCATTATTACGGTCTTTGTTTTACTGCAATCCCAAGGTTCGGGCCTGGGTGCTACTTGGGGTGGTGGCGGGGAGACTTATCACACTCGCCGGGGAGTGGAAAAAGTTATTTTTACATTGACTATTGTAGCGATTATTCTCTTTGCACTGGTGTCAATCGCAGTGATTGCGTAGAATAGCCTCATGAGAAGGTTTTATTGGTATTTAACTGCCTATGCTCGCAAACATGGTTGGGTTTTTTTGGCCTCACTACTGGGAGCAATCATTATTTTCTCTCTGATAATTCCCCTGATAGCCAGTAAAGTAACGATTAAATCAAAAGAATATATTGGTATTTTGGGCTCTTATACACTGACAACATTACCCAGCGAAATTAAAAAACAACTGAGTTTGGGTTTGACTGAAGTAGCGGAAAACAAGGAAGTCTCACCCCTGCTGGCTCAACGTTGGGTGGTAGAGGATGATGGTAAACGCTACCGCTTTGTTTTACGTCAAGATTTGGAGTGGCAGGATGGCAAAAGCCTCCGGCCAGAGGATGTTCAGTATCAGTTTGTTGATGTAGAAACAATCAGCACGCCCAACGACGTAGTGTTTGAATTGCCGGAGGCTTTTGCCCCCTTTCCCAGTGTAGTTTCGGAGCCTCTTTTCCGCCAGATCTCCCAGCGTTATTTTTGGTTTTTTTCCAGACCAATGCTGATCGGTATTGGGCCAAACAAAGTAACCAACTATACCCGTCAAGGCAACAGATTGACTGAACTGGTGGTAGAAACACCCAAAAAAAACTTTGTCTATCGCTTTTATTTGACCGAAGCTGACATGATCTATGCCTTTAAACGAGGAGAAGTAGATGTTTTGCCTGATCTGTCAAACCCGGAAGATTTAGTCAGTTGGCCGAATGTAGAGATCATTCCTCATCTCAATACCCAGCGCTATCTAGCGGTTTTCTTTAACATGGCTGATCCATTGATGAGCGAAAACGTCCGCCAAGCGCTATCTTATGCTTTGGATAATCCACCCAATGAAACTCAAGCTTTGGGTCCGATAGACCCCCATTCTTGGGCTTATTTGGAAAGTGCCAAACCTTATGACAAAGATTTAGATCGAGCAGTTGAGCAGTTGCTGAGCAATATTCCTGCCCAACCCATGGAATTAACTTTGACTACAACCGAAATCTTTACCGATAAGGCAGAAGCAATCAAGGCTGACTGGGAAGAACTAGGAGAACGAGCAGAGGCAGAGTGTCAAACCTCCAAAGCCATTACGGATAAAGAGCAATGTGCCTTGGTCAAGATCAAGGTTTCTCTTAAAGTCAGTAATTTTCCAGATACCAGCAATTTCCAGCTCTTACTCATTGGTCAAGAATCATCCGTGGATCCAGATCAATACTTTTTATGGCACTCAGAACAACCGACCAACTTTACTCATTATAAAAACACCAGAATTGATGCTCTACTAGAGCGGGGGAGAAAAACTTTGGATCAGCAAGAACGCACGGTGATTTATCAAGAATTTCAACAATTTCTACTAGAGGATCCGCCGGCAATTTTCCTGGAGCATCTTTACAGCTTTGAGGTGCGCCGTAAGTAATCTAAAGATCATCTAAAGGTGATCTTGGA
This sequence comes from Candidatus Pacebacteria bacterium RIFOXYA1_FULL_38_18, assembly GCA_001787405.1. Taxonomy (GTDB): domain Bacteria; phylum Patescibacteriota; class Microgenomatia; order UBA1400; family PJMF01; genus UBA10119. The sequence goes on from MFWV01000003.1 coordinate 64,363, forward strand.
GTTTGAAGGCAATCTAGCCTGGATTTTAGGACTGAGGAATACCCAGATGATTTTCTACCACTTCTAGTCTATTTTCATGATTTTCCAACTGTCCGCGATAGCCAGTGAGAATAGCCATGTCTTCACGCAAACCGATAATTTCATGAAGAATATCGTCTTTAAATTGCAGGATATCGTTTTTAATATCGTTTTTAAATTCATACATTTCACTTCTAAACTCATACATTTCACTTCTAAACTCATACATTTCATTTTTAAATTCATACATTTCATTTTTAAAAGGTAAAACCTCGGTAGAGATTTCTTTTTTAACTTCTTTTCTGACTTCTTCTCTAACAATTTTTCTGATGAGCTGGAGATCTAGTTTAGTAAGTGCCATAATTTTGATCCTAAATTATTTATTACTGAGTGGCAAGTGTATCTTGCCAGATCAATATAACGGTTGATTTTGACAAAAAGTGTAACGTTTTTTTTCAGTTAAAAAACGGTATTTTATATCCTATAACATTGACAATAATACTCAAAAATGATATAGTTTGAATACATTTAAGAAGTGAACAGCTTATTTAGTCTAAATATTTTTAAATCTCAAATTTTGTTTTTAATTCACTTCTTTTATGAGTGTGAGTCGCAAGCCGACTGGCGCGCCACCTTTCTAGTAGAGAAAGGTTCTCTGACTTGGTTTTTGTTCACTTCTCAAACCGGTTGGAGATCCTTTTTCTGCTCGAAAGAGCAGAGAGGGTACTTTACTCACCGATGGTTGTGTATCCGGATTAGCTCCAGACAACACGACAAAATTTGGTGAGTGAAGAGCACCTTAACAAGGAGGAGAAAATCGGCGCTTCACGCGCTCGGTTCAGCTTTTCTGGGAATTTTATCAATTTCTGGAAAAGCTGGACTGAGTTGCCGGGCGCCGGCAAACAGAATCGAGCAAACCACCCCGCCACCACCGTGCGGCAAGGAGAAAGAAAATGGAAGACAAAGAGCTCCGAAGAAAGTTAGGCCCTGCATGGGCCTGGGTCATTGTTGCCACAATGACCAACATCATCATGGTAGCAATAGTGGTGTGGGCGTCATCCACGTCTACACCCACCACCCCTACTCCAGTCTCGACTGAGACTGAGGAAGCTCCAGACCAGAGCGCCACGATTGTGGCGCTACTGGAAGAATTGGTCGCCGCGCAAGCGGCGACTGAAGAGCCAGAAGCTCCGCCAACGGCGGAACCCACTCCGGAACCGGTTGAGCTGGTGGTTCCGCCAACGGCGGAGCCCACCCCGGAACCGACCCAAGCTTCGACTGAAGAGCCGGAGTTGAAGGTCGCAGCGACGGAACCATCGGTTCCCGTTGCTGAAAATGGATACCCAATCGTCTCGTACGATTGGGGCCGTGCCAATATCCCCGCCGAAGTCACCACCATCAAGGTGAATGATACAGGCGGATGTAACATGCCCGATGTCGTCTGCTACATGCTAGACGACGAAGGCGTGTTGGGGGCAGATGACCTGGCAGAGGCTGAGGCTAATCCCTCAGCAATCTGGACCGGGTCAGCCTGGCACCAGATGGCTCAGGGACCGCAAGTTGGTCTCCTAGTGCCAGAAGGTAGTTATGCAACTTGGTACTCAATCTCATCCACTGTGGATGGGGGCGGGTACCACCTGGAGTTTGCCCCTCAGGGTGAGCTTCAGTGTAGTGGTGTGTTGGTACGTGGTTGGTTTGCGGAAACGCACGTCGACCGGCACGTGCCGATCGTGATTTCAAACTACGGAGCACTGGGTGCTATGGTTTATACCAGATACCCGGTGCCGGTCGAAGCCGGTCAGTTCTTTTCGCAGGATTACCTCACTGCTCAAGCAACCAATGCACTGGATTTTGATAATTCAGGCATTGGTGATGAGGACTGTGATCTTTTCTGGCAGTTCGTCTTCGACTACAACGACGGTTCTTTGACGGTGTTGAATTACACCGTCGAGAACGGTTGGTCCGTAGTTTGGACAAACATCGTCGGTCACGGCCGATGATTGCTCCTCCTCGAAGGGGCGGCGCGCAAGCGCCGCCCTTTCAACCTTATTTATTATTTAATTCACTTTATTTATTACGCAATTAACTTTATTTATTACGCAATTAACTTTATTTATTATTTGATCAAAAATTTTCAGGCTAAAAATCCTTTTGAGTTCGTTCTACAATACTTATGATGATAATCTCTGGTTTTACTCGCTTGTTTAAAGATCATTTGCCACTTTTGCTTGTGGTCGCGGTGGCCTTGATTATTGCCCGTCAAAACATTGATACTACTACGATTTATTCCGGCTGGGATAATATTCATGCCGAGTTTGACCTTGCGCGCTATGCTCGTCAGGTCTTTTTTGGGGCTTGGGTAGAGCATCAGGGGTTGGGAGCGCCGGCTGCTCAAGCACAATTGGCCGAAATACCTCGTTTGCCGATTTTATTACTGCTTCATACTTTGTTACCTGCCAACTTAATTAGGTATGTTTTTATTTTCTTGATGTACTTGATCGGTGGGGTGGGTATGTATTGGTACCTGGCTACCATTTGGCTTAAACAAAATAAAACCAGTTTCAAAACCTGGCTGGCAGCTCTTGGTGGTTTATTTTATCTTCTCCATGTTCTCACTCTCCAGCAGTTTTACATTAGTTTTGAAATGTTTATGACTCAATTTGCTTTTTTGCCATTTTTGCTGGTGATTATTCATAGGTTGGCCAAACAAATTAATTCCAAAAATATCTTGTTGTTTGTGTTGCTTCAGCTTTTACTGGCTCCCAGCAGTCACACCTCGACGGTTTTTTATTTAGCAGTGCTTTTTTCTTTGGTTTATGGATTCTTTTTGATAGTCAAAGAAAATCCTCTCAAAGCCTTGCGTTTTAGTATTTTACTCGGGCTTTTAACTTTGCTGGCTCATGCTTACTGGATTTTACCCAATCTTTATTACACTTTGAATAACGCTTCTTATGTAGCGGGCAGTCGCACTAATCAATTATTTGCACCAGAATCCGTTTGGAGTGTGAGAGAAGCAGGAACTTTGAGTAATTTAACCAGTGGCACTCATTATTTGTTTAGTTGGCGAGATTATGATTTTGCCACTCAACAATTTGAGTTTATTTTTGATGAATGGTTACCACATCTCAATCAGTGGTCAGTGAAAATTATGTTGCAAATTTTGGGAGTATTCACGATGATAGGTGGTCTGCTACTCATCAAAGCCAAGAATAAAGGTTGGCAACGCTTTTCAATCTTGATTATTTATTTGTTTTGTTTAAGTTTTATTTGGATTGATTTGTTGCCCAGCAACAAGCTGATTGATCAGCTTTACCAATCGGGTTCATTTCGTGAAGCTTTTCGCAATCCTTTTACTAAATTGTCAATTATTTATAGTTTTGTTTCAGTATTATTGTTCATTCAGTTAGCAGAAAGTTTGGTTAACTACTTCAAACGCAATGGTCGCAAGCATTTTCCTGGTAAATTTGTGGCAATTGGTCTACTTGGCGCATTGGCGGGAATGATGATTTATATTTCTTGGCCGTCATTTCAAGGTCACTTTATTAGTGAAAAATTAAAAATTGAGTATCCCGCTGAATATCAAGCCATGTTTAATTATTTGAGCGATCAAGATCCTCATTTACGGATTCTTCAATTACCACAGTTTTCTCATGCCAGTTGGGAATATTACACTTGGCCTTGGTTGGGTGAGGGTAATGGGTATCAGGGAATGGGTTTTTACTTTTTTGGTTTTCCTCAGGCTTTTTTAAACCGAGACGCCGATCGTTGGGTGGCGACTTCAGATTCTTTTTATCATGAACTCAAACATGCATTGGACAGGCAAAACGCCACTCATTTTGGCGAAATTTTGGCAAAATATAGAGTAGATTTATTGATTATTGATGAAACACGCTTGGATCCCAACCGCGAACACACTTATCTAGTTGATCATCGTTTGGCTAGAGAAGCTGGCTTGACTGAGGTTTGGCGAGAAAATTTTCTGACTATCTATCAAAGACAAAGTGAGACTGCAGATCAGGAAATTTTTGCGCCAAAGCAATTGACAAAAACTTCGGTTGCGACCGAGCGAGTGAGGACGGATTATCTTTATCGTGAACAAGGTGATTATTTGACGACCGGAGAGACTGAAGCAACAGTGATTTATCCTTTGGCAGACTTGGTTGTTCATCAGTTAAATGGACTTGATTTTACCGATGATGGTCTTAGGATGATTCGCCCGCTGACTGATGGAAAATACACACTGACTGTTCCCGGTTGGCAGGAAAAATATTACTTTACGCCAGTGGCAATTCGCTATCAACAGCAGACCGTGACGGTAAGCTTTCCACGAGTTGAGATACAAGTAGAGGGCAAAACCATTACTTTGCCCAGATTAGCTGATTTTGAGTTTGAAGTAGTGCCTGATTTAACAGCCATCATGCTTTTCTTCAATGAAGGTGGAGCAATTGTGGAACAAAACCAAAGTGCTTTCCCGATTCTCAAAGTACCAGTAGGTGAGTCAGTCAAGATCGAACTAATTGAGTTTCCAGGAGAGTTGGTTTATTTGCCGTCAGGAGAAGTTGATGTGACTGGATTGACTGTTAATCCAGTTGCTCGCTTGAACGTGGATTGGTCGGCCTTTACTAGTGCCCAAACTTTATCAGTGGATCAGGCTCATGAACTTAAAATAATTTCTCGCTTTCCCTCTTTGACGGTTGATTTATTAAAAAATCCAACAGTAAATTGTGCCACTGGCAAGCAAGGCAGTATTCTGACTCAGTCACAGAAAAATACTGTGCTTTTCCAAGCAGATGATTTTGGAGTGAATTGTGGCGGTTATGCTTTTGAACATTTGTCTTCAGCTTATCCATACGTGATGGAATTGAAAGGCAAGAATTATCAAGGACGAGGGATCAAGTTTTTTATCAGTTACACAGACAGAGCCATTGTGCCCGAGGATTATTTAATTCAAGAAAATGAGTATGTTGCTTATATTGGTTTGGGAAAAATCTCTGATGATCCGCGTGATATTTTTTATCTAAATTGGGAGACACGTTCTTTTGGTAAAGAAGATATTAATGAACTGGAAAGCATTAGCTTGGCTCCTTTTCCATTGGAACAGTTGGCTGGTTTAAAGTTGGAAAAGCTGGAAACACCTTTACAATTTGAGAATCGAGCAGAGATTTTGCAAGACAGAGTTTATTTGGACAGCATCCATTTAATCAAAGCCGATTGTCCAGAAGAGGCTTGCTGGGTGGCTTTGGATCAAAGCTTTGATGATTTATGGTTGGCTTTTCGAGTTGGTAAAGCTGATTTTTTACCTCATCATCGTTACAACAACTGGGCCAATATTTGGCAGTTGGATAAAACTGGAACGATCGTAATTTTTTATCTGCCAGAACTAGTTTCTTTATTGAGCATGGTGGGATTGGCCAGTTGGTTGATAATTTTATTGCTCAAAAATTCTCGTCGCTGATTTTTTGCCAAGATTTTTGTTTTGTGTCAGTTTGTTGTCAGCTTGTTCGGCTTTAATGAGGGTGTGAAAAAATTGATCATTACGCTAGTTCTGGCAGTTGGTTGGTTGTCTGTTACTAGTGAGGGGCAGGCTTGGCAGGCAGAAGATTGGCAAGTGGTGGGTAACACGGAACAAACTTGGCTGGTAGAAGAGGAACAGATAATTGGTGTGGCTGAGGAGCAAAAGCGAGTTTCTTGGTTGGTTTTGCGAGAAGATTTGTATCCGGTGACGGAGGATTTTAAGTTTCAGTTTGAGTTTGTGCCGGTGCAAGGCACTGATCACAATCTGATCTGGAACTTTATTGATGAGCAGAATTATTATCAGGCACATTTAAATGGCGGGGCGATTTGGGTGAGTAGATTTGCTGACGGTCAGGAGAGCTTGTCGGTGGCCAAAAACTTTTCCATTAATCTTAGCCAATCCTACAAACTGGAAATTATAGAGCAGGGCAGACAAGTGACTATCCTGATTGATGATCAGCCGATCATTGATTTTACTGACTGGACTAGTGATGAGCAAAGTCACGGGCAAGTGGGTTTCAAGTTGGCCCCTGGCGCGATTATTCCAGTGGAGTCGAAGTTTACTAACGTTCGGGTTACGGATCCCAAGCAAATTATTTTGCCGGTTGAGTTACTCAAACAAACCGATCCAGCTTGGTCGGAATTGATTTATGACACTGCTGATCTTTGGTCTGCCAAACCTACTGTGGGCCGCTGGGGGTGCGCGCTCACCAGCCTGACAATGATCATGCGCTTCTACGGGTTGGATTTAATGCCGGATGGTTCCCCGACCACCCCAGCGGCCATCAATTCTTGGCTTCTCACTCAGCCAGACGGTTATCTGGGCCAAGGTCTGGTCAACTGGTGGGCTGGTACCCGTTTAATAAGTCAAATCAGCACTCAATACTCAACACCCACAAAAACCCTGCCCAAACTAGAGTTTGCTTATCAAGCTTTGGATTGGTCAACTCGCTTAATATCAGAGTTAACCAGTGGCCGACCAGCCATTGTGCAAGTGCCGGGTCACTTTATAGTGGCGCACGGTTTTAATCTTTCAAATAATGATTTTTTTATTCACGATCCTTTTTATGATTTCACACAGCTTAGTCACCACAAGCAAGTCCTTTCTTTGCGTCTATTTACTCCCAGCCAAACAGATCTGAGTGCCATTGTGGTTGTGCATCGACCTGAAGTAACGGTGACCATTGAGCATGAATCGGGCACAGCACTCACCCAAACTTGGTCGGAATGGTTAGCTAGCGACCCGGAAAAAGAGCAGACCGCGCCGTGGCAGTTCACAGTCATCGATAAACCGATGACTGGTACTTATCGATTTTTAATTGAAGGCAGGCAAGAGGATGGAGACACCAAAGTCTTGATTTATGATCAACAGGCAGGTGTGCAAGACTTTACTCCTGCCCAAAATCAAACCGGTAATCAAGAATTGCTGGATTTTGAACTGCAGTTTGACAAAACCACTGGCGCGGTTTTCGTCAATCAATTTTCTTGGTCGGTATTTTTGGCAAAACTGGCAAATGCTTATCAAACTGGACTAATTGATCAATTAAAGTTTAATCGTTTACAAACTCTTGCCCTAACGGCTCAACAAGCTGATCAAGCTACTTGGTCGCGCTATCAAACATATTTAAAAAATATTTTGGAAATTATCAAAACCCCGCAAACTAAAGAAAAAATTACCGCATTGCAAGCAATTCTTGCAGAGTAGCGCTCTCGCGATCACGCGGGGAAATAATCATTTTTTCCCGCTCTATGGGCCACTGGATATTTAGTTCTGGATCAAACAGGGAAAGAGCCTTATCGCCGGTTGCATTTCGCTCGTCATAAAAAGCACCGACGGCATAATGATAGAGCAATGGCCCCTCCATGACGGCGATGGAATTTGCTACTCCCATGGGGACATATAGACTGACTTGGATTTCATCACTCGGGTTTGGTTCAAACAGAAAGTACTCTACTTGTTTAAAAGTGGGTGACTCTGGTCGAATATCAACCAAAACAGAGATGCCTTTACCAAATATGACGGTGGTCAATTTATGCCAACCTTCTGCGTGCAAACCACGCACCACATTGGTGTGAGAATAAGCCAAATTAATCTGTTTTAATTCGGGACGCTTACCGATTGCCTTTTCCAAGTTTTTCAGACCGGTGATGTCAGCAAAAAAACCTCTTTCATCCTGGAATTTTTTATGTTGGAGATAAAGCAAACCATCGATTTTGGTGCGAAAAACTCCGTCAACTATTTCTAAATTAGGATTTGATTGATAAATAGGAGGCATCTGCATATGATTTGATTATAGCCAAAAGCTCATCTTTGTATAGTTTTATTAATTCTGTCTCACTTCGTTTTACCAGATGTTTTGTGTTACAATCCACCAGTTGTTCAAACAAAAATACTTGCTCAAAAACTCAGCAATGTCTCAAAAAATCTATCAACCTTCCACCAAAATCCTAGCGCGCTATGCAACGGTATTGGTCAATTTTGCTCTCAATTCTGGACGGGGGATCAAAAAAGATGAGGTGGTGCGTTTAGTAGTGCCTGATGTAGCCAAGTCTTTGGGCTTGGAACTGCAAAACGCAGTCTTGCGAGCCGGCGCTCATCCCGTGATGCGTTTTTTACCAACCAATTTTGATCGAGATTTTTATAATTTGGCCAATAAAAAACAATTAGAGTTTTTTCCCAAAAAAATGCTCAGGTCGCAAGTAGAGTTATTTGATCATACTATCGGGGTGATTGCCGACCCCCATCCAGAAGAATTAATTGATACCGATCCCAAAAAGATTTTACTAGCTCGTGATTCCAAAAAAGCGCTGCGTGATTGGTACGACGCCAAAGAACACGCTGGTAAATTTACTTGGACGGTGGCTCTTTGGGGAGTAGAGGCCAAAGCTCGTGAAGTTGGTTTGAGCCTGGAAGCTTATTGGCAGGAAATCATCAAGGCTTGTTTCTTGGACAAAACCAACCCAGTCGGTGAGTGGCAAAAGGTGGCTAGACTGCAACAACAAATTAAACGCAAACTCAATAGTCTGCCCATCGATTGGTTATTATTCAAAGGAGCGGACATGGATTTGAAAATCAACATTGGTCAAAAGCGACTCTGGAAAGGTGGCGAAGGTCGTAACATTCCCAGTTTTGAGATCTTTACTTCACCAGATTGGCGAGGCACCAAAGGCTGGATTCGTTTTAATCAGCCTCTTTATCGTTATAGTCGAATCATCAGAGACGTCGAGATGAAGTTTGAGCGAGGCCACGTAGTGCAAGCCAAGGCCAAAACCGGCAACAAGTTTTTGCAAGAAATGCTCAAAAGTACCAATGCCGACAAACTTGGTGAAGTATCACTGACTGACAAGCGTATTTCTCGCATCAGTCACGTGATGGCAGAGACACTGTTTGACGAAAACATCGGCGGTCCTTTTGGCAATATGCATGTGGCGATCGGCAGGGCTTATAGAGATTGCTATTTAGAAGATCCCAGTAAATTATCAGATATAGAATGGCAGGAACTGGGTTATAACGACTCGGCTGAACACACGGATTTGGTTTCCACTACGGATCGCACTGTCACGGCCGTGATGACCGATGGCAGTCAAAAAATAATTTATCAAGCTGGTAAATTCGTAATTTAATACCAAAGATTCCCTGATCAGGTACAATACCTTTGTGATTATTTCTTCTACCAAACAACTAGCTCAATATCGTGAAACAGCCAAGATTTCTACCGAGATTCTTTGGCAACTACACGAAGCAACCAAGGTGGGAGTCACCCCGCTGAGTATTGATACTCTGGCGGACAAACTTTGTCGTCAATATTCCGTTAAACCCAACTTTAAAGGAGTCGGTCATAAAAAAAATCCTTACGCTTTCGTGACTTGTATTTCTGTGAATGATACCGTGGTTCATGGTATTCCCCAAGACATTCCCCTCATGGAGGGAGATTTGGTCAAAGTAGATTTTGGCCTTGAGTACAAGGGGCTACATACTGATCACTGTTTCACTGTGGGTATTGGCAAGCTGGCTGATCGCGACAAGAAACTACTGACTACCGGCCGATACGCCATTCTCACCGCAGCACAACAAGCCATCACTGGTAAATATACAGGAGACTTGGGTCACATTATGGAGACGACCGCTCATCAGGAAGGCTTTAGTGTGACTGAACAATATGTCGGTCACGGCATCGGTCATAGTTTGCATGAAGAGCCACAGTTGCCAGCTTGGGGCGAACCGGGCACCGGCACTCTTTTACAAAAAGGCATGGTTTTGTGCGTGGAGGCTCAACTTTTGGCTGGTAGCAATGAAGTCTATTTGGCTAGTGATGGTTGGTCAGTCAAAACCAGTGATGGAGGCAAGGCCGTCATGTTTGAGTTTATGGTAATCGTGGGTGATAGCAAACCAGAGTTTTTAACTCCCACCGCCACTTGGCCATTATTGGTTTAAGGGCTTTAAATGAAGGTTGTCAAGTTTTTAGGCTTTTATTCTTGGGAAAGCGTTGTATAATTATACATCTTCATATGGCCAAAAAAAACACCACCAAATCAACTAAAAAACCCAAAAAAACAGTTTCGCCCAAAAAGACCGTCAGTAAAAAGTCTCGAACAGTCAAGCAGGTTAAACCAGTAGCCCAAAAAACTCAAAAATCTCAAAAATCTAATAAACTACAACCTAAAGCTTTTGAAAATTATGAGATTCGTCCTCAACAAGAAGAAAAAAAACTGCCCAAAACTACGGCTGCAGAAGTAGACAGTCTTTTCAAAAAAGCCAAAAAACAAGGCTTTGTCACCCAAGAAGAAATCTTGGATGTCTTCGTGGAACCAGAACTTTACTTGGAGCAACTAGATGATTTTTACAACCAAATCGTCGTAGCCAAGATTGATGTTTTTGAAACAGTCTCTGACACCAAAGTTGATGATGATGAGAGTAATGATGAGTTACAGCAAGAACTAGATTTACTCACTGGTCTGAAAAACACCGGTGTAGCCGATCCAGTGCGCATGTATCTTAAAGAAATCGGCCGAATTCCTCTGCTCAATCGTGAGCAAGAAATTCGTTTGGCACAAGCTGTTGAGGCCGGAGATCCCAAAGCCAAAAAAGACCTGATTGATGCTAACTTGCGTCTAGTCGTTTCGATTGCCAAAAAATATATTGGCCGGGGCATGACCTTTCTTGACCTCATCCAAGAAGGTAACAAGGGCCTCATTCGCGCGGTCGAAAAATTTGACTGGACCAAAGGCTTTAAGTTTAGCACTTACGCTACCTGGTGGATTCGTCAAGCCATCACTCGTTCTATTGCTGACCAAGCTCGCACCATTCGCATTCCAGTGCACATGGTGGAAACGATCAATAAACTGATGCGTACTTCTCGTCGTTTGATGCAAGACCTGGGTCGCGAACCGACTCCGGAAGAAATCGGCGAAAAAATGGAGGGTATGGAACCAGACAAAGTCCGTGAAATCTTGAAAATCTCCCAGAACACCACCTCGCTGGAAACACCAGTGGGTGATGGGGAAGACGACAGCATTTTGGGTGACTTTATCTCTGATGAAAAACAAGTTTCCCCTTATGAAGCCACCAGCAAACAAATGCTCCGCGAAAACATTGAAGAAGTCTTGGGCGCTCTTTCCGATCGTGAGGCCAGAGTTTTACGGATGCGTTTTGGTTTGCAAGGCAATAAAACCATGACGCTGGAAGAAGTCGGTAAGAAATTTGGTGTCACTCGTGAGCGGATTCGTCAGATCGAAGCCAAGGCTCTGCGCAAACTCAAACATCCCAGTCGTCGCAAGAAACTACAAGACTTTTTGGAGTAATCTTCCGCTTTCCAACAAATTCCTCAATTGTTTTTTACTTGAGTAAAATAGTGGCCAATCCCAAGAAGGCCAAAAAGCCCAAGACATCAGTAGCAGCGGAAATAAAAACAGTCGCTGACGCTGCCGGATCTTTGCCCAATCTCACCATGATCAAGGGAATCAAAGTGCCAAAAAATCCCGCTACCAATAAATTAATAACCATCGCCATCGCCAGTATCAGTGCCAACATAGGCTCTCTATTGAAGATCAAGACAATCCCCGCCACCAGCGCTCCATTGATCAAACCATTGATCAGCGCTGCTCCCAATTCTTCTTTGATGGCCAGCCAACTATTTTTTATATCAATTTGTTGCAAGGCAATCCCTCGCACCATCACCGCCAAAGTTTGAGTAGAAGCATTGCCACCCATACCTGCCACGATGGGCATGTAAATAGCCAACAGCACATATTTGGAAATAGTTTCACTAAACAAACTCACCGTAGCCGAAGCCAAAAAAGCCGTCCCCAAATTGATAATCAACCATTTATAACGAAAACGAACTTTACTTTTGGCAGAATCAAACACAGTCTCCTCACTATGCACCCCAGCAAAATCATAAAGAGTGGAAGCCTCCTGATCGCGGATAGCTCGCAAGACATCATCTGAATAAAGAATTCCCAAAACCGCCCCATTCTCTCCCAACACCGCGGTTTTTCCATGAGGATGATCTAGAAAGTGCCTGAGCACCTTTTTATACTCAGTAGTATGAGCCAGAGCCGGAATTTTTCGCAAATATTCCTTGACCGGTTTGCCAAGTTCAGCAAAAGCTAGTTTGTGATTTGGCACATAACCGATCAATTTTTCCTCTTCCATAATCAAGACAATCGGAAACTTACCAGTACGCTGTTCATGACCCTTAATTTCCTCCACCACCTCTTTCATGTTTTGCTTGGCTTCCACCCGAATATAATTCAAGCTCATCAAACCAGCCGCCGTTTTTGGATCAAATTGCAGTAACAAAGAAATATCTTGCTGTAATTTTTCACTCAACTCCGTCAACAAAGTCTTTTGCAGTTTAGCTGGCACAATCTGCAATAAATCCGTCGCATCATCCGGGTCCAAATAATTCAACAGTGCTAGCAATAACTCTTTTTCCAACTTGGGCAATAACTGAGCCTGAATATGACTGGAAAGTTTCAAAACAATGTTTGCCTGCCTCTCCACCGGCAAATCACTAAAAATCTGCACCCTCTCTTTGGGCCGATAAGTAATCTGTTTAACTAGCTCGCGGGTAGAAGGGGGTTTGGCAATAGTAGTAGTAACCATAGTTCCAGATTGTAATGAAAAAGCCCCCCAAAAAGCAAGCTCATCAAAAACCACTGCCCCCGCCCCCTCTCCACCACCCCAAATAATTTTTCAAACCCCAAGTCGAAAATCCCCCAAACTTCGGTATAATATGGAAATCAGATCCCCTGTAGCTCAATGGCAGAGCAGGAAGCTGTTAACTTCAAGGTTGTAGGTTCGAGTCCTACCGGGGGAGCCAGATTGGGCGGGAGGGCAACAAAGAGCCCTTTTGTCCCGTAACATCGCTCTTTTCTTGATGTTCGAAACTCTTACACTCAAATTGGTCAATTTTATCGACTTTCGAACAATTGGTTTCTTTTACTGCCTGAGCCAGAATTTTGAATGCTTTGGTGTAGTCATAGAGGAGTTTTCCCTCGTCTAATTTCAAGTTGGTGAACACTAGTCGTATAAGGCAGCGCTGTTCTTCGGCTAAGCCTTTCTCTTTTGCAGTTAGGTAGATCTGCTTGGCTCTCTGGGATAGTTCGTAGAAGTTAATGCCGAAGTTGAAGTAGCCGTTACTAGCTTGGGAGTGCTTCCTGGTGGTTTCTAGGACAGCGTCTTTCTCTCCTGTATATTGCTTAAACTTCTGATTGTAAAAATCCAGGGTTATTTTCTCGTCCAACTTATCGTCGTAAAGTTTGTCCAAGCGCTTCTTAATTTGCTCGTAGCGCTGGTTTAGCTCCTCAATCGTAGTGGAGTGGTAGACAGTTTCATCGGCATGGCTTTCTTTAAGCGCTTTTTTGATCCACTCGGCTACTCTCTGGTTTCTAATGACCAGCTTATCAAAGCCATCAATGATCTGTTCTTCAACCTTTTCTTCTCTGACCCAAGTCTCCTGAGTGCATTCGTGATAGTGGTTGCAGTGTCCGTAAACCAACCCACCTCGTTGGGATTCCCAGGTAGTTAGCCCGCCACAGGTGGCACAGCGGCATAAACGGTTGAACAGGTAGTCGTGTCTGGTGAGTTTGGGTGTGGTTTTGCCTGTCAGCATATTTTGCACCTTATCATATAACTCTTGGGTGATAATCGGTTTGTGTTTACCATCGTAGATCTGACCGTTCCACCTCATTTTACCAGTGTAGAAGGGCTCTCGTAAGAGTCTGTGAACTCGGCTCTTAACCAGTTTTACGCCGTGGTAGGAGCGCAAACCTTCCTCAAACATGGTCAATGTTAATTTTTTGATTGAGTAATTACCCGAAGCGTAAAGCTCGAACATTTTCTTGACCATGACTGCTTTTTCTTCCTCGATAAGGATGATTTTGTGTCCCTTCTCGCCTACGGTCTTATATCCCACAGGCGGTTTAGTGGGTAGCCACCCTTGCGCTATTTTCTCTTTCTGTCCTTTCTTCACTTCCTCGGAGAGGTTATCAATGTAGTTTTTTGCAAAAAGGATACGGATGCCCCAGTTCAGTTTCTCTTGAGAACGAGAGTTTTTATGTAAAATCAACGAGTCTTTGACCAGGTGGACTTGGCGTTCCTCATCATCCTCTAGCCATTCATCAATCATGACAGCATCCTTGAAGCTTCTGGTCAGGCGGTCTACTTTCTCGCAGATAATGATTTTTAGCCCTTGCTTCTGGACATACTGCATCATCTGGGTGAACACTTCTCGCTGTTTCTTACCACTGGCTGATTCAGAGATGGCGAAGACTTTATCAACACTATAACCAGTTCTTTCGGAATAGGCGCTTAGAAGCTTCTCCTGGGCTGGTAGGGAGTAGCCTGTTTCCTCTTGTTCTTTGGAGCTGACTCGGCAGTATAGGATGCTTTTCATAATAATTGTTTCAGCAACACAACATAAAGAAATAACCAGGGAATATCAAGTTGAGTGTTCATCTTTGTTCCAAATTCGCTTTTCATAAAAATCTTTAATTGTCTGATCAATTGCTCTACCCAGTTCACTTTCTTCTGGCGTAGGTGGCTTCTGTTCGTCCTCGTTAATTTTCTGGACGATTTCTTGTTTGCTTATGCTTTCACCGCCTTCTATTCGCATCATTTCCCATAATGCCTTTAACTCTGGGACTGAGGCGGGTTCACCTGAGCGCATTTGTTTTCTTAAGGTTTGTAGTTTGTCCCAAAACACTTCGGAAATAATATGGAGTCGTTTCTGTCGTATTTGGCTCGTCTTCTTTTTAAGAATTTCCACATCCTCGCTAAGTTTCAAGTCAGCTCGTTCTACCCAACGATACTGCGATGACCAGCGTTCCAATGTTCTTTCTGAAGGTAATCTGCCAAGTTTATCCTTGAAAATCCCCGACACCTCTCCTACAGATCCCCGCAATATTCCTTGCCAAGTTTGCATAAGTCGAGTGAGACTGTTGGTTTCGCAATAAAGTAGAAACGCCACATACTGTCGCTCCTTTTCTTTAGGCATCTTGGAAGTGATTAATACTGGTGGCTTATTTATTTGTTGTTGTTCCATCTTGTTCTAACCTTTTATTAATAAATCGATCAATGCTTCTGGTAGCGCGTTGTCGAATTGTCGCGGGTAACGACTCGTTCTCAACTTGGTCAAGGTATTTTTCGAAAGTTACTGACTCTTTCTCACCACAAATGGATCTTACGGATCGCCTTAACAATGTCGATATCATCTGTTTTCTTTTCTGCTTGGTTAATATTGTTTGTTGTTTCATGGGTTATTTGTTTTTTGGCGTGGGTTTGCCAATATTTTTATAAACTTCTTCCCTAAATTTCTTCCATTTTTCTGGCGACATTGGTTTATATTCAGGTTCAGTTGCCCGCATGGGCAGTGCCTTTGCGTCTTTGAGAAATCTTCGTTCCCGATAAAACTCGGTAATATAGGGAATAGAGATAGCAAAAGTCTCAAAGACAATCGCTCCTCGTTCACCCTTTGCCAGTGCCTCCTGCACTAACCGAGCTTGGTTTTTAGACAGGTAGTATCTGCCTTTGCTGGTAAGAATGACTACCCAGAGTTCCTCGTAGTCATCATCATTTAATATTTCTGGCATCGATGCCTCGTTTACTGACATGTTCATTCGCCTCCTTTCTAATTTGTAATGCGTCTCGTTTGACGAAATTGCGTAAAGCTGCAAAGTAATCGGAATAGTCTTTACCAGTCGATTGGCAATAGTTCATCAGGTCATCATATTTACTGGTTACGAAGGGAAGAGGCACACCATATCGTTGGGCTATATCTGTAAACTCCGCTTCACCAAGGCTCTCCAAGGTGGAATATTTACCTTTAAGAGAAACTAAACCCTTCTCTTTATGTATTTCTCTTTTATTATGTGTAACCTTTAGATGTGACTCCTTAAGGGGCAATGGTTGCCCCTGGCTCTGCTCTTTTTTGCCCATGGATACTCCAGGTGCAAAATTTGCACTTGGTTGTTTCCAGTGGGATTTATCTAGAAGAAAGTAAGTGTTATTGAGCCATTGACCCCCTTTATTGCGAACTTTTTCCCGTCTGATAATATTCCACTGTTCAAGTAATTTAATTTTGCTTTTTACCGTCCTTACCCCAATTCCATGTTCTCTGGCGATAGTCACCTGGCTCGGGAAAGCTGATTGCTCTTTATCGGCGTGACGACATAAAGACACATACACCGCCAGCGCAGATGGTTTTAGATATTTTGCCCAGCCATTCACATAGGCATCATCCATGCAGAATTTTTCCTTTATTCGTAAGTCTCTGACCCTGAATGTTCGAGTGTTTATGATTGTTTTTTGCATATTTGTTTTTGCTCAATTTTGACTAGCAACTCGACAAAACTTATCCAGCTGGAGCCGATTTCGTAAACTTCCTCCAGGCTTAACTTTGCTCCGTAGTCTTCTTCCAATATCTGCTTTAGCTCTAGGACCAACTTATGACTGATCATGTTTGATCCTCCGAGTAGAGACGGGACTTTATTGTCCGCAACTGATTAAAATAAGTTTGTGGGGATACGGTGAGTTCGTTACGAAAATACGCCTCAACTAGCTCGTTGAGTTGTTTATTTTTTTTGAAGACAAAAACCGCTTTACGAGGATTGGACTTATTGATTTCCTCGATTGGTTGCCATAAGGATAAAGCGGTGGCAATGGCGAGATCGCTTGTGAGATAGTAATCGGTGTTTAATTCTTGCTGTTTCATAGTGATAGTCATTCGGTTGGTGACTATCAAGATTGTTAAACAAACAGCAAACTACCGCCACGGATTCTTTTACGACTTTTTTACGATCCTTTTGCGATGAAGGGAATTTATGGACGAAGTAGCTTGTAGCCCACATTTCTCTTGGAGATAATCATATCTTCAATTTCATCTTTGGTCATACCCGCATCTTCTAAAATAGGAACGATGTTTCTTCTTATATACTGAACGGCTACAGCGATCTCTTTGGAATCAGACGATGCTCGACAATTCAAATCGAGTTTATCAGCTATTTCCCCATATCTGACAATTTGATCACTTTCCACAAGGAGAATTAAATACCTTATTTCATCCTGGGTGGGCGAGATCTCTACTGGTTTATTGCCTTTATACTGCATGACCCCTTTTAGTAGATCGATTTTTAGTTCTCTCCACACATATACTCCCTCTGTCTTTTCAGGTTGAGTATCCTTGCCTCCAACCGCCAATTTTTCTCGGTCAACCATTATTTTAACTGTCTCGCCCGCGAACCTTCCCAGCTTGTTTAAACAAGATATATCAATTACTTGCACTAGATGCTTTTCCTCAAGTGTCCTTAACATCTTTTTTAAGTCGTCTTTGGGAATTAAGTCGCCATTTTTATCTCTAAAATTCCAAAGAGTGATAGCAATCGCCTCGTCCGACTCTGGAGATATTTCGACCTTTTTTTGAATAATATCCACCACTAAGCGTAGTGGCTCTGGTAATGCCATTATCATAGTCATATTTATATTTGGGTATAAAAATACCCACTCTTATTTTACTAAAAGTGGGTCAGATAACCTAGGGAAGTTTGTTCTAGAACTCAAACAGGTCTTTGACCTTTATACTCAAACCTCTGGCAATTTTGATCAAATACCTTACTGAGGTATTCACATACCCATTCTCGATCTTCGCCAGATACGAGACATTACTTGCAGCTTTATCAGCAAGATCTTCTTGCGTCATCTTTTTCTGCTCACGAATTCGTTTGATAGTTTTACCCAATACCTCTCTTTCACGCAGGAATGGATTATTTTGTGCATATCCTCTCATGCTCACAGTATTTCCATATTTGGAAACATTTACCATTCCATATATGGCAAGATTGTGCTAAAATTAGCCTGGTAGCCAACTAAAACTTGACATTGAGATGGAAAGGAAGCTAATATCTCAGAATCTTTTACAGTTAGCGCATAAGGAGGATAAAAATGACAATGACACATAAAAACAAATCTCGTATTCTGCCTGCTATTCTTTTCCTTGCCGTAGTTACTATTTTTGCCGTTGTATTAGCTCCTCGCTTTTTGGGTCAATCCAAAGTCGTTCAAACCCCGCAAACCAGTGCCAAAGACAAGCAAGTCACTGAGCTTCTGGCTAAAATGAGCGAGAACCCCAATAAGGACTCTCAGGAGTATGCAGAAGCTAGACAGGAATTTTGCATCCTGACCGCACGACCAGCAGCCCAGAGAGAGAAAGCTGTAGCCAACATTAGGCAATTCCTGGGCATGACCGACATCCCAGTCGAATTCGTTTGCAGTAGGTTTAACGGTAAACCAGATGATAGCGGAACGGACTACAATAGCCCTGCCAGCGAAACTTATGAGGCTGCACGATTTAGCTTTACAGTTGATCCAAAGACCAACTACATCGTCGAGACAGGCGAGGCAGAGCGTCGATGGGGAACGAAAGTGGATGGCACACGCTGGTTTGAAAACATGCCAGAGTATGATGACACGCCCACCTACACCACGTCAGAGGCTATCAAGCCAGTAGCGGAAGCTTTCATGATTAAAAACAAGGATATCTTTGGAGTAGACATCACCAAAATGACCTACCAGTTCGAAGGCAGCAAGATCGGTAACTTCTTTGTAAAGTGGATCGATAAAAGCAAACCACACACAAAGGACAGTGTGGAGTGTGGAGATGTCGACCAGAAGCGTGAAGGCGCATACAAAAACGATCAAGGAGTATGGTGCTTAAAAAGCATCTACACCACATACCCAACAGTGAACATGACCATCATGCAGAGCGGGCAGGTGGCGGTCTACGACAATGACGGCTGGGAGATAGAGAAGCTATAATAAAAACAGTATGAAAAAACAGTGGATTATAGTCGCCATTCTTCTAGTTATCGTTCTTATTTGGTTTCTGCTTACCGTCGACTGTGTGGTCAATAGAACTAACTCTGGTATCCCTATCGACTGGGCTAATATCAAGGATTGTAGCTACTAACTTAAAACTTCCTCAACACATCCCCGACGAGGCTTCTGAAGCTAAATAGAGGTGGAACTATGCCATCCCAGGCATGAAAGCCTCACACAAGTCAACACACGGGGACACGAGCGTTTCCTTTCTTTCTATCAAGGGGTTGTTTGCATTTGGATTTCTTTTTCTGGAGCAATTGTCCTTTTTAGATACTTTTGATCTCTTTTTTGAAAAGCGGGAAGCGTTCCCTCAAGAACATCTAGTATTTTTTTGTTCGTAGCAGGGTTTTCTATGCTACCAGAGGTGTATCTGATTTCATAAGTGTGCTTGTCCATCTCAGAGCTAATTATTTGTTCGGCGTCGCAGACAACGGCAAGATTAGGGTTATGGGTTACTATGATGATCTGTCGTTCTTTTTTGGCTTGTTTTATGTAAGGGACTAGGAGGGTATAGACAGATTCGTTATCAAGATTTTCCTCTGGTTGGTCAATTATGAGAGGAACCTTATCCTTGTCTATCAATAAGTAAAAAATTAACAGTAATGCTCCTATCTCCCCAGGAGAAAATTCATTCTCATTTAGATCTTTACCATTGAAAGTAATGTTGTATTTAACTTCAAGGTATTTTAATCCGTAGAGGTAGTTATAAAGTTCTAATTTTTTACCATCACTTTTTATTAGCTGATCATCCAGCAGCTTGATAGGATTTCCCTTTACTGATTTATCGACTCTGAGACATTCAATGAGCTCTTTGATAAAGTTTACAACGCCATCTTTTGTTTTCAGGTCGCTATTTGCGATAGTTTCTTTTACTCTGATTAACGCCTCGGCTTTTCCTTGAAAACTGCCGTCTCTGCTTTGATCAATAAAGGATAAAAAGTCTATGGGAAAATTAAGTTTGTCAAAAACTATCCCGACATCAAAATTAAGCACACTACCTGTTTTCCTCTGTTTTTCCTCTTTATCGCTTATGACCTTGGCAAGAGGGGCGTAGATTTCTTCATAGAAGGAAATCTTTTTTAGAAGTTCATCATAAATTTGCTCAACGGTTTGATCTCTCAGTTTCTCTGACGTTTCAATATCTTTATCTAATTTCTTCTGAACATACTCTATTTCACCAGTTAGGGACTTTATTGTCGTTAGACTAGTGTCATCATCTACACCTTCAATCAATCCTCGTTTTGTTTGATATGTCTTCAACGCTTTTTGATATTCTCGAAAGGCGTTGTTTTCTTTGTCAAGGCTATCAACGATTGTTTTTAGATCTGCCTGTATGCCTTTTTTCTTTACGACTAGGCTTGTTTTTGCGTCTCCCTCTTCTGATAATAAAATAGTTAGGCTGTCTTTTTCCAGGTTTAGGGAAGTCTTCTTCTGTGTGATAAGAGCCTCGTCTATTTTGATGGTAATAAGCTTTTGTGGATCAATACCCAAGAAGGTTAGGTCTTCTTTATAACCAGAAAGAAAATCATCAAATTGCTTTTGTAGACTGCCTAGGGCAATTTCGAGATTTTGGACCTTTGTAATGTTTTGGTTAACACCCTTTAATACCAACTGCTTTTCCCCGATGAGCTTTTCAACCTCTTCAAAGGATTTATTAAGAGCTGAGATTTTATCTTCTACATCTTTTGAGGGCTTGCTTTTAGGTTCTGTAACTTTCTTTGGTTTGACTAAATTCTTTAGCTCCCGTTGTTTTTCCTCTAACTTACGCTTGAGCGATCCAAGATAGATAGGGAGTTTTTTATTTTCTAGTTTACATATGGAACCGTTTTGTTCCGACACTTTCTGTTTCAAGGTTTCAACATTTCTATCAATTAGACCTGTTTTTAGCCTAATTAGGTCTTTTAAATTACTAGTGCTATTTCGATTTTCCTCGGGAACATATGAGAAGATTACTTTGTCAATTTCCTGCTGAAAAAGCTGATTAACACCACTGCCATCGCAGATCGCCTCAACGAACTTTTGAGGGAGATACTTCACCTGCTCGGGTTCTGTGAGATTCACTTGATCATCAAGATTTGACTTTACGGAGATCCCATCCTCCCAAGTGAGTATTGCTTCATATTGTTTTGCCAGACCTTTTTTCCTGAATTTATCATCTCTCAAAAAAGAGTAAGTATTTGAGTCAGCATGGCTTTTTCCTGCCAATGCCATAGAATCTGCTTGTGCGCTTTTACCGCTCCCTTTCTTGCCAATAATTGCCACTAAACCAGGATTGATAGGAATTTCGTTATCAAACCAAGGATTCTTTTGAGTGCTGTCTACTGGTTTCAAAGATATAGCGTTAATGTAATGAGACTTATTACTTTCGATGTCGAGTAACTTGGGTGGCATTTTACCAATGAAGATTCTATCTTCTGGTTCATTTACAACTTGTCTTAATCCCTCAAAAGTTGGGTCAGCTTTTATCCAGCAGCATCTTTCGCATGGTTGTGACTTTTCATCTCGGATTGCCCCAATTGGATATGTGTGTTCATGAGAGTCGCTACCTTTAAGGCATGGCTTTTTGTCTTTGAACCACTCTTCAAATTTTTCCTCTTTAACCTTGTCATCTTTCCAAAGGAAGAAATCTATTTGTTTTTGATTCGATGACCCGATAAAGTGCGAATCGTTTATAAGTCCTTGCTTGAACCATTGATCATTTACTGGATCGATATTGTCAATACCGCCATACTCGTCATATGGCATCCAAATCAGGTATTTCCCTCTGAAGGTTGGGTTTGCCTCAAGTAACTCCTTTGTTCTACCAAAATCAACAGCTACATTCTCGTATAAAAACTTGCTGTCAGAATATTTACTGGAGATTTGACTTCCATTAACGATAAGTGATTTTAGGAAATTCTCTATATCTAAGATATCTATTTCATTGCTAAAAACGATATGAAAATTTATTCGCTGACCATTTTTAGAGTTTTTGTTGAGTAGGGCGTTGGTCATCCTAAATTCAACCACTGGCAGAACAACTTTGTTTGAGTTGGGTGCTTTGGTTGTAAACTGCTTATAGCCCTCTACAGAACAGTAATCATTGATACCCACAACATCACAATCAGATTTTTCAATTTGATCAACAAATTGGTCATATGTGCCCTTGTAACTAAACGATGCAGGGCTGTGGACATGCAAGTCCCACTTGCGCCATATTGAACCTTTTGGGTCATTCGTAATTTTCATAGTTATTGTTATTTATAAATACTGCCCTCACTTAAGGGCAGTATGGCAGAAGTTAGTCTCGAACTGCTCCTTATTCATCAATTTTATAAGCACTACTGATGATAGCGTCGAAACTGTTAATTCTGCTTATTGCGGTATGGGGTAGGATTTTATAGATCCACTTCTTTTTAGTTGCTCCAGAAGCAATCTTGCACCATTCTTCAGCTTGCTTGGCTTTCTCAATTACCTCTGGGTCTTTTTTGTCTAACTTGCTCTTGTCTTTTACCTCCACTAGATAATTGGCATCATCTCTTTCAACGATGAAGTCAGGGTTATAGTTGCCGTAAATATATCTAATTGGCAACTGACCAGTTCGAAGTCTTACCCAACTAATTACTGTTTTGTCTTTTTCTAAAGAGTCGGCAAGTAGCTTCTCCTGGGTTGAATCAAAAACATAAGAATTGTAGACACTCTTGTCATAGCCATCAATAATGTTTCCTCTGGCTTCTGCTTCGCTCACCTCGTCTTTATCCAATGGAACAGCGGAAGCTTTTACTACTTTCAGATAAGGTTCAAATGAAAGCTCCTCGTCAAGCACGCCAAACTTAATCGTTGTCTGTTCTTGGAGTCGCTCCTGCAATTGAGGTAAGATATCATTCAGGATTGTCTGTTCGTGAAGCTTTACCAACTTCGACAATTCTTTATCAGTAACCTGAAGCTGGTCAAGATAGTGCTTTACAATCTTTTGTAAAACTGCCTTGAAAGAGATGTCAAACTCGGACATTTCCATAATAATCAACCTTACGATTCGGTTGACTGGATCAATCTCTTCTTTTACTACAACCTCTCCTGCATCCTCAGTTTGTCTAGAAACAATATCGGCTTTGATTAATCTTGGCTTTATCTTCTTTAACTCCTCTAAACGCAACTTAATTGGGAAGAATTCCAATTTATTACTCGAATAAACTTTTGCTTCAACTAAAGGAACTTTAACCCAAAGTTTCTTATTATCTGTTGGTTTAATTTCAACAGTTTTAAGTTCTTCTTTCTTCTCAGCTTTTTTAACTCCAAGCCCTTCTGCCACTTCATGGGCTACTGCCACCACTCTAGCAAAGTTATCGTGCGAGATAATGTCGAGAGAGTCCAGCTCCTCAACCCCTGTCAGTTCGCCAAATGGCAAACGCAAACCTCTCCCGATAGTTTGCTCAATCAGAGTCTTACTGATTGAAGCCCTGAAGGGAATGATCGTATAAACATTTTTAACATCCCAACCCTCTTTTAATTTATCGACATGGATAACGATTTCATTTTTATTAACGGGATATGGTTCCTCTAGGCGGAGGAGTTGATGGATAGAATCAACCTCGCTTTCACTGGTTACCAATAGGGTTTTATCTTTGTAATAGCCATCAAAGAAACTATCACTTTCAATAAGTGCTTTGACATCCTTAGCGTGCTGGATATTCTTTGTTGTTAAGAGGGTAATTGGTAAAACAAACGGTAATTTATTGTTTTTGCAGTATTCCTCAATAAGCACCTTTTTCTCTCGGTGTCTTCTGATCCCATCCTCAAGTTTTACCAGTTCTAGGTCACCTTTGTAGGTGTAGTCGTCACTTCTGGCAATAACATAGGGAATCTTGATGTAACCACCCTTGGCGCCATTACCAGCCACCAAGCTCTCCAAAGCCCGCTTAGAATCGTTTATGGCGTCTCCTAGGGTGTAGGAATAGACAATGTTGTCACTTATTGGGGTAGCTGTGAACTCCAGTCCCAATTCTGGTTTGAGATGGTTAATAGCCCTAATCGACTTAACTCCTCGATATCGATGACTTTCGTCCATTAAGATAACCAGATCCTTTTGTTGCAGAAGTTCTGCAAAGCTCGATCCTAATGTCTCTTGATAACGATGGAACTTAAATTCAACATCGGTTCTCTCGTTAAAGATCTTCTGGATGTTGAAAACATAAATGTTGACTGCCTCAAAAAGTTGATTACCGAAGTTAGCGTAACTATAGTTTTCTCCAGTAATCAGGTTAAACAAGGGGAAATCAGTTAATCCATCTAGGACATACTTTTTACTCGAAGGAGTAAAGTTATCGATTGTTTTGGTATAAATCGTTTCTCCTGGAGTCAGGATGAAAAAGTCCTTTAGCCCTTTGGTGTAATAGAGGTATGCGATCATACCCGCCATCAGTCTGGTCTTACCAACGCCTGTAGCCAGGGCAAAAGTAAAGGAGGGGAAGTCAGTGTCAAACTTTACATTACCAACCAATCTCGCTTCAATGTCCTCTAATTTATCTCTACCCAACTTAACCCCTGAAAGGATGGCATCCAATTTAACGAGTGAAAGCTGTTGTGGCTTTCTTAAGCTTAGTTCTTTTGTGATTTTATCTATTGTGTTCATACTTTGAATTTCCTTAATAAAACATCGGGAATTTTTCTAACTTCGACATTATCAGGTAATTTTATTTTACTTGATATGGTCTTAGCATAGATAATAAGAAAATCGGCTGCATCGCCAATTTCCCGAAGGACTGCCTCTACATACTCCTGATTAAGATACTGCTCGGTGACATGAGCGATAGTTCTGCCTGAGATACCGTGGAGACCATTGTCTGGGTGAAGAAGTCTAAATCCTTCTACCTTTAGGACTGCTCGAATAAGCGCACCGTTATAAACCTTTGGGTTGAGCACTGTTAACCTTAAATCGTCATCTTCTACAAATAAGCTATCTCCAAGCTCAAAATACTTAAATCCACCTCCACCACTCCAATCATATAATCTACTTATTCCTTCTTGGTCTTTGCCTGATACCGCTACCTTTAGTCTTGGTATTATGTGGGTTTTAGCATGGTTACCCAATTCCACCATAATCCATTTACGATTTCGCTTATGAGCCACGGCACCTGTTGTGCCTGACCCTGCAAAAGAGTCTAAAACCCAATCACCCTCTTTAGAGGCTAGATCGATAATCCTATTAATAAGTCTTTCTGGTTTTGGAGTTGTAAATTCGTCTTCCATATTAAAAGCCCTTATTTCTCTTTTAGCCTCCTGATTGTCTCCAACCTCTGTTCTAAACCATATCGTTTTTGCTACAGATCCTTGTTTGACCTCAGTAAGAAAAATCTTTAAGGATGGTTTGTTCTCACCCTTTTTCCCAAACCAGATTCGATTATCTTTAATCATCTCGTTCAGTTTTTCTTTTCCATAAACCCAATGTCTGTTATTGCTTGGTAGAAACTTTTTGCCTGCAGGACTTGTGATTTCATACTGTCCGTAGGGGAAGGGGTCTTTTGCAGTCAAATCTGCATTTTTCCAAACACCTCTTGGATCATTATCTGGATTTTTATATCGGGCGTTCATTTCTTCTGTTCTTGACAATAGGTTAGGTCTCCAGATGTCTTTATTTTTGGCGTAAGCAAGAATATGATCGTGACTATCTGATAGCCATTTTGCATCGTTTTGTGGCGAGTATTTTTTCTCCCAAATTACATTTGAAATAAAGTTTTTTCTACCAAAGACTTCATCACATAAAACTTTCAAGTAATGACACTCATCATCGTCAATTGAAATCCAAATACTCCCATCTTTGCTTAGTAGTTTGTAGAGCGCTTCTAGTCTCGTTTTCATCAATCCTAGCCAAAGAGAATGCTCCATGCCGTCATCGTAATGCGAGAAAGCATTACCAGTGTTATAGGGAGGATCAATATAAATCAGTTTTATTTTGTTTCTAAAATCTTGAAGAAGCGATTGAAGGGCAAGCAGATTATCACCCTTGATAAGCATATTCTCTGTATCTTTGTCCCCAAAAGTCTCTTTCTGGAGTGAAATTCTCGGCTCTGTTACTCTGGGGTCTTTCTTATCCACCCATTCATAATTACCCGTATCGACATCGTAATAAAGGCTCTTACTCTTATTTGCCCAGTTTAATTCTAATTTATTGTCATTTTTAGTCATATTTATTTTTTCTTGTTCTTCAAAATAACCTCAAGGTCTTTAGGATCGTAACGCCTGTCTCCACGCTCATTTACTATGATAGCCTTTAACTTACCACTTTTGTCCCATCTCCTTAATGTTTCGACATGGACATTGATAATTTCGGCTGCCTGTCGAATTGTCAATAGTTTTGGTAATTTATTGTTTTTATCCATAGTTAGTGTTGGCTATTCAGCCTATTTGCAAGCATCTCTTGCTCATCATATAACGGCTTATCTTGATCAATCATCCTCTGTTCAGCGGCACTTAACCATTGGTTAGACTCCATTTTAGACGCAATAGCTGAAATGTTAGCAATTCTTATTGAAATTATCTCGTTGATTCTATCGACATCGCCTTTGTTCTTCTGGTAAAAGTTAGCGTTATTTTTAAGATCCGCCCAACTTGGTTGAATTTCTCTTAGCTTTGATAGGCTGGTTTTCCAAGACTCTGTATCCTCTTTCTTGTAGTTAGGGGGGATGTAGCCAGCTGCATGAACAACAATAAGCTGTGTGGGGCATCCATTCAAACTTCCTTGGACTTCTCCAATACCAATATCATCAAACTTTTTATCAGACCATGTATTTTTAGCATCTGTAGAATCTCTTTCGAGATAGTCCTCAATCAACTCATCAGCGGTGTAGTAACCTTCTAGCGACCATTCCCAAACATAACTATTCCAATAACCAGCCTTTGACATTGCGCTTGAAACTACATCAAAAGAAGCCTCTTGTTGAATAGTATTGTTCTTTAAAAGATATTCGCCTCGTATTTTGGCTGATACATCAAGTTTCGGTTCGTATTTTACTGGTGTTGCTCCATTTTCCTTGCGTTTTTCATTAAGCAATTCAACAAACCTATTTCTGTCAATTATTGGCTTTACTGTATCTGACAAGTCATTCGTTGCATCATGCCAATTTTTATCAAGTTTGCCCTTCTGTTTTTCCAGGGGTAAAACAAGACGGATATCTTTAATGGAAGCAAAACCGATCTCTCTTGAATCGGAACTGCCTTTTCTATTGTCTCCCATAGCAAAGACCGCATCTTGTGGAACCGTAATCACCTGGCACTCTTTAAGAAACTTCTCGCCGAATGTCGAGCGTGGTTTGGCAATATAAGGTTCTTTTTGTGGTTCTCCATTGAGATAGACAATACCATCCCTAAGTTCTATTGTGTCTCCTGGTAAGCCAATAATTCTTTTTAATAAACCTGCAGGATTACCACCATCTCTGCTCGTTAGCTCTCTTGTAGTATCATTTTCCCAGGTAAGAATGTCGCCTCTACCTAGTGTGTGTCCTAAAAATCTTCTTCCATTTATCACAATTCCGTTTGGGTAAGGTAAAAAGCCCGCCGTTGATATAATCTCTTTTGCCAATTCCTTGTTGCTTTTGCCTTTTGTGCCTTTCTCCCAAGTCGGATACATTGAGCCTGTCCCCACAATATTTATGTCTTCAGTGATATACCCCAGCTGACTAGCAGCTAAAGCTCCAACCGTTACATATCCACCAATCCAAATAGGCAAGATAATAACTCCAACCGCTATAAGCGTAGTGACCCTGACTAATATTGGTTTGAGACGAAATGATTTAAATAAGCTCTTGATGCCGTCATGTTTTAGTCTTTTGACAAACTCAAGTGGTTTGAGGATATAAATAAACAAATACAAGGGCAGGATAGCGAGGATGAAGAACAGTTTAATGAGAAAAATAAAGATATTTTGTCTCTTATGAGACCTCTTAGCTATTAGTTGTGCTGTAAAGCTAGTTATTCCAATCAAGAAAGCGAAACTTCCTAGAAGGACGAGACCAAGAAGCGAGAAAGCAAAAACATCGGGTGCTTTGTCGAACATCTCTTTTCTTATGCCAACGACATACCCCATGATGGAGAAGACGCCAACAATACATCCTACCCAGACTATGGCTGATACTTTAATAATCCAGTTAAGGACTTTTTCTTTGTTTAGTTTTAACGACATTTTTCTCCGCATACCTCAACTTAATTATACAAAAATAAAAGGAAAAAAGGTATACTTGAAACGATGAAAAAACCCATAGCCTCATGGCGATATTTATTCAAATTACCAGTCAATATCTTTAATAATGAAATGGTTGGCTATGAAATTAACCCCCTGCCATATTCCGATCAGGGTAAGGTAGTAATCTTTGCTGGTAAAAGTGACCAAACGGAGGACCAGGGCATCGTTTATATTTACCTTGAGCTTCTAAAGGAGTTGAGTCAGGGCAATAACTTTGCTAATTTACAGCGATTACTGAATTTAATTTATATGGAAACTGGTTTGCCTACGCATCCATTTCCTGTGCAGATTGATGAAGGTGAAACTGCCGATCAAGTAATTTCAAGGTTTATGTCAAAAACCTTTTATTATCCAGACAGAAGTTACAGTGGAACAGCTTCGCAGCCAAACCATATTGCCAGGGTTCAATCGTGTGTGAGTCTTATAAGCAGACTAAATAAAAAGAATTTTAATAAGTTTGACAATGCCTTGAATACCTATGTTTGGGCTTTAGAGTTGATGGAATTACCAAATCCCCACCTGAAATATACTCTTTATATGACGCTATTTTTGTCTTCAATTGAACAACTGGTTGATATACCTGCTACCTGTAAACATAAACCTTTCCCTGTTTGTGAAGGTTGCGGGAAGGAGTTTGCCAATCACCATCCAAAAGGAAAAGGAGTCAGACAGGCTTTTGAGGATTTTATTCGAGAAATGTTGACTGGAAGCGGAGTAGATGATGCAGTTGAAAGAGTTAACCGTTTACACCAAAAGTTAAGATCGTCATTCTTACACAGCGGCACGCTTTCTGGCGCAGAGAAAGTTGGTGGCTTCTTAACTGATGGCACGAACGACACCACTCTAATCGTGGAAGATATGATGAACACCTTGATTTTGAACAGACAGTTATTAGAACAGTTCTTGCTAAAAAGGCAAATTAAACTATGAAAATTGGACGCAATGACCCATGCCCCTGTGGTAGTGGTAAAAAATATAAAAGATGTTGTTTGGTCAAACCTAGATTAATACCTAATGTTACTGAGGTAACTCCAACTCCTGAACTTGAATCATTGAGAGATCAAATTAACTTAGAAAATGAAGAGAGAAGAAAAAAGTATCTAGAACCTCAGGGTATTTATATTGATTTTGTGAAGCCGATGATTTATCAGGGAAGGAAATTTTGGGCTTTAGGTAGTCGTCTATATTATGAGAGACCGCCCGACGAGACCTTCCATGAGTTCATTATCTTCGTTTTGTGTCAAACGCTCGGAGAAGAGTGGCGACGACAACAAATAGCTTTACCTGAAGAACAACAACACTTTGCTTATAAGTGTTACAAGAAATATAACGAATGGCGAAAGAAAAATCATACTCTCAATAATCAACAAGGTGAGGTTTGGGCTGCCTTGCCCGATGGATGGACAAGAGCCTTTCTTGCCTTAGCCTTTGATGTTTGTAGCTTAATCCATAAAGACTATCTGTCGGATAAACTATTAAATCGCTTAAGGAATAAGGATCAATATCAAGGAGCTCGTTATGAGGTGGCAATTATGGCAATGTTTGCTCGGTTGGGTTATAAAATCACTCCATTGGATGATACCGATATTAAAACAACACACCCCGAATTTATTGCAGAAGACTTAGTTAATGGAGAGAAGATTGCAGTTGAAGTAAAAAGTAAGCAACGAGAGGGTGTTATTCATACTCCTGGTAGTGTAAGCGATCCAGCCCAACTATTATGGGGAGATGTGTCTAGGTTATATAGACACGCTATGAAACAAAATCCTGGCAACATCCCTTTTCTGGTTTTTATTGATATGAATTCCCCACAGACTCCTGGTATTGCATGGCAAGACAAGCCTTGGGTCAAAGATATTAAGAAGATGATGACAAAATCTCCTTTACATAATCCACAAAATCCAGATCCTTGTAGTGGACTTATGTTTACAAATTACTCCTACCATTATCAGACTGAAGACGAGGCTAAGAGTGGTGAACACCTACAGACGATACCCCTTCATCCTATCCATCGCATACAAAGAGGAGATTTCTTTGAAAGACTGGGTAAAGCCTTGGCTAGTTATGGGAATATTCCCAATCTCGATATTGAGGTGGGAAAATGAAGTAGATCAATTGTTTATAAATTTGGCTGATAAAAATCTCTGCGTTTCCTGGTAAGTCAGCTCTGGGTATTCGATCTCGTTGATCCAGTCTGTCCTTCGATACGAGTCCCATGATTCGAGCCAATTGGCACTTAATATACCGAATTTAGCCTCATTTAAAACGTGGATTGTTGTAATAAAGATTTAATTGGTAAATTTGAATGTGGAGAGGATTTGGTCGAATTCTTTCTCTAGAGAATTTCCTATTTCTGTCTGTGAATCACTTACGGGATAAGCGAGAATTATTGAGTAAGTTTTTCCGTTGACTTCAAACACCCCCAATGTATTGGTTAGTGAAGTTGATATTCCTACCATTTGAGTATTGTCGTAACTATTTGTTTTAACAAAACGAAAAAGGTTATTTCCATCCAGATTAAATGGTTGTCCTTGATAGGTTTGTCCCTGACCCCCTATTCCATCCATATTAAAAACCATTGTTATTTTGGCTTCGTTTTGCTGAAGTTGAACTTGGGTGTTGTAAGTTGTACCTTGTTCTACTTGACCTTCTTTTTCGACTAGACTCCATAAAGGTGAATATTTAAATGTAATTCCTTGAACAGAATTGCTGTATGTTTGCCAGTTTGCTGTTGGGTCTGGAGTCGGTGTAGGGGAGGGCGCGGTTTGCGTGATTGGTGTCTCAGATGTTTGCTGTTCTGATTTTTGATAATATATGTAGGCAAAATATCCACCCACACCCAGTGAAATCATTAACAAGATGACAAGGATAATGGTTTGAATATTTTTTGCTTTCTTGACTTCTGCAATGGGAGAGTTTGGTGGAGTGGATTGTTGTAAGTCTATTTGTGGCTGGTTGACTTATTGATTTTGAGTAGTTATTGGTTGGTTTTGAATATCATTCATATGATGAGTATAACCCAAATGTTCTCACGGATTCTACTAGTCGGAGCCAATTAAAGATATAATATTTCTGCTTATGAATTTCATTGAAGATTCAATCAACAAAAATCTTGCTAAAAAAATTTTTATTATTTTGAAAGGTCGAATTTCACCAAAATCATCATTGCTTGATTATGGTTGTGGAAGAGGATTTGTAGGTCAGGAATTACAGCAAAATTTGGAGTTGGGCATCTTAGGAGTTGATGTTATAGATGTGAGAAGAGTTGGTATTCCATTTAAGCAAATTCATTCTCATCAAAGGTTACCATTTAAAGATAGGCAATTTGATTATGTGCTTGTTTCATTTGTTTTACATCACACCGATAATATCGAAGATATTTTGAGAGAATTAAAGCGTGTTGTTAGAAAGAAAATATTTATATTTGAGGATACGCCAAGTAATTTAGTTACGAATTGGCAGTGCAATCTCCATGGATTTGCTTTTAAAATGGTTTATGGTTTAAAAAATAATTGGCAATTTTATTCTTATGATGAATGGCAAAATATTTTTTCCAGTGTTGGGTTGAAGCAAGAAAAGGCAATTAGTTTTCATAGCAACAATCCAATATACAATCCTTCAAGAACCCTATTTATAGTTAAATAATTCAGAATTATTAGCTTTCCATCTTTTATCATCGGCCCCACCCAATTTTTGATATAATCTCTATATGGCTTTACCCTTTTCCACCTTTATTGAAAAAGATGGCTTTATTTTTACATCTGGCCAGGTTCACCTTGGTCCAGATGGTACGCTGGTGGGTGAAACTATTGAAGAGCAGGTAGCGCAGGTGATGAATAACCTGCGAGCAGTTTTGGATCAAGCTGGAGTGGGTTTTGAAAATGTGGTCAAATCGACTGTTTATATTACAAACATGGCTGATTATTCGCAAGTAAGTCAGGTTTATGCAACTTATTTCAAAAATCAATATCCTGCGCGAGAGATTATTGGCGTGAAGGCTCTTCCTTTGGGTGCAAGTGTAGAAATTAGTTTGATTGCCAAAAAATGAATATTAGACCCGTCACAGATGCAGACTTCCCAAGATTATCAGGAATTTATACTGATGCTTACAATGTGTTGAAAATTGGTGAGGAGTGGACTCCTCCCACCGCTGAAAAACTCTTAAGACATTTATATGATGCTCAGCCAGACTTGTTTTTCGTCATAGAGATGGATGGAGTGGTGGTGGGAGCGGTGAATGCTTTGGTCAAACCTTGGTGGGATGGTAATCATATTACCGATGGAGAAATTTTTGTGGATCCAAAACAGCAGGGAAAGGGGATTGGTAAAGCTTTACTCAAACACCTTTTTGTGCAAGCAAAACAATTGTATCAAGCCGTGGCTTGGGACACTTTTACCCATGTAGTGCACGAACACCCACTCAGTTGGTACAAAGAGCTAGGATTTGAAGAGATTAAGGAATGGACGATGATCACGGGAGATATTGAAAAAGTGTTGGATAATTTGGAGAAAAAGTAGTACATTTTCCTCTCTGAAGGAAAAAAGGAGGCTGAGTATGAACAAAAATGAATCTGAAACAAAAGCATCCCCAGAAAGTATTTCAAAGTTTAAAAAACTGCGTGGCAATAGAAAGTTCCGATTGTGGTTGATTGCTGCATTGATGGCAATTGTGGTAATACTTTTTATCTTTTTTGAAAAACTTAGAATTTTTCTGGTTATTATTTTCATTACGCTACTGGCTGCCCTTGGATTGGAAGTTTCGCAAAATGATTGGGATTTGGGCAAACTGTGGGAAACAGGATCGTTTCAGGAATCCAAAGTATTGCGCGATGAATCAGGCAATGTTTTATTTGATAAACTTGGCAATATTACCACCGATTCTTCAAAGGGTAAAAAAGCAGATGAATATAATTGTGATGATTTTTCAACGCAACCTGAAGCTCAAGAATTTTTTGAAAAAGTTGGGGGAGTTGGCAATGACGTTAATAGGCTTGATGGAGACAAGGACGGAGTCGCCTGTGAGAGTTTGCCAAAAGAAGAGAGTAACTAGTTGGTTGTGTTTGCGAGTATTGGGGTTACTTATTGTTTAAGATGGGCAAGATAAATTATTATGAATGAAACACAAAATTTTTCCTCCGAATTACCTGTATCTTCCGATTCAAAAGAATATTCCACAGAAAGAATAGACAAACTCTTGGAAAACCAAACATTATTGAACAAACTGATTGAAATGGGGAAAAGAAGAGCTGAAGATATGTGGAACAGATCAAGAGAGATAATTTCTAAACATGTAGACCCAAATGGAAAGATTTTGGATGTCGGAGTTGGTTTTGGTCAAATAACAGAGGTTTTCATGGATAACTTAAAAGGAGGTTTTAAAAATGTATTTTCGATTGATGTTATACGTTTACTACAGGTTAAAAAATTAAAAGAAAACTATGCCTTGGCCAAGGGAGAATATATGCCGTATGCATCAGAATCAGTAAAAACAGTTTTTATTACTGATGTCTTGCATCACACTCCCAAGCCAGAAGATATATTGGCAGAGTCCAGTAGAGTTCTAGAAGCCGAGGGGATTGTCGTAGTATTAGAAAATCTATTACGAGATGATTTACCAGAACCGTTAAAAACGATATACAGAAAAATTCTATTTGCTTTTGACAATACATCAAATGCTCAAAATGAAGTTGATCATCCTCATTCAAATCAAACTTTGGCAGGCTGGCAAAAACTTGCAGAATTATCGGGTTTGGAAATGATAGATCATAAAGAATGGCAGTGGGGGTTAGTAGATTTCATTCCAGGTTTGGCCGAAAAAGGTAACAGAGATAAACCAGGAATTTTAAGACCATTTACAGATTCAGTAATGGTTTTTCGCAAATCAAACAATTGATTTTTTACTATTTTTTTGACCAAAATACAAAAACTAGTTATAAATCAGTCGCTTTTTTCTATATAAAGACATAGATTGACATATTTTGACACATCAACTAAGATTTGAATATTATTCTTATTAATTATCAGAATGCACTCATATGCCTAGAAACTTGGAAGCAGATCAACGAAACTTGGGAGAAGATCGACAAAACTTGGAAGAAGATCAACAATTTAGACAAGAAAATAATGAGGCTCTAGATTATAAATATGTAGATCAAATTATTTCGGCTGCCAAAGGAGAAATTAAGAAAAATTTAAAAGATTTAAACAATTTATTGAAAGAATATTTTGAAAAAAGGGGCAACAAAGACTTGAGTGATGACCAAAAAGAATTTATTGGAGGGAGAGCAAGGGATCTGGTGTTTTATCAAACTTTTGCTGCTATTTTTAAAATGATTCAATTAAATAATATAGGAAAAATATACTATTGGGAAAGAGTCAAGCAATATAGAGAATCCTTTTTTAATATACCAATCTCTGACCAGTCATCCGAAAAATTATTTGCTCTTGGATTGAACCCATTCCAAGAAGCTGGTTTGGAGTTAAGAGTTACACTTTTGGTACGAAAAATCATGAATAAAAATAGATTTCCCAAAAAACACGATTGATTGGAGAAGTAATTTCAGTTTCTCAATTCAAGACCACAATGGTTGCATATATCTCATGATTGACAAGTACTACAACTAGTTGCTATATTTGTAGTATGACAACTAAGAAAAAGCAACGCGCTACTATTTTTTTGAATCCAGCTGTCTATAAACACTCCCGGGCACAAGCGATAGTCGAGGAATTAACTTTGACTCAACTTGTAGAAAAAGCTCTAGTTTGCTATTTACCAAAAGAAACAATTATCAAGAAAGTGAGGGAAATATGAGTGAATCACAAGTTAAAACGGGGTCTCCTCAAAAAGATTACCAAGCGAAAAAAGCAATTTTTCGCACCTATCAGATTATTTGGTACATCCTCGGTCTAATCGAAGTGGTATTGGGCTTTAGAGTGCTATTCAAACTCCTTGGAGCCAATGCTTCCAGCGGATTTACCAATTTTATCTATGCAATTAGCTATCCCTTTGCCCAGCCATTTGCGGGCATATTGGGTACAACCAAAAGCTCAGGCATTGTCCTGGAATGGTCAACTCTAATTGCCATGATAGTTTATGTGGTTGTCGCCTATGGAATCGTAGCCTTCTTTCAGCTGGTGAAGCCGACTGATCAAGAAGAGGTAGAACAAACAGTTGATAGTCAATAGATTATTAATAATTAAAGGGAGGTGAAAATATGAGTATTTCATTAACAGCATTAAGTCCAATTACGGCTTTGCTTTTTGGCATCTTAATTTTGATGTTTCCCAAATTTTTGAACTATTTGATTGCGGGATATCTGATTCTTATCGGTTTGATTGGCTTGGGTGTATTTATATAAAAAGTAAAGAAGGAACATATGGGTATTATTCTATGGATTATTTTAGGTGGCATTGCTGGTTGGATTGCTTCTATGGTGATGGAGACTAATTCTCAGGGCACGCTCGCCGATATTATCATGGGCATTGTAGGTGCTATGGTGGGTGGTTTTCTATTGAACCTAATTGGCCAATCAGGAGTGACAGGGTTTAATGTTTATAGCTTATTTGTGGCTGTTATTGGTGCCATAGTTCTTATTTATCTTGGTCGGATGTTTCGCTCAAGATAAAAAATCGAAAGGAAATCATGTTAGCTTTGATATTACTGCTGGTTGTGGGATCTATACTTGCTTATATCTCCAAATTTAATATTATGCCGGTCACAGTCAACTTTGGTGTTTATGTTTTGACTGATATTCCACTTTTCTATGTCATCATCGGTTCTGTCATTTTTGGTTTAGTTTTGTCGTATCTTTTTTATCTTGCCCATGCCATTTCCCACGTTTTCAAACTGCGTGGTAAAGATAAAGAAATCAAGAAAAATAAAAATGAAGTACTTGGATTAACTAGACAAGTGCATCAATTGGAGTTGGAAAAAGAAAAACGCAAAAAAAATAATCCGCTGGAGCCAGTCGATAAAAATTCATTATGAAGACGATGTTGGCAAAGTTATGGAAAGCCTTTCGCTTTCCCAAAAAGTTTCAATTATTTGTGATGCGTTTTTTGCAAGATCAATTCTTGGTGGGCTTAACGGGCATTATTTTCAATGATAAAAATGAAGTTTTGTTGTTTAAGCATGTTTATCGAGCTCATTCGTGGAGTTTACCAGGCGGTTATATGAAAGCCGGTGAACATCCAAAAGAAGCGCTGGAAAGAGAAATTAAAGAAGAATCAGGGCTAGTGGTGAGCGTGGACGAACAACTCAAAACACGAACTGACCGAGAAACTGCTCGTTTGGATATTTGTTATGTCGGTGTTTTTATTGGTGGGGACTTTTCTCCCTCATCTGAAGTTTCTGAATTTGGATTTTTTAGCCTAGATAAACTGCCCTTGATTCGAAAAAATCAGTTGTTTTTAATCAATGAGGCCCTAACTCAGAGAACTTAGCATCAAAATCAACTTTATAGAATGTTTCTCAATTCAAGATCACAATGGCTGCGTTGAGTGTAGTGGCAAAAGTTACCCACAATAGATAGGGCACTAATAAATAAAAGGCTGCTTTTGATAAAGGATAAAACTTTTTCATGGTCAGCATGATGGACGCCCACAGTGCCACGATGACGATCAGGCCCAGTAAGGGGGATCGCAGACCAAAAAAGATGGGTGACCAGCTGAAATTGAGCACTAGTTGCACCAGAAAAAATAGGCCGGCGGCTTAATTTATTTCTTTCTTTTTGTTATAATTCAACCATGCTGACACAAGTTCAAACTCTGCTGAAACTTAAAAAATATTTTCCTTTAATAATTGTTTTGTTGGGATTATTGATTTATTCAAATACTTTTCAGAGCTCATTTCACTTTGATGATGAGTTTATGCTCAGATCAATTCCCATATTTATTGAAAATAAAGCATGGTTTTCCAACCCCAGGGCAATCGGCAATCTCACTTTTGCGTTTAATTATGCGCTACATGAAAGAAATGTTTTTGGTTATCATTTGATCAATCTTTCTATTCATCTTGCTACTTCAGTATTAGTTTATTTTCTATCTTTGTTGATTTTTCGCACACCAGCGATAAAAGACAAAAAAATTGCCAAACAAAAATATTGGTTTAGTTTTTTTATTGCCCTTATTTTTGTTGCTCATCCATTACAAATTCAAGCAGTGACTTATATTGTGCAGAGATTTTCATCGCTGTCAGCCCTATTTTATATATGGGGTTTATGGAGTTATTTCAAAGGAAGATTGGATCAACGCCCCAGTTATTATTTGTGGGCAATAATTGCATTTTTATTGGGGCTTTTTACCAAAGCAGATGGAGCGACTTGGCCATTGGCAATCGTATTGAGTGAGGGATTATTTTTTCCAGCCAAAAATTTACGGTCAAAAATCCTGACCAAATTTTTGATTCCCGCTTTATTGTTTTTTGCTCCCTTATTGATGGTTTTGAAGTTTTTCAAAAAAGTAATTTTTGCTGCTCAATTTTCTTTTTTGGGAGAAGTGGTGACGAGCAAAACTTATTTTTTGACTCAAATGAGAGTAATTCCCAAATATATTCAATTATTGTTTTTTCCTCTCAATCAAAATTTTGATTATTATTTTCCGATTAGTAAAAGTTTTATGGAACCAGCCGTATGGTTGGGTTTTTGTTTTTTAACAATGATTATTGTTGTTGCGATTTTATTGATCAAAAAACAACCATTAATCAGTTTTGGCATAATCTGGTTTTTTATTACGCTGATCGTTACTAGCAGTTTTATTCCTATTAGTGATGTAATTTTTGAGCATCGTCTTTATTTGCCCATGATGGGTTTCGCGTTTTTCTTGGTCATTGGTGTCTATAAATTATTGGCTCATTTTATAAGCGATCAATCTCAGCGAATGAATAATTTTATTTTTTTCATGACAGCAATAGTGTTATTTTATGGAGTCTTAACTTATCGCAGAAACTTAGTTTGGAAAAATGATTTAAGCTTGATGACGGATGTCATTCAAAAATCACCACTTAAAGCACGAGGCTATAATTGGCTGGCCATAGCTTTGCAAAAAGATGGCAACCTGACCGCTGCCAAGGAAAATTATTTGCAAGCAATTAAGCTCAAATCTAATTATCAAGATGCTTATAACAATCTAGCCAATATTTATTCTTATGAGGGAGATTTGCCAAATGCATTAAAGTATTATAATCTTGCGCTTGACTTGGGAAGAAGAATCAATGAAATTAAATTAAATATTGGTTTGACTTATTTTAATGTAAAACAATACGATGTGGCACTGCAATATTTTAACGAAGTGCTGGAAGATGATCCAAAAAACATGTTGGCTGTAAAATATATTGAGATGACGCAGGCTAAGTTGGCTGGTAGTAAAGAGAGATAAAATTTTTACGGGCATTGCCAGTGAATATTTTTTGCAGTTATCGATAAAATGTTAGAATACTAATATGCAAACATATCCCACTAGCCAAGATAGAGAATTAATCAAAGGTTTTGCTCAGCTAAAAAATGAAAAAGAAATCATTGGGTTTTTGCGAGATTTATTAACTCCAGCAGAGATAGAAGAATTTTCTCAAAGATTCCAGATAGCCAAGTTATTATGGACGACTACCAAATCTTACGTTGAAATTGCCAAAAAAGTTGGCACCAGTACAACTACGGTTACCAGAGTTGCTCATTGGTTATACAAAGAATCATTCCAAGGATATGCTGTTGTTTTGGAGCGATTATTTGGAAAGTCCCAGAGATAGATATATTAGCATATTAATATGTTGACATATAGACAATTTATGTTTATAATCCTCTTTATGATGAAAAATATTTTTATCACACCATTATTCCACCGGGCCCATGAAAGCAGCGGGGTGATTTGACGTATTAAAAAATAATAAAATAAAACGCAGTCCCACCCCGCTTGGCAAGCGGGTTTTTTCGTTCTAAACGAGGAAAACAAGGACTGCGTTTTTTAGTAAAAAAAGAAAGAAAATATGACAGAAATTTATAAACAAAATGAAGAAGAATCTTTTAAACAAGAAATGATTTTGTCAGCTAAAAATGCTGGAAAAATGGCAGAGCAAATAGCGCTATTAATTCCTCAGGAATTTAGAGCTGAAGTAGTTCAGGCCGAAATGCTCATGGTTTTAGGAGGCATTAAAGCAACATCTGACATCACTTGGGTTTTAGATGATTTTTCAGAGGAAAACGCAGGGCAATTAGTGACTGCTTTTAACAGTGTTGATATTGAGATTTCGCTAGATAAGCCAATCATTACCAAGACTGGCAAGATGCTCATTTGTGGAAAGATTAGTAATCTTTCTTGTCTTGAAAAAGAAACACGCGAGAGTGATTTGGTGCCACCCTATACTCGAGATATTAGCGTTGCTGAATATATTGCGATTTGTGACGCAAGGGGTATTGATCGGAGGGTCAGCATGGGAAAAATTTATTCTTTTCCAGAATCGGCAATCAAAGATCGCTTGACAGTAAATAATTTTACTGAAGAACAGATAGAGGCAAAGAAATATCTGGTAAATCGTGGTGGAGAAACTTATTTTTTCTTTGATTCTCCCAAACAAGACGTGATTGAAAGAGAGGAAAAGAAAAAAATATTTTTGCAAGAGTTGAGTCTTTCAGCAGAAT
The DNA here is from genome assembly GCA_001787405.1 of Candidatus Pacebacteria bacterium RIFOXYA1_FULL_38_18. Taxonomy (GTDB): domain Bacteria; phylum Patescibacteriota; class Microgenomatia; order UBA1400; family PJMF01; genus UBA10119. The sequence continues at coordinate 104,120 of MFWV01000003.1, forward strand.
TGCAGAGAGCAATAACTTTGGCTGGTGGCAGAAAAGTAATTAGAACCTGGGGCTTAAGAAGACCAGAAATGATGGGTGTACGGGAATATTAATTTCTCCGATTACAACTCGCCTATCTCTTTCATAGTTTTTGAAAGAGATGGAGGAGATGCAATCTCCTGTGTGAGAACAAGATAGCCTTGTTCATCACGCACTTTAAAAGAAAAAAGAGGGTGCTCTAGTTATTCAAAAATTCAAGTTTGATAATTCACGGAGGTGAATGGTGAAAAAGTTAAAAGAGTATTTTGAAAAAGTTTTTGGAAAGATTTTTGGAAAAATTGGTTCCAAAACTGACGACCCAGACAAAAAGGAAGAACCTGTTCGCGGTGATCCTCCAGAAGGTGAGAATCCCGAGGTCGACGACGACCCGGTTGGCGGTTTGGTGCACAATGGTTTTTTTAAGTGGAGCAACGCCAAAGATCTCGAGCCCAGCGAAGAAATGGAGGATTTGATCAGGCTTGGTGCCTTTAACCACCCACACTAAACTAGTTAAATTCTTCTAACTAGCCCCAGCCCCTCTTTTTTTCTCTAGGCCCATCGCAAGGTGGGCCTATTTTTTTAACAGCAACCCAATGCCAATATTTTCACTCACCAAGTTTAACTTATAGACTTATAGGATATTACTGTTATACTGACTATCTTCGGTTTGAAATTCCCTCATTTTAATTATTTGGCGGAAGATGCGATTCTCTCCGCGCTATTTAGTATTTAAAAAACAAGGCATTATGTCCTATCAATTCAATAGGCGTGGGCGTTCATTTCGTCCTCGTCATCAGTCAAATAACCGCAGACCTCAGCGATCTAGTATTCCGCGATCTCATTATGTGAGTACGCCAGTAGCTCCTATTCAGGAAGAAGCTTATTTGGCAGTCAATACTTTTGCAGACTTTGGTTTGCACGAGCAATTACTGGCAAATGTTATGCGTCGAGGTTATAGCAAGCCAACTCCTATTCAAGATCAAGCCATTCCGGTTTTGATGAGTGGTAAGGATGTGGTGGGAATTGCCAATACCGGTACTGGTAAAACGGCAGCTTTTTTATTGCCGTTGATTGATAAATTATTGAAAGATCCCAATCAGGGAGTCTTGATTTTGGCTCCTACTCGCGAACTAGCTTTGCAAATTCAAGAAGAACTAAAAGCCTTTTTGATTGATTTACCTTTGGGTACCGCTTTGTGTATCGGAGGCATGAATATTAATAGACAAATTTTACGTCTCAAAGATAAGCCTCATTTTGTGATTGGTACTCCTGGCAGAGTCAAAGATCTTATCAATCGTCATAAATTCAAAACTGCTCTTTTTACCAATATTGTCTTGGATGAAGTGGATAGAATGCTGGACATTGGTTTTCGTCACGATATTTTATTTTTGATTTCCAAACTGCCACCTCAACGTCATGCAGCACTATTTAGTGCCACGATGGATAGAGGCGCTGAAGCAATCATGAAGCAATTCTTGAAGGATCCAGTCACGATCAGTGTCAAAAAAAGAGAATCCGCTTTGCAGATTTATCAAGATATTGTGACTATTAAACCAGGAGAAAATAAAGTAGATGTACTTTGTAAACTCTTGTTCCAAAAAGAATTCAACAAAGTAATTGTTTTTGGCAGGACCAAGCGAGGAATTAATAAACTGGAAAAACAACTCTATGATCGTCGGCTCAATGTGAGCGCCATTCATGGTAATAAAACTCAGAGCGCCAGAAAACGTTCACTTTTAGACTTCAAACAAGGTAGGGTGCAAGCCTTACTGGCTACTGATGTGGTAGCTAGGGGCATTGACGTGGATGATGTTTCTCACGTCATCAATTTTGACGAGCCTCTGACTTATGAGGATTATATTCATCGTATTGGTAGAACTGGTCGAGCTGGCAAGGTTGGCAAAGCTCTAACTTTTATTTCGTAATCAATTATTGGTGAGCTTGGAGTGTCTGCATAATTTCTGGCCAGGTTTTTGCTGCTGGATGATCAGGAGTGATAGGTCCTCGGAAAAGCAGGGCAGAGATTAGCGGATTGCTGAGAGCGAATATTGCCTCAAAAAGTTTGAGACTATCATCAATCATCACGACTGGTTTGTTTTTCTCTTGTGCTATTTTTTCCAACTCTCCTATTTTCCAAGCAACTGTCTCTGCAAGCGGAACGCTTTTGGGTCTGGCAATTACTTCTCTTGCGGGAAAACCATTCTTGATTAATTCCTTACGACTCAACTCAGTTAAAGTCTCTGGTCTGGTAGTCAAATATCCATGTAAAGCAGCCTCAAAACTAGCTATAGCTTCTCTAGCTCCTGGCATGAGTGGAAGTCCTGAATTAAATTCTGGACTATTTCTCATGGCTCCATTGGCCTCTTGGTACCAGGGAAAACGCTGATAAGCTTGATGAGTGCCTCCCACGGCTAATACTTCTGGGAGGGTGGGTATCTCAATTTCTCCCTTTTTTTCTGCTAGTTGTGTTAACTGTCTTTGATGTTCTTCTATGGAATTAAAGATCACTTCATCAAGATCAGATACGACGAGAAAATCAGGTTCTTCGGTTGGTTGTACAGATGGTAATTTTTCTATATTTCCAGGCATTTTATTAAACTAAAACTTAATGACGAGATACTATCAGTAAATTACCCGAAGATCAAGCAAATTGAGAACTGATTGAGTTTTGCTCAATCTTGGCTTTTTTGAACAAATTTTTGATTTTGGGAAGATTTATGAGATTTACAGAGTCGCTTTTTACTGGTTATAATCAGTCCTAGTGTCGTTAAATTTTTATCAAGCTTTGGGAAAAACCGAGACCTGGCCGAACCTCAGTCAAGTGAGTCCTGCTAGTCTTACTTATGATGATGTTTTGCTAGTTCCGCAGACTCTCACAGAAGTTTCTTCTAGAAAAAAAACCGATGTTTCCGTCAAGTTTGGTCCTTTTGTTTTGAAAAAACCTATTGTAGCGTCTCCCATGGACACCGTCAGTGGTGAGCGAATGGCGCGCTTGATGTACAAATTGGGTGGTTTGGCTTTTATGCCCAGAGTTTTTATTAATGAGGCTTTGACAGCTTGCCGGCGTTTGCAAAAAGACAAAGTTGAGGCAGTTTATTCCATTGGTTTGAAAAATGCTGCGGCAGATGCCACTCAATTCAAGAAATTGGGAATTAAGGTCTTATTACTGGATGTAGCTCACGGTGGCATGAAAAATGTGGTAGAAACAGCAGCAGAGATTCAAGCCAAACTAAAGCTAACCGTGATTGCTGGTAATATTGTCAGTTTTGATCAGGCCATGTCCTATAAAAAAGCTGGTCTGAAAATTGCCAGAGTAGGAGTGGGTGGTGGTGGTTTGTGTACTACTCGACTGGTGGCTGGAACTGGCTTTCCCCAACTGTCAGCAGTTTTTGAAACAGTTTCCTCTGGATTGGAAATTATTGCTGATGGAGGAATTCGCAAACCAGCTGATTTTAGTAAAGCTATCGCAGCGGGAGCTAGAGTGATCATGATTGGTTCCATGTTGGCAGGCACCGAAGAAGCTCCTGGAGAGGTAGAGGGCGGATTCAAAAAAGCGCGCGGTCAAGCTTCCGAGGATTACATGAAAGATAATGGTTCTAAGTTGGGTGAGTTTCGCAGTGCTGAAGGTATTACGACGATGGTGCCATATAAAGGCTCGGCTGAGTGGATTATTAATGATTTGATAGGTGGTTTGCGCAGTGCCATGTCCTATGTGGGAGCCAAAAATATTGCTGATTTTCAGAAAAATGCTCAATTTGCGATGGCCTCACCGGCAGCTCAGGGGGAGAATGTGGCTCACATCATTTATAACAAAAAATAAATTGCTGTGATTTAAAAAACCTGGAAATTAATTAGGAAATTAATTAATTATTAACTATTTAATTAATTATTTTAAAGATGATCTTCTTCATCCATTTCAGCATCTTTTTTGGTTTGGTGAATGGTGCCATCTTTATGATGGGGTGGTGCATAAATGGTATAAAGTTTGAGTGGTCTTTCAGCCGAAGTATTGATGATGTTGTGTTCAGCGCCAGCGGGAATGATGATAACGTCGTCGTCCGTAATTGATTGTGTCTCACCATTAATGATTACTTTACCCTCGCCAGCTTCAACTCGGAAAAACTGATCAGTAGTTTGATGAGTTTCCAAACTAATCTCTTCATTTGGTAGTAATGACATCAGAACCAATTGCAGGTGCTGACCGGTAAAAAGTACTTGTCTGAAGTTTGGGTTGGCCAGGGTGGCTTTTTTGATATTGGTTAAATAACCGATTTTCATATTTTCTCCTTAATTTAAACTAATGTTAATGATGCTTTAAAATAGCAACGAATGGGGAGTGTCATCAGTCAATGCCATTGTAGCAAACTGTTAACTGCCATTCAAATAAGTTGCCAACTTGGCAAGTGAAAAACGGTAGGGTATGATGTTGCTATGAAGATGCGTCTGAAAATTCGTTGGTGGTTGGTTGCTAGTATCTTCCTTTTTTTCGTCATTAGTTTTTTGGTTGGGCTATTTTTTTCTATTCAACTAGATAAAAATACAAATCGGTTGTTGACTATCGTCAATTGTCAGCAAGCTGATTTAGTCAAAGATGTGAAGTATTTTTTGATGACTTGGAGTAAAAGTATAGAACAATATGGTTATTTATTGACGTCTCCCTGTGATGATCAAATAATTAGAATTATTGACGATGACCCCCGTTTTACGACTTATGGTGTGGTTACTCTTGATGGAAATGTAGTTTGCACCAAAAATCAGCAAGAAACGAATGTTAGTCTTGGTGATAGGTCATATATTCAACAAGCTATTGCTACCAAGCAGCTTTCCATGAGTGGTTTCCAAATAGGTCGTTTTACTGGCAAAGGTGTGGTGGCATATGCTTATCCGGTTTTTGATAATCAGGGGAATGTAATAAAAGTAGTATTTTTGGGAGTTGATTTGAAGTGGATGAATGATTTTTTTGAAAAACTCGATTTACCGAAAGATTCTGAGCTAATTCTCAGTGATCCGCAGGGTGTAATTGAGGTTTATTATCCAGAAACAAATGAATTAATTGGTGAACAAATGTTTAACTCAAAAATTTTTAGTATTGTTTTAGCTCAGCAAGAGGGAAAATTAAGAACCAAAGGAATTGATGGAACTAGAAGAAAATATATTTATGGTCCGATTTACCTAAATGATGATGAAACGGTTGACGCATTTTTATTATTTGGTCTGCCTCGTTGGCCAGATGTTGATTATAATCTTTTTTAGAATTAGTTCGGTTCGAAAACTCTAGTAACTGAGTTCAAAATCTCCAAGATAAATTGATCGGTTATACCAACAAAATAAACTAAAGTTTTTCCAGCATTTTGTATTTTATTATCAACTGTGTTTTGTTCAATTTCGGTGGTTTGTTCACCCAGTACCTTGGTTTTACTAGAAAAATCTAACTTGGGACCAGTGCCAGTTTCTGATTCTTCTTTTAGATTTGTGGTTTCTTTAGTATTAATTTTTTCTGTGCTGGGAATAAATTGTGAAATTTCGTCGTCATTTTTTATTTTCTCTGGAAGAATAAGGTAGCCTATGGCATTTAATTCCTTAAGCACATTAGTGCCACGTCCGTCATTAGCCAAAATCAATGAACTGGATAAGAATCTAACTTCAACAGTGCCTGGTTTTTGAGTTTGAAAATAAACAGTGGCAAATTTGCCTACTGGTCCTTCAAAACCAGGATTGGGCAAACCACCGCTCAGACGAACGAAACCAAGAGTGTTATTAATTTCCTCTTGAATGAAGATAGTAGCAAATGAATTTAGTTTGGAAATTTCTATCACCTGTAAAAATTGAGGATCAAAAGCAAGGTCTATTTGCATGGCATTAATCGGAGTTTCAATACCAGCTACTTCTAAATTGAGCGGGAAAATTTCTCCTAGTAAATACTGTTTCTCTGTGGGGATAAGGATAGTAGCAGTTTTGGGGGTGATGGGAAAGCCAAAACTACGCAAGGCTTTTATTTCTAAAAAAATTAAACCAACAGAACCCAAAGCAAGAATAAGCAGAATTATACTATTCAAAATAACAGATCTAAAGTTACGAGGAAAGGGACGTTGGTTTTTTTCAACTCTTTTTTTACATAATTCGCAATATTCACCCTGTTTACAAGTTTGACAAGCAAAACAAATTACTGAGCTTGGCGAAACAAGCCAAATTAAAGGATAACCGAAGGCAATAAAAAGACCAGCTAGAGCAAAGAGATGAATTCCTAACCAGGCAAAAATTACAAAAGTTATTACATTCAAAACAATTCGTATTTTTTTAGAAACGCTAATAAATTTTATTTTTGGCATTACTACTTACAATATATGGTATAACAACACTGACAAATCTACTAGATCACACTCTTGGTCTTGATTTACATCGCATTTTAGTGGTTCTAATACCACTCGATCAGTCGACAGATTGGTGACAAAATTAACCCATTCACCAATCCAAACGTCGATTATAGAATTTAGTTCTTCTTGAGTAATTTTTCCGTCGTGATTAGTATCAAAAATAGCTATTGGAGTGGGTAATAGCGGTACAGCAGTTACTCTTTCTTGAGTAATTTCTACTGTGGGGATGACTGCAAGTGTGGAAGTAATGGCAGTCAATTCATGATTGGTAGTTGGGGTAGGTGTGGGAGTGGGTGTGGGAGTGGGTGTGGGAGCAGGTGTGGGAGTCGGTGTGGGAGTAGGCGCTGTTCCATAACAGCCTAGTTCATCGAATTCGCAGGCAATATCACAGCTCAAGTCTCCAGCGAAATATCCTAGGGAGCGACAAGTTTGGTCTCTGAGATCCAGATTATCGCATTCTTCGCTTCCTTCAGCTACCAAATCTCCACAAACACTAAGTCTGACGGTGGCAGTCACATCTTGTGAGACCGCTGAGGCCGACCTAACAGTCAACAGCAGAAATAAGGCAGCTAAAACTATCATTCTTCATCGTTTTTTTTATCGGTTGTAAAAGTATTCTTTTTTGTTCTTTTTTTCAAACTAATGTCTAGACTGATGAAGTTGCGAACTATTTTGATTATTATCAGAAAAGAAAATGTGCCGGTAATGATTTGAGGAATTGGTTGGTATTTGTTCCAAAGTGACAACGCACGATAATAAAATCCCTCCCAGGTGTTGGCTGGAGCAATGGTGAAATATAATTTACTGGCAGCAGCCACACCAATGGAAGCGCCACTGGGATTATTTGAAGTAGCTATTGGCCGTGCCTCCAAAAAAGCAAAATAATCACCTGGCACAGTTTTGACTGGTAGAGTCAGAGTCACCTCTACAATTTTTCCCTCGCCTGGTTCTAGACTAAATTTTTCAGGCTTATAAGTAAACCAGTCTACGTTTGGTCGCATTTCTGATTGATTTTCACGAAAAGAAACATCGAGAATATATTCACCAGCTTCGTCACCAGTATTAATGACTGAAATAGAAGGCAATTGATAAAGAATACCAGGCTTCAATTCTTCTTCAAGTTGAATTCTGCCGGTACCCACACCTACGCCTATAGAAGCTTGAGCTGAAGGCGTAAACAAAAGAGCTAAACTCAAAAAAGAAAATAAAAAAAGTCTAAACCTCATGATCTCGACTTTATCACTTGATAATTGTAAACGCAAGTTACCTTTGCGAATTAAAACTTCTAAACTTCTAATTAAGAGGCTGATGCTAAAACAGTAACGGTTAATGATTCTTCTGCTGTAACGACAGTGGCTGTCGGAGACAAGAATTGTAAATCAAAAACTTGAGTACCGCTTTCTGTCACAGAAGTGGCCAAGGCCTGGTAGCTAGCAGTCAGGGCGGTCCAGGTGGGAGAAGTGTCGCAATCTGTAATACAAAATTTATGAGCAAACGTTTCCGATCCTGCTGTGCTAGACAGTGTCCAATTGCTTGAATCCTGAGCTTTAATATCAAAATCTTCAGTGACATTGCCATTATTAGTGGTAGTTTGACTATCATTAACTCCATTGGTAGTAGTGTCTGTACTACTACTAGTGTTAATAGTGCCATAAGTTACGGAACCGTCTGTAACTGTCAAAGAAATGCTAGCAATAGTCACGGTAGCAGTGACATCAGCAGATGCGGCAGCATAAGCTAGTGGTGAAAAAACCAAGGTAGTTGCAATCAAACTAACAATGACTTCTGTTGGGGAAATCCCAAGCAAGCGACCTAACCTCATAGCTCCTCCTTTTTATCGCTAATGTACAAAAATATACTCACTTTAAAGGATATCAAGTAAAAAAAATCAATGCAATATGATTAAATATATCAAATTAAATAAAAAAAACGATGAAATTGAGCTATGGTGATGAGGCAACAATGGTAATTGTGGCGCTGTGTTGTGAAAGCGATGAAGAGCCAGTGGGAGTTGTTAATCTGAGCGACAGATTACGAGTGGCACTCTGAGCTACATTAGTGTCAAAAGTGTAGTTAGTGTCAGCAGCAGCAAAAGTAGTCCAGCCAGTACCATCATTGTTAGAAAACTCCCAAAAAACCTGATCACTACCGTTAGCTAATGAACCCAAAACCCAGGTATTACTACCATCAGAAAAAGTAGTAGATCTGACATCAAGGTTAGCTGGCCCAGTGTCTACAGAAATGGTTTCTGGATGATTGAGACCAGTACTAGTAGTATCTCTAGTGGTGTTTTCTGCCTGATAGCCAAATCCCACTATGCCGTCCGTAGTGAGAGAAATACTCACTGCCACTGGGACCGAATAAGTGATGTCAGCATAAACAGCACTAACTTTGATGGTAGAAGTAGCTCCTCCTCCACTTTTGGAAGCAGTTAATCTGACAGTTAATGAATCTAGTTGGGCCTGAGTAAGCGATAAGCCACTAAAAGTAACAGAATCCCAAGTATCTGTGGTTCTTTTTGGAAGAGCAGTAGCATCAGACCTAGTGGTTGTTTCATCATCATCATAAAGCTGAACAGCAACTAAGCCGTTGCTAACATCATTGTGGTACACCCAAACTATTACCTGACTAACACTGCCGACATTAATTAATGATGACATCCTAAAATTAATACTGGCGGCGACGTTGGCGACACCAGAAATATAATCGGTGGTGGTGGGCGAAGTAGGTTGCCTGATTGCTTCATCAACAGTGGTATAAAAAGTACCAGTAGGGGTGGCTGACCAGGATCCAGTAGCTCCATCTCCATTGGGATCAATAAAGCCACTATCAGCATTTGCAAAGGGAATTCTTATGATCCAGTTAACCGGCCAGCAAGGGAAAATGGCCATTCCCCACACAGCCAAGGTGAGCAAAATAAGATTTTTAGTTTTACCTGACATTTGATAAGATAATTACTTTTTATACTGTACTGAAAGAAGAGGGGTCTTGACAAGAGGATGTGATTTTCTTCATTGGAACCAAGATAGCAGGTGCTATACTTTTTAACATGGCTATCAAATATGTGGCAGATACTGATCTAAATTGGCAGAGAAAAGGCAGTGGAAAAGGTTTCCATTATCTAAATAAAAATGGCCAACCGTTGCGGACAGCAATCAAGCGAATCGAGAAGTTGGCTATTCCTCCAGCTTGGACGGCAGTCAGAATTTGCCCTGATGAGAAGGGACATATTCAGGCAGTTGGTTTGGATGCAAAAGGTCGCAAACAATATATTTATCATCCTGATTGGGTGGCTCATAACCAAAAACATAAATTTGATCAAATGGTCCGTTTTGGTGAGATTTTACCTACCCTGCGCCAAACGGTTGCCGGTCACATGCGTCAGCGCCAGTTGAATAAACAGCGTATCTTGGCCACAGTGGTTTGGTTACTAGAACATACTTTCATTAGAGTAGGGAACAAGACTTATGAGAAAGAAAATCAGTCTTATGGTTTGACTACACTGCGCAATAAACATGTGGCCGTGCGTGGTGACAAAATTAAGTTTAGTTTCAAAGGCAAAAGCGGAGTTTATCACGAGTTGGACATTAGTCACCCACGAGTAGCGCAAACCATCAAAGAATGTATTGAGCTACCCGGTTATGAAATTTTTCAATATTTGGACGAAGAGCAACAACGTCAGCGAGTGGATTCCAGAGATGTAAATGAATATCTCCAAGAATTGACAGGCGAAGCTCTGTCGGCCAAAGATTTCCGAACTTGGGGAGGCACCACTCTGGCTGGCGACTTATTTTATTCATTGGATCAAGAAAATCGGGAAAAAGAAGCACAGCAAGTGATAAGTGAAGTAGTGGAGCAGGTGGCGGATCACTTGGGCAATACCACCCAGGTTTGTCGTAAATATTATATTCACCCCAAAATCATTACTAGTTATGAAACAGGCAAGTTACAACCTCATTTCAAAAAAGTTTATGCTCGTCGCAAACCAAATGGTTTGTCACTGAGTGAAAAAGCGACTTGGTTGTTATTGACCAATTAAAATCTCACTCGTTTATTGTGAAGTTAAAACTTCACCTGTTTACCTCAAAATTTGCTTTTTCTACCAAAAAATCTATACTGAAGGCATTATGAAAAAATCTTCCCGCGTCCTATTGGCAGTGATTATTATTTCTTTTTTGATTACTCCGTCTTTGACAGGAGCAATTGAGACTCAGTCCAGAGGAAGTAGTCGTACTCCGGCACAGACTGCAACTCAAGAAGTTGGTGAATCAGACGAATCAGAAGAATCAGACGAATTAGCAGTAGAGTTTTCTCCAGCAGTGAGGGGTAATGGCATGATGCAAGAGACCGAGGCAGAAGCAGCACCAGAAGTGAGGAGCTATCAAGAAAAATTACAAGAAGAGCGTCAAGCCAGAGTAGAAGAAATGGTGCAAGTGAGGAATCAAGTCAGAGAAGAGGCAATGACTCGGGTAATGTTACAATCCAGACAGACTGTTGCTAGTTTGTCACAAGGAGCCAGTTTTACTATTGATCCAATCACAAATTTAGTGACTGTTACCACTCCTTCTGGTCAGGAACACATTCTCTATCATTTACCAGATCAAGCCATTGAAAGAATGCAGGAAGTTGGCCTGCTTTTACCGGCAGAAGATGCCGAACTTCCTGATGAGGAATTGACTGAAGAACTGGAACTGATTGCCACTGATGATAACTTGGTTTATCAGTTAGACAGTTCTCAGCTAAAAAAGTTATTGGGAATTTTCAACCGCCAAGTTCCCAGAAGAATAGTGCTGGATGATGATACCGGTACGGTAATAGCGCAACCAGTTGAGGGAAGAAATTTACTACAAAGATTATTGGATAATCTGTCTTTTTAACTGGAAAGAGCACTGGAAAAATCACCCGAACTTAAGTTTAAAAAAATTTAAAGTGGTGGGTTTGTTGTCAAAAAGTTACTCTTTGGCAATCACAGTGCCCTTGAAATTACCTGTTTCAAAAATATTTTTTAGATTTTTCAAGTTTTCTCCATTGATTACCAAAACCGTTTGACCTTCTTCTTCTGCTAGTTTGGCAGCGATTGGATCATAGGGAGTATTCATTCTTGGGGTCCACTCATCACCGACCATTTTTCTAAAGTCTGCCCAAGTGATTTTATCAATTGGTTTGGCGTTTGGATTTTTTCTGGGATCATCATCATAAACCTGATCAATATTGGAGAGATTGATGATGTAGGGAGCCTTTACTCTTTGAGCAATTTTGCCAGCCACAAAATCTGTTGACCAGCCAGGTTTCCAACCACCTGCGACAATGATTTTTGCATCACTCAATTCATCTGTTTCTGGATCAGTAATAATCTCTGGTTGAGCTTGATCACGGAAAATAGTCCGAATCAAATGAGCATTGAAACGAGTAGCGTGAATACCCAGCCAATCTTTATCATCTTTGGTAATTTCTTTGCCCATTATTTTACTGGCAGCATCGATATAATCTTTAGCTTGACTGCCCCCACCGGTAATAATAAAAAAGCGCCAGCCTTGTTCTAGCTGGCCCAAGATAAATTTTCTAAAAGCAATAAGATATTTGACATTGACTTGCTCGGGAACGATCAGAGAGCCTCCCAGTGAAAGAACTACTCGCTTGCTTTCTGATTGATGAATGGGATATTGAGGCATGTAATCCTTTATTATTTTTATTTAATACGGAAAGATGCAAATACTTTCGGGTACTATTGCATTTCCTTCCTTATTTATCAAGGGGGAAAGAATTTGGCAAAAAACACGATTTAAAGCCACTAATTAAAGCCACTAAAACTTAAATTCGATGTATTAACTCAATTTTTTAGTTTGCCAACCATTTTTTGAGTCTAGTCATCATCAGTCCCTGGACTAGGCTTAAAACTAGAGCCAACCAGCCAGCTACCATCCAGGAAGTTATTCCCAAACCAAAAACCTCTGCAAACCTGGTAATGATCCAAATTCCGGCAAAATTAATCAGGAAATAACCCACCAACCAGTTTACATTGCTCATTTTTTTACCGCGTTGCTTTTCCCATTCATGAAAAAATGGTAGCGCAAAAGCATCAATCAGCGCTAATTTGCCCATGCTCAGACACAATGCCCAAGTGACGGTCAAACCAATGGTGCCTAGCACTATATATTGTGGGAACCAGCGTACGGCTAGCCACAAGACTATTACATTGGTCAAAAACAGGCTTAGATATGAGATAACCATTCTCATCTCTGGATTGTGTGCAAAATTATCAATTTTCTTCGCCATATCCTCCTTTTTAATTATTACTCCTTCTAGTGTACTCAATTTCCGCTCTGCTTGTCAAAATTATGAGGATGGAGATTAAAAGAAGTGCTAAGATAAAAAACATGACTCTATTCAATCTGCGCTCAAAAGCTGTTTTTATCATGGTCGGTTTTCCCGGGAGTGGCAAATCAACTTTGGCCAAGCAAATTTGTGCCAAGTTTCATTGTGAATATCTATCCTCAGATGAAATTAGAGAAAAAGTTTTTGCTTCTGGTCGTTTTGATGCATCAGAACAACAGCAGGTTGGTCAGCTCAGGCAGTTGGCTTATCAATTAATGTATGACACCGCGCAAACTTTATTATTGCAAAATAAAAAAATTGTTTTGGATGCCACACATTTGGAATTAGCCAAACGCAAACCGATGGTTAGTCGATTGGAAAAGATTAAAGATAAAAGCCAGTTTTGCTATGTGCTAGTCAAGACTTCACGAACCATTATTGATCAACGGATGCAAAAACGAGCGACTGAAATACACAATCCTGGTGAATCAATGTATGATGCTTGGAAACGGGTTTATGGTTATTTTGAAGCCAATCAAACCAAAGGTTTGTTGGCTTGGCCAGATCCACAAACAGAAACAATAGACTGTATAACTCATGAAGAACTTCTCACCCACCTGGATTAAACAGATCAAACTCATTGCTTGGGATCTGGATGGTACGCTTTATCCACCCATGCCCGAGGTTTCTGAACAAATTAATCGAGTTCGAGTGACTGCGATTGCCAAGCTTTTACGGCTACCTTTGAGCAAAGCCCAAGCCAAATTTGATTCGATGTATCGGCAACTGCATAGCACTACTAGAGTGCTCAACGAACTAAAGATGGGAGGTGAGCAATTCTTCATTGATTTTTGGGAAAATTTTGATTTAAGCAACTATATTCAGCCCGATCCTGAATTGCAAGAAATCTTTGTTCAAGCCAAAGCTCAGGGTAGAGAACATGCCTTACTTACCAATGCCAACACTTTGATTTCAGTTCAGAAAAAACTAGCAGCGATTGGTTTAGCTCCAGCTTTATTCAGCGCCATTTTTGCTTCCGGCAGAACCGGGATTCACAAACCCACTCCAGAAGCTTTCAAACAGCTTTGGGAGCAAACGCCGTTTGCCATGGAAGAAATAGTTTATGTGGGAGATAAGGAAAACACCGATATTGTGCCCGCCAAAAACTTGGGTTTAAAAACAGTCTTAATGGATTGGCTGATTAAAGGAGAAGAGACACAGGCAGATTTATTAGTCCATTCACCCAAAGAGCTCTTGGCTTATTTCATTTGAGTTTTTTTGTGCCCCCTCTTTATTTTGATAAAAAGATTCTGCTACACTGATAACACTATTTATTTATAAATACTTATTTTTATGTCAAAACCCTCCGCCAAAAAAATTCAAGTAATTGGTTTTATTACTTTTGCTTTGATTTTGCTTGGTTTGAGTTTGACTCTATTTTTTCTTGATCAAAATAAAGACGTTCGACAGCAAGCTTTTGTAGGTACTAGTGATGTGAACGACTATTGTCCTGGAGGAGAATGTGTTGCGGAGTTTGTTAAGTCAAAGTCAGGAGAATATTCTTCTCCAACAGGAGTTTATAGCTTGTATTATGATCAAGATGTTTGGCAGACAGCAGCAATTCCTTCCAAAGCCACTTCCACCGATCAAGAGCAAAGTTTTTTTGTTTCGTCAACGCCTTGGGGATTTGCTACGATTTATCTCAATGCAGTGGCTTTGTCGGAAGCTCAATCAGAAATGAGTGTTCTAGCCTTGGCTACTAATTTGGAAACTCAGATTAGTTCCAATTTAGCTGAAAATATTCGTTATGTTGGTAAAGAAATTGTTTATTTAAACAACAGAGAAGCAATCCGTTTTGATTTTTCAGAAGTTATTCTTGGTAGAGAGACTACTTATCAAGAATATGTTTTACTTGGCGACAATCATTACGTAGAGGCTGAAGCAAGATCTTCGGGGACATTTGGGATGACGGCGATGATCGAAAATCTTTTGGGATCGATCAAGATTGGTGTTGAAGCACAAGTCAAAGGTACTACAGATGAACAAACATTCAATGATCTTGAGCTTTCAGAATTAGTTAGCCCCTCAGTGGCCAACGTGCTTCATTTGTATTGTAAAGAAGTCTTGGTTTCTCCTGAACTCAAGGCAAATTATCTGAAATCTAGCTATCCTTTTTGTAGTGGCATGACCGGTTCGGGATTTTTGGTGGGCGAGAGTGGCTTGGTAGCCACTAATGGCCATGTTGTTACTTCTTATCCAGAACAGGATTTTTTTATGAATTTGTCCATGGGCCATCCTGTGTTTGTTGAATTTGTTGTTGATTTTGTTCGAGAACTAGCTTTTGCCCAAGGAATAGAAACTACTGCCCAAGAGGGACAAATTCTTGCCGTTAATACCCTTCAAGATCCGTCTGGTATGCAAATGGTTTTTGGATATATTTTGGAGTTTTTCAATCGTGAGGTTTTTACGGTTAAGACATTAACAGATCTACACTATGTAGATTTGGGAACAAAACCATTTAACTTTTCAAGTGAAGAGTTAACACCCCAAAATATTAATAATTTCGTTACCGAAGAAGATAACATTTTTTCTGCTGAATTGATGGGTTTTGATTTTGCCAATTTTTTTACCAAAGAAATAATATCTGGAGAGCAAAAACCCAATGCTTCTGATGTAGCTATCTTGAAAATCAACAAAGCAACGAACTATGTCTATCCAAATTTGCAAATCAGTGATGCTTCAAAGGTTAAAGAGGGTGAACAAATTTTAATCTTTGGTTTTCCTGGAATAGTTAGTGGTGATGAATCTTTGCTTTTAGATTACACCGGTTCTAGTGCCAAAGTAACCGTTACCAAAGGTATTGTCAGTTCCATCAAACAAGATACCGGTGGCAGAACCCTCATTCAAACAGATGCCTCTGTTGGGCATGGTAATAGTGGCGGTCCAGCCTTCAACCAAAAAGGAGAAGTGATTGGTATTGCCACTTATGGATTGAGTGAAGAAACTGGTGGAGGGAACTTCAATTTCTTGAGAGATACTGCTGATTTACTGGAACTGAGCAAATCAACTGGTGTAGAGATCAGCACTAGTCCAGGGAAAACTTATCAAGATTGGCAGAGTGCTTTAGAGTATTTTTGGGAAAATCATTTCACCAAATCTTTGAGTTATTTAAATTCAGTTGTTGAATCATACCCAACTCATCCCAAAGTTTTTGGAGTGATAAGTGAAGCAGAGCAGAATATTAAAGATGGTAAGGATGTGGATTTATTGTTTGGGATTCAAAAAGTATATGTTTATGTTGGTGGAGGATTATTGGCAGTATTGTTAATTGTTGGTGGAGTGATGCTGGTTTTGAAAAAGAAAAATGATCGTGTACCACCAGTTGCTCCGCAAGCACCGTTGCCGGTAGCTGAACCCAGTCAGATGCCAGAGGAAGATTCAATTAAGCCAGTAGATTCACCAATTATGTCGGTAGCTGATTTTAATCAACCCCCTTCTGAATCAACTCAATCCAATTTTGATCAGACCACTGTCAATCAGCCGAGCGAGAGAGAAAGCTTTCCGCCTGTTCCACCTCAAGAGGGAAGCATCTAATCGTGAGGCATTAATTTAAAAATAATCAGCATAATCATCACTCCAGCAAGCATGGTCAGAGCAGCTTTTTTATAAGAAGTATGCTTGCCGGGTTTGGGTAGAAAATCACTGGCAGAGAGATAAAGAAAAATGCCGGCAGAAATGGCTAAAAGATAACCAATGATAGCCAGCTCCTCAGCGATCCACCAGACCAGCCAGGCCCCTAAAAATGAGGTGAGAGCAGAGAGAACATTGACCCAAATAATACGTTTTTTGTGCCAACCAGCTTGTAATAACACTCCAAAATCACTCATTTCATGAGGTACTTCGTGTAAAAAAGTGGAGAGAGTAGTGGTGATGCCCAAGGCTGGATTGGCCAAATAGGCAGCAGCAATAGTGGTGCCATCTATGAAGTTGTGAATAGTATCGCCAAAAATGATCAAAGGTATAGCAGAAGTATGATGAGCGTGTTGATCATTTTCATGATGATGAATCTCAAAAATAAAGTTTTCAAATAGATAAGTGATGATAAAGGCACCCAGCAACCAACCGAAAGCAGTTTCTCCCAATTCATGAATTGCCTCTGGTAGCAAACCCAATAAAGACACAGCCAGTAGTATTCCAGCTGCAAAAGCCGAAGCATAGCGAGTCAAAAAACGTACCAAAAACTTGATGCGCAAACAAATTAAACCACCCACCAATGCCACTAAACTGCCCAAAAAGACCAAGAGATTGATAGTAAGAAAATCTGACATGCTCATGATTATAAATGTCAATGCAACAAAGTTGCAATAGCCAAATAAACGAGGTATACTTGAGTTTATGAAGACAGTGAATAATCAAAAACGCAACTTAGAAGACAAAATCATGGCTCTTTTGAAGTTGGAACACTTGCTCTCTGCCAAAGAAATCTTGGAAAAATTGCAGGGATTGGATCAAAATTATAACAAAACCAGTGTTTACAGAGCGCTAGAGCGCTTATTGGCAAAAGGTATTTTATGTCAGCATCATCTGGGTGAAGCTGGTTTAACTTATGAACTGCGCTCAGACAATCATGAGCATTTGCAATGCGAGGTGTGTGGCAAAATAAAAGCGATTCCGCATACTTTTAGCCAGCCAGCCTCGATCGAAGGTTTTAAAATCAGCCATCATCACCTCACTTATTTGGGCATTTGCCCAGATTGCCAGTAATTTTCTTGTTAAAATAGCAAAGATTTTTGATTTTAATTGATCAGATAGTGTTGATTGCAAACATTAGCATCAATATTATTCTTGATTACAGTGAAGAGCGCTTGTAGTTTAGTGGATAAAACGTTGGTTTCCGGAACCAAAGACCGTGGGTTCGACTCCCACCGAGCGCACCGCTTTACCTTGATGGTTACCAAACAAAAAACTATTTAATCCTATTACTTCAACTTTTTATGCTCGTACTGCAAATAGTGAAAGTCGGTTATTTCGCCTTCCTCGTTAAAACTGATTTCGTAATCAATTCTATCAAAATACAGAATTGGCCACGAACCATCTGATTCAGGTCCCCAAGGGAAATAGTGCGCCGCGGGTAATGAACCAGTATAGGTTCCATCGCCATCTTTATCACTTAATACTACATGGTGTGATTGTGGTGTCGCTGTAACTGTATCCACATACACTTCATCAAAGTGAACCGTATTTCCATGGAAAGCAAAATCATAGAACGACATTTCCAAACAGTCGGTGCAACTTGTAAGAGGTGTTCCGCCCACTTCAGGGTTCCATTTTGGTCCCCATACGGTCCAATCACCATTCGGTGACATACCATCCCAATCAACCTCAATAATTACGTACAAAGGAACTCCGGTGGGGTTATCTATTCCTTTGGCAGAAACAGATGTGCTTGCACCAAATATGAGCGCCACAAATGCAAAAAGCAATGCTAATTTTTTCATCTTTACCATCCCTTTCTACTTTTTTTAAAAAACTTTACTACTCTCAATGTACTCAATGTGTGTTTTTTGTCAATAGAACCAACTCCCATCTCCCCTGTTCCAATTGGAATTTTTTTTATATTTTTGTCTAAAGCTTGATCTCAAAACTTATATCAATAGTTTCAAATCCACATTTTTGATAAAAGCGAATGGCTTTTTCATTTTTCACTTTCATCTATTTTTTTTACCATCTTTGTTCATGTTTATTAATTATGTAACGATTGATAAATTAATTATCTTTATCCCAAGTACTCATTTCTTTTTGCGGTAGTTGTGATTGTTTCGGGCTAAATATCAAGACCAATAAACTAGCCATCAGCCCTATTCCGCCCATAAAACTGAAACTAAACTGTTCATGGAATCGACTGGCGAGTAAGCCAGCTAGTAGTGGACCAATGACAAAACCCAAACTATAAATTGAGTTGGAAAGACCGATGAGGTGTTGTTTGTGAATGCCCATTCTGCCACCCAAACCAGAAAAAATAGTTTCTGCCAAATTAAGAGCTAAAGAATTGAAAAAACCGATAGTTAAACCAAGCAATAAAAGACCTAAACCTGGATTGATCAAGCCAAATAAGATTGTTGAAATAGTACCGATAGCCAAAAATATAGCACTAAATTTTTCTTTATGAACAGTGATGACTTTTTTCATCAAAAACATTTGAGCCAACATGGCTGGCATAATATAAGCGGGTAAGATTAAAAAAGAATAAGCAAAAGTAGCGTGTATTTTTTCACTCAAAACTGCGCCAATAGTCCAGAAAGAGGCATCAATTAAACTAAAAGCAAAAATTAAAGTAATAGCTGGCCAGGCTGGTTTAAACAAGGTTCTCCAATGAGCTAGTTCCAATCCAAGTTTGGGCGTGGTTTTGGGTGGCTCTGGGGTTGGTAGACCACTATGTTCTTTAAAGGGAAAAAGTAAGAATAATAATTGAACACCCAATATCAGACCAAGCACTGCTCGCAATACCGGCCATTTTCCACCCAAAAGCAAAAAACTGGCTACGATCGGGCCGGTAATATAAGCAAAGCTTTTGCCAAAGAGTATGTTAGCCCAAGCTACGCTGTGATGAGAGGCTGGTACTTTGTTGGCAATAAAAGTTTTGCCAGAAAAAGCCAAAAATTCATAATAAATACCCCAAAAACCCATGGCCAAAATAAAAAATGGCACAGTAGGCATAAACATGGTTATTATGAGAGTGAGCAAAAATAAAGTTTGAAATAAAATACTCAGAGAAAATGATTTTTTGACGGTTAGTTTGGGTAATAATTGAGGAATTATCAAATCAGCAATAATGCCAATCATTGAGGAGGTAGCCATAATCACACCCAATAAGGCGCTACTGTTAAAAGTATTCATAATGTGATTGGGCACAAAATATGACAACGAAGCATCCCCAAGAGCAATCAAAGTAATGAATAGAGAGACATGGAAAATTCGCTTGGCCAAAGGAGTTAATGGGGAATTAGTTTTGAAAAATTGAAACATAGTTTAAATTTTTAATACATTTATCTTCTCACAATTTAGTTATAGTTTGCAGGCTTGAAAAAGTCTGTTTTTCAAGAGAAAATGAATGGGGATGAAAAAATCTACACAACAATGGTGGAAATTATTGATTTATTTGGCTGTTTTGGTAATTTTTTTGGGCTTGAGAACTTTTTCTTTACAAAAGAGCTTTTGGTTTTTTGGAGATTTGGGCAGAGACCTGTTTGTTTTACAGGATTGGGCAAACCACCCCTTTCATCCGCCTCTTTTGGGTCCTCAGACTAGTGTCGTAAGTTTCAATCAAACTGCTGGTTATTATTATTATTTATTTCCATTTTTTCTAATTAGTGGTCAGTCGGCTTATTCAACATTGATTGCTACCTTAGCACTCTATGTTGGATTAATCATTGGCGCTTTTGTTATTTTCAAAAACAAAAAACACTGGCAACCGGTTGCTGCCCTATTATTCTTAATCGCCATTCATCCTCAGTTTGTGATTCAACATCGTTATGTTTGGAATCCTTCGCTGGTTACTCCTTTTTTATTGATTGGTTTTTGGGGTTGGTGGAGATATCGAAGTCGGGCCGATTGGCGCTGGTTACTTCTGATGGCTTTTAGCTGGTTTGCTGCGACAGGACTTAATTTTTCGTTAACGCCTACGGTCTTGGTGATGATTTTATTGTTTTTTTGGGAACAGCGTAAAAATTGGCGAGTGATAGGTCAATTTATTTTATTGAGCATTTTGGCAAATTTAATTATTCATGCTCCAACCATTATTTTTGAATTCCGTCATGATTTTTTATTGACGCGCAATTTGCCCACCCAAGAATTATTACAACAAGAAACTCTTTTTTCCAGAAAAGTTACGGAATTAATCTCACATGTGTTTTTGCCGGAAAGATCTATGCGTGGAGGAATGCAACTTAGTTGGGTAATAGCAGCAGTTTTTATTTTTTGCGTTTGGCGTTTTAAAGCTCTGCGTCACTCATGGGTGTTGATTCGCTCTTTGCAGATTGCGATATTGACGGCTCTATTAATGCTTTTAACTCCATTTCGCATGCACGAACATTATGTATTTGGCAGTTTGACATTTTTATTGGTAGCTTTGGCGCGTTTACCCAAACAAATCTTGTTCATAGTACTCATTGGTTTGAGTATTTTATATCTTCGTCCTTTTTATTTTCAGTTTTACGCCAAACCAGCCCCTCATTTAATTGCAGAGCAAAAATCTTGCATCCAGCAGACTTGTGAAATAATTAAGCTCCATGGTTTGGAGCCGATTTTTGTAAATACTCACTCCTCTTCACACAATCATCAGGCGCGAGAATATATTTTTTGGTTGAAAAACTTTGGTTGTCAGGCAATTGACACTCAGCAATTCAATGCAACACCAACAAATTACATGGTAGTTGTTTCTGATAGGGCAGAGTTTGAAAATGGTAAAACTGGATATTATGAGCTGAGCCAATTTGGAGAAGCGGTGGAATTAGAACAAATCTCTTGCAAAGAAAATCTGAAAATTCATTTATTGAAAAAGCTCTAATAATAAATTTTACAATCGTTCTTGGATGTATTGTTGTACCGCTTCCCAGGATTCACGCGGTTGAATAATGGAGGCACCGCCACTAGATGTGCCACTGGTGAGAACGTTATCGGTTGATAAATTGATCCGGACAATTTGATAATCACGGCTATTTTTGAGCACGGGCCACAAATATTCGGCTAGTTTGGCATCCAGATCTGTTTGAGTGTGTTGGGCAAACTGAGCAAAGACTCTGGGAATATTTATCACTCCTTCCAGGGTAAATAATTTATCACGAATGGCAGTCAATACTTCTTGTTGACGTACTCCACGAGCAAAATCACCACCGGGATTGCCGTGACGTGAGCGCACATATTTGAGTGCATCACCGCCCTCCATGCGCACAATGCCGGCTGAATAACTGATAGTCTCGAAACGACAAGGGAATTGTTTTTCCAGTTCAAAACCAGAATACTGCTCATGTGCCTTGGCAATTTCTTCTGGACTCAAGCCACATAAATTTAGTTCTTCGCCCTTGATGGGATACCAATCATCAGTCATGGTTTGAGCAACATGGACGTCAATCCCTCCCAGTTCCTGACCGATGATGCGTTGGAAACCAACAAAATCCACGGCTATAAAGTAATCAATCGGTAGGTTGGTGACCACTTGTGCCATTTGTTTGGCAGTAGTGGCTTTTTTATCCTGATTTTGAAGATCGGTGGCATAGGCAGCATTGATCTTGTTTTGAGTGCCATTGGGTAGTGACACCCAAAGATCACGCGGAATAGAGATTAAAGCTAGTTGGCTTTTTTCAAAATCTAGACTCATGATTTGAATAACATCAGACAAAGCTCCTCCAGAGTGACCGGCTCCGCCATAACCCAAAAGCAGAACATTCAGCACGCGCAGATCTTCGGCTTTTTCAGGTAAATTTTGAGCATCTTGTAACTGGGGAGCGGCCAAGTTTTGACTAGGGCGATTGATTAATTTGGAGCCAAGTAAATAAGTGACTAGGGTAGAGGAGACCAAGACACCCAAAACAATGCCCCACAACCATTTATTTTGAGCGAATAAATTTTGAAAACTCAGCAAAGTTTGACGAAAGGTCTCTTTCATAAATTGATTAAAAACTGATTTAAAATGAGTCTATTTACCATAGCACATCAAGCACAAGAAGCGTTGATTGAATTACTCCCCTATCTTTACAGCTCAATTAGCAGACGAGTCATTACTCTGCTAATTTAAGTAAAAAGAGTTTATTTAATTAATTAAAAACGCAAGTAATTTTGTGATGAAATGGGTGCCACTGGGTTGGGATTTTTACGGGTTTTTGGGAAAAGGATTTAAAACTTTAGCCCAAATCAAGGAAAAAAACTCAAGAGAGGCCACAATCAAAGTCACTAAAGCCTTCCAACTGACCTCTTGGAGGGCAATGTGAAAGAACAGGAGCCAAATCACCACATAAACCAAGGAATGAAGGGTGTTCCACTGTTTGCCCAGGTGCCTGACCGACCAATCGTTGGAAGTGAAAAAAAGTGGGGTAAGCAGGGTAAAAGCAATCAGACCAAAGATCTCGAAAGGATTAAACAGCCAAGGATTACTACTACTGGCGATGAGGGGCAATAAACGCGACCAGCCCCAGTGAGTGAGAGCCAATAAATACATAGTGACACCCAATTGACGACGATAGAGCAGTAATAAAGTTCTAATAGGCAAGAGCCAGCCGACGATTTGAAAACGCTTCATCATGCCGGGTAAGAGGACGATCCAAAAAACAATCAAACTAATAGTAGCTGATTTTGTTCCCCACCAAATCCACGAAGTGATAGACAGAAGTTGGGTAGACAAAGCCAAAAAAACCAACCAAGCAATCAATAATAAATGCCAAACCTTGACAATGATGATTTTTTTTTGGAGTAAAAACTGTTGCAGTGATTGAAACATGGATTTTTGAGTCAATTAAAAACTTCAAGCTCTGATTGATATTTTTTCTAGCGACTCTCCCCTGTTGTTATAACATAAATTAAGCGTAAGCTTCCAGTTTTTCTGCGATTCTAGTTAGCTCGTTGTATTTAGCGGTTCGCTCTCCCCTACTGACTGATCCAGTTTTGATCCAGCCACAGCCCGTGCCGACGGCTAAATGGGCGATAGTGACGTCTTCGGTTTCGCCACTGCGGTGAGAAACTACATTTGACCAACCAGCTTCTTTGGCCATTTTCATGGCTTGTAAAGTTTCACTCAGAGTACCGATTTGATTGAGTTTAACCAGCAAACTATTACAAGCTTGCTGCTTGATTGCTTGCTGAATACGAAGGGGATTGGTAACCAACAAATCATCGCCAACAATCTGTTGTTTATCTCCCAATTTAGCGGTCAATGCTTGCCAACCCAACCAATCATCTTCAGCCAACATATCCTCCATCAGCTCCACTGGATATTGATCAGCCAACTCAGCGATCCAGTCAATCATGGCTTCGGTCGATAAACTTTGATTATCGCGTTTGAGCTCATATCGTTGAGTAGTGGCGTTATAAAATTCAGAGGCAGCTGCATCAAAACCCAAGGTGACATCAGTGCCGAATTGATAGCCGGCCAGTTTAACAGCTTGGGCAATCAGCTCGATTGCTTCTCGATTGGATTTTACGGCTGGAGCAAAACCACCTTCATTGCCCACATTGATTGAGTAGCCTTTTTCTTTGAGTACTGTTTGCAAAAATGCAAAAACTTCTGAACCCAAACGCAAGCGATCTTTCCAACTCAAATGAGCCACAGGGATGATCATGAATTCTTGAATATCGGTGGCCCAGTCGCCATGTTTGCCACCATTCAAAATATTAAACATGGGTCTGGGTAAAATAAAGTTATCATTGTCAAATAATTGGCCAATATATTGATAGAGAGCCAAATTCATTGCCCGACTGCTAGCCCAAGCAAAAGCCAGTGAAACAGCCAAGATCGCATTGGCACCCAACTTGTTTTTATTGGCAGTACCATCAAGTTTAATCAGCAATTGATCCAAACTAAATTGATCTAGATCCTGATTGAGAATGGCTTGCTTGATGTCGGTATTGATGTGATTGATGGCTTGACTAACACCTTTACCCAAATACGGCTGGCCTCCGTCTCTTAATTCTAGTGCTTCGTGTTTACCGGCTGAGGCTCCGCTGGGAACAGCGCTTCTGCCAATCACACCATTTTCCAGTGTGACCTCCGCTTCCACGGTAGGATCTCCACGAGAATCCAAAATTTGACGAGCAAAAACGTGAGTGATTTTCATAGGCAGTTTTCTATCTTTATCATAGCAGGATCTGATCTTTAGTGAAATTGTTTTAAAAACTGTTTTAAAAAAAGTGTGAGGTTTTTCACTCTTTTTCCCCCAGTAAGGCCTTACACTAGTCAAAGTGTTACAGAAAGCTCAAGTTTATCAATCAACAGTCCGACATGGTGATCAAATCGGCAGTCGCTTTGTTTATCCCACCATCAATCTAGATCCCTTGGTTTTACCGCAGACATTGAAGCGAGGAGTTTATGCCAGTCTCGTTACCATTGCTGGACGAACTTATGCAGGTGCACTTTATTTTGGACCCAGAGTAGTCAAAAAAGAAAAATATGATGTACTGGAAATTTATTTATTGAATTTTACAGCAGGATCGAATGAGTTTGAGCTATACGATCAGTCAGTAGAGTTTAGTTTGAAAAAATTTATCAGAGGAGTACTAGATTTTGCGCACTTAGCAGATTTGAGGGAACAAATTAGTAAAGATATTTTATTGGTAAAGGAGGCATTGAATGAAAAATAAAGCATTGGCGGGGCCGTTATTGATTGCTGTGGCAGCAGCGCTGTGGGCTTTTGATGGAATTATTCGTCGCAGTTTATTCGTGCTGACACCTTTGACGATTGTTTTTTATGAACACTTGGTCGGAGCGGTTTTTTTGATGCCTTTTATTGTCAAATTAAATTGGCAGTCAATCAAAAAGGTAAGTGGGTCACTGGCGTTTGTCTCCCTTTTTAGTGGCTTGCTGGGTACACTGTGGTTTACTTCGGCTTTATTGGCCGT
>MFWV01000003.1:129500-150850 GCA_001787405.1 Candidatus Pacebacteria bacterium RIFOXYA1_FULL_38_18
CGCAAATCATGTTGGGTGAAGAACTGTCAAAGAAATATTTGGGTTGGGCAGTAGTAGCTTTGATTGCTGCTTATTTTGTTACCTTCCCCACGGGAATGGTCTCTCTTTCTTTGCAAGGCAATAATGTTATCGCTGCCCTTTATGCACTGGGAGCAGCGTTTGGTTGGGGAGTGAGTACTACCTTTTCCAAAAAAATGCTCAAGACACTTCCCTCTCAACAAGCCACTGCCCTGCGTTTTATCACCACCACACTGCTAGCCTTGATAGTTTTACTAATCACTCAAGGAACGGCCGGACTGGTAGTGCCCACTCTTTCCCAGTGGAGCCGATTTATTTTTATTGCTTTATCTACAGGAATGGTAGCCTTGATGATTTATTACAAAGGTTTACAAACTACATCGGTCAAAGTATCTACAATTATGGAACTGCTTTTTCCGTTATTGGCTGTTTTTATTGATGCTGTGGTCTACAAGACTTTTTTGGTCCCAACACAATATCTGGCAGCCGTAATATTATTTTATGCTGTTTCAAGAGTGGCGCAGTTGGGCCAAAATGGGAAACAAACTCTGAAGGTTTAAGAGGGTGTATTCACCAATAGGCTTTTCAGGTTCTCGCACAATGTGTAAAGGAATAATATGGGGAAATCTTTCCAGAAAAGTGATGATGGTGATTTTATCGTCAATGATAACGGTATTTTCTGGTAAATTCTCGATTAGTTTGGGATCTGCTTTTTCCCGTAAAATATAACGATGTTGGGGATCAAAAAAGTCCAAGAGATTATTTTCCGTAAGTTTCTTTAATTGAAAATCAATAAAACCTTGTGAAAAAATTCCCAGAGTATATCCGTCCTGTTGGAGTTTTTGTAAAACCTCTTTTACTTCTGGATAAAGAGTAGAGTCAAAGTTGCTTGAGTGATAAAAGGCTTCTCTTACTTTTTTAACATCATGCTGATAATACTTGGCTAGGTAG
This sequence comes from Candidatus Pacebacteria bacterium RIFOXYA1_FULL_38_18, assembly GCA_001787405.1. Taxonomy (GTDB): domain Bacteria; phylum Patescibacteriota; class Microgenomatia; order UBA1400; family PJMF01; genus UBA10119. Next base: position 130,470 of record MFWV01000003.1, read on the forward strand.
GTGGTGAAATTATCTGGTGAAAAATGAGTGGTGTCAGTTAGGCTTGCTAGATAAGATTGAAAATTTTTTTGTAATTTTTGAGAATCAGTATCAAGAGTTTGTGTAAGTTTTTGCAATTGTTTATCAACAAACAAAGGAGTATTAAATAGTGTTCTATCAATATCAAAAAGAATGAGTGATTTTGAATTTGGCATATTTAATCTGTGTATAGTTTTTATGTTTTTTTATGCTTGATTGATGCGGTGGTAGTTTTTGTTTTCATAAAAATGCTGGTTGCCAGTAGTGTAGTGATGGGAGCAGCCAATACAATTCCAACAGAACCAACCAAAGTGCGCACTGCTTCATCGGCAATAATTTCTAAATTCAAAACTTGCAGGGGGGTAGCTTTGGCATCCAAAAACAACAGCAAAAGCGGTAAAGACGCACCGGCATAAACCAAGATGAGCGTATTGACCATGGAGGAGATATGATCTTGCCCTACTTTCATGGCTCTGGTAAATAGTTCTTTAAAGGAAATTTGAGGGTTACTTTCTTTGAGTTGCTGTACAAATGAAGCTTGAGAGACAGTAATGTCGTCTAAAGTACCCAACAAACTGATAATGATGCCAGCTAGTAACAAACCGCGAAGATCAATATTGTCTGCTGTTTGAATACTCAAAAAGCCAGCCTCTTCACTGGCAAAACCAGTCAGATGCGCTTGATCGACAAACAGAACTGCCAGCAAACCAGCCAGTAGCAAAGAAATGAGTGTGCCTGCCACGGCGATATTGGTTTTCTTGCTCAAACCATGGGAAAGATAAAAAGTAGAGGGAATGATCAATCCAGCACCCAATAAAGTCACGACTAAAGGATTCAGTCCACTCATAATAGCAGGCAGAATCAACCCAAAAATAATGGCAAATGAAACCGAAAGAGAAAGCAGTGATCTTACTCCCCACCATCGGCCAACAGCCACCACCAACACAGCGAAAATTATTCCCAACTGGAAAAGAGCGGGACGACGCAAATAATCAGTGATGATCCAGCTATTGTCAGCTTGTTGAGCGATGATGACTTGCTCACCTGGTTGATAAGTTGTCCAGCGCGAGAAAGGGGCTTGGCTGTGCAAGACTTCTAAAGTTGTTTGACTATGATTATCATCAATGGCTTGTAATTCTAAACGTTGGTAGGCCTGATCTTTTCCATCTTGAACGATCTTGCCTTCTTCAACAATACGAACAATAGTAGCTTCCTGAGTGATCATTACTACTGCATTATATATGAAGTTTTTTTTGAAGATCTTGGCTAGTTACCAAAGATGACGTATCATGATGTAAATACAAATACATATGTCCGATAACTTCATCACTCAATCATCAACGTCAAGCAATCCTCAATCACCAGCACCTGATGAAACTCAATCATCAGCACCCAGTAAATCTCAATCATTAACGCCCAACGAACGAATCATACCTTTTGCGCCCAACACACCGGCCCATTCTGGCAAAAAACCAGTAGTTTTATTGATACTGGATGGTTGGGGTTTGGCGCCGGCTGATGCTGGCAACGCAGTGACTTTGGCCAATACTCCCCATATGGATCGCTTGTGGAATGAATACCCGCACACTCAATTGGGAGCGAGTGGCGAGCACGTAGGTTTGCCAAAAGGAGTAGACGGCAATTCTGAGACTGGTCACATGAACATCGGCGCTGGTCGAGTTGTTTGGCAAAGTTTATCCAGAATTGATCGTTCCATTGAAGATGGTAGTTTTTTTCAAACCTTGGTTTTTTTGGAAGCGATTGAGCATGCTAGAAAAAATAATGCCAAATTACACTTGATTGGCTTAGTTAGTCCTGGGCTTGTTCATTCCAGTGTTCAGCATCTGATTGCTCTTTTGCATTTAGCCGAGCAACAGCAGTTTGACAATGTTTTTGTGCATGCTTTTACTGATGGCAGAGATGCTCCGCCTACTGCCAGTTTGCCGGTTTTACAAGCAGTAGAACAAGAAATGCAACGTTTGAACGTAGGCAAATTGGCTAGCATCACTGGGCGTTTTTATGCCATGGATCGTGATCATAATTGGGAAAGAACTCAGCAAGCCTTTGAGGTTTTGACAGTAGGTAAAGGAGTAACAACGACTGATTGGCAGAAAGCTTTGCGTGATTCTTATGAACAGAAAGATACTGATGAGTTTGTCAAACCAATTGTTATTCTGGGTCCCGACGGCCGACCAACCATCATCGAAGATCATGACGCCGTCATCTTTTTTAATTTCCGAGTAGACAGACCCAGACAATTAACTTGGGCTTTTGTGCTTCCTGATTTTGAGACTCGCAACTTGACCGGCAGTAGTTCCAATCAGTTTGTTAAGGCTCCATCAGCAACTACTGATCAATCCGATCAGTTGACTAGTCAATCGGCCAATCAAGCTTTACCAATCAATTTTCGACGAGTCAAAGTACCGCAAAATCTTTATTTTGCCACCATGTCTGATTATGACAAAGACCTAACCAATCCCAAGGCTTTTGCCAACGAAGATATTAGTGATAATCTGGGCCAGGTTTTGTCAAAGTCAGGAGTAAGACAACTGCGTTTGACGGAAACCGAAAAAGAAAAAATGGTAACTTACTATATTGATGGCAAAGAAGAAGAGCCATTTCCAGGCGAACATTGGTTGATTGTTCCCTCCAAAAAAGTAAAGACTTATGCAGAGGCTCCGGAAATGAGTGCAGTGGAGATTACGGATGAATTGGTACGAGAGATTGGTAGTGATGGGTTTGATGTAGCTATCGTCAACTTGGTCAATGGAGACATGGTAGGGCACACGGGAGATATCCAAGCGGGTGTCAAGGCTTGTGAAGTAGTGGATCAGCAGGTCGGTCGGATCGTGGAAGCAATTTTGCAAACCGAGGGAGTTTTATTGATTACTGCTGACCACGGTAATGTCGAAGAAATGATCAATCGTCAAACAGGCAAAATTGATACCAAACATTCCACGGCGCCGGTGCCATTAATAGTTGTGGGCAAAGAATTTACTGGCAAACAAATCGAATTGCCCACTGGTAAATTGGCTGATTTGGCGCCAACAGTGCTCAAATTAATGCATCTTTCTCAACCAGCAAAAATGACCGGCGAATCTTTAATTTGAGTTTCGTTCTTTTTTCGGTTTAGCAAATAGTGTAATCTCAATGTATGTCTCAGCCATTGGCAGCGCGCTTGCGCCCTCGTAACCTCAATGAATTTGTTGGTCAAACCCACTTAGTTGGCGATGATCGACCTTTGCGAAAAATTCTTGAGTTAAAGGCTATTTCCAGTATGATTTTTTGGGGTCCACCGGGGGTGGGTAAAACTACTCTAGCCAAAATCTTGGCCCGTCAGACAGGTCACGAGTTTGTCGAACTTTCAGCCGTGAGCGCTGGTAAAGCAGATATTAGAAAAATAGTGGAAGATTCTCGGCGCCAACGACAACTGAGTGAAGATTATGCTGCTCCAGTGCTTTTTTTGGATGAGATTCATCGTTTCAATAAAGCTCAGCAAGATTTTTTACTACCCTTTGTCGAAGATGGCACGCTGGTTTTGATCGGGGCCACTACTGAAAATCCCAGTTTTAACATCATCTCGCCTTTGCTTTCCCGTACCAGAGTTTATCTGCTCAAAAACCTGAATGATGAGGAAATGCTGGCAGTTTTGGCTAGAGCTATCAAGTTATTGAAAAAAGAAAATAAGTTAGCCAAATTGACGGTAGTCAAAGAGGCGCGGGAATGGCTGTTGCGTTTTGCAGATGGAGACGCTCGTCAATTGTTGACCATCATCGAACATGCTGTTGAGCTTTATCAGAATCTTTCTTTATCCTCACTCAAAAATGCCCTGCAATCTCAGCATTTGCGTTATGATAAACACGGCGAGGAACACTACAACACCATCAGCGCTTTTATCAAAAGTATGAGAGCCAGTGACGCAGATGCAGCGGTTTATTATTTAGCTAGGATGGTGGAAGCGGGCGAAGATCCTTTGTTTATTGCCAGAAGAATGGTTATTTTTGCCAGCGAAGATATCGGTATGGCCCAACCAACTGCCTTGGTAGTCGCTAATGCTGTTTTTCAAGCCTGTCAAACCATTGGCTATCCTGAGTGCGCCATCAATCTTGCCCACGGAGTAGTCTATCTAGCCACTGCCAAAAAAGATCGCCGCGCCTATGATGCCCTGCGTTCAGCTCAGGCAGATATCAAACAACACGGCAATTTGCCGGTGCCACTAGTTTTGCGCAATCCCGTCACCTCATTGATGGAAAAACAAGGTTACGGCAAAGGCTATGAAATGTATCCAGCAAACCAAAGTCTTTTACCAGAGAAACTCAAGCAAAAACAATATTTTAAAAAAATTAAAAAATAGTCAATGAAATATTAATTAAAATATTCTGATTTATTAATATTGATTTGATATAATAATTTAAAATAATAATTGTCCTGATTTAAGGGCAAAAAGGAAATTTTATTATGCCACCAATAGAATATTCACCAACTAGTTATGTTAATAACTATGAAAGATTTATAGGCAGAAAGCTGGAATTGCAAGTTTCGCAAAAAGATAAAGTTCCAGTTCATTTTGCAGATTTAGAGGTAGGCGAGACTTTTTTTTCTCCGAAACTGTTGGGATCATTGACAGTGATTGATAAAGGAAGTGATTCTGCATCATTAGCAAACCAAGACAGCTCAATAACAGTTTACGTTGACTCAAATTTAAAAATTCATGATGTGGTTTAAACCTGATAGCCCAATTTCTCAATCACGCTTTTGATTTTTGCGGGCTTCACTTTTTCTGGATCAAAATTGATCGTGGCCTCACTTTTGGCATAGTGCACGTTTGCTTCAACCACCCCCGGTAAGTCTTCTAGTTCATTTTCAATATTCAGACTGCAACTATTACAGTGCATGCCACTGATTTTAAGTTTGATAATTTCATTATTCGCTGATTTTGATTTTTTTAAAAAACTTAACATTTTTTCCTTTTTTATGTTTATTTTTTTTTAGATAACTTCTATGGTGCCTGAATACATACCCATCGAACAAGTAAAGGTAAATTTACCGGTTTTGGTAGGAGTAAAAGTAAAGGTTTTTGTGTCAGTGGGAGCTAAGGAAGCGCTGATATTAAATTCTTTCAAAACAAAAAATGAAGCGCAGGAATAAGTATCATTGCTGGCAAGAGTCAATTCTACTGGAATGTCTTTTTTCACTTTAATGTATTGGGGACTATAACCCTGACTGAAAATATTAATCCGTACTTTTTGAACACCATTTTCTACTGGTGTTGAATCCGCAGTGGGCTGAATCGTAAATCGTTCATCAGAAAAAAAATAGGTAATGGGTTTGGTCAGGTTTTGAACCGTCAAAGGTGAGCCAGCCACCAATAAAACACCATTGAGACTATAAATCGCCATTCCTACCAATGCCCAAGCTGCCAATTTGGAAAACTGCTTATTCCAAGTTTCTGATAGTTTGGCGGTGGCAATGCCTACTAGTGCAAATAAGGGGCTAGTGCCTAGAGTAAAAGCCAACATGATTAAGCCACCAGTCCAGGCATTGCCACTGCCAATTGCCAATACCTCCATGGCTTGAGTGACACCACAAGGAATAAAGATTGTCATCAATCCTAGCACAAAAGGAGCAAACACCGCTCGATTACGACTAGTATTTTTGATCATTTTACGAATAGATTTTGGAGGTTGAAAGGCAAGATAGCGGAAAATTGGATGAACATCCAGTAAGTTCATGGCAGTAGCAAACATAAATAGTGCCGTAAAAGTTTGAAAGATGAGACGCACACTCAAACTGAGTGTGATGACCGATCCCAAAGCTCCCAACAGCAAACCCAACAGAGTGTGAGAGATTATTTTGGCTACCAAAAACATGGTGACCGGTAACCAATCCAGTTGATCAAGACCGGCGATAGTGAGATGTTTGCGCTGTAGAGTTTTGAGATAATGTTCTTTTTTCTTGAGTTTTTGTTTATCTTTGTCCAATTCTTCCAACTCTTGTTCTTTTTGATTGGCAATAATACTAGTCAATAAACCACCTTGAACTGCCAAACAAGACAATCCGCCCGTAGTCAAACCAGTGAGAAAAATAAGCCAAAGATTCATAAATTAACTCCTTACAGCCTAACGGTTTTGAGCCGTAAAGCATTGAATACTACGGTGACGCTGGAAAAAGCCATGGCTGCGCCGGCCAAAATCGGACTCAATTGAATTTGATATCCAGGATAGAGTGCTCCCATTGCTACGGGAATCAGTAAAATATTGTAAGCAAAAGCCCAAAATAAGTTTTGTTTGATGTTATTCATCGTGGCCTGAGAAAGTTTGAGGGCTTTTGGTACCAAACTTATGTCACTGCGCAATAATGTTACGCCAGCCGATTCAATGGCCACATCGGTTCCACCACTCATCGCAATGCCTACATCCGCTGCTGCCAGGGCTGGGGCGTCATTAATCCCATCACCAACCATCGCCACATGTTTATATTGCTCACGAAGTTCTCGAATAATTTTTTCTTTTTCAGCTGGTAAAACCTGAGCTTTGATTTCAGTGATGCCCAATCGCTTGGCCACAGCCTGAGCAGTGGCCTGATTGTCACCAGTCACCAGCACGGTAGTAAGCTTCATTTTTTTCAGTTGAGCAATGACTGCCGGAGCGTCTTTTTTGAGTGCATCGGCAATACCCAAAGACATTAAATGTTGACCATTGAGCGCCAAATGAGAGACCGTTTGAGCCTCGGTTTGCCAAGCTTTGGTTTGCATGAGGAGAGTTTGATCAAGTGAAACTTTCTGTTTAACTAGCCAAGTTTCAGTGCCGATGAGGATTTTTTGATCAGCTACTTGCCCGCTAATTCCTTGACCAGCGTGATCTTTAAAATTCGTCACTTGTTTGCTTGCCAATCCCGGATGTTTTTGAGTAAAGAAAGTTACGAGCGCTTGAGCCAGTGGATGATGAGAGAGCGTTTCTAGACTTAATACTATTTGATCTAGATTTTTTTCTTTAACGCCAGCTAGATAAGCCACGTTTTGTACGACGGTTTTACCTTCGGTGAGGGTGCCGGTCTTATCAAAAACAATGGCTTTGACCTTGGCAGCGATCTCCAAGGCTTGAGCGTCCTTAACCAAGATTCCATTTTGTGCGCCTTGGCCAATACCCACCATCAGTGATGTAGGAGTTGCCAGGCCTAGTGCACAGGGACAAGCAATAATCAGCACATTGATCATACTGACCAGAGCAAACAAAAAGCTTGGTGCTGGTCCCCAAATCAACCAAACGACAAAAGTAATCAAGGCCAAGACAATCACTATGGGTACAAAATAACTGGCAATCACGTCAACCAAGTTTTGAATGGCTGGTCGTGAGCCCTGAGCTTCTTTGACTAGTCGAACAATATTGGCCAAAACGGTGTCTTCACCTACCTTAGTAGCTTTCAATTCAAGTGTCCCACTAGTATTGAGCGTTGAGCCGATGACCTGATCGCCTTTGTTTTTGGTGACCGGCAAACTTTCACCAGTGACCATGCTTTCATCAATGGCCGATTCACCAGCAATAATTACTCCGTCTACCGGTATTTTTTCACCTGGTTTGACCATGAGCACATCACCCACCTTCACTTCTTCAATCGGCATTTCGTGCCACTGACCATTATGTTTCATCCGAGCGGTTTTGACCTGTAATTCCAGTAGTTTTTTGATGGCCGTGCTGGTTTTGGCCTTGGCTCTAATCTCCAAAAATTTACCCAATAAAATAAAGAAAATAATGATCGAAGAAGTTTCAAAATAAGTGTGAGCTGGAATTTGATATTTCAGCAACCAATCGCCAAAAATAGTCACAAAAACAGAGAAGAAATAGGCCACAGATGTGCCCAGTGCCACCAAAGTATCCATGTTGGCAGTCCAGTTTTTCAAACCCGACCAAGCTCCCTGATAAAATCGCCAGCCTGCCCAAAACTGAACCGGTGTTGCCAGCGCGAGCATCACCCAGGGATTCATCAGCCAAACTGGTGCTTTTGGCAACATAGTGATCAGTAATAAACCTGATAGCACTCCACCCACCCAAAGTTGTTTTTTGAGCAAACTCAATTGTTTAGTTCGCTCTTCTTCAGCAATATCTGCACCATGATCGTGGCCACCACTTTCGTGATCATGCTCGCTTTGCAGATGAGCAGTGTAACCAACTTTTTTGACAGCTTGAGCCAATTGTTCTGTCGTCGCCACTTGTTCATCAAACTTGACATAGGCCTGTTCATTGTTGTAATTGACGTTTGCTTCAGTCACTCCTGGAGTTTTACGCAAAGCTCGTTGAATATTTACCGAACAGCTAGCACAGTGCATCCCAGAAACATGAAATGAGAGTGATTTGGGTTTAGACATATTTTTTTGCTTCTTTCTGAAAGGCCTTCAAACAGCCACTGGCACAGAAATAATAAGTTTTATCCGCATAATCCATACTAAAGCCTGCTGTTTTGGGAGACAAGCGCATTCCGCAGACCGGATCATGCACCAATGGCACTAGGTCTTTCATTTTCAGAGCGACAGCATCAGTTAGGTTCTGTTGTTGATGTTGTGCTAGTAACATTTCCCTCATCAAATCGCTGGCCTGAATAATATGAGGGTGGGCTAGTCGATAAATAATCTGTTTACCGACTCGGCTTGTATGAACAACGCCGGCTTCCTTGAGCACCATCAAATGTTGACTAATATTGGCTTGGGGAAGATCCAACATAGTGTAAATATCAGTCACCGACAATTCTTGGTCACGCAGTAAATGAACAATTTCCAATCTTTTAGAATTGGCCAGCGCCTTCAAAAGTTGCTCGTGAAGTTCAAAAAGATCTTGATACATATTCGAAGTTTAGAATATGTTTTGTAACGTGTCAATAGTATCGCAGGTAAATTTAAAGCTCTTGACTAGACGAAAAACTTTCTACAGTTTACAATACCAGATGTCTGCAGCGCTCATAGTTTAAGGGATAGAACGGCAGTTTGCGGAACTGCTAGTCCAGGTTCGAGTCCTGGTGGGCGCACCAAACCAATAAGAGGGTCTAGGAGAGGTCGCATAGTGGTCTATTGCACCGGTTTCGAAAACCGGCGCCCTCACGGGCTTCGTGGGTTCGACTCCCACCCTCTCCGCAAAATAATAAATCTGTAATGAAAATCAAACTTAAAACATCGGCAATATTTTTCATTTTTGTCATTTTTTTTCTCAATCTACTTTTTGTCTACAGATTAAATTATTCAGCTCTAATGAGCTACGATGAAGCTTGGTATGGAGAAATTGCCAGAAATTTAATTATTTCCAAAAATCCTTTTAGACTAAGTTTTGGTGGTCATATTTTTACCGACCACCCACCTTTGGGTTATTTATTGATGACATTGCCAATGGCAATTTTGGGTAGTACGGAGTTTTCAGTGCGATTAGTTTCAGCTCTAATGGGTGCTGGCACCATTTTAATTGTTTATTTACTGGGCAAAAAACTTGACGGTAGAACGACTGGGTTGTCCGCAAGCGCAATTTTACTTTCAAGTCTATGGTTTATGTTTAGGGCGAGGTCTGGAAATTTAGATGTGCCATTAATATTTTGGGAGGTGTTAACAGTTTATTTTTTAATTAGCAAAGGAAAAAAGTGGCTTTATTTTGCCACCGTCAGTTTTGCAGCCTTAATTTTAACTAAGGCCTTGGTAGGCTTTGGTTTGTTGCCACTTATTTTTTTCATTCTTTGGTTCAGAAGAAAAGAATTATCAAAAAATACATTAGTTAAAGCTTTTTTCTTGTGGGGGGTTATTGTTTTTCCTTGGTATTTAGTTAATTATTTAAATCAATCAAATTTTCTATTTCATCATTTTATTGAAATTGGCATAAGAGGAGGTAGTCAATTTACCCTTCAATCACTTTTGTCTAACCTTTTGTATTTAGCTATTGGTATTGGTAAATGGTATAAAATTTTTCTTGCTACATTATTTTTAAGCGTTTTTACTTTCATTAAACAAAAAAAACAGCGCTTTAATATTGGATTACTAGGTTTTTGGTTATTGGGATTTGTTTTAATATTATTTTCTACCAAAACAGAAATTTGGCATCTTTTACCGTTGTATCCAGTTATAGCTCTTGTTATCCCCTTAGTGCTATTAAACACACTTTTGTTAATTGTGCCAAGACTAACTTGGTTGCGAACTTTATTTATACTTGGTTGTTTTGGATTGGCAATTTATCAATTTCACCAATTTGCCAATCTTATTTACTTCAATGAGCCTGTTTATAGCGCCGAAAAAGATATTGCTGTTAAAGCTAGGGTCTATAAGAAGCTTCATCTCATGGATACTTTTTATCCCGCTGCCGTGTTTTATTCTCAACAAAATGTTGATCCATTGCATTGGGATGAGTCAGCATATGAAAAAATGATTGAAATACTTAGTTTTAAAGAGGGAGATGTATTTATTATTAATGAAATTTTGAAGAAACAATTAGAAAAAGATCAAGTAGTTTTTATAATTTTAGACAAGAATGATCATTATTATCTGATTTCACATAAATAAAAATTTAAGTCAATAATAAAAAAAGGCCTATCTATTATTAAAATAGTTTCAATTTCGACCTACGCTCTCTGCACTAGTTAATAAATATTGGTAAAAAATCAGTTTATTGAATTTTGTTACGAAATTGTAAACGATACTCACCAATAATTTCAAAACCATCTTCTAAAGATGAGTTAGTATCTACAATTGTAGAAAAGCTGTTCTGTTTAGCAATAAATTGCTTATATATATCTCCAACTAAATAAACTCCTGGTTCTTCAATTAAAAAATGTAATTGCTCTGGATGATCTTTTTGTTTAAGCAAATTCTCACCATATTTACCACTTTGACTTGTACCAAAATATGAGGGAACATATCCATATTTTTGCTTTCCATACCAATGATATAAATAAGCCCAAGTAATATAGTATTCATATGGACTACCCCAAATAGAAATGGAAAACGGCTCTTTATTAACAAGTTGATATGTTTTATCAATTAATTTTAATTCATTTTTGAGCATCACTCCATTTTGAAAAGTAAAAATACTAGAATCATTATTTCTAATCATTATTACTGCGTTAAATTGTAAAAGAATGTACGCAATAAAAAGAACAATAGCAGTTCCTTTAATAAAAATATTTTTATTTTCTATAAACAAATAAATTATAAAAGAAAAAGTTATTATTAGCATATACTCAAGCCCAAGAAGCATGTGAGAACTTGATCGAAAATGAAAAATAAATAACCACAATGGAGCTGTAAACCAGCTTAGCAAAAAAATTTTCTTTGGATTAGAAACTTTTTTTATTAATACAAAAAAAGTAATTAATAAAATAATACTACCAAATAAAGGCAAATTAGGAGAAATAGTTGAAACAAATTTTGTTAAAAATGTATCAAATAATTTTATAACTAACCGTGGATTTTTCCAAATACTAGAGTGACCCACAGCATCTTCAAAGACTTTAAAAGTAAATATTCCAGCTTTAAAAAGTAAGAATTGATTAACTAACATGGTACTAATAGTTAAAATATAAACAAATAAAAATGCCAATATTTCTTTTATTGAAAATATTTTATAAAAAGAAGTTTTTAATTTTTTTGATAAATAAATTAAACCAACAATAATTACTCCAAAAAAATATATTGAATAAAAAGCGCTTTGTTCTATCAATCCGAGAGAAAATCCCATTAAAATCATCCACTTTAATACATAAGTACGTTTTTTATTATAAAAAATCATCCAAATAGATAAAAAGAAAATTAAAGTAGGAATCAGACCCATCATTGGATTTGATAGCCATGTTGAATATTGAGAATGTTCAAAATTAATAGCTAATAAAAAAGATGATAATAAAGCAATTTTTTCATTTTCAAATATTTTTTTTGAAATTATATATAAAAATACTACAGAAAAAGAATTAATAAGACCAAAAAACAATGTTACAAAAAATGGATTTCCTTGAAAAATATAATATATTGGACTCAATAAATAGTAATAAAGCACTCCATGATAAATGGTGTCTTTTGTACCACTAGCAGAGGGTCCCTGAATTTTAAAATCATGATTGTAAATTATTGATTGGGAAATATTTGCGTCACGAGCTTGATCAAACCAAAAATAAACTTGGTTATTAGAAATAAGCCAATAACGAAAAAACATTGAAACAATTAATATTAATAAAATTTTAGAAAAAAATATTTTTTTCATTTAAGTAAATATTATCTAAACTTTTTACTAAATTTTAATCAATTGATTCACTTATTTCTAAATTATCTAAAAAATATTTTTTTAAAAACATAATCATACGAATAAGTTTTTATTTCAGTTAGATTAGATTTTTATCAATTTTTATTTTATTTACAAAAATCAATAGCTAAATCTTTCTTTTAAAACTGTCATCAATATCCAGTATAATGTAAAAAGCATCAACTTTCATTCCCACCCTCTCCGCCATTTTCCAAATTGTCAGTTTTATTAAGGTTTTCATCAAAAACTCATCAATTTCGTTTTAAATGATTAAAATTGCTTGATGAAAAAGAATAATTTCAAAATTTCTTATTACATTATTATTAAGCTCCTTTTATTGACATTTCATCATTTTTTGATATTATTTGATAACTTAAATTATTAATTGATATATTAAGATATATTAATTAATAATTTATCCAAACAGGACTAAAAATAAATTATCTGCCCATTAAAGAGGATTATGATTAAATCTTTTTCTAAATTTGGATTAGTTGCCTTATTACTTTTCTTCGGTTTTTTGAGTTTGCTTTTGTTTGGTTCGTCAACTTCATCAGCAGACGAAGAAAATAAATTACGAATTTGTCATAGAAGCGATAGCGCTACTCATCCCTATAATTCAATAGTGGTAGATTATGATGCAGTTGATGGTGAGGGCCACAATGATCACACTATACATACAGGTCCCATTTTTAATCCAGCTATTCATGATCAACAAAATCGAGGCTGGGGAGATATTATTCCAGTTGTTGATGGTGTGACAACTGGCCTTAATTGGCCGGAAGGTCAATCTATTTGGGAAAATGATTGTAGAGTGCCTGATGAGGCAACTGATGATGAAGAATCAACTTTTCCTTCTATGTCATCTAGTGTTTCGTGTGGAGAAATTAATTTAACTTTCAAAAATCCCACTAGGTTCTTTTTCTCTTTTGATTATCGAGTTGACGATGAAGATGGGACTGATGATGGTTACGCCAATCAAGCTATCGCCAATGGTCCATGGGCTGGTCAGTTATTTGGATTACGATATAACTCAGTTGATGTTTTGGCTGGACAGACTGAAATTAAAGCAGTCACTTTTTCAGAAGATTCCGGAGTCCACAAAGTGGCTTACCGACTTTGGAGAGGGGCGGAAAATGATTGGTATTTAGATTGGGAAGAGGCAGAAGTGCTTTCAGATTGTGAAGAAAACCAAGAAAACGAACCGGTTACACCGGTTAAATCCTCAACCATCGGCTACAACATTGCCTGTTTTGATCAAGAGTTTGCCGTGGATATGGATTTAACCAAAGATGATCAAGCGGCGGAGGGAGTTTTAGTTAATTTCTCTTATCATGGTATTAATAGGCAAGCCACTACCAACGTGAATGGTCGAGCTAGAGTCAGCTTCCCTGCTCAGGGCAATTACCTAGTTCAGGCTAATCCAGATGATGGTTTTCCCAGTCAATCTATTGAAGTTAAAATGCCAGAGAACTGTCCCGCTGGCACAACCGAAACTAAAGTAGAGGGACAGGTGTTGGGTGCTAGCACTAGTACTGGTACTGGACAAGTTTTGGGTGTTAACACGCTCGCCGACACCGGTAATCAAGCAGAATTGGCTTTGGTCGGTCAGATTGCACTGTTGATGAGTGGTCAGCTTAGTGCAGCCTGGCTTTTGAGAAAAAAGCTCTCTGTCTAAACTTGTGTTAAACTCAATTTTTAAAGCTTTAGAAACCGCTGTCAATCATTTTTGGCAGTGGTTTTTTGTGCAAGAAAAAAAGTTTTCTAGATATCCAGAACTACCTGAAAAATTTTTTGCTTGGCTAGAACAGAGTACTGATCGTTTTTGGCAGAAATTTTATGTTTTAGAAGAATATTTTTATTCAAAAACTCTATCTTGGTTGACTGATCATCACAAAATCTTGGCTATTGTTCTAATTTGGTTGGGACTGAATAGTTTGATTATCCAGGGTCTTTATAGTAATTATCAACGCAAAATTCTTTCATTCCAAGTCACTCCCATTACTCAGGAGAGTGCTTACCGAGCAGCATTGCCATTAAAGCTAGTTATTTCAGGATTAGCAATTGATTTGCCAATCATTGAGGCCAACATTATTGATGGTATTTGGCAGACCTCTGATTGGGCAGTGACTCATTTAGCTGCTTCTGCTAGACCAGGCGAGAATAGCAATATTGTTTTATATGGTCATAATCGTCAGGAGCTACTCAGCTCATTACATCAGACGCAAATGGGTAGTGAAATTACAGTAGAAACCGAGGCCAATGTGAAATACATCTATTTGGTCGAACGGATCGAGATAGTTAATTCCAATGCTATTGAGTATGTTTTGCCGACCGAAGAAGAACGTTTGACAGTTTATACTTGTACTGGTTTTTTTAATTCTCAACGCCTAGTGGTGATTGCTAGACTAAATAAGGTTAGTTCAATTTAAGTTTTCTGAAATTTAGTGTAAGTCCAAAACTGCCCCGACTGATGTTGTAATGGTTAATTTTGAAGTATTTTTTTTGGCTGAGTTTTTTGCATGATTGCGACTGGGCTTTACGACTATTGTCATATATGCCCTCGCGAGCGCGCCTTACTGCTACCAATGCTGCCCAGGCCAGAGATGAGTTAAAAAAGAGGCAGCAATTTTTGAGTTCAGATCAAGAAAATGTTTTTGCTGATTTATTTGCCAATCACTTGGATGTATTGAGTGTTTCCAGTAAAAACTGTGAAAACTTAGTGGGTTCTGTGGAAATTCCGGTGGGAGTGGCTGGTCCGCTGAAAATTATTCGCGATCAAACAAAAACCGAGTATTATTTGCCTTTGGCTACTACAGAGGGGGCTTTGGTTGCCAGTGTCAATCGGGGTTGTAAAGCTCTTTCTTTGGCTGGCGGAGTGACTGTCTTGAGTCAAAAAAAAGGCATGTCACGCGCTCCAGTTTTTGCTTGTAAATCTGGTAAAGAAGCTCTCAAATTAACCGCTTGGTTGGACAAGCATCAGTCGTTGTTTCAAAAAATTGCCGACCAAACCAGTCAACATTTGCGGTTTATTACATTGCAACACTGGCTTCGTGGTCGAAAAGTTTATGCTCGTTTTGTTTTTGATCCTGATCAAGCAATGGGTATGAACATGGTCACGATTGCAGTGGAAGAGATTGCTCAAGCAGTCATTCAGGCTAATCCTCAAGTTGAGTTACTTGCTCTTTCCAGCAATGTTTGTACTGATAAAAAAGATTCATTGATTAATACAATTTTGGGCAGAGGTTATTGGGTACAGGTAGAGGCTTTTTTACCAGACAAAATCATTGCTTCGGTTTTAAAGACTACTGCAGAAAAAATCTTCAAAGCTCATTTGGCTAAAAACTTGGTGGGTAGTAATGTGGCTGGCTCACTTTCGCAAAATGCCCAAGTGGCTAATGTTTTGGCAGCTCTTTATCTAGCTACAGGTCAGGATCCGGCTCATGTAGTAGATGGTAGCCGAGCCTTTTTGAGTATGGAAGTGGAACGAGGTGGTTTGTATGTGGCGCTGACCTTGCCCAATGTGGTGGTGGGCGTAGTGGGTGGTGGAACGACTTTGGCTGCTCAAACTCAAGCTCGTTTGCTGATAAAGAAAAATCAGCCAATGAAGGCTATCGAATTGGCGGAAGTAATAGGAGCAGCAGCTCTGGCAGGAGAAGTTTCATTAATGGCGGCCTTGGCCTCGGGTGATTTGGCCAAAGCCCATGCTAGTTTGGGGAGGAAAAAATGAAGATTCGCTCTGCTGGTATTGTTGCTTATGGTGCTTATTTACCCTCACAAAGAGTTTCGGGCAGTCAAATAGCGCAAGCTCAGGGCAAGTTGGATGACAATATTCCTCATGCTTTGGGCGTGACTCAAAAAACAGTTCCAGAAATTGATGAAGATACGATTACTATGTCTGTGCAGGCGGGTTTTCAGGCATTGGAACGGTTAAATTCCAGGCAGAAGCAAAAAATAGGGACGCTTTTTATTGGTAGTGAGAGTCATCCTTATGCCGTGAAGCCTTCGGCTAGTGTGGTCAAGGCTGCTTTGGGTTTACCAGAACAGTTGGCCTCTGCCGATCTGCAATTTGCTTGTAAAGCCGGCACGCAAGCGCTTCAAATTTGTGCTAGTTTCGTGGCTGCCGGTATGACGAAATTGGGAATGGCAATCGGAGCTGATACAGCTCAAGCTCGTCCAGGAGATGTTTTGGAGTTTACGGCTAGTGCTGGAGCAGCAGCTTTGATCGTGGGCAAGGAAAATTTACTAGCACGTTTACTAGCAACTCACTCAATTACCACGGATACTCCAGATTTCTGGCGACGGCCTAAGCAAGATTATCCGGAACATGCAGGTAGATTTACTGGTGAACCAGGATATTTTTATCATGTTCGCACAGCCACTCAGCAGTTACTTGAAGAAACAAATTTACGACCAGAAGATATTGATTGGTGTGTGTTTCACACTCCAAATGCCAAATTCCCTCAGGCCGCGGCGCGACAGCTGGGCTTCCACAAGCACCAACTAAAACATAGTTTATTGGTAGAAGAGATCGGCAATACTTACGCCGCGGCCTCACTCCTTGCTTTCATCAACGTCTTGGATCACGCTGCTGCCGGTCAGAAAATCTTGGTCACTTCTTATGGTTCTGGTGCTGGAGCTGATTCATTTTTATTTGAAACTACTCCTTTATTGGTTCAACAAAGAAAAAAATGGCACGGTTTCCTTCAAGAACAAGCAGACCAAGCCACTCCTATTTCATATCAAAAAACACTCAGTAAACTGGAACATTAATTAATTTATGAAAATCAAGATTATCGGTACTGCTACTACCAAATTTGGTGAACTTTGGGATAAAAGTCTGGAAGATTTATTGCGTGAAGCAGTTGATGGTGCTTTGAGGAATGCTAATTTGGAACCCAAACAAATCGAAGCAGTGTTTGTGGCCAATAAAGCTGCCGGCAGTTATGAGAATCAACACCACCTCAACGCTCTGGTGAGTCAATTTTTTCCTCACCATCCGCCAGCGATTAGAGTTGAGGCAGCCTGCGCTTCTGGTGGCTTGGGTATTGTCACTGCAGAACACGCTCTTTTAGCTGATCAATACAAAACAGTCTTGGTAGTAGGCGTGGAAAAAATGAGTGATTTGTCCGCTTCAGAGACTACTTTTATTCTGGCTGGAGCTGCAGATAATACTAGAGAATATGGCAGCACTTTTCCCGCTCTTTATGCTCTTCTGGCTCAAAGCTATGAAGCAAAGTTTGGTTCACAGCGCGAGTATTTATCGGCAGTAGCTGTCAAAAATCATCGTCATGCTCTGACCAATCCTCAAGCTCAGTTTCACAAAGAAATTACGGCTCAGCAAGTTGCACAAAGCCAATTGATTGCGGATCCTTTACGCTTACTTGATTGCTCACCTATTTCTGATGGAGCTTCAGCAGTGATTTTGACTACCAAACAAGTGAGTCACAAACCTCAAATTTTGGGCTATGGACATGCCCAAGATAGTTTAGATTTGGCTGGTCGTTCATCTCTTACCACGCTTGCTGCCACCACTCAGGCTGTAGAACAAGCATTGAAAAAAGCCAAAATCAAGAGAAGCCAGCTTCAAGTTGCAGAAGTGCATGACTGCTTTACTATTGCAGAAATTCTAGCCATTGAAGACTTGGGATTTTTTCCCAAAGGCCAAGGAGGGCAGGCAACTTTGGATGGTGAAACTACGATAGGAGGCAAGATTGTTATCAATCCTTCTGGCGGATTAAAAGCCTGTGGTCATCCAGTGGGTGCTACTGGAGTTAAACAAATTGCCTTTTTGGCAGAGCAAATCCAAAAAGGCACCTATCAATATGCTTTAGCTCATAATGTAGGTGGGAGTGGAGCCACTGCGGTAGTGCATATTTTAGGAGCATCATAAGGAGTAATCATGGAACCGGCACAATATTGGCGCGCAAACAAAAACTGGTCAGCTTGGATCGGCAGACAAGGAACGGTCTTGGTTTCTACGGTAGTGCGCACCAGTAGTCCTCAACAAGATTCATTCAAACCATTTAGTTATCTTTTGGTTGATTTTGGCAAAGAAAAAAAAGAATTACTAGGAGTGGGTCATCAAGAATTTCAGCCAGGTGACAAAGTGGTCTGTGTTTTGCGAAAAATTAGCGATCCTTCTTCCAGAGAATTGGTTACTTACGGAATCAAGGTTAAAAAATTGGAAAGTAAAGAAACTAAAGATCACTAATCTTGGTAAGTGACCACTTCTCTGCCTGCTATTTTATTCAAAAAATCAAAAATAGTTTCTGGAGGCAGACCGGCTAAAACAAATAAGGTTTCCAGTCCTTCTTCATAAAGATTTTGGGAAAGAGAAAGTAATTGTTCTGCATCATCGGTAGCCGTTTGCAGTGCTTGTAGATTTTTGGCTAGTTTTCTTATTTGACGTTCATCCGTTTGATCAATTCTTGCAAACAAAAGAGGGATGGCAGTAGCCATTTGTTCTTCTTCCAAGACTAAATTTAGAAAATAAATGAGGGTATCTTTTAACTCTTTCTTTTTGGGGCGAAGTTTTTCTGACATAGTTGATCTTATTATAACAAAACAATAGAAAGTGCTCCGATTATTTACCCCATTTTTCACTGTTAATCAGACTTCTGCTCATTATTAGGTCGTTTGTTGTATAATAGAGCTTGACC
Source organism: Candidatus Pacebacteria bacterium RIFOXYA1_FULL_38_18 (assembly GCA_001787405.1). GTDB lineage: Bacteria > Patescibacteriota > Microgenomatia > UBA1400 > PJMF01 > UBA10119. The sequence goes on from MFWV01000003.1 coordinate 149,410, forward strand.
AAACGGCAATTCTTTAGATTTTTTCTCAAAGCAAGTGTCCGGATTAATAAAGCGAGTCTCAGCTTTGGTCACTGATACTCACAGGAGAAAAGGGCGCTATGCAACCTTCTCAAGACTCTAGTAATAATCAAGCTGGTCAAGATCCCAGCAAACTCTACGTCGGCAACTTGGCGTATTCCGTCACTGAAGACGATTTACGTGCTGCGTTCGGCGAGTACGGAGAAATTGAAGAGTGTAAACTCATCATGGACTTTCGTACTGGACGTTCCAAAGGTTTTGCCTTTGTGAAGTTCGTCTCAGAAGAGATGGCTACTGCTGCCATGGAAGCTCTCAATGAGCAAGAACTCCAAGGCAGAAAGATGTTCATCAAAGTGGCTATGCCACCTCGTCCTCGTGAAGAACGACGTTCTTTTGGTGGTGACCGCGGTGGTCGTCGAGATGATCGTCGTGGCGGTTTCGACCGTTCCAGACGTGATAATTAATCAACTTGATTAAACATGAAAAGACCCGCTTTTGCGGGTCTTTTTTTATGCAAATCGGTTAATTGTCTTTGGCAATGGCTTGATCCAGCAGTGTATACTACAAACAAATGTCCCAGGTACAGCAAGTTAAAGATGCTACTGATATTGTTCAGCTAATCAGCGAACGAGTGAAATTAGTGCGTTCAGGTAGTAGCTATAAAGGTTTATGCCCATTTCACAGTGAAAAATCTCCTTCTTTTTTTGTGAGCGAGCAGATTCAACGCTATCGCTGTTTTGGTTGTGGAGAAACTGGTGATGTTTATGATTTTTTACAAAAATATGATGGCCTCACTTTTGCCGAAAGCTTACAACATTTGGCAGACCGAGCTGGAATTAAACTCAAGGACTATCAGCGCACTCCGGAAGATGATCTGCGCGAGCGTTTGTTGGAAATTTTACATTTAACCAAAGAATATTATCATTATTTATTAACAGAACATAAACAAGGCGAATCAGCCAGAAAATATCTCAAGGAGCGCAAAATAAACTCAGCTTCAATCGAGCTTTTTCAAATGGGTTTTGCACCCAGTGGTTGGGATGGATTGATTAAGTACTTACATCACAAGAAAAAATACTCACTTGATGATCTACAACAAGCAGGATTGATTATTCGTGGCGGTGGCGGACGTTTTTATGATCGTTTTCGAGGCAGAATAATGTTTCCTCTCAAAGATCATCGTGGTCGAGTAGTTGGTTTTTCTGGCAGACTTTTGGATGCCGAACCAAAAGAAGCCAAATACATCAACTCTCCAGAAACACTGCTCTACCATAAATCAAAACTTTTATATGGTTTCAAAGAACTATTATCCGAAATTCAAAAACAAGAAGCCGTTATCGTTGTAGAGGGCGAGTTTGATGTTATTTCTTCTGCTCAAAATCATGTCAATCACATTGTGGCAATCAAAGGTTCTGCCCTGACC
>MFWV01000004.1 GCA_001787405.1 Candidatus Pacebacteria bacterium RIFOXYA1_FULL_38_18
CACGGCCGCCCAAAGGGCGAGCCCGATCAGCGCCAGAATCACTATCCCATTTACGTCCATTTTTTACTCCTTCACTTTCCATACTGCTGTTTTAGGCCTAAAACAGCATCGGCATATGAATAGCCGACGCCACTTGGGCCATAGTGCAGTAAGGCTTCCCGAGTGGATCCGTAGATCCTAATTAAATCCGCTAGGTACTGAGTACCAAAGCGAATATTAAACTCGGGGTCGAGTAATTCGACCGCGCTCGGTCGGTCTGCGAAAAGAGGCACTCCCTCTGAATTCACAAAGGAAGTGGCTTCGCGGGGCATTACTTGCGTAAGCCCCACCGCTCCCGCAGACGAAATGGCATCAGGATCTCCCCCAGACTCTTGTAGGATGAGGGCAGCCACCAAGTCTGGTGACAGTCCATTCTCCAGTGCATAGTGAGTGATCAATTCACACCAGCGCAAAACGTTGGTGGGAAAATCTGCGCTCACTTCACACTTTCCGGTAATTCTTTCAGCTAAGGTGTTATCAACAACTTGCGATTTAATTTGCAGAGTTGTTGTTTTCACGGCTGAAAGAGGGATGACCAGAATAAGAAGAGCCAGGATCAATCCTGGAAAGAGCGAGCTTTTAATTATTCCCCAAAAGCTCCCGAAAATGGTTTTTTGGAAATTAATCCCCTGCAATAGCATGCTCAGGATAGCAATTCCGAAGAAAAGATATCCTGGAACGGTCCACAGCAGAGACTTAGTCTCCGATTTTCCCGCATGAGCATGAGATTGGATAAATTGACTCGGATCGAGCCAGTTGCTCCAATCAGTAAATTGGGCGGGATGTTGGCTGGTTAGCGCAAAGTGAAGGTGAACACCTTCACCAGCACCAGTCATTCCCATCTGGCCAATTTTACTTCCCATTTCCACTTTCTGGCCCAGGCTGACCGAAATTTCCGCCAGATGGGCATAATAGTGGTAAACAGGATCTCCACCGCAGTAAGTTTCAATTACTACGGTGTTGCCGTGCCCGGTGTTGGTCACTTGGTGTTCAGGCGGCCACCAACTGTTCCAAACAACAGTTCCACTAGAGGCGGCTACAATGGTTTCTCCCAGAGATCCCATGTAGTCTTCTCCAGTGTGAAAAGTTTGGAAATTGGTTGGCTCACCAAAACCCCAGCTCCCATTGGGGGCCGTTCTTCCCGGAACAGGATAACTGAACTCGCATTCAGCCATCTGCTCTCCTTTTTCTATTGATCCACTTCCCAAAACTACTAGAAGGAGGATCAGAAACAGTTGCGGACTCCAGAATTGCTTTAGATTCCTTTGCTGTTTCTTCTTATTTGTCTTTTGGAATTTTTTGAGAAATTTTTTTTCCTGCGCCCTTGAAAGACTGCGCAAGAATTTTCTGAGAATTTTCTCAGTATTATTCATGCGCACCTCCTGGTCGCGGGTTAGTTAGACAATCGAATTGTTAATGTTCTGTGTTATCTAAAGAAAACGAATTTTATGCTAAAAAGCACTAATCCATTTTCAATATAAACACAACTCTTTTTATTTTGTTATAGATAGAGAGAGTTGTATTTATAAAATGAGTCCTATATTGTACGATATATGACCTAAAATTACAAGAAAATGAGGTTAAAAATTAAATTTTTGAGATTATATTTTTTTCGAATAAAAAGCCTGAACTCTTGGTATAATGAAAGTTCTAGTTGCGGTGATAGCTCAGCTGGTAGAGCGTCTGCTTCCCAAGCAGAAGGTCGCGGGTTCAAACCCCGTTCGCCGCTCCAGATCTAGCTGTAAAAAGCTTGAAATGTTATAGTGAAAGCCAGAATAGCTCAGTTGGTAGAGCGGCGGTATCGTAAACCGTAGGTCCTGGGTTCGACTCCCAGTTCTGGCTCAAAAAATATGGCAAGAAGAACAACTTCCAGATTAGCTCGTAAACAAGGCAAGAAAATCATTCGTCAATCAGCTTTGATGATTATTTTATCAATTGCTGGTTTGTTGTTATTTTTATTCGTTATCATGCCCCAAGTAATTCAGCTCTTTTTTCGTTTTTTGGGCACTGGTGACTTGAATTTAATTCAATCAGATACTATTCCCCCTCAAGTACCCATCATAGCCTCTCAAGTAGAGGCAACCAATCAGCCAAAAGTTGAGTTGGAGGGCTTTGGTGAAGCAGAAAGTCAGGTAGTAGTAGTGGTAAATGGTGAGGAAATTGATCGAGTGGCAGTAGACAAGGACGGCAAATTTTCTTACAGCTTGCTTTTGGATGAGGGAGAAAATTTAATCAATCTTTATGGTGTGGATCAGGATGACAATGAATCGGCGGGCAGACAATTTGTCATTATTTTGGATAGAGAAAATCCCACCCTACTGTTTGAAGATTTAAATAACGGCAAACAAATAATTGGTAGAGATCAGCAAAATTTTCAGATCAGAGGTGAAACAGAGCCCGATGCTCAATTGACGCTCAATGAACGCAATGTTTATGTGAGAAGTGACGGTACTTTTGTGACCCAAGTTTATTTACAAGATGGCGATAATGTCTTGAAATTTGTGGTGATTGATCAGGCTGGCAATCGTACCGAGCAAGAAGTGCGTGTCAACTTTCGATATTAACTAGCAAACTAAGATTTTTTTAAAGCATGATTGTTTTTTTTACTTCCCCATAAAGCTAAAAAAATAAAAGGTTGCAGGAAAGTATTGTTGAACAAACTATGCACTAGTGTGGTAATTAGTAGGCTGGTCCAGATGGGATCGGCGCGCCACCATTTGCTTAGCCATTTATATAACACTAAACTGGCCAAAATTAGGCCACCCAAACCAGAGGCATTAATGAGCATGACTGGCAAACTATCTGGCAGTTGGGCGTGGTCTGGCGTTTGATAGATCTGCGTGCTTTTTTCATTGAACAATCCCCTACCCCAAAGTAATTCCCAGCCTTGCAAAGACCCAAGTCCTTCCTGAACATTTCTGGTTCTGGCTTCAGTGGTGCTGGTGCGAGCTAGGTTTACCCCCTCACCTCCTGGTTTGGGAAGTAGAAAAAGAGTAGCTGTAAAAATCGCAAGGATGATGATTAAGCTCTTGACTTTAATTTGTTTTAAAATCAATAACATTCCCAAAAGTAGAAAAAGAGCAAAATAACTGGCTCTGGAAAAAGTCGCAACAATGGTGACGACAAAAATTAATTGAATAAACTTTTTCCACTTGTTTGCCATAAAAGGAAAAATCTGAGGCGATTGCCACCAACCAAAGCCCAAGATCAATAACATGCCCATAAAAGCCGGATCAAATAAGGTGCCGATTAGGCGAAAATAATGATTGTCCCAACCAAAGACAGTTAAAAAACGGGTGTCAGGAATAAGCAAATATTGAAAAATTCCCCAAACAGCCATCAGCAAACCAATGAAAGCCCACCCTTCTTGTTTGGAATAGAAAAATTGGAGTTTTAAAAGACTAAAAACAAAACTAGCGTAAACAATGATTCTGATAAGATAGAGCGATGATTGAAGTGTGAAGCGTTGTGCCAACCACCCCGCCAAAATTCCTCCCGTTAGCCAAATTATCCAAGCCAATTCCAAAGCGTACTTCTTTTTTATTTTTTTCAAAAATAAATTAATTTTTTTCAAATTCAATTTATTTTTTATTTTAAATAAATTGATCATCAAAAAAATGATGATTACTAAATCGTGAAGATAAAAAGCAATTTGTTGAGTGAGCTGAATGCGTTGTAATTGACCCAATGAAAATAAACCCAAAAAAATAGAAAAGAGAGCGGTTTGTGGATCGTGAAATAAACGTCTAACGATTTTCATAAGAAAAGACCCTAACCATCAACGAATGCATACTCATCAAAATTGCGTAAACCAAACCTCGCCAGCCATCCAAAAAACCCAATTTACAAAAAAAGTTTTGACAGAATTTTAAAGTAGGATAAATCAAGGTTTTCAAACCTAATTTAAATGAGGATAGACGAGAATCCCGCTGATATTCGGCCTCGATTTTGGCGTAATGAGTGATGTCTTGAAAAAACTCAGCAATGGTTTGATGAGCAAAGTGCAACAGCGATATATGGGAAGAAATTACTTTGCCTTTTATTTGAGCAACCTCGTGAACAGGTCGAACAAATTGACTAGCTTCTTTTCTCATCAAACGAATAATTTTTGTCTTACCGGTTTCACCAAAATGCAGAATTTTGTTATAAAAAATATCTTTTCTTTTAACAAAAACGCCGTCAATATCTTTTCTTTTGATGAGGCGATCTATTTCTTGCCAGCTAGACGAATCAATTTCTTCGTCACTGTCCAGAAAAAACACCCAATCATGCCTGGCTTGTTTTAGAGCCATGTTGCGCTCTTTTGAAAAATTTTTTAATGGTTCACGGCGATCAATTTTTTTGAAATGAAATTGTCTGGTCAAACTTGACCAATTATTTTGACTGCCAAAATCAACAACCAATATTTCACTGGCTGGTTGAGCAGAAGCCAGGGCTTGCACGAATCGCTGATCAGCCCGATGAGTGAAGATGACGACGCTGATTGAAGTTTTTACTGATGGTAAGTTCATTTTTTAGTTGCTTGCAAGATACCAATTACAATAAGAGGTAGAGAAATTATTCTAGCTGTCAAAATACCCAATACCGCGCCCATCAAATGAGCTTGACTTCCCCACCAGATGATTAAAACAGTCATTAATATAAAAGAACTAAGCAAATGTCGATTCATGATCTGATATTGTTTTTTAGCTATAAAAAGAGCATAGCTTAAATTACTGATGCTTTGTATTATGCCGGCCAAGATTAATGGTCTCAAAAATGGCACTGCTTCCAACCATTTTTCACCCAAAACCAGATTGACGAAGAAATGAGGGAAAATTAAAAGCGGTAATGAAATGACAATGACAAAAACCAATAGAGCCAAAAGTGATTTGAAAAAAGCACGTGACAATCTTTCTGGTTTATCAACCAATTTGGTAAAAATGGGAATGGTGCTGTGATGAGCTGATTTGGAAAAATCATAGTTAACCTTATGACTCAAAGAATAGGCGTTGTGATAAATTCCCAAAAAGTAAGTTCCCACCAATCTACCTAGCAAAAAATTGTCAGCATTTTCATTTAGATAATTCAAGATAGTAGCCACGCTCAGAAAGCGAGCGTTTTCCAAAATAGTTTTTCCTCTGGAATGCAGATAAATAAATTTGGGTTTGGTTTTGAAAGCCACAAAAGAAAGAATGACTTCAAAAATAGCGCTAAATAATAGAGCCCAAACCAAAGCCCACACGGAATGGGTAAGCAGTCCCAAAAAAATCGCTACCAAACTTTCCACTAATACTAGTGAAAAACGATAAAGACTGTCTTGAAAAAAACGTAAATCTTTATGAAGAATTACGATGTAAGGATTGATGAAACCTTTGATGACTGGCACTAGAGCGGCTACACTAATTAGTGGCAATAGTTGAGGTTCTTGATAATAATTTTGCATAAACAACCCCAGTAAGAGCATGATGATGCCGATCAAAAAGCCACGCAAAATAGCGATCACCCAAGCGCTGTTTAAAAAGTAGTGTATGGGGCGATTTGATTGAAGAATGGTGATGTTGACTCCTGTTTGAGTCAGGCTTTCAGTAATGCCCAAAGCAATCAGGGTGAGTGAAAATAAGCCGAAGGCTTCTGGGCCCAGCAAACGCGCTAGAACCGAGATTTTCGCCAAAGCAACAAGCATCAGTAAACCCTTATAAAGAGTTTGCCAACTAAAGCCAGCCAAACTCAAACGAGTGTAATTCATATTTACTATTATATAGGGGAAGAGCTCTAAATTTATATACAGCTCTTTTTTTTACCAAAATTTAGGATCATAATAAAAAATCATGAAACTAAAAAAAATTGGTGCTTTTTTTGCTGATTTAATGGAAACGGTGGTGGTTTCCTTGTCTATTTTTTTGATAGTTTATTTATTTTTTATGCAACCACACCAGGTCAATGGCGAGTCGATGGTACCAAACTTTCAAAATGGAGATTATGTTTTGACGGATAAAATTAGTTATAAAATGGGTAATCCCAAACGCGGAGACGTAATCGTTTTTCATGCCCCCGCTTCAGCCAAATGTGTTGAGGGAACTGGTTGTGATTTTATTAAAAGAATCTTGGGTTTGCCCGGAGAAACGATTGAAGTGCGTAATGGTTCTATTTTTATCAATGGAGAGCTTCTTCCAGAAGAATATTTGCCTGCTGATTTTAAAACCTCTCCCGGTGCCTATACGGCCAACGGTCCAGTAACTCTAGGCGTGGATCAATATCTTGCTGTGGGCGACAATAGAGATCATTCTAGTGATTCGCGTACTTGGGGTCCAGTTTCCAAAAGCGAGATTGTTGGCAAAGCCTTTTTCCGTTATTGGCCGGCTGACTCAATCAATTCTATTTCTGGAGTGAATTATAGTTTCTGATTTCTGGTTTTTTGAATCGTTAATTGAACAGCTCTTTTAACTTAGGGTGCCTGTATGATCTACTCTGTGCACGCCAGTCAAACGACGAACCTGATTGACTACATCATGACTACTAAAATTAGTCGGTTTATCGATCAAAAAAACACCGAGTTTGTCTGGTTGAGGTAGTTTGGTTTGAGGAATTGGTTCAATCATGAGAAAATTAGATCAGAAAGGTTCACGGTATTAGTTTATTTTATGACAACCCTACAAGAACAATTTACCACGGCTTTCCCCCATTTATCTTTTCAATTAAATTATCCATTGGCTACCAAGACTTATTTTAAAGTAGGTGGGCCGGCAGAATTGTATTTGGAATTGGCAGAACGAGAACAAATTATTGCTTTGGTACAGTTTTGTCAAAAAAACCAATTGCCGATGATTATTTTGGGTGGAGGTAGCAATGTAATAGTTGCTGATAAAGGTCTTGATGGATTGGTATTGAAATTGACCAACAGTGATTTTTCGATTGTCGGAAAACAGAACAACGAAACCATCATTCGAGCTGGAGCTGGTTTGAGAACCACTCTTTTGGTAAGAAAGACGATTGATGCTGGCTTGACTGGCCTGGAATATTTCTTGGGAGTGCCTGGTAATTTGGGAGGTGCTGTTTTCAATAATGCTCATTATTTACAAGATCTTATTAGTGAGTATATTTGGCGGGTGGAAATTATTAATAAGACTGGAGAAGCGGAGTGGCTGGACAATAAAGAATGCGAATTTGGTTATGACTCTTCTCGTTTCCAACGAACGGGAGAGGTTATTTTACAAGCAGAACTCCATCTATCAGCTGGTTTGGCTGAAGAATCTCAAAAACTTATCAAACAAGCCACTCTTTATCGTTCGGAAACTCAGCCCTTGGGCTTGCCCAGTTCTGGTTGTATTTTTCAAAATACTCCTAATAATCCTGAACTGCAAAAACGTTTTCCTCAATTTGCCGAACGGTCTCACGTGCCCAGTGGTTTTTTGATAGATCAAGCTGGTCTAAAAAATACGCGTGAGGGAGATATTGAGGTAAGTGACAAACACGCTGCTTTTTTTGTTAATCGAGGAAAAGGTAGGGCTAGCGATATTCAAAAATTGATTGAGCGAGTAAAATCAGTGGTCAAAGATAAGTTTGGTGTGGAGTTGCGTGAGGAAGTTTTTTGGTTGGGTAAATCTTAGTTTTTAGATCAAAAGTAAAAATGAACAAACAACAAAAAATTAGCTGGTTGATTACGGGAGGAACTCCTCTTAAAGGTAGTGTGAGAGTGAGTGGTGCAAAAAATGCTTCTTATAAACTGATGATTGCCAGTCTTTTGGCAAAAACAGAATCAAAAATTCTCAATCTTCCAGGAATTTCTGATGTAGAAATGGTGGCGGAGATTATCAATAAATTGGGTGGTAAGGCTAATCCTGCGGGAGAGGGAACGCAAATCATTAATCCTAGTTCTTTGGATAGTTTTGCTATTGATGAACGATATGGCAAAATTTCCAGGGCTTCAACTTTATTTATTGCTCCCCTACTAGCGCGTTTTGGAGAGGCCATAGTGCCTCTGCCGGGTGGTGATAAGATTGGTAAACGACCTCTAGATCGTCACTTCATTGGTTTGCAAAAAATGGGGGCAACAATCACTCAAGAAAATGGTAATTTACTTGTTCAAGCGGATCGTTTGGTAGGAGCTCATTATAAATTTCCCAAAAATACTCACACCGGCACGGAGACACTCTTGATGGCTGCGGTATTGGCTACAGGTAAGACTGTTTTGGAAAATGCTGCCGAAGAGCCAGAGGTTACTGACCTAATTAATTTTTTGAATGAAATGGGTGCAAAAATTACTCGAACCAGACCCAGAACTATTGAGATCGAGGGAGTAAAAGAATTGGCCGGCGCTACTTACAAAGTAATGCCTGATAGAAATGAAGTGGTCAGCTATGCTTGTGCTGCTCTAGCTTCCAAAGGAGATATTATTGTAGAAAATGCCAAGGCTCAGGACCTAACTGCTTTTTTGGAAAAACTTGATGAAATCAAGGCTGGATATGAAGTTAAAGAATATGGGATTCGCTTTTATTATAAAGAGCCACTCCAAGCTACCAATGTACAAACAGCCATTCATCCAGGTTTTATGACAGACTGGCAGCCATTATGGGCGGTACTCATGTGTCATGCTGTGGGCAAAAGTCAGATTCATGAAACAGTAATGCAGAGCCGTTTCCAATATGTTGAAGTGTTGCGACAGATGGGAGCCAAAATTGATTTAATTACTCCGCCCATTCCTCCGGATCCAGAACAATTTTATAATTTTAATTGGGCCGATCGGAAAGAAACAGACGTGCATGCCATTGAGATTATTGGGCCTACGCGATTTATAGGTGGAGAATTTACTGCTCATGACTTGCGAGCTGGGGCAATTATTCTCATTGCTGCTATTAGCGGTGTGGGACAAACGCGTCTGTATGGTATCGAAGAAATTAAACGAGGCTACTCAAAAATAGATGAAAAATTGAGTTTATTGGGAGCAAAAATTCAGACTATTGCTTAGAGTACTCGATGAATTTTTCAAATTAAAAAGCCTTAAATTTGAGTTTTTATTTTTGCTAGTTTATTATCTAGTCAGGAGTAGCTACAATTTTCTCACTATGGGCTCATTAGCACTTTTTTTAGGTTTATTAATTTTTTCCTTTGTGGTGACTAGTATTGCCATTGTGCCTTTTATTGATTTACTTTATCACTTGAAGTTTCAACGGGCTAAACAGGTAACGAGAGATATTTTCGGAAAATTAACTCCTATTTTTGATAAATTTCACCGACAAAAAGCCGGTGTTCCGGTGGGTGGAGGCATGTTGGTAATCTTGGTTGTTTCTCTTTTATTTATTACCTTTTTGCCTCTCATGAGTCGTATGGGTATCGATGTAACTAGTGTTTACACTGATCATCAAACAGAAAAAAATATTTTATTTTTTACTTTTTTATCATTTGGATTTTTGGGATTATATGATGACATTAAAAAGTTTTTTGGTTTCGAAAAAGATCGCTTCTTTGGCCTCAAGGCTTCTTTTAAGTTTTTCTTACAGATAGTTTTGGCAGTAATTATTGCTTCAATGCTTCACTTTCAACTGGGTATTTCCATTTTAAATATTCCTTTTATTGGCACTTTTGAGTTGGGTTTGGGTTTTATTCCTTTTGCTACTTTTGTGATTGTTTCTTTTGCCAATGCAGTTAATATTACCGATGGTTTGGATGGACTGGCTTCAGGAGTGCTCATGATTTCTCTATTTGGTTTGTGGTTTTTATCGGCCTCGATTTTGGATGTGCCTCTGGCCCTTTTCTTATCTTTATGGATTGGTTCATTGGTTTCTTTTTTATACTTCAATGTTTTTCCAGCTAGATTATTTTTGGGAGATGTAGGAGCTTTGGCCTTTGGGGCTACTTTGGGAGTAGTAGGCTTATTACTGGGTAAAGTAGTGGCTTTGGGAATTATCGGGTTTATTTTTGTGTTTGAAGTATCAAGTTCACTAATTCAAATTCTCGGTCGTAAATTCTGGAAAAAAAAGATTTTTCCAGCAGCTCCGTTTCATTTAACTCTTCAGCAACATGGTTGGGAAGAACCCAAAATTGTTCAACGAGTTTGGTTGATGCAAATTATGTTGACTTTATTTGGAGTGTGGTTGGCTGTTATTTAGTTAATTTTTCATGGTAGGTAAAAATTATTCAAAAAAACCAGATCAGCAACGTTGGAAATTACCAATTTCTTTGGTAATCAGCTTGACTGCTATTCTTTCTCTATTGGGTTTGTTTTTCATTTTTGAGGCTTCTAGTTTAGAGAGTTTCAGATTGGTGGGTCATCAATATTATTTTCTCAAACAACAGGCGGTATCTTTATTATTAGGAGCACTGGTTTTTGGAGGCACTTTATTATTGCCCTCTGCACTGTGGCAAAAAACTGCCAGATGGTGGTTTTTAATCGGTTTGATTATTTTAGTATTGGTTTTAATTCCTGGTTTTGGGGTGGAGTTAAATGGAGCTCGTCGGTGGTTTATGATTGGAGATAAAGTTTTCCAACCAGTAGAGTTTTTTAAATTATCCCTGATTTTATTTTATGCTCAGTGGCTGGCTAAAGAAATTAAATTATCAGCATTTTTGTTTTTAATGGCTCTTTTTTCTACTTTGATGTTATTACAACCAGACATGGGTTCTTTATTGATTTTACTTTGGATTTCTTTGGGTTTGTTTTTTTTGGCGGGAGGAAAAACATTAATTTTGGGAATCTTGAGTGTTTTGGGTAGTTTATTTTTATTTATCTTAATCATCATTTCTCCTTATCGATCAGATCGTTTGCTAACTTATTTCAATCCTAGTTTGGATCCACTAGGAAGCGGTTTTCACATTCGCCAAATCACTTTGGCTTTGGCCAATGGTGGTTGGTTTGGAGTGGGAATCGGTAACTCACAACAAAAAAACGCTTATATTCCAGAAGTGAGCAGTGATTCTATTTTCGCGATTATTGCCGAAGAACTAGGCTTTGTGGGCTCTCTAGTAATTATTGGTTTACTTTTGACTTTGATTATAACCTTATATCGTATTGGGACAGAGCTACCAGAAAAAAGTTTTGGTCAGTTATTTGTGTTTGGTGTTTTTTTGTGGTTGGGAGGTCAAACTCTTCTTAATTTGGCTGCAGTAGTGGCCTTAGTTCCCCTCACTGGTTTGCCGTTGCCTTTTTTCTCATCTGGAGGCAGTTCATTGCTGACGATTTTATTTGCCCTGGGTTTGACATTGAGGATTTATAAGGAACAAACAGCACGTTCCCCCATGGTACGCAAAAAGGTACAATCAAGCCGATGAAAATAATAATTACTGGTGGACATCTTACCCCAGCTCTTTCTTTGATTGATTTTATTCAAGCTCAAAACCCTCAAGATAAATTGATTTTTGTGGGCAGGCAATTTTCTCAAGATATTTTAAAACAAGAAGCCATCGAGCATTATGAGATTACCAAAAGAAAAATTCCCTTTATTAGTTTCAATGCGGTGCGTTTGAATTCAAGATTTTTTCATCATTTTTTTAGAAACACTCGGCTTTTTTTCAAAAGTTTCCAAGAAGCTAGCTCTATCCTCAAAAAACATCGGCCTCAGGTATTAGTAAGTTTTGGAGGTTATCTGGCGGTACCATTTGCTTTTGCTGCTTGGTTTTTGCGTATTCCAGTAGTAACTCATGAGCAAACCCTCGCAACTGGTTGGGCCAATCGGCTGATTGGTAAATTCGCCAAAAAAATTGCCATTTCTTTTCCGCAAACCGCAGCATTTTTCCCCTCTTCCAAAACGGTTTTGACAGGCAATCCTCTGCGCGCTGGAATTTTTAGAACGCGCCACACTCATCCAGAATGGTTGCCGACCAAAATTAATAAACCAATAATTTTGGTAATGGGAGGCAATCAAGGCTCAAGAGAAATAAATAAATTAATTGGCAATTCTTTGGATGAATTATTGATCGACTGGGTGATCATTCATCAATGTGGTCGGCCAACTAGTGAGCATAATTATTTGGAAATTTTAAAGCGACAAAAAAACCGATTGGCCAAAAAATTGCAACAAAATTATTTTATTAAAGAGTGGCTAGATGAAGAAGAATTATTTTGGATTTATTATCATGCATTTTGTGCTATTTCTCGCTCTGGAGCAAACGCTACTCAGGAATTGGCAGCTGTGAAGTTGCCCTCCATCTTAATTCCCCTGCCCGCAGCTCATGAGAGTGAGCAACATAAAAATGCTCGCTGGTTAGTAAATGCAGGTGGGGCCATTTTATTAGAGCAAAGTGCCCTCAATTTACCAAATTTAATCAAAGCCCTGGAAAAACTCAAGGTTTTGGAAAACTCAATGCGTGAAAATTTAGCTGAAATCAATTTATCTCAAGATGCCGCCAAAAAACTTTACTTAGTAGTAACGACAGTTGTTTAATTAGTGTGAAAATTTTTTTTAAAGGATTGATTATTGTTGGTTTGAGCCTTGCTTTCGTATTTTTTTTGATGCAAAAATCCACGATCAGACAAGTGCGCTGTTTTTTTAATAATCAAGAAGTTGGCACAGAGATCGCTGTTTGTCAGCAACTTCAGCAACTCAAAGGCACCTCTCTTTTTTTCAGAGATTTTCAACGTGATGAAAAAGTAGCTTCACTGCTCTTTATTCAAGAAACTAAAGAAATTTTTGTGCTGGAGAGTGTTGAAAAATTACTGACGGGAGAGGTAATTATTTTTCTCTCCAATCGGCCACCTCTCTATCGTATCAAACAAGAAGCTGGAGTTTATCTGGTAACTGCTGGAGGTTATCTTCAAGAAGATAACCAACAATTATCAGTACCGTTAGTGTTGGATCCGAATAGAATTTATCAGCAAGAACCGGAAAGAATTCATTATTTTTTGACAGAATTTCTCAAACAACTAGAAGAACAATTAAAAGAATTGAGACAAATTACTTTGGTTTCTTCACAAAGAATTGAATTGCAAGCTTCTGGTTTCCCTATTATGATTGTAGAGTTATCCCAAGAGCCTCATCAAGTAGCTCGTCGGCTAAAACTAATTTTACAAAAGTTAGTCCCGACTCAAATAGATCTTGCTTTGCAGGAAATTGACTTGCGTTTTGAGCTACCAGTGTTGCGCACTTATCAGAGTAGCGATTCTGGTCAAGTTCTCATCGACAGTTAGACGCAAACTTTGCTATAGTAAGTAAGATATTCAAATTAAGACATGCCTAAAAAACAAGTAATTACCGCCATTGATCTTGGAACCGAAAAATGCGTCACTATCATTGCTGTGGTTGATGAAGAAACCGGTGAGTTGAAAGTAGTGGGAGTGTCAGTGGTACCTGCCAAGGGTATGAAGCGCAGTGTGATTGTAGATCTAGATCAAGTACTTTCTTCTATCAGTCAAAGTTTGGATGCAGCAGAAAGAATGGCTGGTTTTGATGTTCGCAGTGTTTATGTAGCAGTATCTGGTACGCACGTTGTTTCCAAAAATTCCAAAGGAGTGGTGGCAGTAGCTGCTCCTGACCAAGAAATCACCGCTCATGATGTAGAGAGAGTGATCGAGGCTGCCCGAGCAATTTCTCTGCCAGCTGACACAAAAATCATGCACGTAATTCCCAGAGATTTTAAAGTAGATTCTCAGGAAGGGATTAAAGATCCAGTGGGAATGACCGGAGTGAGATTGGAATCAGAAGCACACATCATTACTGGTATGAGCACTACTTTGCGCAATTTAGAAAAAGTAATTAATGATTTGGGACTAGAAGTTGATGGTTTTGTTTTTGCTGGTTTGGCTGCTTCAGAAGTAGTTTTATCTGAAACAGAAAAAGAATTGGGTGCTGTGGTAATAGATATGGGAGCGGGTACCACCTCTCTTTCGGCTTTTGTTGAGGGAGCTTTGGAATATTCTGGAGCAGTGCCGGTAGGAGCACGCCACATCACTCAAGATATTGCTTTGGGTTGTCGAATTAGTTTGGATAATGCTGAAAAAATCAAGATGCTACTGTCTTCTGAAGATCAGGAAACATATAAGGCTAGAGCTGGAGAAAGTAAAGAAGAGCTGATGCGTCGACGTAAAAAAGCCGACAAAATAGATTTAGCCAAACAAGGCATTCACGAAGGAGTAGAAACACTTTCCAGAAGAACCGTGATTGAGGGAATTATGATGCCCAGAATTAAAGAAATTTTTGAGTTGATTGCCAAGGATTTGGAAAAACACAATGTTTTGGATAAAGTTCCCGCAGGAGTAATTCTATGTGGTGGAGGAGCACATACCATTGGTATTACAGAAGTGGCCAAAAGAGTTTTGAATTTACCAGTCAGAATTGGCAATCCAACTTTACCCAAAGGTCTAGTAAGTGATATCAAAGGATCCTCTTTTGCCACGAGCATTGGTCTGCTTTATTATGGCAAGAGTCATGGTATTAGTCTGGTTGGTCAGACTGGAATTGGCTCTTTATTCGAAGGAATTGAGCTGAAAAACATAGGCAGTAAACTTAAAGGAGTTTTTAAATCTATGATGCCGTAAACTTGGTTGTTTACTTTATTTTACAAATACCCTATGGTTTATGTTACACTTTGATCGTTAAATTAATATTTAATTAGACACTTATGGGATTAGTTAAACCAACAAATACTACTTTTGCTAAAATTAAAGTAATTGGTATCGGGGGTGGTGGTGGAAATGCTATCAACTCCATGGTGGAGTCCAAACAAATTAAAGGAGTAGAGTTTATCAGTGTAAATACTGATGCTCAGGCTCTTCTTACTTCACAGGCAGACACCAAATTGCAAATAGGCAGTAATTTTACGCGGGGTTTGGGAGCTGGTGCTGATCCAGAAGTTGGTCGAACTGCGGCCGAAGAAAGCAGAGAAAAAATCAAGGATTTATTATTTGATACAGACATGGTTTTTATTACGGCTGGCATGGGTGGTGGAACCGGAACTGGTGCCTCACCAGTAATTGCTGAGATTGCCAAAGAGGCAGGAGCGCTGACTGTTTCAGTGGTTACCAAACCTTTTGGTTTTGAGGGTATTCGTCGTATGCAAACAGCCGAAGAAGGCATTGAGATTCTTACTGATTCGGTGGACACGCTAATTGTTATCCCCAATCAAAGATTGATGGAAGTAGTTGATAAGAAAATGACTTTTTTGGATGCTTTTCGTTTGGCAGATAATGTTTTGGGTCAAGGTGTAAAAGGTATATCAGACTTGATTACCGTACCTGGTTTGATCAATGTTGATTTTGCCGATGTGAGAGCCATCATGACTGATTCCGGCACGGCCTTGATGGGTATTGGTGAGGCTTCTGGAGAAAATCGGGCGGCTTCTGCAGCCAGAATGGCTACATCTTCTCCGTTATTGGAAGTTTCTGTTGATGGAGCGCGAGGCATTCTTTATACCATTACTGGTGGTCCAGACATGACCATGACTGAAGTTTCAGATGCTTCATCTATTATTGCTGCTGCTGCTGATCCAGATGCCAATATTATTTTTGGAGCTTCTATTGACGAAGAAATGACCAATAAGATTAAGATTAGTGTCATTGCCACTGGTTTTGATGATAAATTGAGTTACAGTCAACGCCAGGTTTTTGGAGCTTATGGAAGAGACTCAAGTCGCCGTCTGGCTCAGTCCAAAAAAAATCAAGCTTATTCGACTGATGAAGATGGCAGAATTGATCGAGCTCCGGATGGTTATATTCAACCACAAACTAAAGATCAAGTAACGGGTGTTACTTCCAAACCAATTGAGGACGCGACCAATCCCTTTATTCAATCAGCAGCTTTTACTGATTCCCCCAAAGAAGATTCTGAGGAAGATCAAGAAGAACCAGAAAAACCTTTAGAATTGGCAACTGATGATTTTGATGATGAATTCGAGATTCCTTCTTTCCTGCGACAACGTAAATAAAAATTTGTTATAATTCTTCTAGATAGTAAAACCGTTTGAGCTTGGTTATCGCCAAGCAAGGTGCTGAAAGAAGATCTTCACTTTGTGAAGAAAATAAAATCAGTCGGGTAAGCCCGTTAGCGCTGGAAGTGAGTATGGGGAGGTTGGTACCTTTCTCGTTAAGAGAAGCCTTTCAAATTATTCGTTGCGACGATTAGTTTGAAAGGTTTTTTAATAGCAATTTTTTAAAGGATTTTTAAATGCCCAAAATAACAAATTTTAATCAACCACCAGCCTTGCCAGAACTAGAAGAGCAAATTCTGGAGTTTTGGCAAAAAGATGGTACTTTTCAAAAATCTATAGACCAGCATTCTCCAGAAAATGCTTATGTCTTTTATGATGGACCGCCGTTTGCTACAGGGATGCCTCATTACGGACATTTATTGGCTTCAACCACCAAGGATGTAGTGCCTCGTTATCAAACTATGAAAGGAAAAAGAGTGGAACGAGTATGGGGCTGGGATTGTCATGGTTTACCAATTGAAAACATGATTGAACAACAACTCAAAATCAAGGGCGGTAAGAAAGGTATTGAAGCACTTGGTATTGCTACTTTCAATGAAGCTTGCCGATCAGAAGTTTTGCGTTTGGATAAAGAATGGAAAAAAATCATTGATCGGTTGGGTCGCTGGGTTGATTTTGAACATAACTATAAAACCATGGATCAAACTTATATGGAATCAGTTTGGTGGGGGTTTAAAAAACTTTATGAAAAAGAATTGATTTATCAAGGCAAAAAAGTGATTTTATATTGCCCTCGTTGTGCTACTCCCCTCTCCAATTTTGAGATTGCTATGGACAATAGTTATTTAGATGCAACCGAAAATTCAACGATTTATAAATATCCAGTCAAAGATCAAGCAAATACTTTTTTATTGGCTTGGTCCACTACTCCTTGGAATAAATTAGCTACTCCGGCCCTAGCAGTTAGTCCCCATCTAACCTATGTCAAAGTGTTGGATAAAAAAACCAATGAATTATATATTTTAGCCCAGGATCGATTGGCTATTCTCTCTCAAGATCACGGAGAAATAATCGAGCGTTTTTCTGGTAGTGATCTTGAAAAACTCAGTTTTGAACCTCATTATGATTTTTATGCCGAGCAAAGATTGCCCTCCGAAAAATTTGGAGTGATAATTGCTGATGAGTTTGTTACGGCAGAAGAGGGAACGGGAGTAGTTACCTTGGCAGTTTATGGCGAAGATGATTATCGAGTAATGCAAGCTCATGGTGTGCAGTTGATAGAACACGTGAACGAAGAGGGTAAACTAAAACCTGAGGTGAAACCCTGGGCAAATCTAGACATTTTGGAAGTCAATTCTTTGGTTGATGAAGATTTAGCCAATCGTGGTTTGATTTATGGACACAATCAACAAACTCATAGCGTGCCAGTCTGTTATCGTTGTGGAACTCGTCTTTATCATGCTCCTCTACCCGCTTGGTTTATAGATATTCAGAAACTCAAACCCAGCTTAATTGCTCATAACGAGCAGATTAATTGGGTGCCGGAGCATCTCAAACGAGGTAGGTTCCAGAAAGGCTTGGAAAATGCTCCTGATTGGAATATTTCTAGGTCCCGCTATTGGGGAACACCAATGCCGATTTGGAAAGGAAAAGATAAAAATAACCAGGAAATAATACGCATTATTGGTTCAATCGAAGAATTGCGACAATGGGCGGTTGAACCAGAACAAACAAAAAACATCACTGATTTACACCGAGAATATTTGGATAATATTGAGCTATGGGTTGATGATGCCAAAACAATCAAAGGTCAGCGTATTTCAGAAGTTTTTGATGCTTGGGTGGAATCTGGTTCTATGTCTTTTGCTTCTCGTCATTATCCTTTTGAAAACAAAATTGAGTTTGAAAAAAACTATCCAGCTCAATTTATCAGTGAATATATTGCTCAGACCAGAGCTTGGTTTTATACCATGCATGTTCTTTCAGTCGGTATTTTTGATTCTCCTGCTTTTGAAAATGTACTGACGACTGGAACTATTTTGGCCGAAGACGGCTCAAAAATGAGTAAATCCAAAAAGAACTTTCCTGATCCAGTATTGCTGATTGATAAATATGGCTCTGATAGTTTGCGATTGTACCTGATGAGTTCAACAGTGATGAAATCGGAAAACTTAAGTTTCAATGAAAAAGAAGTGGCTGATATTCGTCGTAAAATTTTTGTGATTTGGTGGAATGTATTGAGTTTTTATCAGGCTTTTGCCAAACAGCAACCAATTAGCAAACCTGTTCAGCCAGATCATCTTCTTGATCGCTGGATTTTGAGTAAACTAGAAACGTTAATTGCCGAGACCACACAACAAATGGATGCCTATGATTTAGTCAGGGTCAGTCGAGGCTTAATGGAATTTATTAGCGATCTTTCCAACTGGTATTTACGCTTGAGTCGTGAGCGCATTAAAGCTGATGATAACCAGCAAGTCAGTCAGGTTTTTGGTTATGTGCTTTATACTCTAGCTCAACTTTTTGCTCCCTTTGCGCCATTTTTTGCTGAACTGGTGCACCACAATTTAGTTGATGAAGAAAGCTCAATTCATCTCACCGCTTGGCCTCATTTTGATCAGCAATTACAAGCTGGTCAGCTGGAAACAAATATGGAAATCGTGCGCAAAGCAGTCGAACTGGGACATGCTTTTCGTAAAGATCAAGGAATTAGAGTTCGTCAGCCCCTCCAAACCGTTGTGATTAATTTACCCCAGGAGCAAATTGCCAATCTTGAACAATATAATGAACTAATCAAACAAGAGCTTAATGTCAAAGCGGTACGTTGGCAAAACAATCAAACAGATGATTTCTTAGTCACTCTTGATTTGACCATGACTGCCGAGCTTGAAGAAGAAGGCAGAGCACGCGAAATTATGCGCACTATTCAGAATTTGAGACGTAAGGCTGGTTTGCAAGTTGAAGATCGAGCTAGAGTAGCTCTGCCTGATTGGCCCGAACAATGGCAGGCGGAAATTGAAGCTAAGACCGCCACGACTCTGATTAAAGGCGAGCAAACAAAACTTTTGGATTAAAGTTGGGCTAATTAACTTAATTGATATATTGAGCCAAGCCTAAATTTATTTGCTGGTTTTATTCTATTGAATTTTTAGGGGGATTATTTTTTATAATAACCCAAGTTTTCACTCAAGTGTTACTATAGAAGAGTGAAAAATTGGTTAATTCCTTTATTGATTTTAAGTTTGGGACTAATGGGTTTGTTGACTTTATCGAGTGTTTCTCCAGAATTAATGCAAAGACAATTACTTTTTTTTGCTTTTGGTTTGGTTTTATTTTGGTTTGCTTCTCAGCTACCCACTCAACAGTGGTGGCGATGGGGCAAGTGGTTGTGGAAGGGCTTGGTAATAATCTTGTTGGGTTTGTTAATTTTTGGTCGAGCTACCAGAGGAGCAGTGGCTTGGATTGATTTGGGTTGGGGCTTGCGTTTTCAACCCTCCCAATTTGCTTTATTGGCTTTTGTCAGTTTTGCTTTGCCCAAGTTTACTAAAACTCAAGTTTTGAAAGATGCTCAAATCGTAAAGCTTTTGTGGTTATTTACTACTCCTTTATTATTGATTTTATTGCAACCAGATTTTGGAACCGGTTTTTTATATGTAGTTTCTGCCCTACCTTTATTGCTTTGGCAAAAAATTCCCAAACAATATTGGCGAGGTTTTTGGTTAGCAACGCTGCTTTTACTTATTGTGGGCTGGACAATGATCTTAAAGCCTTACCAAAAACTGCGTTTAACCAGTTTTATAGCTGGTAGCCAAGCCGATCAAACTGGAGTTGGTTATAATGCCAGGCAGGCTCTGATTGCCGTAGGATCAGGGCAATTGACTGGTCGAGGTTTGGGTCATGGCACACAGTCTCAACTGCGTTTTTTGCCAGAAAGACAAACAGACTTTATCTTTGCTTCTTTGGCAGAAGAATGGGGTTTGTTGGGCGCGTTAGTGCTGATTGGTCTTTATGCTGTTTTGATTATTTTTCTGTTATATCAAGCAAAGTTTGTCAGCGAATTGGATCAGGCACTATTTTTATTGATCGCTGCTGTGCATTTTTTGATACAAATCTTGGTAAATATTGGCATGAATATTGGTTTATTACCCATTACTGGTATTACTCTGCCTCTGATTTCTTATGGAGGAAGTTCACTATTGGCTACCCTGCTTTTATTGGGTATTGCTCAGCGAATCATTACTCAGGCCAAAGGCAAATCTCACTTGCATATTTCTTGAATTTTTCCTCATGTTATAATTCCCCCATGTCAAAATATGCAGTCATTCAATTATTGGGCAAACAATACCTTGTTTCTGAAGGTGATACTTTGATAGTAGATAAGGTAGAACAACAACCCAAAGACAAGTTGGAAGTAACTGATGTACTCTTGGTAACTGATGGCACTCAAGTAGCTATTGGTCAACCAACGGTAGCTAAAGCCAAAGTTGTTTTGAGTGTGCAAGATACCAGTCGCGGTACCAAAATTCGAGTAGCTACTTATAAAGCCAAATCTCGTTCTAGAAAAGTTAAAGGTCATCGTCAACTTCAATCCACTCTATTAGTAGAAAAAATCGTCGGCTAATGCCGCAATATCTTTTACAAACCGGCAATACTCCAGCCCTGACTTTTCACGAAGCGCAGGCAGTAATGGGTTCTCAAACCAAAGCATTAGATGATCTGGCTGTTTCTTTTATAGCTGATTCTGATGAGCAGGCTATTCAGTTATTTAAATTATTGGGTGCTTCGGTGAGATTGGTAAAGGTGGAACGTGATTGGCAGAAATACAGCGAAAAAACTCTCTTTTCAGATTCGGTTAAAATATTAATGAGCCAAGCAACGGATCATTTGCAGTTTGCCGTGGCCCGTTGGGGAGAAACTACTGCCGATCAAATTTCGCTGACAGAACTTAAAAAATCCTTAAAAAAAGAGGCAATAAAAGCCCGCTATCTTGAGGGATCTCGTGATGGTTTATCGGCAGCAGTGCTTTTACATCAAGAAGTTACTGAATTGGTAGTTTGGCAAAAAGCTGACAAATTCCTCATCGGTAGAACTTTAGCTGTTCAAGACATTGATTATTGGACGGTCAAAGATCGTCAAAAACCTTATTTTGATCGCAAAAAAGGCATGTTGCCACCCAAGGTGGCTAGAGCCATGGTTAATCTGGCAATTGGTGCGAAAGACGCAGGACAAGTGGTTTATGATCCGTTTTGCGGTACGGGCACTATTTTATTGGAAGCTTTAGAAAGAGGTTGCAGAGTAATTGGTTCTGATGTAGATGAAAAGGCAACCATTGGCGCCCAAACCAATCTAGCTTGGTTTGCCGATTTGGCTGAGTTGCCGGTAAGTTTTAAGGTATTTCAAGCATCAGTCGCTCATGTTTCTCCTCAACAAATAGATCAAAAAATAACCGGCCTAGTAACCGAACCTTTTTTGGGCAAACCACAGGCCAAACCAGAACAATTGCCCGATATTTTCAAGGGTTTGGAAAAATTATATTTGGGAGCTTTTAAAAATTGGCGACAGATACTAACCCCAGGAGCGGTGGTGGTAATGGTTTTTCCTCGAGTTGAACTAACAAATGGCAAAATTTATGACTTCAGTCGTTTCGTTGACAAATTGAGTGACCACGGCTATACTTTTCGAATTGATTTTGGAGTTATTCGTTATGCTCGGCCTCAAGCTCAAATTCAAAGAGATATAGTTGTATTAG
The DNA here is from genome assembly GCA_001787405.1 of Candidatus Pacebacteria bacterium RIFOXYA1_FULL_38_18. Lineage (GTDB taxonomy): Bacteria > Patescibacteriota > Microgenomatia > UBA1400 > PJMF01 > UBA10119. The sequence continues at coordinate 21,626 of MFWV01000004.1, forward strand.
ATTATTTAAAAAACTAGAATAATTAACATAGCAAACAAGGAAAATATTTATGGCACACGTTAAGGGATCAGGCAGTGTTTCCCAACACTCACAAGGATCACGTCATGGCAAACGCTTAGGTTTGAAAAAAACCGGTGGTCAAACCGTGAAGGTTGGTCAAATCATCATTAAACAAAGAGGCGCTAAATATAAAGCCGGTAAAAAAGTGGGTATGGGTCGAGATCACACCATTTTTGCAATGGCTGATGGGATAGTTTCTTTTGCTCAAAAGTTTGGCAAGACAGTAGTCAGTGTAGTGACTAAAAATTAAACTTTGTTTTTTGAGCAATTCCCCTTTTTTTGTAAGAGTTTTTTGTGAAAATCTGCTGTGAAAAAACCAGCTTTCGTGATAGAGTGAAAATAGACATAACTATTAAAACAGGAACAAACTATGGCCACTCAAAACATCGCTATTGATCAATTGCAGACCAACCCATTTCAACCCAGAGAAAAAGTCAAAGAAGCCCAATTAGGCGAATTGGTTAAGTCAATCAAGACTTACGGAGTACTAGAACCATTAGTAGTAGCAGAAACTCCAGCAGGTTTTCAGATTATTGCTGGTGAACGTCGTTGGCAAGCAGCTAAACTAGCCGGTTTGCAAGAAGTGCCTGTTCATATCAAAAAAACCACTCCGCAAGGAATGTTGGAGATGGCTTTGGTGGAAAATGTTCAACGAGTGGGTCTCAATCCTATTGAGCGTGCACAAGCTTTTCAACGTTTAACAAGAGAGTTTAGTATGCAAACCTCTGATTTGGCTGAAAGAATCGGCAAATCACCGGCTTATGTGAGTAATACTATTAAGTTGTTAGAATTACCCGATGCCATTACTGATGGCTTGGTTTCAAATAAAATTTCCGAGGGTCACGCTAGAGCTTTGGCTAGTATTGAAAATGAAGAAACAGCAGTGGAATGTTACAAAATCGTTATTAAAGAAAAAGCCTCGGTTCGTCGGACCGAAGAACTAGCTAGACGTTTTAAAGAAAAATTACAGAAAAATAGTGCAAAAGTGGTTTCTCAAAATCAAGTAGTTGAGCAGGATGAACGCATCAAAGATTGGGAAAAAGGTCTCAATTCTTTTTTCCGCGTGCCTACCAAACTCAAATTATCTCGTTCAAAAAATCAAACCAGAGTCACGATCACTCTCAAAGGTTCTCCGCAAGCCACAGAAGGAGATTTGGAAAGAATTATGAAATTAGCTCGCTAACTTGATGGGAGCCTAGCATTATCTGGTTGTACGTTGAGCAATAAAAATAATTTTTCGGCAATGTTGTACCAGAGCGGAGCTGCGGTTTCGGCTGCCCAAGGACTCGTTTGAGGTTCTACTATTTTTACCAACATCACAAATTGAGGATCATCAGCTGGTGCAAAACCCACAAAACTGGCAATGGTTGCGTCTGATTTATAACCACCAGGAATAGGAATTTGTGAGGTGCCGGTTTTACCGGCGATGGTATGAGTGTTTTTAAAAAGCCATTGAGCCTCTCCATGTTGAGCGGCATTAATCATCATTTCAGTTATAGTGCGAGCTGTTTTGGCGGAAACCACTCGCCGTTCTTCTTTGGGTAAAATCGGAATTTCTTTTTGAGTTTGATGATCAATGACGGTTTTTAAGATTTTGGGTTGCATCATCACTCCTTGATTAGCAATGGCACTCACAGCTCGCACTATCTGCAAGCTATTGGTACTAATTCCCTGACCAAAAGAACTGGTAGCCAGCTCTATAGCTCCCCATTTTTCAGGAAATGGTGTTTTACTATCTTCTTGGAGATCTAGATTAATTTGTTCACCAATACCAAATTTTTTTAGATAATCAACAAAAACATCTTTACCCATTGTTTCAGCTACGAAAATCATGGCTATGTTGTTTGATTGAGCTAGAGCCTCGCTGATCGTAATATCCGCTTGATATTCATCATTCCAAGTCCGAACAGTATATTTGCCAATTTGACGTGCTTCGGAGCAGTTGGGACATTTTGTTTCTGGCGTGATTGCTCCAGAGTCAATGCCGGCGGACACCGTTAAGATTTTAAAAACAGAACCTGGTTCGTATAAATTGGCCAAAGTAGGGTTTTTGTAAAAAATTGTGTCAAATTCATAATAATGAGCTTGATCGTAATTGGGCCAAGCAGCCAAACCCAGAATATCGCCGGATTTGGGATCCATCACTACCACGTCTCCAGCTACTCCACCAAAATGTTCCAAACCTTTTTTCAATTCTTGCTCCAATAAAAACTGCACGTCTCTTCTGATGGTTAGTACAAGATCTCGGCCATTGAGACTTTGCGAACTCAAGGTATTTTCGCCACCTAGTAAATTACCCAATGCATCAGTTAAAAAACGATTGGTTTTGGCTGTTTGACTGAGTTCTTTATTTAGTGCTCCTTCCAAACCAAAATAACCAGTATCTTGTCCGGCCTCATCTTTACCTACAAAACCAGTCACATGAGCAGCCATAGAGGCTTCTGGATAGAAACGAGTCGGATATTGTTCAAAATATAATTCTGGTAATTTCAAGTTTTCTATTTTTTCTTTTAATTCTCGATCTATTCTGGATGACAAGCGCACCCAAGTACTGTCCATATTCAAGCGCTGATTCAAATAGGCAATATTTTCTGCCAACAGATTTTCTGCAAATTCTGCTTCTTTTGCAGCTTCAGTTGCTTCCTCCAAATCTCGTTCTACCAACAAGGGAGCCAACTGATCAATCAATTCTGCTGGGGAAGTTTTTTGCAAATTTTTGTCCAGCATTAAGTGAAAGAGACTGGTGTTACCTACCAATAATTTTCCATCAGCAGTAAAGATTTGTCCGCGTCTACCGGTAGAAATAGTTTCTTTGGTAACTTGATGTTCTGCGACTTTGCGCAAAGAACTACTTTCTACTACTTGCCAGTAAAATAATCTTGCCACTACCGCCATGAATAAACTCAATAAACTGATGAGTACTAATTTGGGTCTTAGAGTTGCTTGAGACATGGACCACTAGTGTACTTGATAGCAAGCTTGGTCGCTAGTTTAGCGAGAAGCCACGCTTTCTGTGTTGTTTAAGATGATGGGTTTGCCAATAGTCAGATAATCAGCAGTTCGAGTTTCTGCCAGTTTGGTTAAAGAAAATTGAGTGGAGCGCTTTTCTTGAAGAATCTGCAATTCTTCTTCAAAAATAGTTTGTTGTTGTTGAAGTTGGCTGAGTTTTTTACCTTGTCCCACCGTGCCACTCAAACGATAAACAGTATAAATGGCTTGAGAGGCAATGACTAAAATCAAGATAAGATAATAAAATTTGATGATTTTTTTCACTCTTTCCTTTCAAAAATACGCAATTTGGCGCTTCTACTTCTGGGATTTTGATTAATTTCTGTTTCAGTTGGTTGAATAGGTTTTTTACTGATTCGAACTCCCTTTTCTTGTTCTTCCCACTCAGCAAAAATTTGTTTTACTGGTCGATCTTCTCCTTCATGAAAAGCAATCGTGACGATTCTTCCTCCGGGATTAACCAAGGCTAGTGCTTGCGGTAGAACGCGTTCGATATTGTCCAACTCATCATTGACTGCGATTCTTAAAGCTTGGAAAACTTTGGTAGCTGGATGCAGATGACCGCTTCGTCTGGATTTATTGGCTGAGATGAGTGCGACCAGTGATCCCACTACTTCTAGATCGGCAGGATTGTTTTCTCGAACTCTGACAATGGCCTTGGCAATTTTTTTGGCCTGTTCTTCTCCACCCAAATCTTCAAAAATTTGAGTGAGTTGTTTGACGGTCAAGACCTTGAGTAGATCAGAGGCTTTTACCCCCAACCGATTATCTAGTCGCATGTCTAGTTTTGCTTGGCGATGTTCAAAACTTAGACCACGATCTTCGGCCATTAATTGATCAGTGCTGGTTCCAAAATCAAACAAAATTCCCCAAATTTGACCAGATAAAACCTTTTCTTGTTTTAACTGTTCGATTATTTGAGTTAATTTATCAAAGTTTTCTCTTACCAAAATTAAAGAGTTATTTTCCAGTGCTTCGGAAAAACGACGTCTTGCTAGATCAATAGTTTGCTCATCAAAATCCAGACCCACTACCCTACCGCCTTGATCCAAAATGGCTTGACTATGACCTCCCCTACCAAAAGTAGCATCTACATACCAGCGACCGGCTTTAACTTGCAGGGCATCAATAGCTTCTTTGAGCATCACTGGTTGATGGGTTTTGTTATTCATAATTGTTCGGCAATGTTTTCTGCATTTTTTTCTAGCTCATCCAGATATTTGTGATAAGTATTGCGATCCCACAGCTCCACGTACTCCAAACTACCCACTACCACTAAGTCTTTCTTTAAATCAGCGTAAGCGGTCAAGTAACTGGGTAGTTTTACTCGACCGCTTTTATCTGCTGAGACTTGTTGAGCTTCATTGGTCATCAACCGTACAAAATCACGATTGGCTTTTTTGGTAAATTCATGAGTTTGACTGATGGCTTGCAAACGAGTTTGAAAATCTTTGGCCGGAAATAGAAATAAACCACCATCTAAACCTCTGGTAATCACCCATTTTTCCGCCTGTTGACGGAAGCTTTTGGGCAGAGAGACTCGTCCGCCAGCTTCGAGTGTATGATAATAGGTGCCAATTAACATTTTTATAAGTTACTTTACCATTTTTTACCAATATCAACTTTGACAGAAAAAACCAGACTTGTAAATACGAAAATTTATTCGGGTTTTTACAATATTTTTGAATAGCTATAGGATTTTGAAAGAATAAAAAACAATGAAAACAAGATTTAGATAAAAGCAACAGCAGGACTTAAATAAAATTGGAAATAAAAGCAGAAGTTACCAGACGAACTAACTTGATTGAGTCAAAAAAATGAAAGATAAAATAAAAAACTTATTTTATTACTGTATAGAGTTGAGCTAGATCTACGGTGGCAGTAATCATTTTGCCATCAATCTCACCCTCGTAAGTTGTCCACTCTGAGCCGTTCCAAGCAGCTATTTTCAGCTCGCCTTCTTCATTGGCTCTGATGGTAAGCTCAGCTTGACCGGTAAGTGAGGCAGAAGTCTCCAAAGAATAAAGTTCGGAAGCAATGGTGCCAGGCAAACCCGTCGGATAACCAGGAGTATTAAAGATAATAATAAAGCGTTGCTGACCCAGATTTTTACCATCGATTTGAAACTTGGCATCTTTGGAACTATGAGCGGTTTTTTTATCGAGATTATCGATATATTTCCAGTCAGATTTTAGGGCATAAGGTTCATCTCCACCCAAGTAACTAGTTAAGAGAGAGCCACCCTTGACGTCTTCATGATAAGTACAGGCACCCCCAGCAGAGCAACTGCCAAAAAAGATTTCAGCAATCGCTGGAAGTGGAGAGGCATTCATCTCACCATCTGCCCCCTGCACCAGAGTTCCAGTTTGATAATCAATGCTGTACTCGATCGTATTGGCTGATTTTTTCAAAAGCTCAACATAAATTTTGATATTCCTACCATCCGCCAAAGGTCGAATCGCCAGATAAGGTCTTTCTTCTATAGAAATGACGTTGGTGGGCAAGCTCAATCTTTTCTTTTGAGTAGTATTTTCAGTGGTATTTCGGGAATTGCGAGCTCTGATTATGAAGAATCCCCCTATTAAAGCCAAAATAATCAAACCAATAATAATTAAGCGCTTGTTTTTTTTCATGCTTTCTAGATTAGCATATTTGCTAGTTGTTGCTCAAGTTCAGTCAATTTAAAACGTTCTTGTTTGGTAGTATCTCGATCACGCAGGGTAACAGTATCATCTTCCAAAGTTTGATAATCAATCGTAATACAATAAGGAGTGCCGATTTCATCTTGAGCTAAATAGCGTTTACCAATGTTGCCTCGATCATCCCAAACCACCGCTCTGGTTTTACTTAATTGATCAAAAACTGCCTTGGCTTTGGTGACCAGTTCTGGTTTATTTTTGACCAAAGGAAAAACCGCGACCTTGAAAGGCGCCAAATTGGCTGGTAGAGCCAGCCAAGTGCGATTTTCGTCTGAACGATAAGCTTCCAGCAAGAGAGCCAAAAAGATGCGATTAATACCAAAAGTTGGTTCCACTACATGTGGAATAAACTTGTGTTGAGGATTTTGTGGATCGGTGTAATGAAGATCGACTCCGGATTTTTCCATATGATTTTTGAGATCAAAGTCAGTGCGGTAGGCCAAGCCAAATAATTCTTTGGAACCAAAAGGAAATTGATAATCCAAGTCTTCAGTACGAGTAGAATAATGAGCCCGTTCTTCGTCAGTGTGAAGACGCCAGTTGAGCTTATTTTTACTCAAGCCCAGTTCTTCGGCAAACTCTTGCATGGCTTGTTTCCAAAACTCAAACAATTCTTCCCAGTTTTGCTCATTAGGATCAAAGAAATACTCAAACTCAGCCAAATTAAACTCCAGAGTGCGAAAAATAAAATTGCCCAAAGTAATCTCGTTGCGAAAGGCTTTGCCAGTTTGGGCAATACCAAAAGGAAGCTTGGGCCTCATGGTGTTAAGTACGTTTTTGAAATTCACAAACATTCCCTGAGCAATCTCACCGCGCAGATAAGCCAAGGACTGACTTTCCTCTACGATACCAATGTGAGTTTCAAATAATAGATTGAATTCTCTAGGATCGGTCCAATTATGAGCTCCGCAGTTGGGACAAGCGATGTTTAACTCTTCAATCAATTTACTCAACTCTTCGACGTTTTGGCCTTCCACGCGAATAGTTTTGCCCTGTTTTTCAGCAGTATCTTCGATGAGATGATCTGCGCGAGTTCTGGTATGGCAAGTTTTACAATCCACCAAAGCATCGGTAAAACTTGCTGTATGACCAGAAGCTTCCCAAACTTTATGACTCATTAGAATTGAACTATCCAAGCCAAACATATCAGCGCGTTTGGTAACAAAATAATGCCACCAATGATTGGTGATATTGCGTAACAGTTCGACACCTAAGGGGCCGAAATCATAAGTATTGGCTAATCCGCCATAAATCTCGGAGCCGGGAAAAACAAAGCCACGGCGTTTGGCTAGGGCAACGATATCGTTTAGAGTAGGTTGTGTCATGGTTTTTATTTTACCTGAAGATATTCAAAACTCTTCATGCGTTTTTCTGTAATTTCTGCTACGTAATCCAAAACTGATGTGTGAGCGGTTTCGTGAAAATCCTGATAACCCAAGTGTTCAAGTAAGTTACCCAGCAGAGTTTGTAGTTTGCGATAGGCCGAGTGACTAAATAATGATTGACGAATCTCAATGACTTTTATGTAAGCTGATTGATCGATGTCTCCCTCGACAAATAAACGATCCAAAACCTCTAATACTTGAGTGAGTTGACGCACTCCTACTAAAGAATTTCTGGATTGATGCATATCTTCCAAAAGTGAAGTTTGGGTGATGATAGGCAAGCCTTTAGTATAAACACCAAAGATCTTGAGATGATTGCCTGGTTCCAGATGGGCGCGTCGACTGGACTTGAGAGATCTCACCCCCTTGGCTATCCCTACCAATTTACCAAAATCACGCGTTAAAAAAGTGACTACTCGATCAGTCTCACCCGTATTAACTCGTTTCAAAACAATGCCTTCAGTTACAAATGTTTTTGCTCTACTCATAACTTTAAAAAGGAATTTCCATTGTCGTATCTTTTTCTACTAGAATTTGTTCTTCTCCGCCATTGACGTCAAAGAGAGTTTCAAAGGCAGGGATACCGCCTTGTTTCCATAGTTTTATTTGGTATGTTTCCAAATTTTGATAAGGAATGGTGTAAGTGAGCCTGAGCTTGGCCGTACCCAATGGTTCCAGGCTAAAGAAACCATCAATGACGGTGAAACCATTTTCTTCATAGATTTCTGGTTGTTGGGCAAAACCCTGAGCCTCTACCAATTCAGCTCCTTGGGGAACATAGAGTCTGTTCCAATCTTGTAGAGTGGAGTTTAAACATAATCGACCTGCTTCTAGATTACAGTTATCCGCTGCACGAGTATTTTTATAAGTAATCTCTACGGTTTTTTCCAAACGACCGTTGGCAGGCAGATTGATAGTTTGTTTAACCTCATAATTGGTAAATAAATTAGATTTAGCTCCGCCTAAGTTGGCATCAATAATTGCTAAAAAGTCTTGGTCGGTTGAAGGGGCAATCAATCTACCCGCTCCATTAATTGCTTCAGCAGCTAGTTGTGCTGTTTCATCTAGAAAATATAATTGGAGATGTTTACCCTCAAGACTCTGCCAAGTTATTTCAAACAAAGCTGGCCACTGTTCTTTGGGAGCACTATAAGCTTTTTGTAAAGTAGATTGCATCAGTGGTCCCAGAATACCTTTGCGATCTTCGCGCAAGTAGGGAGTAGGTTTGGTAATGATTTCTGATAAGGCGTAAACCACTTGAGCACAACCATCACAACGATCATCAGCTTCGGCGCTAAAAGTACCGTAACCAGGTACGCTCACCGGTCCCAAAACACGCAGTAAACCAGCTAATACTTCTGTATCAACCGCGATAATGCCAGCAATATCACTTGGTTCTCCCCTCACCTCTCGATAATGTTCAAAAAACTGATCCATGGAGAGTTTAAAATCAGGATTAATATTCATATCCCGTAAATGCCAATAGCGCTCAGTGGTCAAGTATTTACCCAGAGCCTCTGGAATGGGAATACGCTGAGTGAATTTTTGATCTAATTCATAGATATCATCTGATTTTTCTGGAGAGACTTTGCCGTTTTCTACAAAAACCACGGCATAAGCAGTCAGAAAACCACCAGTTGGACGCAGTTCATTGTCGTTTTGGAAAAGTATCAAATATTTTTTGCGCTCTCCCTTGCCTCCAGCAATTTCAGGTAATTGTTCCAAGACCGGTCTAAAACTAATGAAATTTTCTACACTATGATCAATAGTTTCTTGGGCGCTAATGAGCTGGTCTCTAAGAGCTATGTTCTTGATTTTTTTGGGGTAGTGCTTGGGGTTGATAGCCAGAACTTCTGTGCGCATACTCTCTAAATTCTGAGTAATTTCATCAAAAGCCGGCATTATTTTATCCAGTGTTTCGATTATTAATTTGATCCGATCTTCTGCAGTTCCCCCTGCAAAAGAACCTTCTCCTTGGAAACCCAGGACATCTGCATAGGGAGTGATTTCTTGAGAGGCTTGTTTGGCAGCCTGCACACCAAATTTTGCAGCAGCGATACCATGCTTGCCGTCTTGATAATAACCACGCAGGATTGGTATAAAATTATAAAAACCCAAACGACGATAACTTTGATTAATTTTCTCAATCGAGGCTTCCAATGCTAGTAATTCCTGTTCTGTACTGGGTAAGTTTTGAGTTTTGAAAGAATCTAGAGCGGCTCGAGCATGAAGGTTGGCCTCGGTAGCTTCTGTTTTAAGCTGACGGCCAATAATGGCGGTGTAGCCAATAATTAGACCACTCAAACCCAAAAAAATCAGCAAACCAATCAAAATCGCTTTTTTGATTTTTTGTTGACGAAGTTGTTTGTCTGTCAAGTTTTCTTGAGTAAAATTTGTTTCTTGAGAAGATTTACCCTGTCGTTTAAAGATTTTAGTTAGCCAATTTTTTTGACCGGCATCAGTAGTCTCAAGATTTTTCTCTATACTTGGGCTAGTTGTGTTTTCAACTTGATTATCTTGGGAAATAACTTCTGGTTGTTCTGTCATCCCAACAGTATAACAAAGTTTTGATGGTTTCTACCACTTGGAGATCATGGCCTTGGGAGTTTTGCAAAGAATCTTGATATCTACCAAAAGAGAATGATTGCTGGCGTAATCAGCGTCCATTTTAGCTCTTTGAGTAAAAGGAATTTCATTACGGCCACTAGTTTGCCAGGGGCCAGTAACTCCTGGTTTGATAGTCAAGATTTTTTTGACATATTTTTTAGTTTCAGGATGTTTTTTGGTCTGTTCTTTTAGTTCCGATTTCATGTAGGCTCTAGGGCCAATCATGCTCATCTCACCTCTAATTACGTTGAAAAGTTGAGGAAATTCATCAATGGTCAGGGCTCTTAATAATCTACCCAAACGGGTAATGCGAGGATCATCTTTGGCAGCAATTTTCCAATCACCCTTTTTAAATTCTTTCAGTAGTTGTTTATTTTTTTTATGCAATAACTCATGAGCTCCCGGAATCATAGAGCGAAATTTGTTGATGTAGAATTCTTGACCGCCTTTGCCAATGCGTTTATGACGAAACATGATAGGCAAGCCAGAATCTAGGACTATGAGGATGGGAATGAGAATCCAGAATGGTAAGAAAGCAATGATTAAAATAGTAGCCACAACCAGATCAAGCACTCTTTTTTGGTGTTCGTAATTCATTATAGGTATTCTTGACGACCATCTTCTTTGAGTCGTTCAACTAATTTTTTAACTTCTTGGCTACGTTCCATGGGACAGATTAATAAAATTTCTCCTGTATCCACGATGATCATGTTATTAACTCCAACCAAGGTTACCATCCTGTTATTGGTATGAACCAAATTACCAGCAGAGTCGATCAGTAAAGAAAGCGAATCTTTTTCAGGACCGATGATAGCATTGTCATGATCATCTTTTTGCGACAAATCATAAACTACCTTCCATTCTCCAATGTCATCCCAACCGAAATCACCAGGAATAATTAATAAATTATCAGCTTTTTCGGAAATAGCGTAATCTACTGAGATGGATTCAACTTTTTTATAAACTTCAGGGAGAGCTTTCATAAAGGCCGAGGGAGAGAGTGAATCAAGATGCTTGGTGGCTTCATACATTGCTGGTTGATAACGTTTAAAAGCTGCCTGAAGAGCTTTGGCAGACCAAACGTAGTGATTGGCATTCCAAAAATATTTTCCACTCGAAATAAAGGCTTTGGCTGTGGCTTGATTTGGTTTTTCTACAAAACTATCTACTTGGAAAACCGTATCTCTGCCTATTTTTTTCCACTCTTCTCCAGTTTTTATGTAACCAAAAGCAGTAGAAGGAAAGGTGGGAATGATTCCCACTGCTACTAGATGCTGGTGGTCACTAGCTATTTTAGCAGACAGGATCATTAATCTTAAAAATTCTTTTTCGTCTTTAATCACATGATCAGCAGCGTCATTAATTAATATCGCATCAGGATTTTTTGATTTGGCGTATAAGGCACCGATCAACATTGCCATGGCCGTATCTTTTTTTTCTGATTCAGCAATGATGTTTTCTGGAAAAACTTTTGGTAACTGTTCTTTAACTAGTTTTTGATATTTTTGAGAAGTAACAACGATGATTTTTTCCCAATCTACGATCTTGGCGAAACGTTTGGCTGTTACTTGAATCATGGTGTCTTCACCATCTAAATCCAAAAATTGTTTGGGAATTTTATTGCGTGATTTTGGCCAAAGACGAGTGCCACCACCACCAGCCAAAATGACTGCATAAGCATGTTCATTAGTAGTCATAAGTTATCCTATTTGGTTTGTTGCTGATGGGATTGAATCACAGCAACAAATTTGTTAATAAACATATTTGTATCATATTGTAAGGGATTTTGCTCTATTTCGGCGATGGAAAACTTGATTTTTTCTAGTTTTTGTATGGCTTGCACAGTGGCCGTGAGATTGGTTGCTTGAATGTGAACGCCATGGACATTGGGCCGAATTAATTCAGCTGCGCCACTTTTGGTATTAATAATGACCGGCTTGCCAAAGCTGTTGGCCTCCAGAGCCACGATGCCAAAATCTTCGATGCCAGGCATGATGAGCGCTTGACAGTGTTGATAAAGATTGGCAAGCTGATCTTGATCAACTTGATTGAAAAATAAAATCTTACTTTTGGTTTGAGCAAGAGCCAGGCGTTTCAGACGATTTTGTTCTGGTCCCTGACCGACAATGATCAGGTTTTTACCTAGTTTGCCAGCAGCCTCGATAGCTAACTCAATTTTTTTATAAGCAACCAAGCGAGAAATGACCAATAAATAATCGGTTAAACCCGTCATTGATCGCTGTTTGGAAAGAAATTTTGGTTGAAGGTTAATGGGAGGATAAATTACTGGTTCAGGATGAATGGCTGGATAAAATTGTTTAACACGTTTAGTTACTAGTTGAGAAATAGGAATGACAAGATCTGGTCTAAAAATAGCCGCTTGATCCCACCAGGTTAGGTAATTAATTAAAATTCTAGCTAAGTGCTTGATCAGGGGTAAACGTAATAGCCAGTGAGAGGCTAAACTTTGTTTTTTGTTTTGATAAAGATAGCGAGGAGGAGTTAATAAATAGCAAATATGTAATTGATTTGGGCGAGTGATTACTCCTTTGGCTTCTGCACTAGTTACGGAAATAATTACATCAAATTTGCTCAAATCAAAACTCTCAAAGATCATCGGCATCAAGAATGCCAACCAGCGGTGTTTAGTGCGTAAAATGGCTAGTTTATTGAGTTTACTGGTGATTACCTGAGGGAACTTTTGAATCCAGGGCGCATGAGTGCTGGAAGATAGAGAGGTATATAAAGGCGCTTTGGGAAAAGCTTGGTGTAAAGCCAGTAAAACGTTTTCTGCCCCGCCATAGGGCGTGTTAGCTCGATCATAAACTAGGGCAATGGAGGGTTGGAGGTTTGTTGCCATAGGTAAGATTGGCTTGATTACAACCAAGCGCGGTATTGTGTGACGGTTTGTTTTGTCATTTTATTCCAATCAAATTGCTTGACTCTTTTTTTACCAGCTTCCTGCAGTGTTTTTCTAGAGGGTGCTATGGTTCTAATTGTTTCTACTAGTTCAGCCACGGATTTGGGATCAAAAAAAGCAGCTGAAGAGCCATAAATCTCATGAAAAACCGGAATATCTGAAGCAATAACTGGCAATCCCACCGCCATTGCCTCCAAGCCAGGTAAGCCAAAACCTTCGGACAATGAAGGAAAAACCAAAGCAAAAGATCGCTGATAAAGTTTAATGAGTTCTTTATCTGTCAAAAAACCGAGGAACTGAACTCTATTTTCCAATTGAGCTTGTTCGATCTCTGCCTTTAATTGATCTTGAAAAACATTTCTAGCACTCACAATAGCCAAAGTAAAATCCGGCAATAAAGCTAAAGCTTGAATGACCAAGCTAATGTTTTTATGTGGATAAAGAGAGCCAGTATAAACCAAGATTTTTTCAGGATTCGGGTCTGGTGAAGTAGTTATTTTTTGTAAATAAAGTTCCCCTACTCCCTCTGGAGTAACCAGGACTTTGTTTTCGGCTTTAGGAAAATAATGTTGCAGAGTTTGTTTGACGGTTTGAGAAGGCACGAAAATAGTTTTGGCTCGTTTGACGGCCCACCAAGTCGTAAATCTGTAGGCTAGATATTTGAACCAATATTGCCAAACAGGTAAGGTAGTAACTTTACTACCTCGTTGTTCATGCCAAAGCAGATCATGAATGGTAACCAAGATTTTGCCAGGATAAAACCAAGGAATGTTGAAATGTGGCACATGTAATAAATGGAGTCGTTCTTTAAAGAAAATCCAAGGTAATAACAATTGTTCTTTAACGGAGTAATGTTTAATGGGAACATAAACCCGTTTGACATTGGCGATCTTACCTGGTAATACGGTTTGAGCTTGGCGTTGATTGTAAAAAAACAATACCCACTCTATATCAGTTTCTTTGATACAATGCTGTATCAGGTTCTCTATATAGCGCCCCAAACCTGCATGTTGTGTTCCGGCCAATCGGCAATCAATGCCAATCTTTTTCATGAGTTTACAATCCACCTTTCTTGATAAAGAGAAAGTATCGTAACAGAGTGCGGAAAAACTTGGGATACTTGGCAGCGTACCACTTATCGTAGTAAAGCAACATTGTGTCGTAAAACATATTGTGAATTTTCTTAGAAAATCTGCTAGAAGAACTTTTAATTCCTGACTTATATTTATGATGAGTTAGTTGGACTCCAGGGTGATAAATAATTTTTTTACCGGCTTCACGAAAACGATGGCACCAATCCAGATCCTCGGCATACATGAAGAAACGCTCATCCAATAAACCGACTTTCTCCAGCATAAATTTTGTAGGGAAAATCATGGCTGCACCAGAGCAACAATCTATTTCATGAATTTCATTGAGATTTTTGAAAGTCAGATGATAGCGACCAAATAGTGAGCTTTTGGGAAAGATTTTGGCTAGTCCTGAAAAATAAGTTAGGGCTGCCCAGGGAGTTGGTTCTCCGCGATGAGAAGCTTGATCAAGTGAGCCATTCGGTAACTCAACACGAGGAGTAATGATGCCTACTTGAGGATTTTCATCAAGATAGTCAATTAAGATATCCAAGTTTGAACCATGATGAAACTCAGTGTCACTATTGAGGAGCATGGTGTAGCGAGCGGTACTTTGTTTGAGAGCCAAATTATTACCAGCTGAAAACCCGATATTTCCGCCAGATTTTATTAGTTTGGCCCATCTAAATTCTTTGGCTACCATGACTGGAGAACCATCTGTACTATCATTATCCACCACAGTAACTTCAACTTGGTACTTGGTTTTGTTTAAGTAAAATTTTTTGAGACTGGTAAGTGTTTTTTTCAGCCAAAATTGAGCATTGTAATTGAGCAAAATAATATTCAGGTCTGCTTTTTTATTTTTGCGGATCTTGCTAGCTTTTTTTATCATATATTTCTCCTTTTTTGCCCAGTGTTTTATAAATCATATCAAGTTTTTCAGAAATAGATTGCCAATCAAAATTTTGCTGAACAAACTGTCGACCATTGACTGATAGTTTTTTCCATAATTTTTCATTATTCAATAGTTTTGCAACCAGTTCTGCCATTGTTTTTGCTGAATTGCTGGCCAATAAGTGTATTCCTAATTTAACATCCAAACCCTCCACAGCAATTTTGGAAGCAACCACTGGAGTGCCACTGGCCATCGCTTCCAAGATTTTATATCTAGTTCCTTTACCACTAAAAACAGGTGCGACCAGCACATGTGCTTGTTTGAAAGCGGTGCGAATATCAGGAATTCTACCCAATACGGTGATGTTTTTATCTACTTCTCCATAATGTTTTACTTTTTTAGTAGGAGCATTGCCCACGATTAATAGTTTGGCGGTCGGCACTAGCTGTTGTAAATGTGGCCAAACTTTTTTTACCAAAAAATCAACGGCTTCAACGTTTGGTAGCCATTTGAAAGTGCCGACCGACAAAACCGTGGGCACTGGTGGTAATTTTCTTTTTTCTCCGTCAAACCAAGCGGAGTCTACGCCATTGGCCACCACCTCTATTTTTTTCTCGTTGTTGATCTGTTGACTGATAAATTGTTTATCTTCTTGGCTCATGACGATCAATTTATCGCATAATTGCCAATAATGACGTTCCCAATGTTTGATTTTTTGCACATCGATTGCCAGCAAAGGAGCGATTAATTTATTGGTTTTTTTGACGTAACTTTCATAACCCAAATATTCAATAGTTTGCTCAGCCAGAATGGTGGGAATGTTATTTTCTGGCAGGTGAGGCATCATGTAAAAAGTTTCTGCGTGGATCAGATCATATTTTTCCAAAGCAAGCTCGGCCTTGATGGCAGCAATAGTTTCTGGAACATGATTGCGAGTGACCAAAAATGGATAAGAAGAAAAAACGGCTCGAAAAACATTTTTGAGAGTGAAGGGTTCTTCTGAACGTTTGAAAACCCTAACTTTGCGACAATATTTTTCCAGTTCAGCTATGTATTGTTTTTCATTCTCATTTTTGATGAGAGCAAACAGAGTAATTTCATGTTTGTGAGCTAGTTTTTTTAGTAAATTGTAAGTCCGGATTTGTCCTCCAGACAATAAGGGGTAAGGCAGATAAGGAGTGAGCATCAAGATTTTCATGGTTGCGGTTTGGTCAAATCTAATAATAAAAACAAATCATTTTTTTCAATTATGGCATAAGTTTCAGCTAATTCTCGAGCTTCATCATCTAAACTGGTGGTCACATAATGAGTGGCTCCTTGATCAATTTTATTTTGAATTTCAAAACCGATCGGCCAACCGGTGCGATTGGTTTGAAAAAGAAATTGAGTGTCTCCAAAAGCAGGAGCAATTAGTTTGGCATCAGTTGGCACCAGACGATCAACAGCTCTACCCGCTTTTTGATATTCCCAATGATTGACATTGAAAAAACCCTTTATTTGTTGCCAGGTTAAATAAAAATTGAGGAAAATTAAAATAATTAAACTCAAACGAGCCAGTTTTAATTGAATGTTTTTTTTGGCGAAAAAAGCATTGAACCATTGCCAAGTTTGCCAAGTTCCCACTCCCAAACAAATGCTAACCAATGGAATAAAAATGACTTGGTAATAATCGTGCTGAACATTGCCGGTGGCCAGTACCATCACGTAAGCTAGCAAGCTCAATGCCCAAGCCCACAAAATAGTTTTTAATCTATTTTTACTAAAAAACATTGCTACTCCAGCCAAAATTACTCCCCCAAAACCCAAGATTAATTTCGTCAATCTTTCATAAAAAATCCAACGCACCCAAGCTGGTGTGAAGCGAATGCCATTGCCATTAAAAAGCCAGTCAGAAGCAGGAATGCCACTGGGAAATTGTTCTATCCAAGTTCTCCACCAGCCAAAAGGAAGCAGAGCAATGAGCAAATAAATTAACCACCAACCCCAATCACTAAATCGAATCGACCAGTGTCCAGTTTTCCAAGCCTGCCAAAACAAAACAGCGAAAACGGGAAATAAAAAAACTACAAATGGCTTGAGTAATATTGCCAAACTTAATAAAACAGCCGATGCCCACCATCGCCAATTAGTAAAAGGTTTTTTTAAAGTTAGAGCAGTGGCAAAAAAATAAAGCGAGCCAAGGGAAAAGAGTAGCATAAATGGTTCTGGCAAAATTACTCTGGAGTAATAAATGCTATAGGGCAAGAAAGCAAAAAAGAAACCACTCAGCCAAGCCATTTTGCGAGATTTAGTCAATTTTTTGACTAAAAAATAAAGAAAACTTAAACTACCAAGTGAGGCAATAATTGAAAACAAGCGACTAATAAAAACCAGTGGCCAATTGGGTAAGGCACGAAGTAGGAGAGCAAGTAGACCATTAATCAGGGGAAACTCTACCATGCGCCAACCCTCTAGATTGGGTTGACCAGACTGAATATTTGATAAATCATGATAGTGAGGTCGTAATAAATCAATGCCGTGTTTAACGTATTCTCTGGTCACAGAAGCCGTATCCGCTTGACGGAAAGCATGCCAGTCCAAGACAGGATTATCTACCCGATAAAGACGCACAAGAAGTGCTGCCAACAACAAAACAGTGAGCAGCAAGCGTTCTGATTTGAGCCAACGACTGATCATATTTTTAACTTAAGTTAATAAAGTTTGTTTGGCTGACGATGATTTTTGGGTTGTTTTGGTTGATTTTTTTAATGAGAAAACTGCCAGAGCAAACCCCACTACCGCCCAATAAGTAAAGGCTACTTTGGAGGCTGCAAAAACGTCAATATAGGTAGCATTAATCAGTAAACCTATTGAACCAGCAAAGACGCCAATGGCTATGCCTGCCTTGAAAAGATTTTGATCAAATAGATAGCGACTGGTTTGTTTGAGAACCAAAAAGATAATGCCATAGAAAGTTACGAAACCTAGTAAGCCCGTTTCGCCCAAAACTCTCAAGTAGTTATTATCAGTGCTATCAGCCTCGGTAAATTGATAGGCTCCTTCTTTGTTGAGCGTGGCATAACCAGAGCCCAGCAGTGGATTTCTAGTAAAACCTTTAATAGCATTTGGCCACAGAGTGTCTAGTCTGATTGCTACTGAAAGACCATATTTGAGAGCATTGTCTGACCAAGTGCGATCTTTTTCCACGATGGTAGTTTTCCCGTCCTTAGTAACCGATACCAAATCGGGAATATCTTTATAAACATCACTAGGACGTTGGGTAGTAGGAAGTTGATCGGTGGGAGTCAAGACAGGCTCTAGTTCTGATGAATTATCAAAAGCAATGGAGTTGGCCGGTGGCTCAATTTCTCTGATGCCTATCTGAACATATAGCCAATCTCGAGCGATTTTACGCTGAGCGTTCCAATAATGATAGGTTTCAACAACTTGCGGATACTGAGGATGATTCTCAACTACTTGTATAAATCGCTCATTAATATCAGCGCCAAAAATGATGAGCAACACCCCAAACAATAAACCGAAACTTAGCGATCGTTTGAGAAATCCCCAAAGGCGTTGTGACCAGTTGGGTGCTTGCCAGGAAACTAGAGCAATAACCAACAAAGCTGCAGCACTATAGGCAATAAAAGGAGCTCTGGAAGCGCTGACGATCAAAAGCCACAGACCAAAGACATGAACAAAGTAAATCAGGCGTTTTTGCCATTTGGTTTTGATTTTATAAAAGAAAGTTAAAAGAATGGGTAAAACAATGACCAAATAAGCTCCCAGATCATAATGACCGCCAAAAGTAGATTGCACTCTGGCGTGTTCGGTCAGGTAAAGCCTCATTCCCTTACTAAACTCACGATTCATGGTGGAATAAACCGGCCAATACCAATATTTTTGTCCTAGTCCATAAAAAGAAACAGCCAGGACTGTCAAGACCAAAGTCCATAAAATAATCTTGGCTTGATCTAAAGTTTTGAGCGAGGAGTACATCATCATAAACAGGAAAAAATATTCTATGTAACGAAAAAGATGAAGAGCTGATTTGCCGACGTGTAGTAATTCCAAGGGAACAGTGTGAATGATAAAAATAGCTGACAAAATAGATAAAAAACCGACCAAAGTATAAGTGCCAATCAAGCGAAATAAAGGAGATTTCCAAGTAATTTTTTTTCGCCACAGCTGAACAATCCAGACCAAACCAGCCAGCGCAATCAAAGCATCTTCAAACCGCACTCGCACAATGTATCCCGGCAAAATATCAAACAAAGGAATCTTGGGATAAAGTGGAATGAAGATCAGTAAAAGCGTACTCAAAACAAACAACAAATTATCATCCAGCCAGGATAAAATTTTTTTAAAAAAACTGGGTTGAGTTTTTTGGGGTTGGCTTTTTTTTGATTGAGTTTTGGTGGTTTTTTTTGGCATTTTGAAGATTTAAAAATTGGGTAATTTTCTCAAAATTCTGGCATAAATACCAGCTTTGCGAGGATTAAAAGCCAAGGTACTAAATAAAATTATGCGCAAAAATACTCCCAAAATCAGGATTAATTTGGCGAATGGTCTTTGCCAGAAAGGTTTGAATTTGGACCAAAGATAAACATAGCCTTTAATTTCACCAGTAAGAGCATTTTCTGAACAGGCACTAGCATTGGCCAGATGAACGATCTTGGCTTTTGGCTGAATAGCGATGTCCCAATGATGCCGTTTGGCACGTAAACAATACTCAATGTCTTCACCATACATAAAGATATTTTCATCCAGCAGTCCAATTTCATCAATCACTTCACGACGAATCATCATGGCCGTCCCACCCAGCCAGTCAATATGAGTAAGTTTGGTGTCATCTTTTTTCATTTTGACATTGCGTCCAGTATGTTGAGTAGAGGGTAGGAGCGAACCAATAAGGGGTAAGTCATCTAGAAATAACATGTGTACTGTCAAAGATAATAAAGTGGGAAAATGACCACCTTGTGATTGTAAGGTGTAATCAGTATTCAAAAGCATGGGAGCAATGATGCCCAAGCGATCGGTTTTTTTACGACTGAAAGAACTCAAGCCAACCGTGGTTTCGTCAAGAGGGTGGTCTTGGAAAGTCTTGATTAGAGTTTTGAAGGCTCCCGGTTGAGTGATGGTATCTGAGTTTAATAAAATGACAAACTGACCGCGTGATTTTTTAATGGCTTGATTGTTGGCACTGGCAAAACCTTTGTTGTTTTTGTTAGCGATGACGGTGTTGTTTAGTTTGTGTTTTTGAAAATATTTTTTAACGGCAGTTACCGAACCATCTTGAGAATTATTGTCTACGATAAAAAACTCGGTTTTGTTTAATAACTGACTGGATTTGAGATCGGCAACGGCTGATCTCAAAGTTTGCAGGGTAATTTCTTTGGTGTTGTAGGAAACGCTAATAATAGAAAGAGTCAAAGGGGGTTGAGTGGTTTTTTTTGACATGATTTACTGAAAAAGTCTAGGTCTGCCCAGACGATAATTGTAATTGGTTATTTTTCTTTGAGCAATTTCGCGGGCTGGCACACCAGCAACGATGGTATGAGGTTCCACACTCTTGGTAACTACGGCTCCGGCAGCAACCACCGCTCCTTTGCCAATAGTTACTCCCGGCAAAATAATAGCTCTGGGACCAATAAAGACGTAGTCTTCAATGACGACTTTTTCTTCCAAAGGACGCATGTTTTCTGCTTGGATATCATGCTCGCTAGTCCAGATCATTACTTCTGAGGCAATATCTACATGATCGCCGATACTTAGTCCTCCGTTGGAGTTGGGCAATTGCTTTCTACCATCCAGCGTAGCTCGCTCTCCAATCAGAGTTCCCTGCCCAATCGTGATGTGAGCGGGATCATAGACACGAGCCATCATATGGATAGTAGATCCGCGACCAATCCTCATGCCGTGTAAACGATAAAAAAACCTGCGCCAGGAATGAAAGGGCAAATAGCCAACGCCCCACCAAAGAAAGCCGGTAACTAACTCCAACCAAATCGCTTTTAGACGGCCAATTCCTTTTTCCCAGATTTGGCTAGTAGTAAGAACTTGACCTTGTTTATCGGTGATCGGCATCTTGGAGAATAGTATAGCTGGATCACGCCTTTCAGGCAAACACTTGAATTAATCCAAGATTGAATAGTAAACCAATTATTTTTTTGCCGGCTCAAGACCCAAGTGTTGGTAAGCTAGTTTACTGATAACGCGACCTTTATTGGTGCGCTGAATTAAACCGGTTTGCAATAAATAAGGCTCGATTACTTCCTCGATGGTGCCGGGATCTTCATGGAGAGTGGCAGCAATGGTAGAAAGACCAACTGGACCACCATTGTGTTTATTGATTACTTCGATCAAAAATTTACGATCATTATGATCTAGACCTAGCTCATCAATGGCAAACATTTTCAGTGCTCGCTCAACCGTGGCGGGAGTGATGTCGCCACCATTTTCTACTTGAGCGTAGTCTCTGACTCGTTTGAAAAGTTTGAGAGCGATACGCGGAGTGCCACGAGAGCGTTTGGCAATTTCCTCGCTTGCTTTACTGGGTAATTTGGTTTGTAGTTTTTTGGCAGCATTGGCCAGAATTTTTTGCAAACCTTCGGCAGAATAAAATTCCAAACGTTGCACCAGACCAAAACGATCTCGGAATGGCCCGGTCAGCAAACCAAAACGAGTGGTTGCCCCCACCAAAGTAAATTTGGGCAAATCAATACGCACTGTTCTGGCAGAGGGGCCTTTACCAATCACGATATCTAGAGCGTAATCTTCCATGGCAGGATAGAGTGTTTCCTCGATAGCTTTGGATAGACGATGAATTTCATCAACAAATAACACATCGCCATCTTCCAAGTTGGTGAGAATAGCTGCCAGGTCACCAGTCTTTGTCAAGGCTGTACCAGAGGTGATTCTGATGTTTACACCCAACTCTTTGGCAATAATATGAGAAAGAGTGGTTTTACCCAAACCAGGTGGGCCATATAAAAGCACATGATCCATGGCTTCTTTGCGCTGTTTGGCTGCTTCAATGGCAATTTGCAGAGCTTTCTTGATAGTTTCTTGACCCAAGAACTCACGCCAATCTTGAGCTCGAAGAGAAGTAAAAAGAATTTCTTCTTCGACACTGGTTGCGTCATTGATAATTGGTTCTGTCATTATAATTTGGCCAAATTCTTGACTGCTTGTTTGAGCATAACTTCTACTGGTTGAGTGCGATCCAGTTCGCCCAAGACCTGCTGAATGCTTTCTTCAGCAAAACCTAAGCTTTTGAGGCCCTCTAGAACATCTTGTTCTTTATCTGATAGCGGACCAAGTTCCAATTCTTTTAAACCACCAAGTTTTGATTTGAGTTCAATGATGATTTTTTGAGCCAATTTTTTACCGACTCTAGGAATAGCACTAAAGAAACCTACTTCGGCATTTTGTACGGCTCTGATCAATCGATCAGCGCCCACATCAACGATGGTGAGGGCAATTTTAGGCCCCACTCCAGAAACACTCAAAACTAATTCAAAAAGAAATAAATCTTGTTCGGTGGCAAAGCCGAATAACTTCAGAGCATCTTCTTTGACATGGGTGTAGATAAAAAGAGAGGCTTGCTCATCTTGGGCGAGAGTTTTTAAGAGACTCTCCCCCACTTCTACGCGATAACCCACGCCATGGGTGTGAAGTAACAATCCATTATTTAATTTTTGTACTTTACCTGAAAGAAACCCGATCATCTTACCCTTAGTTTTACCATACTAGAACCTCAGAGCGTAGAGGAAAAACAGATTTTCTATTCCGGTCAAGGACGCTCAAGCTTGGGCTATAACTTGGGTTTTCAAAAGTTTCATTTGAGTTTGATAAGTTAACATGATTGCTAGAGCATCCATGGCGTCGTCAATGATTTTTTGGTTAGTGAGTTTGAGTTGCAGGCGTACCATCTTGTCTACGCTGGTTTTATCAGCTCTGCCGTAGCCAGTGACGGCTTGCTTGATTTGTAAAGGAGTAAATTCAGCGATTTCCAGATTTTGATTGAGACAAGTATTGATGATTATGCCTCTAGCCTCACTAACTTTGAGGGCAGTTTTTTGATTTTTAAAAAAGAACAATGACTCAATGACGGCTACGCTGGGTTGATATTGCTGAATGATTTGTTTGAGTTCTCGGCTGATGATTCGGTAGCGCTCAATGAGTGACAATTCTTTGGCAGTCTTGATACAACCATGGAAAATATGATGCCAGTTTTGAGCTTGCGCGGTGCCCACGGCCCAACCGACTCGATCATAACCTGGATCGATGCCCAAAATAGTGATGGGTTTAATTGGCGTCATGTTCGGCTGCGTCTTGAATTGTTTTGAGAATAATCTTACCGGTTTTTTTCCAAGAAAATTTATCGGCTTGTTTTTTCATTTTATAGACCAATTGTTGTCGTTTGGAAGGTGGGATGCACCAGGCCTTTTCTAGAGCTTGACTAATGGCGGTTTGATCAAGAGGATCGACGATCAAGCCGGCATCACCAACCACTTCCGGCAAACTGGTAGCACTAGACACAATCGGCAGGGTGCCAACGCTCAAAGATTCTAGTGGCGGAATGCCAAAGCCCTCATACAAGCCAATCAAGACAGTGCTGATGGCATTTTCATAGAGTGGTTTTTTGAGTTCTTCACTCACAAAACCAGTGAGAATAATTTGTTCTTGGAGGGCGGATTGTTTAATTCTTGCTTGTAGTTCTTCTGCTAGCCAGCCGATTTTGCCAGCGATAACTAATTGAGGTAAATTTGCTGGAGTGCTACAGGCAGTTTTCTTTTTAAGTTGAGAGGCAGCTTGAGATCGATAAAAAGCCTCGAACGACTCAACCAGAGTGAGAAGATTTTTGCGTGGTTGCAAAGTTCCCAAATAAAGAAAGTAATTATTTTTTTCAATTTTGTGTTTGCGCAAAAAAGCCTTCCAGCGCAAAGGTAAATAGCTGGGAAATGAACCCACAGCAGGTGGAGCGACCACGATTTCTGTCAGGGGTTTTTGGTAAACATCATGAATGGCTTGTTTGGAAAATTGACTGATGGTGATGATTTTTTGAGCTCTTTTTACGCTGTAGCGAGTCCAGTGTTTGAGTTGAAATAAATCATGTTTAGTAAATTGATCAGGAAATTGCAGAAAAGCCAAGTCCATCACACTACTAACATAAGGAATGGGTGATAAACGCGGAGCATAATGACTGGGAGTAAATAACAGATCATAGTTTTTTTGTTGCCAAAAAAGATGCAGAGGTAAAGCCCACTGAGTCCAGAAGCGACTGGGTTTGATGATCTGATAGTGCCAGTTGTTACGTGCCTTTGGTAAGTCACTGACTGCTGGTCGAGCCAGTAAAATCGTACAAGTAAATTTTTTCTTATCAGCGGTCAATTTATAGAGTTGTTTGAGGACTTCAAAAGCATAAACATTACTTCCCACCCGGTTGGTAACATTGGCTTCATTGCCATCAATGGCTAATTTGAGTTTATGCATAATGTTTAATTGCTTGACTATAAACACTGATGGTTTGTTCGGCTACTTGATGCCAGGAAAACATGTGAGAGCGAATGATCATGCGTTGTAGGCGTTGGCGTTGAGCCTGGCTGTC
>MFWV01000005.1 GCA_001787405.1 Candidatus Pacebacteria bacterium RIFOXYA1_FULL_38_18
GGCTACTTGATGCCAGGAAAACATGTGAGAGCGAATGATCATGCGTTGTAGGCGTTGGCGTTGAGCCTGGCTGTCTTCATTTAAAATCAGTTCAATGCCTCGGCGAATATCTTCGACTTGAGTGGGGTCTACCAGCTCGGCAGCGTTACCGGCTACTTCAACCAAAGCAGAGGTATGGGCAGTGATTACAGGAGTGCCGTGATAAAAAGCCTCCAAAATCGGCAAACCAAAACCCTCATCCAAACTGGGAAAAACCAAGGCTTCTGCTTCGGCATAAAGAACATTCAGTTGCTGGTCACTCACTTGCTCCAAAAAACGCAAATTGGGCAAGGAAGCATAATTTTCTTGACTTGTTTCATCCCAGCCTTTAGCTCCGGCAATGATTAAATCAACATCTTCAGCCAATGGTTGCCAAGCCTCAATCAGCCTAATGAGGTTTTTACGCGGTTCTCTAGTACCGACAAATAATAAATAAGGACGATTGAGTTTCAGCTGTTGTTTGATTTGTTCTGCTTGTTCTTCACTGAGGGTTTCATTGATGAGCTGAATTTCTCTGGGCAGTGCTTCGGGAATAACGTGAATCTTGAAACTGGGAATACCCAAAAGATTAATGATGTCTTTTTTGGTGGCTTGGGAAACGGCAATAATCTCGGCTTCTCTATCTTTGAGAATTTGCCAGGATTTTTGATGTGCCTTGAAAAGATCGGGATGAGCAGTGTCTGGATATTTGAGCATGCTTAGATCATGAATAGTAGAAACTAAAGGCAGCTTTTTATCTGGTGGTTGGAGCCAATCCCAACTATGGAAAACCTCGATCTCTGGTAATTGTTTACTGATGGGATTGAGATTGAAGCGCCAAATTTTGCTCAAAAGTGTGGGTGGTAGTTTTTGGAAAGCGGTTTTGGTGGTGGGCAGACCTAGGGCGCGCGCTTTTTGGGAGAGCTCGGTTTTTCTGCGCAAAGAAGAACCGTAGAGGAACAACTCGGCCTTGGGATTATCAATCAGCGCGCGCGCCAAATTCATGGTGTAGCGAGACACTCCTCGTCCATAAAGCACTGGTGTAAAGTCTAGACCGATTTTCATAAGCTGTAGCCTATCGTAAACTCACTCTTGCTGTAAATGCGCACAAAACCAATTCCAGGATAATCAAGTACTCCCCGACCAGTAAAGCCCAAACTTTCTACGGTTTCTTCCAAACGATGACTAGGATCTGTTAGGTCACGCAAATAATCAAAAATCAGCACGTATTGGTAATCAGTGATCGATTTTAGTTGACCATTCAAATCTGTCACTTGATTGATGTTTTTCTGACCAGTAGTCAAACTAGCCAGGGTTTCAGGTTCATACCAGCGCCAAGGCGCAAAAGCCTTATCAAAAGAAAAAATCGCTACAGTAGCGTCGGCTGGAAATTTTTGCATCATTTCTTGTTTGAGCCCTCGCCAATTCTCTCGTTGCAACTGAGGTTCAGTCCAATATGTAAAAAGACTAATTAAATTAATGGCTAATAAAAATACCACCGGCATCAGGGCAATTTTGAAAGGAGTTTTTTTATTGGCCAGAGGCGCTGCAATCAATAAATAAAAAAACGGCAGAAGAAAAAGCAAACGTTTGGGTTGCACGATGGGCACGATAAATGAAATCAGCCAACTACCCAACAAAGGAGTGAGGCTAATTAGCAGACATGACTTTAGACTGCTAAGTTGCTGTTTGTGCTGTTGACCATTTAACCAAGCAAAACCAATTACTATCACCAAGCTCAAGCCACTAATTGCGAAAGCAGGAGTTAATTGCAGATCCAAAACACCGTAAATAAACTTGAGAGGCACAAGAGCCAAAGCTTTCAATTGGGGTGTGCTCACAGCAGTTTCCCAACCAGGTATTTCCGTCCTTAAAACTTGCCCAGCACTCAATTGTTTAAAGAAAGTTGGTAGCCAAGGTGCAAATGCCACACTACTGGCAATTGTAATCTTGATGGCTTTCCCCCAACTTTGTTGTTTGCCAATCAGCCATAACTGAGGTAAGAGCAAAAATGGGTATAAATAACTTGAATAAAGACCCAAGATGGTGATACCGGCAAACTGCCACCAACTAAAATCTTTTTTAAACAATAAAAGAGTACTGAGCATTGCCCACATGGCTGGCAAACTGTATGGTCGTAGTTCTTGAGAATAAAAAACATGAAATGAAGAAGTGGCCAATAGTAATCCAGCAGTTAAACCCACTTGCTTGTTAAATAATTTTTCACCCAATTTAATAGTTGCCCAAATCGTCACCAAACCTGGAATTAAAGCTCCCCAAAGGCGCAACCACCACTCGGTAATAGTGACCTTGGCAGCGAAATGCACCAGATAATGCAAAAGAGGTGGCTGGAAATCATTAATAATTTCCAGTTGTTGACTGAATGGTCGCACACTTTCCAGTGCTTGGGCCGCCTCATCCAGCCAAAAAGAGCCAGTAAGCAGTGGCAAACGCAAAAGTAGAGCAAAAATTAAAATCAACCAAAGTAATGAGTCTTTCTTCACTCTTTTATGATACCGCGAAACGGCGCGCGTGTCAGATTGATGTTACGGTTTGAAGCTTATATTTATTTGAAGCAAGCAAAATTGTTATGACTAAAGTTCACACTCATCCTCTTTGTAGAAAATTTATTGAAAATTTGCCGGAATCAACCAGAGTTCATATTGGGAAGTCAATTTATTTGCTCAAAACTTATGGATACCTATTAAGTATGCCTCAAACCAAGAAAATTGCTATAAATCTTTATGAATTTAGAGTTAGAGGAGAACTGAATGTAAGATTGTTTTATAGTTTTATTAATCAAGAGGCATACATAATTCATGGTTTTATAAAGAAATCAAATAAAATTCCATCGAAAGAGTTAAAGATAGCAAGCAAGCGACTTAAACTCTTGACAAATAAATAACATATATGTGATAATGACGAATCATGAAAAAATATACTCTTAAAGACTACATTCCTTGGTCTGAAATTGAAAAAAAATGGCTGGCTGATCCAAAATTTAAGGTCGCCTTCGATGAGCTTCAGCCTGAATATGACTTAATCTGTCAAATGATCGACAAACGCTTAGAGAAAAAAATGACTCAAAAAGATCTTGCAGACAAAATTGGTACCAAGCAATCCGCCATTTCCCGTTTGGAATCTGGTGACGCCAATCCCTCTTTCAAATTCCTCAAAAAAGTGGCCAAGGCTTTTGACGCCAAGCTAGTGATTCAGTTCAAATAATTTTCTGCTACTTTTTCTGTTACAATTTTGAGTATGCAACGATTTACCAATAAAAAAATCCTAGTCACTGGAGCAACGGGTTTTATTGGCTCTCACCTGTCTGAAGCACTGCTTAATGAAGGTGCCGTAGTCACTGGGGTTGATAATTTTGTATCTAGTGACCAGACCAATCTCAAATTTCTCAATTCCTCTACTAACTTCACTTTTATCGAAGCCGACGTCAGTCACGATCCAGAAACTTATCTCAAAACGCAAGTGTTTGACTTTATTTTTCATTTTGCTTCACCGGCCAGCCCGCCCTTTTTCCGCAAGTTTGCTCGCGAAATTTATTTAGTTAACTCAATCGGCACCGATCACTTACTGCAATATCTCAAGCAAACCAATCCGCAAGGCAAGTTTATTTATGCCGGCAGTTCAGAAGCCTATGGCGATCCACTAGAACATCCGCAAAAAGAAAGTTACTGGGGCAACGTCAATCCTAACGGCCCCCGTTCTTGTTACGATGAAAGCAAGCGCTTGGGTGAAACAATTTGCGGCGTTCATCAACGCGAGTTTGGCCTAGATACCCGCATTATACGCATCTTCAACACCTATGGCCCACGCATGAACCCCAAAGACGGACGAGTCCTGACCAACTTTGTTTCCCAAGCCCTGCACCAAAAACCACTCACCATTCACGGCGACGGCCAGCAAACGCGCTCTTATTGTTATGTTAGTGACTTGGTAGAAGGTATTTTGCGTTTGGCAGAGAGCGATCAAGCCAGTGGCGCCACAGTCAACCTGGGTAATCCAAATGAATTCACCATTTTACAAACAGCTCAATTGGTTTGGCAGACTGTGCATGGTGCGCAAGAATCCCAATTTACTTTTACTGAACTGCCCATTGATGATCCAGCTCGTCGTCAACCAGACATCAGTCAAGCCAAACAACTCTTAAATTGGCAACCAGAAATTGAGTTTGTAAATGGCTTAAAAATGATGGTGGAATATTTTAAAAATGCCGATTTTTGAAGAAGCCTTGCTAGAACCATTAGTCCGTTTTTTACGTTTTCGATATGCAATTAAACATATCCCCTCTTACAAACCCCTAGTGATCGTGGATTTAGGTTGTGGATCGCAACTTCGTTTTTATCATTTTGCCAAACAGCACAACATCAAGCTCAAACATTACACCGGTGTCGATCCTTTGATTAGCAACTCACTGGTTACCAAATTTAAAAAATACCGCCAAATCAGCATCGTCAATCAGCCTTTGGTCAAAAAAATTGCTCTCAAAAATAACTTTGCAGACGTGGTGGCGGCCTTTGCTTTTTTTGAACACATTGATCATCCGCGCGAGATTATGGCCGAAGCCTATCGCACTCTTAAACCTGGCGGAAAACTCATTCTCACCGCTCCCTCTTTCCACGCCCAAAAAGTTTTGGAATTTTTATCTTTCAAACTTGGCCTTATTTCTCGTCGAGAAATCGAAGAGCATCAACAATATTTTAATCGAGAGAGCTTACTAAAGCTTTTACCCAAAGGTGTTGATCAATCTCAGGTTGAACATCACTATTTTGAATGTGGTATGAATAATTTATTGGTGGTGGAGAAATGAAAAAAATAAATATTATGACGATCATTGCCGTGATTACCGGATTTATCTGGCTTATTTTAGAAAGCTTTCACGCACTAGTCATACCATTATTGGGAACGGATTTTGTTTCTTGGGCCTTGCAAAGCATGGCTGCCGTTTGGCACTTGGGAAATTCTTATGCAGATTATTGGAACATCAATCCACCAGGATTGATGATGATGACTACTCTTTGGGGATGGTGGTTTGGAGGATCGCTACAATCCTTTCATATTCTATTTATTTTTACTCTGATCGGTATTTTGATTTTAACTTGGAAAATTATTGGCAAGATTTTTAAACCAATCGAACAATTATTGCTCTTTTTGATTTTTGGACTTTGTTTTTTTTCTAACACGGTGCAGAGTCAGTTTTTCCCTTCAGAGATTAATGGCTTGTTGTTTACATTAATGGGAGTTTGGTTTGCTTTAAAAACTGATAAAAGTCATAAAAACATTTTCTGGGCTAGTTTTTTTCTAATCTTAGCTGGTCAAATGAAGGAAGTTTATGCACCAACTATTCTAGTTTTAATTCCTCATTTTTTTATTCAGTTACATGAAGGGATGTCCGCTATACGATCGTTTTTAACAGCAATGAGCAAAGGTATATTTTTAGCTATTGGCATCTTGGTTGGTTATTTGTTATTAACGCGCTCGCTCATAGCCTATGGAGAAATTTCAGCAATCAAATCTGCTCAGTTTCCGCTCAGTCCGCAAGAAATTGGTTATCGTTTGTATCCTGCTATTCAATTTCCTAAAGATCGATTTATTTTTATCCAATATCCTATTTATTTGTTACTAGCAGTGACATCTCTATTTATTTTGCATTGGTTGAGTACGACTGTTAAAAGTGTTTTGCTTAACAAAAAACAACAGCTTTTTTCTCTCACGCTCAAATTAAAGGTTTCCAACAAAGGTTTTTATTATTCGATAGTAGCTTTTTATTGGTTGAGTGCGGTATTGGGCGCTGCCCTACAAGGAAGATTCGGTAATAAATATGAAATACCAATCTTATTGCCCCTTTTGCTTTTATTGGCTATGTTGGGCAAATTACTGACTAATTATTTCATTGATCAATTTTCATTTAATTTGTTCAAAAATAAACAAGTCAGACAATTATTAATTCTTGTTGGTATGACTTTATTAATTTTTCCCAAAAAAGAATTTTTTATAGAACAAATTCAAGCCATGCAAAATTACAGTGTTACTCAGCATCAAGCATTATGGAAAAAAGCAGATAATAAACAAGCGTTGGGTGTTCAAGCAAAAATTAAAGAAACTACTCAATCTTCAGCTTGTATGATGTCTGTTTATGGTTGGGGTGTGGGCACTAACTATTATTATGCCCAACGTCAACCTTGTAGCCGATTTTTTATGGCCAATATTTTGCCAGAAAGCAAACAAGCAGAATATAGACAGGATCTTTTAAACAATCCTCCCGCTGTCATTGTCTATACCACTCAGGCAACAGATATGAATGTTTCAGAATTTGAAAAGAATGTTTTTGATTATCAAACAGTGCTTGATCGCTGTTATGTTCAAGATAGCACTCACCCTAATCTTTACTGGGCAGATCCTACCAAAAACCTACAAGAGTGTCTCAAAATAGGTTTTCCACAAAATTAACTAGTGAATTGTTAGCCGATAAATATTGCAGGCTTGCTCACAGCCTTCTGAAATTAGCTCAAAACTAAAATCTTCTTTATAGTTCTCATAATCATTGATGACTGATTGCTGATGAGTGATGTAAGCATTACTAATATAGATTGCTCTACCAGCTTTCAACCAAGTTTGATAAGTCAGTTTCAATTCTTCATAATCGATATCTTCTCCCCAAACATATTGTTTTTTTTGCATAAATTCTTGAGTTTGAGAGAGAGGCAACGGCCGATAATCACGATTTTGATAGGTATCTATTAAAAAAGGAGGCAGAGCAGTAATTAGTAAATCATTTTTAGTCAAAACCTGATTAAAATGTTGAATAGATTCATACTGCCAAGCTGTAGAACGACCAAGTAGGTTATTGCCAATAATTTCTTTGAGTAGGGTTTTTTGAGTAAATAATTGTATGAATATTCCTCCCACTACAAACCAAAATAGCCACTGTCTTTTAGAAAACTCTTGATCTACTAACCAGCTGGTTCCTAGAGCAATGAGCGGAATAGTCAGGATTAAATAGCGAGCATCGGCCACATAAAAAAATAGTTGCACCGGCAATTGCGCTAAAAAGAAAAATAAAAGAAGATTGGCTTTGGTAAATTTTTTGGTTCTGAAAAAGTAATAGATAGCAAACAAAAACAATCCAGTCAAAATGGCAGTAGAAATGCCGATTGGCAACCATAAATACCAACCTTTTCCCCAAAATAACATTTGCATATAAGTCATAAGATTTGGTAGTAGAAATTTTAATGAAAAATTAAGATTATTCCCGTTAACAATGGATCTGATAATTCCCCAAATGCGAATTCCTCTGAATCTTAATAACAATTCAAAAGCAATTACTGCCATTGGAATGGTCGAGAAAATTATCAAGCGCCAGCCTTTATTAAGTTTAGGATACAGTTGAATGGAGAGAATTAGCAGTCCAGCTATAACAGTGCCAATAGTGGTATAACGAGTAAAAAATAATCCCCCCAAAGAAAAAAATAACAAACTGTATTTTAGCCATTGTCGTTTTTCAAATAAACTAAAAATAAGTATTAAGAATAATGGAACAATTAGATTTTCCCCCATTGGTAAAGTAGGCAACCAAATTAAAACCAAATGTGACAAATAAATAATTAGTCCTAGAAAAGTAGTAAACCAATGTTTGGTAGTTTTATGCAAAATAAGGTATAAAAAAATTAAACCAGTCAGTTGCAACAGAACATTGGTAAAATAAAAAGAGCCAAGTGTGGTGCCAAACAATAAATAACCGGCTCCCAGCACCCACGAATACATCGGTGGCACCCAATGATCAATAGAACTGTAAGCGCTGATTAAACCAAACTCTCTACCCAAGACAGCATTTCTACCACTCAAAGCGTAAAGCATTCCATCGGGATAAGGTTCCAAATTATATAAAAAATGATTGTTGTCCAATAGAGCTGGTAGGGTTAAAAATAAATAAACAAATCCAACCAAAAAAATCTGCCAATGAGTTTTTAAAAAAACCAATATTTTAAATTGTCTGTTTGCCATAATGTTTGAAATATAAATATTGTCCCAGCAACATAGTAAACAAAAAGAGGAATAGTCTGGTGGCCAATCTAGTCCAAGCAGCCGCCTCTAAGCCGAAAATTGGCACAAAGATAGCGTTGCCTATCAAGATGATGACTAATTGTAAAATGCCACTGATTGAAAAATACCAGTCAGCTTCGAAACTATAAAACAGAGCCATAAAAGGCATGCTGGCGATAGCTAGAAATGAAGCTCCAGTCAACATCAATAAAACTGGTAGGCCATTCAAATATTCTTGACCAATGGTGAAATGGATTAATGGTTTGGCTATGGGGATGAAGATCAAAAAGCCCAATAATGACAACAAAACCACCCCCCATGATTTTTTAAGATATGGTGCCAAATGTTTTTTAAGTTTATAGCGAGCTACCCTGGAATTGAGCACGTTGGCTAAGGAATAGGCTATCAGTGTAAATAACATAGCAATTCGAGAAACTCCTCCATACAATCCAGTTTCATAAGTAGTTAAATTGCTTTGCAGAAACAAAATATCAATATTCTCAATAATGCCGGCAGAAATCAGGGCGATTGAAGAATGTTTGGTTAATGACCAAATTCTTTGTTGAAGTTTTAAGTTTTTGACTGATAAATTTATTTTTATCCAAGAAGGTAAGAGCCAACGAGTTAATAACACTGGAATTAAAGGAGCGAATAAATACCACAAAAAAAGAGGCATAGTTTGTTGAACTATTAAAATAAAAAATAGGCCACTACCCACTAGTTTGGCTATAGCCTGGATGGTATTAATGGCCACAGCATTAAAAAAAGAGTGTAGTGACTGTAATATATTTAGGAGGTGTTCGTAATAAGTAGTAAACAGACCAAAAGTAAAAGCAGCCAAGATAATTCGTGGCTCTTTGAGTCCAAGAAAACTATTTATATATTGATAAGACAATAGTCCGATGATGGAAATTACCAACGAAAGAATTAATTTATATTTGGTTGTTAGAGAATAAACGTCATTTTGTTCTTTTTGATTTTTATTGCCCGAAGCATATTTCAAAATAGCCGTGTTCAATCCCCAATCATTTAATTTGACTAAGATTAAAGCGATAGCGAGACCAACACTAAACTCTCCATATTTTTCAGGGCCAAGCAAACGAATGATGAAAATGATCGCTAGAGCAGACAAACCAGCACTCAAACCATTACCGATGATAGTAAATGCTGATTGCTTGAGTCCAGTGGGAATGGAATGGAGTTTCATAGGTAATTATCTTGGTTGTCTGCACTCAAAATAGCACTCTAACCTTCCTGGCCAGTTTGAGGTGGTAATTTTGACACTTTTAAATTTTTGAGACAAGAATTTCTTTAAAATTACAACAGAAGCAAATTCATTTTCATGTTCAAAATTATGGAAACCACGATCTTCAAACACGGAAGTAGAACCGAAGAAAACACCGCCTTTTGCAAGACTTTTGCCAATTTTTGAAAGTACTTTTTGCCCATCTTTTTTAGTGAGATGTTCTATAACAGCAAACATAAATATGCCATTATATTTTTTAGTGGGAGTCCAATTTACTATGTTTTTTTTAGAAAATTTAACATTTTTTTGAGGATATGTTTTTTTTGCATGATTTATGGCTTTTAAATCAAGATCGATAGCGTCAACAAATTTAGCAATCGAAGAATAAAATTTACCAGAATAGATTCCATCTCCGCAACCAATATCCAAGATAAGATCTCCTTGATGTATTAAATTATTGGTATAAATAACTCGTTCCAACCAGAATATATTTTCTGGTCCTCGCAAGTAGTCAAATCTATGATCGAACCAAGAAGTTCCAATATATGGCCATGTGAATTTATAGGTACTAGCTATTAATTTTCCTATCAAAATATTAATGTCTGATAGTACGTTTAATATTTTATAAATTAATGGAGCTAAAAATAGTCCCATCTTATTAAAAATTGATTGGTTAGTTTTTTTCATTTGAAAAATATTATGCCACGTTTTAAGTTATCAAACCAGAGAAGTATAAAGATTTTCATATCGGTCTGTCATGATTTTAATCGAGTATTGTTTGATAGCTTTTTCTCTATTTTTATTTCGCATAACTTTTATTTCATCTATTGATAGATTTAGAACATATTTAATTCCATTATTCAAATCCTCCGTATCTAAATAATTAGCAATATATCCGTTGACTTTATTTTCAATCAACTCTCTAATTCCGCCCACATCAAAACTAATTATCGGTAATCCACAGGCCATAGCTTCCAAAATAACCAGGGGACAGTTTTCAGCCAATGAGGTAAATAATAATAAGTCAGCAGCTGAATAATACTTTGCCAAAACTTCTTTTTTTTCTATGAATGGAATAAAAGTTATATTATTCTTGGTTTTATTTTTTTCTCCTCCACCAATACAAATAAAATGAATAGAGTCATCATTTCTATATTTATCAATTATTGAGGCGGTATATTTCCAACCTTTTCTAGAATCTTTTTTTCCAGCTTGCGCGATGAATAAAATAATTTTTTTATCCACGGGAATATTAAGTTCTCTTTTTATGTTTTTAATATTTTTTGGATGAAAAATATTAGTGTCAATGCCATTTGGTATTACAAAAATATTTTGATTTTTTAAAATACTTTTTTTAGCTATTTTAGCCAACCATAATGAGGGTGAAACCACTGATAATTTTGCTTTTTTATAAATATTCTTCTTTTTTTGCCACATATATTTTGTGTTATCCCAAAGCATCGGTGGGTATGAATTTAAGTTTCTGCATTTATGATACCCACTTTCCCATTCGTTGGAATTTTCAACATAGGCACACTTGCCTGTAATGGCCGACATGTCATGCAATGTCCAAACAAGTTTTTTTTCAGAAGCAATTTGAGAAAGTATTTCTAACTTAAAATAATTTCCGTGCAAATTATGACAGTGCACCAGATCGGCACTTTTATACCAAGGGTGATCTAAAATTTCAGTATTAGCTCCATAGTCAATGTTATTAGCTAGCAAAAATGATCTCAGATGCCTTAAGGTAGCTGTAAAATCAAATCTAGTATTTTTATCAAGCCAAGATAATAATTTTGGTTTTTTTAAATCATAAACATAATTTTTGTTTGATTTTTTATAACCAACAATGAATTTTACGTCATATTTTCTGTTGATTAGCTCATGACCAATATCCCAACCAACTCTAGCAGCTCCCCCGCTATTATCAGTTGTTCCGATAATCAGTATCTTTATTTTTTTCTTAGTCATTTTAGGTATAGAGGTTAATTGGCAAATTTTCAATTTTGAATCCAAAATTTTTCAGAGCTTTTTTTAGATTTTTACTAGGTTTCTTCTTAAAAATAATTGATACCAATAAACTTCTGTCTCTAATGCCTATTTTAAAAGCAATATCGAGTAGATAAATTATCATTTTAATTTTTTTAAATTTAACAGTATTGTTTTCTATTAATTCATTTTCTATTCCAGGAATATAATGGTCATCGAAACCAGAAAAAGCAATTGTTTCCAGTCCCAACCCCAACGCGATTTTTTCCAGCTCTCTTCTTGATATTGTATAAACATAATTTCCAGAAACTTCAAATTTATTTACTTTAGCTTTAATCTCTTCTATTCCAGCAACTCTTTTCCAAGAAAAACCCCTTCTTATCACGTCATTGGGCTCTATTAAAATAACAGCTTTTTTTGACACTCTAATCATTTCATATAATGCAATTATCGGTCTGGGGAAATGATGGTAAGATTCTTTACAAAAAACATAGTCAAAACTATTTTCTGTAAAGGGCAGTTTTTCAGCATTGGCTTTTTGGTAATTTTTTATATATTTTCTTTTTTTTGCTATTTTAAGTAATTTTGTAGAGATATCAGTTGCCAAAGCTGTGCCAGAAAATTCTTCTATATAGTGAGCCTCAGTGCCATATTTTCCATCTCCCACAGTCAACCACTTTGCTTTTTTATCATTAATTAAAATTGGTTTAATGAAGGAGTACATTCGATTATGTCTCCAATAATTTACTGTATTTTTATTTTCAAAATTTAAAAAATTTCCCTTTTGTTGGTCGTGATGTTTTCTTTGCCTTTGATAATATTCGATTATTTTTTTCATTTTTTTCAAATCAATAAATTATTTTTTTTCAGCAACAATGAAAATGTGGGTTGCGGTCAATTTATTATTTATGTTTAATTTGGTCAAAATCATTCCGATAATATTTAGAAAAAAAGTAAAAAGTTTTACGGAATTACTTCTAGATTCAATATTTTCGAGCCAAACGAGTTTTCCGCTAACGTATTTTACAGAGTATGTTCGAGGGTTCAGACGTTTCATAAAAACTTTTATTTTAAAGATATTCATGGCATCTAAATTATGAATATTGAGATTTGCAGGATCGAAAAGTAACTGATGGAGGCCGTTTATTCCTAGGAAGTTAGGAATACCAATTATTAGTTTTCCTCCCCTATTAACCAACCTCCAATGTCTTTTAATAACGTCCTCTACATCATCAAAATGCTCAATAAATCCCAAAGAAAATACCAAATCATATTTTTTTCTATCGTTAAATTTAAAAAAATCTTTGATGATTACAGAAATATCTTTTTCTTTTAAATTATTAATTTTTAATAGTTTAATAAATTTTCTTTTATCAAACACGTAATCAAGAAGAGTGGATTGATAATTCCAATATTTTTTAAAATAGATGGCATAAGTTCCAGGAAAGCCACCTATTTCAATTATGGTTTTATATTTTTTATTACTGAGTTC
>MFWV01000006.1:0-1882 GCA_001787405.1 Candidatus Pacebacteria bacterium RIFOXYA1_FULL_38_18
GAAGAGATCGCCGGTTCGATTCCGGTCGGGCTCGCCAATGGTTTATATTACAATGTTAGAATGGCATTGATGAATAGTATCAAAACCTGGTGGCACTCCCTTTCCCAATTACATAAAATTCTTTTTGGTCTGTTTTTTATTCTACTGGTTGGCTCACGTTTTTATTTATTATCTGAAATTCCTGTTGGTCTTCACTATGACGAATTGGTTTATTTAATTCAGGCAAAGGCCTTTTCTCTTTCCGGTAGTGATCTGATTGGTCATTGGAATCCTTGGAAATTGATGCCATTAACTTTTCGACATGCAGAACTTACGACATTGGTGATGGTGCCTGGTTTCTGGATATTTTCAAATCCATTTTTGGCTGGTCGAGTGGTGTCTGCCTTGATGGGTATTACTTTTCCTTTGATCATGGGCTGGCTGGCTTGGAATTTATGGAAAGATCAAAAAATAACGGGATTGACTGTGTTCGTCGCAGCATTCAATCCTTGGTTTTGGCAATTGAGCAGAATGAGTTTTGATCCCTTGCCCAGTGTTTGGTTATTATTTTTATCAGCAGCCATGCTCACTTCCCCCAAGTTTAACTATAAATGGCTCACATTTCCTTTGTTGTTTTTGGCCTTTTTTCAATACCAGGGTTATAAAATTTTATTAATTCCCTGGGTTGGTTTGTGGTCTTATTATGGTTGGCAAATAAAAAAATCACTTTCAAAAAAAATGGCATTGACCTTGATGATTTTTGCTACTGGTGTGTTTTTGATTTGGTATTTGTTGTTGCTACCTATACAGGGTGCCAATCAGCGCAGTTTAAAAACTATTTTTTTTGATCCAGATTTCAAGGCACAAATTGCTCAAAACGTAGCCACTGATCGACGTTTGAGTTTGGATAATCCTTTCAATGAAATTACTCATAATAAATTGCAGGTGTTTGCTGAATATTCTGTGAGGCGTTATATCTCAAATTTTGATCCGCTGATTTTATTTATTTCAGGAGAACCGAATCTTAGCCCCTTTTCAGTTTGGTCAAAAGGGTTCTTTTATTTAATTGATTTACCATTACTAGCTATTGGTGTTTATCAAATGCTGATTTACAAAAAATGGCGAAAAA
Organism: Candidatus Pacebacteria bacterium RIFOXYA1_FULL_38_18; assembly: GCA_001787405.1. GTDB lineage: Bacteria > Patescibacteriota > Microgenomatia > UBA1400 > PJMF01 > UBA10119. The sequence goes on from MFWV01000006.1 coordinate 1,109, forward strand.
CAGTGCTTGTTTGGGCAATATTACTGGCTTTAATGCCAATTCCCAGATTATTAACTACGGTCAATAGTTGGATGTTTTTCCGAGGCTCAATTTCGTATATGTTGATGTTATTTCCCATTGCTATTGGTTTGCATTTTTTAATGAAAAATGCTCGTCCCTGGGTGAGTTGGCTGATTTTGGGAATTTATGGATTGTTTATTGTCCAGTTTGCTTATGATTATTTTTATCGTTATCCGTTATATTCCACCAATGGTTTATTTATTGAACAGCGCGTGTTGGCTAGCTACCTTGATCGACAACCCCAAGATACAAAAATAACTGTTTATACAGAGTTTCCAGAATTTTTATTCTATTCTTATCTTTATTACAACCAATTAGTGACAGTAGAAACGATTCCAATCATTCGTGAAAATTTACAAAATGGTCTTTATCAATTAGGAAATCTTAATTTTACTAATGACTGTGTGCCATTTTTGAGCGAACAAGATTTGCTAATAGCAGAAAGAGGTCGTCCGCATTGTCGGCCGGCTGATTTGGCTGAAGACGAGCAAATAGATTTGGGTTTATCTTCAGAAAATGTTCTCAGCATCTCCTCTCCTTTGGATAGTGGTGAAATTATGTGGATTTATAAAGATAAATTATGTCAAACTTCCCAGATGACGACTTTTGTGAATATTAATTCTTTAGATCAATTTCAAATAGAAAAATTACCCACGGAACAGTTTTGCAATTTATGGATTAAGGACCTGAACTCTCTAAGAGATGCTTCTTCTC
>MFWV01000006.1:1930-15799 GCA_001787405.1 Candidatus Pacebacteria bacterium RIFOXYA1_FULL_38_18
ATTGATTCATTTTCTTTTGCTTGTTATAACCAGTGCAAGTCATTCATAGAAATAGAAAGGTATTAGTATGGCAAAAAACGATTCTAAATTAGATGAAGGAAAAGAATTGCCCGTTTTGGAAACTGGTGATGATCCGACCGCACTTCAGTCTGGAGAAGACTTGGCGCTAGCAGCTTTGGCTGAGTCAGATCAAACAGCTGAAACAGGAGCTGGGATTGATGAAGTGGGAGAATCAGACAAGATGGCGGAAACACTCATGACACTACAAAGTTTGGTAGAAAGACATGCCCTGCAATTGGAAGAAATCAAAAATCAGTTGAGAGCTCATCGCACTAGCTTGCGTGATGTATTTGAAAATGACCCGTCACTCTCAGAGGCCAAGGCAGAAATGGAGGCTTATTCACTCAAAGTCAAAGATCGCAAATCTCAAGTTCAGTCCAGTCCAGAGTCAATGGCACTAAAAGCCAAGATTGGTGATTTGAGCGAACAACAAAAAGAATTGGAAGAAACTTTGAGTAATCACTTGGTCAATTATTATTCCATGACCAACTCTTATAGTTTTGACACCAGCGATGGCGACCAATGGGAATTCGTCGTCAAGGCTAGAATTAAGCCACGTCGAAAATCAAGAAATTAATGAAATTATGAACTACCTAGTTTTTGATTCATTCTGATCAAAACTTGAGGAGAAATGTTTTTCATTTTCTTGAGAGAACGAGAGCGTTTTTTGAGACGACTACGAGTAGCGGTTTTTTCTGATTTAATTTTGGAAGGTTTCTTAAAATAACGACTGTCCTTAACTTTTTGGACAATACCAGAAGCTACACTCGCTTTTTTGAATTTGCGAATGACATCATTGGTAGAATCGCCTTTTTTGGCTTTAACTACGATGGCCATATTTCTCACCTCCCTTCTCTATGTTTAATTTGTAACAGGGGTGTATTGTAACTCACTCTTGATGACTTGTCAGGTTTATTTCTGATTAAAGACTTGGCAACTGTTATTTAACAATTAATTGTTAATCAAAATGGCTATTAGCCGTAAATTTCTTTAATCAAAACTATTAATTGCTCTAGACTCAAAGGACTGGGAACTTGAGTGGGATTTTTCAGTGAGCCATTGAGCAACATTTTGCCACTGCCGTGATAGAACCAAGTTCCTTTTCTATCAGTTGTTAGAATTTTTTTCATGAGTTCATCCAAATTGAAAGGCGCATCGGGTCTGGCTTTAATGCGAACATGACCTAGTTTGGGATCTTTACGAACTACCAATAAATAACCTTGTTTTTGAGCAACCTTGATAGTGTCATCATTGCGAGTCAACAAAGCCAAGGCTTTTCCTCCTTGAATTTCTATCTCTCTTCCTTTGTGAAGAATGATTTCCAAAGCTTTAAAGTGTTGGGTAAGACTGGCGTAGGCATTTTCTAAACATTGAAAACCAAAATGTAGTTGTGAATCATCGTTGTGAGGATCGGTATATTCAGCGCCACGAATTAGTTCTTGGATCATGAAAAGGTGTCTGGGATTTTGAGCTTCTGGCCAATAGACTTCTTCAAAATGATCAACTTGAGTGGCAAATTCTACTATTGTTTGTAGCGCTTGATCAGTTTTCAATTCAGGGTGAATCTCAATCAAATGATCATAGACCAAACTAGTAGCACAAACTCGTTTTTGAGCTTGCTCTGCTTGATGATGATCAAATTTTCCGCCACCAGTGTCAACATAAGTAATTTCGTGCAATTGACTGCCATATTCTTCGGCTTCCGCCAGACTCATCTGTTCGCCAGGACTGACGAAGGCAATTTTTGCATCAGCAAAATGCTGAGCATCAAATTTTTTTAATAACCAAGCAGCAGCTATGGCATCTAGGTCTGGTGCATGATGGGTAACGATGATTGGACGAGCTTCGGACATGAAGACATTATACAAGAAAATCCCGGAAACAGACTCCCACCACAACGTCCTTGGGGGAGTGTTGCAGTGGGGTCCTCACCGGGATATATGCAGTAATATACGTTCTGATTGAGAAAAAATCAAAGGTCAAAAAGGATTGATAATTCATTCTATAATTTTTTTAGATCAAGCACAGATATTTCCTTATAGGTTTTGTTTTTTCCAGCAATTTTTGCGGATTTAAAATTCAAAACTTGTGTTTCATTTGAGAAAAATATTTCTATCAAATTTGAATTTCAGTTTTTAAAATATCTTAAAAAAATTTGTAAGATTTTACCGATTAACTTGAATGGCCAAGTTAAAAACTGCCAAATCAATGGAATGCGGTCTTCCTCTCCCCTTACCCATAGGGAAATAATGAGCCAGCGCTGATTTTCAATGGGAGTTGCTACGACATGAATCAATCTATTATTAATTGTCCGAATAAATTTGGTATTGCCTTGATTGACGAACGATTGATCGGGATTTGAGATTATTTGATGGATGGCATCTTGAGTGATGATGCGATCGGCCATTCTTTCTAGTGCGTGTTTGGTAAATACCAAGTTTTTATAAGTGCGATTCATGGAAGTTAAACACTAAGTTTTTTCATTACTTGCGTTATTGTTAGCAACTCAGTTTTGTCACTAGCTCTGTTTTTCCACTCTACTTCATTACCAGTTCTAGTAGAAACGACCAATCTGATGGGAATACCAACTAAGTCGGCCACGGCAAATTTTTTGCCAGGAGATTCATCGCGATCGTCCCACAAAACTTCAATATTGGCTTTATTTAGTTTTTCATATAACTGTTTAGCTTGATCAGTGGCTCCTTGGAGTGAAATAAGATGGATTTGAAAAGGAGCGATTTTGGCTGGCCAGACGATACCTCGATCATCATGATATTTTTCCACGATAGTAGCTAGAGTGCGACCTAAACCAATGCCATAACAACCCATGTAGAAAGGCTTGGCCTTGCCATCTTTATCGATGAAGGTAGCGTTTTTCATGCGCTTACTGTAGTGATAGCCTAATTGGAAAATATTACCGACCTCAATACCACGCTTTTCTTGCAAGGGGCTACGAGTTTTACCTGTCAAAAATCCTTCTTGAGCCATGGCGATATCGCCCTCAACGTCAGCTTGATAATCACGATCGATGTTGATATTGATGGCATCAAGATGTTTTTTATTGGCTCCGCCGTAAGCATTGCGGATGGTATGAAGAGAATCGTCAACTACGATCTTAACTTTGCTTTTTAGACCAACTGGGGAGATGAAACCAGGCTCGCTACCCAATTTTCTGATTTCCTCTTCAGTGGCCGGTCGCAGTTGATAAGAACCAGAGAGATGCAATAGCTTAGTTTCATTAACGTCAAAATCACCACGAATGATGGCTAAGATGAATTCATTTTTTTCATTAACATACAATACATCTTTAATTTGTTGCCAAAGTGGTAGTTGATGCAATTTGGCACCGTCTTCCATGGTGTTACCACGCTCAGCTTTTACCTCCTTGTATGGTTTCATTTTTTCTTTAATGTTTTTGTTCTCTTTGTAAAAAACTGCCACATCTTCGTGAGCACTATAAGATTTGTCTGTAGCGACAAAGAACCTACCCTCACCGATGGGCGACTCAACTTGAAATTCATGGCAGTATTCACCACCGATATAACCGTTATCAGCTTCTACCTGTAGGGTTTTTAGACCAAGGCGGGAGAAGATTTTGGCATAGGCTTTGGCCATTATTTGATATTCTTTTTTGAAATCTTTTTCATTTGTGTGAAAAGAATAGGCGTCTTTCATCACGAACTCTCTAACGCGTAGCAATCCTCCACGAGCTCTCATTTCATCACGAAACTTGGTAGAAAATTGATAGATATTAAAAGGCAAATCTTTATAGGTGAGATTAAACTTGCGTACCACATCCACGAACATTTCCTCAGCAGTGCCACCGAGAGCAAACTTTGCTCCTCGTCTGTCTTCAATACTCATTAGTTCAAAACCAACTGAATTAGTGCGATTAGTTTCTTCCCATAGCTCCAAAGGGTGAAGGACTGGTGAAATCATTTCTTGGCCGCCGGCCGCGTCCATTTCTTCCTTGATGATTTTTTTGATCTTCTCATGTACGCGCCAACCTAAGGGTAGGAAAAAGTACCGGCCGGCGGTAGACTCTTCGATAAAGCCTCCCTTTAGCAATAACTGATGACTGATAAAATCAGAGCCACTGCGCTCCCCATGTTTAGTTTTACCAAAAAGTTGTGAATATTTCATAATTTATGTACCTTTATCATAACAAAAAAACCCACCTGAGGTGGGTTAATTTAAGATTTCCATTTCTTCACTCAATTCACTTAGTGAAGACTTCTCAAGCGTAAACTCAAGGGAGTAACTTCCAAGACTTCATTTTCACCGATCAAAGTTAAAAATTGCTCCAATGAAGGTCTCCAGGCAGGAGCCAAAACAACCGTGGTGTCGGCTGCTGCTGCCCGCATGTTGGTCAATTTTTTACCTTTAGCCACATTCATGATCATGTTTTCTGAACGTTTTTGAATGCCCACCACTTGGCCGGCATAAATTTTGTCACCCGGATCGACGAATAAAGTCCCTCGTTGCTGGGCTTTTTCCAAAGCATAGGCCGTAACCATTCCAGTTTCATGAGCAATCATGGCTCCACCGCGATGAATGTTTGCTCGTTCTGATAATGGTCTATATTCTAGAAAAATATTATTAATCACTCCTTCTCCAGAGGTATTGGAAATGAGCTCACTGCGATAACCAATGAGATTGGCGGTAGAAATTTCATATTCAAAGCGCACGCCTGTTTTGGTTTGATGCATATTTTTTAGTTGCGCCAAACGTTTGGCCATACTAGTAGTAATTTTGCCGGTATGTTTTTCAGTTACGTCAATAGTGACGTATTCCCATGGTTCCATAGTTTGACCATCAATTTCTTTAAGAACTACTTCTGGTCGTGACAGAGCAAACTCAAAACCTTCACGACGCATAGTTTCAATAAGAATAGCCAGATGTAACTCTCCCCTTCCCACAATGGTCATACTTTCACTGGAAGAGCCTGGTAACAATCGTAAACCCACATTGGTTTCCAGTTCTTTTTTAAGTCGATTTTGCAATTGCCGAGCAGTAGAAAACTCAGCCTCCAAACCAGCAAAGGGTGAAGTGTTAATAATAAGTTGCATTTTGACAGTTGGTTCAGTAATCGTGATTGAGGGGAGCATTTCTGGTTGAACTGGATCGGCAATAGTGTCACCAATGCCAGCACCAGCGATACCGGCTACTGCCACTATTTCACCAGCAGTTGCCAGGTCAACCTCTCTTCGTTCCAAACCGAAGTGATTGAAAAGATAAGCAATCTGAGCTTTGATGGATTGGCCGTTGGTCTGAAGAACCGTGACGGGTTGGTTTTTTTTGATGGTTCCTCTGAAAATTCTGCCAATGGCAATTCGGCCTTTATGCTGATCCCAATCCAGAGAATTAACTTGTAATTGCAGTGGTGCGGTAACATCGCCAGTGGGAGCGGGAATGGTTTCTACAATGGTTTCAAATAAAGGAGTTAAATCTTGGCTGTCAGTGATGGAAAGAGAATAATCTTTATTTTCAGAAAATTCTTTACCCACGATTCCCTCGATTCCTCGCCCATAAAGAATGGGAAAATCAAGTTGAAAATCCTGAGTAGCCAACTCCAAAAATAAATCAACGACTTCTGTTTCTACTTCATGAACTCGCTGATCTTTACGATCTATTTTATTAATTAACACGATGGGTACCAATCCCAGTTCCAGTGCAAGGCGCAAAACAAAACGAGTTTGGGATAAAACTCCTTCGGCAGCATCGACTAGCAAAATACAGCCATCAGCCATATTCAAAACGCGTTCTACTTCTCCAGAAAAATCAGCATGTCCGGGAGTGTCTAAAATATTGATTTTATAATTTTGCCAAAAAACAGCGGTGTTTTTGGATAGAATCGTGACGCCTTTTTCTCGCTCCAGTTCATTGGAATCCATGATGGTAGTGGCTTGATTCTCTTTTTGATGAATAGCAAAGGTTTTGGTTTGCTTGAGCATCGCGTCCACGAGCGTAGTTTTGCCGTGGTCGACGTGAGCGATAATAGCGATATTACGCAGTTGCGTTTGATTCATAAGCCTCCCTTTTTTAGAGGAAAAAGAACATTATAAGCCTATTTTTATAAATTTTCCACCAGAGATAACGAAACATCGAGAACAGTGATTTTTTTGAGGTTTTCTTTTTGTGAAATGGAGTTGGTAATTACTACACTATCCACTTTTGATTGAGCTAGGTCCTGAAGCGCTGTGCTGGTAAACACGCCATGAGTAGCAAAAAAATGGACTTCTTTAGCTCCTTTGTTTTTGAGTAATTTGGAAACTTCAATAGTAGTACTACCAGAGAGAATAGCATCATCAAAGATCAAGGTGATCTTATCCTCAACATCACCTTCCAGTTTGCTAGTGATAACTTCACCGGTTTTCAAGTTGCGTCGTTTTTCAACACTTGCCAGATCAAGCTCCAGTTCATTGGCAAATATTTTAGCGCGTTTCAATCCTCCAAAGTCTGGACTGACCACAATGGTATTGGTCAAATCAAATTGTTTTTTGGCATAATCAATGAAAATATTGATGGCTGACAAGTGATTACTGCGAATCGAAAAAAATCCGGGAATACTAGCATTATGCAGATCCAGAAAATAAATTTTTCTGATGCAAGTACTTTCCACGGCTCTAGCAATAGCTTTGGCGGACAGTGGCTCCCCAGGTAAAAAAACCTTATCTTGGAATGAATAACCAAACCAGGGAGCAAATAACTCCACACTTTGCGCTCCCAATCTTTCTAGAGCATCGGCAATGAGCAGTGTTTCAATGATATGTTCATCCACTGGTTCAGAAAAAGATTGTACTAGTAGAATCTTTTGATTTTTGGCTTCTTTACTGACTCGGATGCGGTTTTCACCATTGGCAAACTTGCCAATTTCACAAGGAACTAGGGAAACATCAAGTTTTTGAGCAATGTTTTTGGCCAATTGAGGATTGGAGGAGCCAGAGACGATTTTCATGGAGGTTATTATAGCTCACTTCAAGTTTCTTGAGTATGAGTGCTCGGGATTGGTGATTGTTGTGCATCATATTGTTCAGCTTTAGTTAATAATGAAAGTACAGTTGAGATCATAGAACTCAAGGCATCAATTTCATCATCTTTCAGTTGAAAAATATCCTCAGTTAAACTTTCTCCCAACATGGTTTGTTTAATTTTATTCCATATTTTTTTGGGCGCTCCTTTTATTTGTGTCTTTTCTGTTTCTGATTTTTGATAACAGGGACATAGTTTTTTCAATCTATCAACGAGTACTTTATCAAATAAAAGATCTGCCATTCTTAAGAAATTTGAGACTCTTTGTTTTAAATGAGCCTCATTTGCATTGGGATAAAATGACCCTAATAATGATTTTATAAAGTCATTTTCTTTCGGACTATTTGTTCCCCCATTTTTAAACATTCGGTAATGATATTTAGCAGCAATAATCTTAATAATTTGAGTTAATTCCAAACCCAACATTTTCCTCAAAGCTTGATTCCATTTTTGATATTGATCCCGATTCTCTGGATCAGTGATTTCTAGATGGAAAAGATTATAAAAAATATCGGCAATTTCAGAAAAAACTATAGGTAGATCAATCCCATATTTACCATCAAGATAAAAAGAAATTACAGTTCGAACTTCATCAGCTTCTGGTGCTTTATAGAGAGATTCTAAAAGTTTTTCTTTGGGTGTTTGTGAAGTAGTGCCGTCTTTAGTTCTAATTAATTGTCCAGCAAAATCTTTGACTAGTTTCATGTCTCGAATAATTCTAGTACCAATCAAAAACATAATTTTTGTTTCTGGTCTGACTGGCAAGCCCTTAGGTTTTTCTTTTGGAGAGTTTGGATCTGGACGATAAATAACAGATTCTGCCTCATATAAAACATTGCCCGCGTAATGCATGGCAACGTCTGGATCATCTAGCAATGTTAGTAATTCGTTGAAACTTAAACTTTGGAAATATTCCAAGTCATTGACATTTTTTTCCCACTTAATTTGTTTTTTTTGCTCTTTATTCATCAATAACTTAAATAGTCTAACATAATTTATTTAATTGAACCATTAATTATGTCTCCAAAAAATCTTCGGAAAATTCATTTTAAATTTGTGAGATCCAAATCGAGAATTCTACTATTATCTAGTTACGTGGTGGCAACTCTTCTTTTTCGTAGTCTTCTATTTCATTGTTTTCAATATATGCTTTAATCTCACCATTTAAATCATCTGCGTTTGCGTCGGGATGTCTAAGTAAGTTTTTTGCTTTCTCTCCAAGCTGACTTGCTCTCCATTCCATTCCTGATAGTTTATCTTTAACTATACTAACCAAGTGATGTGATGCAAGTTTGCGTAAGGCAGACCATTGACTGACAACCAAAATTTTCTCTATAACATCACTTCTAAAATAGGTTTTTATTCTGAAAGGTAAAATTTTCCAACCTTTCATTTTTTGAATAGTATCTACAAGGTCTTGAGTGATAAATAAGGCTGTAGGTCTATCTGCACTCATTAGTTCCTTGATTAAGCGATATCCCTGCCTCAAGCCTGATGGAGCAAAGTGAGTTGGCACGAATACGCCATTAACATTACTACCAAGCAAATATCCATCCTTAATACTTCCAAAAGTTATCGACTGCTCAAAGTTACCACCGTCAAAGAAATGACCATAAAAACGTTGTTCTTCAAGTGGTTCTCTGTTACGCATTCTCATAGCATTGACATAATCTTCATAAATTTTATCTTGAACCTGACACTTTTCATTTTGGGTCATACCTTCAAACATAGTCTCAATATCAACAAAACCATTTTGAATTGATGTCTGACTTTCTTTTTTTTCAGTTGATGGTGGAATAGTTTGTTCCATATCTTGCAAATAAATACTATACCTTGTTTATGCAGGGTTGGAAACTTATGTAAAGCAGGTGTTGGAAGTGAAAAGGGAGGAGTTTAATCAAACAAATTGCTGATGATGCTTTGTTTCCAATAGAAACCATGTTAAAAACAACAGATTAACTACCAGAAGCATTAGACGAATGATTTCAAGAAGTGTCTCAGCAAGTTGGGATTAAAAAGAATACGGTGAATCTTTTCCTGTTCTTCGTGTGTGAGGTTATAGGTACTCACAAGCCGATTCCAGTTTTTCTCTGCGCCTTCTCGTGATATACTTCACCTCCAGTGACTTGATCAGTTTCACTGTGTAATTTACCTAATTTACTTTTTCTAATTTGTCAGATTTAGTTTCTGATTGGGAACCTTCAAAACACCAGAACTATCCCCCACAATTTTACTTTGATGATTTGGATAAGAAAATTAAGCGGTGGAAGAATCGGTGGGCTATTTAACCAATACTTATTGAAGATTTAAGTGATTTGAAATGACATCTGTCTCAAAGATTCTTTTATCTGGACTCAATGGTTTTATTTTGTTCATGAAATCTTTTTTCTGCTTGCTTGATAATTTTTGGGCTTAGATTTCTTAGCTTATTCCACCATTTTTGATAGTATTCTTGTTCATCTTTCAAAAAATCTTTTGAACATACTCCAGCTAAATAGTATGAGGCTGGAGTTAAATCAGCGGATGTCGCTTTAATTAGTCCACTAAATGCTCTGATTGCAGAAAGAGGAAAGCCATATAGCACCCCCTCTTCAAATTCAGTTAGTTCATTAGGATATTTTTCCATGAATTCAGATGTAGCTTCATTAATTGAAACCTGAAACCAAGTAAAATTTTGATGTTTTCCTACGAGTCGATTTTTTTTATTAGGAAGAGAGTCTTTGTAATAAGCAAAAGGCAGTTGCTTCAATATTTCTTCTAGTTGAGCAATATCTTTTTTACTTGGCTCTTCAATTTTTTTTGACTCAAAATTTACATATCTTATTTTTGTGAAAAGCTCTGTGGTAAGTTTGTTTCCAAGTGAGAGAAGCAGTAGTTCTATTTTTTCTCCTAAACTTAGCAGCGAAGTGTTTTCAATTAACTTTATTTGGTTTTTGTTTAGAACAACAAAGCCTTTTTTATCTAATTTAGCGTCTCTCAATTCTAAAAAACGCTGACGACCCCTAGAATATGAAGTTCGAAACATAATTACTAGTTTAGATGAGATTACTTCGATTGTGAATTGGAGGGAAGCGAGCGACACTCACTTCCCTCCTGGTTTCATGAGTTGTTAAACATTACAACCCATGTGTTTTCGGCGACAGTGTGCTCCAATATCGCATTGTGCACACTTACATGAACAACCGCCGAGCATATGCGCAAGCATATGTCTGAAGTGTTTCAATTTCTTCAACAAGTTTTTCACCTCCTTGGTGAAAAATGATTAATATTGTCCTTTACTTCAGCAAAAGAAATTAGGACAATATCGTTTTCACTTCAATAGTGATTATACTAAATAATTCTTTTCTTATCAGAGTAGATCATTATTGAGGTTTTTAGGGAAGTGTGAGCCAGCTGGGACTCGAACCCAGGACATTCTGCTTAAGAGGCAGACGCTCTAACCAACTGAGCTACTGGCCCGATCTTATACTGGGCGGTATTGTACTTTTTTTACTAAGGGATTGCCAGCAGTTTTCTTGTACAATAAAAAACATGAAACCGGCTAAAGAAGAATTGTCGTTAGCAGAGCAAAAGTTGCCACCAACTGAGCAAATAGAACTTTCTCCAGAAGATGAATTATTTACCACTATTATTGAAAGATTATTGGAAAAACTTGGTAATGATGTTCATCTTCCCACGCACGATGATCTACGAGCTGCTCTGGAGATAGCAAAAACAGAAGTACAGCGAAAAACTAAACATGGCGAAACTACTTCATTGAAAGAAGAATTGAAGGGTCTGTATCAAGGCAAACTTCACAACGAGCTTGAATCTCAAGCAAATGCGATGTTGAGCATGATTGAATTAGCTCAACGAGCCCATGAAGAATTGGCAGAAAAAGAGATTGATTTTCTCACCGGAGCATTTAATAGAGGAAAATTTTATCACGATCTTTCTCTATTACTCAATGACCGCAGGGAGAATTCTCAGCCATTTTGTTTGTTGATGATTGATATAGATGGTTTTAAGTTGGTTAATGATAAATATGGTCATGGTGTTGGAGATAAAGTTTTAGCCAAAATAGCTCAAAGATTAAATCAGATTTTACGAGGCGGAGATAAATTATATCGCTATGGTGGAGATGAATTTGTCGTTATTATTTATGGAGATTTGAAAGAGGCCAAACAATTAGCAGAGAGATTGCTTGCTGAAATTAAAAATACTCCTATAGTTTTGGAAAACCAAGATGAAGTTAGATCATCAATTAGTATTGGTGTTATTCATTCTACTCAAGTTGGCAATCAAATAACGGTTGAGGCATTGACTGATTTGGCAGATCGAGCTTTATTTGAGAGCAAACAATCTGGCAAAGGAAAATTAACCGTTCATTCTTACAATAATTAAATTTTTAAAAATAATTTAAGCCCCAATTTTTGTTTTAGAGAGAACTTAAATAAATCAAGTTTTTAATTTTTTATTTGTGCACCCGGCAGGAATCGAACCCGCACACCTTGTTCCGAAGACAAGTGCCCTATCCGTTAGGCAACGGGTGCAGTTTTATCACCCAAGTATAAATCATTTTCTTCAGAATAAATAATTATTCTGAAGATTTGCGCTCTAATTCATTGAGCTATTGAAATTGATCAAAAATATTATAACACTCATTTAGTCTGGTTTTTTTAAAAATAAATCTCAGTTTTGTAGCCAAATGATTAATGTAATTAAACTAACATTAAAAAATCCTTAAAAAAATGTATACTGTCAAATGACATGCAGATTGATTATTATCCTCTCATCAATAAGGCAATGTCTGCGTTTAGATTGAACAACAGATTTTCTCAATTGGTTCCTGAAGAACATTTTTTTGAAAAACCCTTTATTACGATTGCTAGAGAGCCTGGTAGCGGTGGAGCTTTGATTACTTATCAATTGGGAAAAAGACTAAATTTTCGAGTGCACAATGAATCTATTGTTGACGAAGTAGCCAAATCCACTCAAAAACGTAAAGCGATTATCAAAGAGATTGATGAAAAAGGACGCACTTATTTGAACGACATAGTTCACTCAGTCCTCAATCCAGAATATGTTGATAGTAGTGAATATATCGAGGAACTTAGTAAAGTAATCTTGACTTTTGCCCACCAAGGCAATTGCATTATTTTGGGCAGAGGAGCCAACTTTATTACGCCTTTTGCCAGGGGTTTACATGTCAATATTGTGGCTCCTTATGATGTGAGAGTTCAACGAGCCATCAAATACGAAGGCTTCAGCGAAAAGAAAGCCAAGAGAGTAATTGCCAAAACAGAAGAAGAAAGAGAAGAATTCGTCAAAACTTACTTTAAAAAAGATCTCAAGAAAAGCAATGCCTATGATTTGACTATCAATACCACCAATTACTCAATCGACGGAGCTGTGGACGTGATTATGTTGGCTTTTCGTCGTAAATTCCCCGCTTATCAAAGATTTAGAGCGAGTATCCTGAGTAAATAGTTATTGCTATAATACCAACGGTTTTTGCCAGAGTGCTGGAATTGGTAGACAGGCTAGTTTCAGGAATTAGTGCTCTTTACGAGCGTGTGGGTTCAAGTCCCACCTCTGGCACCAGTTTTAAATTAATCTTAAACTTGTTTAAGAGTTAATAGTTATAAAGTTTGCGATATAATTAGGTCTCTTAACAATTTTAAAAGCGAGAATAGCTCAGTTGGCTAGAGCGTCTCCTTGCCAAGGAGAAGGTCGCGGGTTCGAGTCCCGTTTCTCGCTCACTATCCCCCAAGGGGAATTGAGCCCAGGTGGCGAAATTGGTAGACGCGCAGTCTTGAGGTGGCTGTGGAGCAATCCTTGGAGGTTCAACTCCTCTCCTGGGCACTTGAGAAAATATCAAGATTTAGTACAATTTTATTTTGATTATCGTTGATCTGTTTATAATTTTTTTATAATAAGCCGATAGTATTTTTTATAAGTTTTACAATACGATTGATATTGGACTTGTTCACGACAATATCATTTTTAATATTTTCTTTTTTAATTAATTCCCCTATTGTTATATTTAAAGTTAATTTTCCCTTAATTATTTTTTAAAATTACAATTTAATATTGCTAATATTTTCAAATTTTAATGCATTTAAAATCATATTTATGAAGTTAGTTTTTAATAAATATTTATTATTATAAGACTATTGTTAGCCATAAATTAATTGATATAATGTAGCGGACACACAACTTGCCATATCCAAAAAGCTGGAAAAATCGGCGATTTATGTGCGCACTTTAACAAAATAGTTAATTGAGGAGGGCTTCAGACAGAAGTCTTATTTAGTCTTTTGTCTGAAGCCCTCCAATAGGCAGATTTGCAATCAATATCGAGTATATGATTGTAAATTTGGAGGGGAAACCGCTCGCTATCAAGGAGAAAAAAATGAAAGCTAAAAAAGCTTTCTTGATTTTTGCCCTACTGTTCCTGATGGTAGGAATGGTAGGAACCTTGGGGGTCTCTGCGAAGAAAGAGACCCTGAAAATTGACGTTTGTCACGCTACTAGTAGCGCGACAAACCCCTATGTATTGGTGAACGTTTCCATCAATTCGGTGGAAACGGCCCAAAACGTAGGGGGTCATGGTTCTCACGCCGAAGACGCGTGGGAACCGTATACCTATGACGGGGTAGATTATCCCGGTCAAGGTGACATGAGTAACTGCGACGATCTCCCAATAGACATTTTGGGATGCATGGACCCGCTGGCCACGAACTACGATCCGTTAGCTACGATCGATGACGGGTCATGCGAATACCCCCCAGAAGA
>MFWV01000006.1:15897-21057 GCA_001787405.1 Candidatus Pacebacteria bacterium RIFOXYA1_FULL_38_18
TTGCGAATATCCCCCAGAAGACATTTTGGGGTGCATGGACCCGCTGGCCCTGAACTACGATCCGTTAGCTACGATCGATGACGGATCGTGCGAATACCCGGAGAAACCGGAAAAACCAGCAGGATCGCCTCCCGCTGGAGCTGGAGAATTAGAACTCTTCGGCGCTATGCAGCTCCTGGGTTATGGGGGGTTTTTGACCATGCTAAGCCTTGCGGCTTGGCCTCGGTCAAAAAACAATTAACTATTGATCCTTGGAGAGAGGATGTCTGTTTCTGCCACAGACGCCTCTCTCCAAGATCTACCATTTTTAAAAATATTTTGATTGATTATTAATAAATAATAAAAAAACATTACAATGAGTGAAAAAGATACCAGACTTTCTAAGAGAGAATTTCTCAAGTTAATTCCGTTAGCTGGTGGAGCAATTGGACTTGAACTTCTACGACGTGGAATTGGAGAATTATTTTTTAATCAAGCAGAACCACCAGAGAATGTTCAGTTACCTGATTATTTGGAAGAAACTTCGGTTTTTACACCAGTTTCTCCCACTAAAAAGAGTGATGAAATAACTTCTGTAGATGATTCTTCCGCTCCTACTCCAGAACCAATACCGACCAAAACCGAACTCTCTTTTAATCCAGAAACAGATGTTCAAATTGGTGAAATTAATTTAACAAAACCATTTGTGATGGATATTCCTGCCGAAACTGGGTTTGCTGCGAATTGGGGATCGCTTCGTTTTGAGGTGATTCCGTGGTTTATGTTTGGAAAAACTTGGGATGATGAACTAAATGCAGAAGGAGTAAGATTTTACGAACATTTTTATCTGGGAATAAAAGATTCTTTAATAACTAAAGTATCAAATGGCAATGAAGTAATTGAAAATTCATTTGCCATGCTTCTTCACTCATATTCATATAAAAAAAATATGCTCTCTGGAGATTGGGGAAGAACTGCAGTTCTCAATCACATCAATGAGGTACCAGGAAGAGATATTATCGGCAAGCCGATTATTTTTTATCAAGAGGGAGTTGCTCCTCTATTATTGATTGCCACTAGCGCGATTCTAGTTGATGCGGATCGTTACAATACTGCTTTTAAATATTGGGAAGGAGTTGATCATCCTATGGTATGTGACTTGTCTATTTTTGAGATTCCCAATCTTGGTCCCAATCAAATTCATTTGATTGCTTGTGAAGGAGGCCCGACAGATATCACGGCAAATCGCTATATTCTGTCTTTTGAAGCAATTAACTTAGTTGATTTTATTGCCAAACAAAAATCATAAATTTCTTTATTACCCGCATCTTTATAATCCTTCATTAGCCTGATAAAATGCATCAAGTATTTTGAAAAAGAGATTAAAGATAAAAACGGTTAGTTTATCAGATGACCTATCGAAAATTACTGGATTGGCAGTAGTAATTGATGTTTTACGTGCATTTACGACATCATGTTTCATTATTGAAAATAAAGCGAAATGTATTTATCCCGTTTCAGATTTAATTGATGCTTTAAAACTAAAAGAAGAAAATAATGATTGGATATTGATTGGAGAGAGGAAGGGTTTAAAAGTTGAGGGCTCTGATTATGGTAATTCTCCAACTGAATTGAAAAGAGTAAATTTAGAAAATAAAACAGTTATCTTAACAACTAGTGCAGGAACCCAAGCCATAGATAAATTGGTTAATGTAGATAAAATTATTACTGGTGCTTTCGTAAATGTTGGGGCAATTGCAAAATATATAAGAAAAAATAATTTTGATGAAATTACTTTTATTTGCACAGATAATCGTTGGTTAGACAATGAAGATTATAAATTAGCAGAGTATGTCTCTGATTTAGTTTTAGATAAAAATCCAAGTTTTGAACAAATTAAAAAATATATTATTAATCATCCTACAGCAGATGGATTTTTAAGAAAACCATATACCAAAACATCTAAATCAGATTTTAATTTAGCGATGCAAATAAATAGATTTGATTTTGTAATTGAAGCGCAACATGATAGAGATCGTGTATATTTAACAAAAATATAATAAATGCAAAAAAATACATATGCACTTTGGATTGTTTTTCAAGATGAAGAGTTGGAGAAAGTAATAAAAGATTTAAATGATGAACCTTTCATAGTGCATGCTGGAATTATTTCTATTATTACAGAGCCAATCGAGAGTATAAAAAAGAAATTATCTCATTTATTAAATAAAAACAAACCTTTTAAAGTTACTTTAGAAAAATTAACTCATTTTGATGATAATCCAGGAGGGGTTTATTTTTTATTAAAACAAAATAATAAATTAAAAGAATTTAATTATGAATTGAAACAAAATATCAAGCATAAAAGTAAACCATATTTTATTCCGACTCACCTGACGATCACTTATAGAAAATTACCACTTTTGGAAAAGAAAAAAATTATAAAAAAATATTCCTATTTGGAAGGAAAATCTTATTTAATTGACTCTATTTATTTAGTGCAAACAAATGGCAAGCCAAAAGAATGGAAAATTATTGAAAGATATGGTTTTTATTAGGAATGTTGAATCTAAATTTTAACTATGATATATTTGCTTCAATTTATATCAATCTAGATCAATTGAATGGATAGATTATATGCGAAGGTCTCCAGAACCAGAGCGTTATACTTTAAGACCAGAATATTTTGGTGGGCTTATTTATGATGCTAAAAAAGCAAAAACCATTTTACTCGAGCCTGCAGAATTTGCTTTTTTAGAAAAACTTTCCGCAAAAGAAAATCAATTATTTGATGATTTGACTTTGGGAAATGATGATATAAGAAAAAGATTAATTGATTTTGAAAAAATGGGTTTTATAACTCATGATAAAAATGGAACTATTTCATTAGTAAGCGTAAGACTTGTAAAACCAGAAGTTATTCCGACAAATTGTTTAACAGCTCCAATTAGAGTTTTTGATACCTATACTTTGAAATGTAACTTAGATTGTGGTCATTGTATGGTTAATTCCAATATTTTTGTAAATGAACCAAACAGAAGAACAATAGATCAAACAGCTGAAATTATGCGTAAATTTTATGAAGCTGGAAGTATGGAATGGAGATTTACTGGAGGTGAGGCTACTATTCAAGCTGATTTGTTTGATGCAATGCAAATTGCGAATGAACTAGGAATGAATTATGGATTGTATACTAATGGGTGGTGGAATGAGAAAATAGCAACAAAAATTTTATCTTCTGGAGTTGATGAATTAGTTATTAGTTTGGAAGGAAAAAAAGAAATTCATGATTTGAGAAGAAAAAATAGATCTTTTCAAAAAGTAATGGAAAGTTCTGAAAGAATTAAAAAACATAATTTAGAACATCCAGATAAACCAATAAAAGTTACCCTGGCAGCGGCTATTGGAAAAGATAATATGCGAGATGTCGGGTTTTTAGGAGATATAGCAGTTGAATATGGATTTAATTTAAACTTTATGCCGTTAAAACCAAGTGGTAGAGCTACGGTGGATTTATCAAATGAAATGCCAACAACACAAGAATATATGGAGTTTGCTAGAAATGTACAACTACTAAGAGAAAGATCTGATGTCAGACAGAGCGGAATTAAAATTATATTTAAATATAAAGATTTATTTAATCCAACTTATCCAAATAAATCAGACCAACCATTTCCATTTAATTTTTCAGAATGCGGAGCTCTGACAACTGCAATAAGCATGATGCCAGATGGAACGTTATTTTCCTGTCCATTTATTTTGGATTTTGATAAAGTAGGCAAATTCACTGGTCCAAATATTTTAAATACTTCAGTTCAAGAAGCTTGGTTGGATCCTAGATTTCAAAAGTTTAGACATGTTGACAAACTAGAGTGCAACGGATGTAGATATTACATGAAGCAATGTAGGGGGGCTTGTAAAGCAACAGTTTTGGGTTACGGGGGCGAAATAAAAGATGGCAAATTATTAGGTCATGATGAGTATTGTTACATGCCATTAATGCCAAAAGAAAAATAATTTAAAAAATTAATAATTTCATCAACAGCTTCCCCATTTGTTTTTTGTTGTGGTGTTTTTATATATGGCATTAATTTTTCTTCAAACTCACTTTCTCCTCTTTTTACATCAAAAGTAGGTACAACATAAGCAAACTCATCTGCATTGTCTCCAAATCCATATATTTTTTTTGCTAAGTAAGGATTTAGTTTTAAAAGGTAATACAACGATGTGTCTTTTCTTGCTTTTACGTGACAAAAATCAATAGTTGATGATTCAACTCTCAGACTAATATTATTCCAATCAATTTCAGGATATTTAGGAATTATTTTTTCTATAAAATAATTTTTAGTTTTTATTGGATTTTCTAAACCCTTAAGCCCAAGTGAGTATTGTCTAAAGATTCTATCTTGAGAAGATGGACCAGCGATAAACGAGTTCTGATTGAGTTGAGTAAATTTTTTTAAAATATTTCTAACTCTATTTTTATTTGGCAAATCAAATTCTAATAATGGGACCCACTTTTGTTCACTGAATTCATATATAGCAGAACCATATTCAGGTATAATAAAAAATGAATTTTTAAATAATGAGATGTTTTCAACATTTTGTGAAATAGGTAAAATGAGAGAATAATTAATTCTATTAAAAGTTCCTCCGCTTGAAATTACAATGCTACCTCCATTATTTATAAATGATGATAAAGTTTCAATCAAAGGTTGATATATTTTGTATTGATTATTGGGATCAGTAAGAGTTCCATCAATATCTAAAACCAGTGTTCCCTTGCTTTGTTTATATTCTGGACTCAATTCAAGTTCTTTGTTAATAGCCTGGATCATAATAAAATAGCAACTATTTCATTCCAATCAAAATTGTTTTGTTCGAAATTTTCAATAAGATAATTCATTTTTGTTAGTAATTCACTTTTTTTATTTTCAGTAAGTTGTAATTTGTATGGAGCTGGGCTATTGATTCTATGTAGCATTGTTGCAATAGTTGTACTTTTTACAAGCCAATAATTAGTATTAACGTGTCGTTTATATGATTTTAGAAATTCTTCAATAAAAAATGTTGGATTTTCTTCCCTAACTAAAAAATGAAGCATTGCATGTCCCAGAAAATACGATATTTCAAAATCTGTTGATCCAAAACAAAAATCTTCAACATCAAAAAAAATTATTT
>MFWV01000007.1 GCA_001787405.1 Candidatus Pacebacteria bacterium RIFOXYA1_FULL_38_18
AAAGAAAGTTTGGAACATGATCAAAATATTAGTCATTTATTTGGGAGTTTTACTGGTCAAATGGATCAGGGGCAAAAGATCGCCAAAGAATTAAATTTATTGACTGCTAAGCCTGAAATTTATGTCATTAATGTGGGAGAGAGTGAGTTGGCGGTTGAGTTAGAGCGGACGGCGGAGTGGGGGAATCAGCTTGGCGTTGATCCTCAACAAATCGTGATCATCAGTGCTCAAATAGAAAGTGAGATTGCGGTTTTGTCTTATGAAGATCAACTGGCTTATCTTGGAGAGTTGGGTTTACAGCAGAGTGGTTTGGAGCGCTTGGCGGCTGTGGCGTATCACACCCTGCATTTACAAAGTTTTTTGACGGCTGGTGAGTTGGAGGTGCGAGCTTGGACGATTCGTCAAGGTACGACCGCACCACAGGCAGCCGGAGTGATCCATACCGATTTTGAGAAGAATTTTATTATGGCCAAAGTGGCTAGTTTCACAGATTTTGTGGAGCATCAGGGTTGGTCAGGATTGAAAGAAGTGGGTAAAGTTCGTCAAGAAGGTCGCAGTTATGTCATGCAAGAAGGTGATGTGGTGGAATTTGCAGTTGGCAGATGAACTTGAGAACTGATCTGTTATAATACCTCCTCAATAACAATTACTTGGTTCCTCGCCGTGGCGGGGCACAGCAAAGGAATTTATGAAGCTGAAGACCACAGCCAAGATCAAATTGTACGAACTAACTTACTTAGTTTCTGGCAGTTTTACTGACAGTGAACTAACCAAAGTTCAAGAAGCCGTACAAGCCTTGGTCAAAAAACATAAAGGTGTCATCAAATCTGAAGATGCTTGGGGTAAAAAATCCCTAGCTTATGGTATTCGTCAGGCTGGTAAGACCCACACAGAAGCACACTTTATTCACCTTATAGTAGAATTAGACTCAGCAAAAGCTCCTGCTTTTGAAAGAGACGTGTATTTGAATAACGACGTTATTCGCCATCTTTTGGTAGAAGCAGAAGCGATAGAAAAAATAGAAGCAGAAGAGAAACTCAAGGAAAAACTTGGAAAGGCAGAAAAATAAATTAGGATTTAATGTTACAGTTAGTGTCAGAATCAAAGTTTAAAGTAAGGAGCAATATTAATAACAAGCTCTGACGCTAAGAAAGGAATTTATGTCAGTACGTTCACTCAATAAAGTCATGTTGATTGGTAATCTCACCAGAGATCCCAATCTGCGTTTTACGCCAAATGGTACCGCAGTCTGTTCTTTTGGTATTGCCACCAATCGATCTTGGACTTCTGCCGAAGACGGTGAAAAACAAGAGCGAGTAGATTTTCATAACATTGTTGCTTGGGCAAAATTGGCTGAGATTTGTGGCCAGCTTTTGCGCAAGGGTAGCAAGGTTTATGTTGAAGGTAGAATTCAGACTCGTGATTGGAAAACAGAAGAAGGTGATGATCGCAGAATTACTGAAATAGTAATAGACAACATGATGCTACTCACTAGTCGTGGTAGTAGTGATGATTTTTCGACCAATAACGACCGGGATGATGATAAAACTGACTCCAAATCAACCAAGGCTAAGCCCAAAAAAGCCACTAAAAAAGAAAAAGTAGCTGACGAGCCAACCGAGGCCGAAGAGGTAGAAGATGTGTCTGATGACATTCCTTTTTAAATAGAAAGTAAAAAATGATGAAATTTTCATACAAACAGCCAGAAACTTTGAAGAAATTCATTTCTCATCAAGGAATGATTTTGCCCAGAGCAAAATCTGGTTTGTCTCAAAAAGAACAACGCAGTTTGGCTCGCGCGATAAAACGCGCTCGCCACTTGGCCTTGTTACCTTTTACTCAGACTGTTTAATTTAAATAACTTATCTGAGATTTTTGAATAGCGAAACGTCAGAAAGCCCCGCCGAAAAGCGGGGCTTTCTAGTGTCTTTTTAGTATTTAAAATTTTTTGAAGATAAAAAAACTTAACTACCCAGCAAAACAATCAAAAAAGGTTTATAAAAAAATTCTCTAGAAAACATTGCATAAAAACTCATTTACCAGACTAGTATGATATATTAAAAGGGATCCGAATTACTGAATTAATTATCAAAAAGGAGGTGGCGGAGTAAAAAACAAAATGAGCGTGTGGTCCCGACTAGATTTTGATCTGGATCGGGAAAACGAGGAAGAGGGATGCTCAGATCAGCTTGGTTAAATTAACTTGGTCATATTAGCTTAATTAGATTAATTTGATCAGCTTGGCTTGATTTGAGCGCTCGGACCCCCGCCAAAGCGGGGAGTATCTGCGGAGACCCTCTGGGCGATTTGACCGTCCAAATAGTGAATAAATCAAAATTGATGAGTAATCATCAACACAGAGTTTATTAACCAGTCAAAAAAACCAACTCCGGTTTTAATTATTTCATGAATTTATTAGTACTAACTTCTTTGGCAGAAGTAATTTTGACGAAAGGAATCAAATGTGCGGAATTATTGGTTTTAAGGGTACTGGTCTGGTAACGGCTGAGCTGGTCGAAGGTTTACAGCGAATGGAATACCGAGGTTATGACTCTTGGGGTGTAGCGGTGATGACCAAAAAGGGAATATTTGTTGAAAAAAAAGTAGGGGCAATCGGTGATGGGAAATTAGAACAACCACCAGTTGATGCACTGCTGGGTATTGCTCATACGCGGTGGGCTACTCATGGAGGAGTAACAAAAACAAATGCTCACCCTCATCTTTCAAAGGATAAACGTTTTGCAGTGGCGCAAAACGGCATTGTTGAGAATTATTTGGAGTTGAAAAGCAGTTTGCAAAAACAAGGTTATCAATTCAAAACTTCCACAGACACTGAAGTGATTGTGCATTTGATTGATGCCAAACTAAAGCAAGTCAAGATTTTTGCTGAAGCTGTGCGGCTCGCCTTTCTTGAATTAATTGGTCGTAACACCATCATTACCCTGGATCAACAAACCGAGCAGATTGTCGCAATCAGAAACGGCTCGCCCCTAGTAATCGGTCATTTACCAGATGGGGGAGTATTGTTGGCCTCGGACACCCTGCCTCTGGCTGGCAAGGCCAGGACTGTGACTTATCTTGATGATCAACAACTAGTGGTGATCAACGACAAAGTCAGTGTTTTTGCCGTCAAAACAGGCAAGCCACTCAAACTCCACCAGCAAAAATTTGATTTTATAGAACAGAAAATAGATAAAGCAGGTTTTGATCACTTCATGCTCAAGGAAATCGTGGAACAACAATACACGATCAAAGAAGCCGTCAGTTATTCTGATCAGGAATTATTGCCCTTGATTAAAGCTTTAAAAAAAGCTCGCACTATTTATACCGTTGGCGCTGGCACAGCCGCTTTTGCAGCCGGACAAATTGCTCGAGTTTTGCGCGTTGTGGCAAAGCTACCGGTTCAAGAATTGAAGGCCTATGAAATAGACAGTTACTTACCATTGATGTCAGCCAAAGATTTATTATTGGCCGTCAGTCAAAGCGGAGAAACGGCTGATACTTTGGATGCGGTTGGCAAAGCCCAAAAACGAGGGGTAACTATAGCCAGCATTGTCAATATGATCGGCTCTACTTTGAGCAGAGGTTCCCAATATGCTTATTTATCGCGTTCTGGTCCAGAAATTTGCGTAGCTTCCACCAAAGCTTATACAGCTCAGCTTGCCTGGGGTTATTTATTGGCCATGACAATAATTGGTAAACACAAACAAGCTCAGGCAGAGATTGGTAAAGTGGCCAAAAAACTCAAAGGATATTTTACCGATCAAACCTTCCGTCAATTGCAAAAATTGGCTATTGATTTGGCCAAACACGAACATTTTTTTGTGATCGGCAAAGCTCAGCATTTTTATACAGCTCTAGAAGGAGCGTTAAAGATCAAGGAAATCACCTACAAGCATTTTGAGGGTTTTTCTGCCGGAGAACTCAAACATGGAGTGATTGCCCTAATTGATCAAGGGACGCCGGTTTTTGGTATTGTTGGTAATGATCAGTATCAAGCGGATGTTTTAAGCGCTTTGGCAGAGGTGAGGGCACGAGGAGCTCGCACTTTTGGCATTACTGCTCGGCCCAATGAGTTTTTTGATGTCCATATTCCAGCAATTGATGGAGGAAACCTAGATTCAATCACCAAGATTATTCCTTTTCAGCTTTTGTCATATTTTTTGGGTATTCAACAGAAAAATAACCCAGATAAACCCCGAAATTTAGCCAAAAGCGTAACAGTGAAATAAAAATCTTGGTTTGCTCAATGTTTGATCTGAGTTACAATGAAGCCTTATGGTGGAATCATTCAATCAATCAACCCCAGCAACAAAGTTCACTCAAAGACGTTTTTCATTAAAAAAATTGGGCCAACTGATTATTGCAATTCTCTTGATTTGGCTGGGAGGCATATTTGGCGTGCGCTATGCTCAAACCGGCAAATTGCCTTTGGGATTGGAGCGATTGCCATTTATGCATTCCTCTCTCACTCTGGGTTTGAAACAATCTGATCGTTTAATTGGCAATGCTCAGCCCAATGATGAAAAAATTAACTTTGATACTTTTTGGGAAGTTTGGAATTACTTGGAACAGGATTATTTAGATCCAGAACAATTGGATGCCGAGCGAATGGTGGATGGGGCAATTGCTGGTATGACTGCTTCATTGGGAGATCCTTACACTGCATATTTACCTCCAGAAGATAATCAGCGCAATGGCGAGGATCTGGCCGGTCATTTTTATGGAGTAGGGATTGAGTTGGGATATATTGATGGTACTTTGGCAGTAATATCTCCTGTTAAAGATAGTCCCGCAGACAAGGTCGGTGTGCAAGCAGGCGATTTGATTTTGCATGTCAAAGATGAAATTAAAGGTTTGGATGAAGATACTACTCAGTGGTCTTTGGATGAAGCAGTTAAAAAAATTCGCGGAGGCAAGGGAGAAGTAGTCAGCCTGACGCTTTATCGTCCGGATAGTGATCAAGATCCTTTTGTAGTAGATATCATCAGAGATGAAATTATTGTTGAATCTGTTGAACTGGAGTTTGTAGAACACGCTGGCAAGCGAGTGGCTCATTTGAAATTATTAAAATTTGGCGAGCGAACTGAAAGCGAGTGGAACGAGGCAGTAACGAAAATCTTGGCAGAAAAACCTAATTTAACCGGAATCGTGCTGGATATGCGCAACAACCCCGGTGGTTTCTTTGATGTCTCGATTGATTTGGCCGGCGATTTTTTCCGTAATGGAGTAGTGGTTTCTCAACAAGGTAGAGTGCAACAACAAGATTTTTCTGCACGTGGTCAAGCTCGGTTGGCGAATTTTCCGTTGATAGTCTTGGTCAATCGTGGGAGTGCTTCTGCTTCAGAAATCGTGGCGGGAGCCTTACGTGACAATATTGGTGCTCGTTTGGTGGGTGAAAAAACTTTTGGTAAAGGTACTGTTCAAGATAGACGTGAGCTTTCCAATGGAGGAGGACTGCATGTCACCATCGGTCGCTGGCTACTTCCCAAAGGAAGCTGGATTCATGATGAAGGCCTGGCGGTAGATGTAGAGGTGAAAAATGATCCAGACACAGCACAAGATGAAGTGCTTCTCAAGGGAATTGAAGAGTTGTAATTTTTGAGTTTTCTATTGGATTTTGCTATGTGTTTTTTTGCGCTTGCATTATAAATAATTTATTGTATCATTGTACTATTACATAAATACATAATGAAAAATCAACGTTATATCAAAGAACTAGCAGAGCATTTTTTAAAGATAAAAACCAGGCGTGAAGTAATAGCTTTTCTGGATGGTATTTTATCACCACAAGAATTGGTGGATATTAGTCAGCGTTTACAAATAGTCAAACAACTCAAGCGGGGAGTGTCTCAGCGGGAAATAGCAACTGATTTGGGAGTGGGAATAGCAACAGTGACTCGTGGTTCTAGAGAATTACAAAAAGGAAAATTTAAAAATGTTAATTAGCTTTTTAATCATCAATCATTGTTGGCGACCTTGGAGATAATTCCCAGGGTAGTTTTTATGTATTTGTAAAACCCTGGGAAACCAGGTTTTTTGTTGTCTTCAAGGAAAATTTTCTTTCAGAGAGCACGAAACCATTGGTTTTTGGCTCTAGTGAACTACCGAAAAAGCTTCGGATCAGTTCGCTCTTTTACAGAGAAGATGCAGGCTTCGCCAATCAATCTACTAGTAAGGAGAAGATTATGAATGTTTATGAAATTGGGATCTTAGTTGTGTTGCTGGCAGTTTTACTCTTGGTTTTGCTCATCACTATAACAGTGTTTTCTGAACAAAAGCTTCCTACAGAGCAAGAAGCCAGAGAGCAAATTCTAGCCAAGTTTTCAAATTGTCAAATAACGGATTTGACAGTGAGAAAAGAAACCAAGCTTGAGTATGTTGGAAGTAGCGGTGGTGCTTGGGATATTGGTTCCCATTATCTAGAAATCACCCGCACTTTCCTAGAGTATCCTCAGGAAAACGTTTCAATCTTGATCAGAAACGACTAAAATAAAGGAAGCCTGCATCTTCCTTTTTTTGTAAAATTACAAGTTTTTATGAATTAGCTCGGGAACCTTGTTGGAGTCTGTTTTTAAATTGTTCTGCTTTGAGAGTGAACTCCTCAGCTTTTTCGTCAGAACCAATTTTTTTAAATTCTTGAGCGGCAGCTTCACAATGAGTAATGGCTTCCTTAAGACTTCTAGAATTATTTCCTTCAAGAATATCTTCTAAAATTTGAAGCTGTTTTTCATATAAAGACTCTGAATTTATTGCAGTGGATAATTTTTCAGTCATATTTATTTCTGCTAATAAGTAGCAAGAAGAAATATTATATGATAATTCTCTGGTTATTCAAGTATTATTCAGTTTGATCAGTTTCGGCAGTGAGTTTTTCGCGAATTTCCAGTAGCATTTTGGTCAAATCGCCATTGATGATGTTTTCTAGGTTGTGCCAGGAAACATTGATGCGATGATCGGTCACGCGGTTTTGCGGATAGTTGTAGGTGCGAATTTTCTCGGCGCGCATGGCGCGACCAATTACACTTCTGGCTGCTCCCAATTTGGTGGCTTTCTTTTCTTCCTCAATCTCCCAAAGTTGCGCGCGCAAAAGCTCCAAGGCTATTTGTCTATTTTGAGCCTGTTTTCGTTCTCTACTAGAAGTAACCACTAGGCCACTTGGTTCATGAGTAAGGCGAACGGCACTGCTGGTTTTATTGACCGATTGTCCGCCAGCGCCACCGGCACGCATAAACTGCCAAGTAAGGTCTTCATCACGGATTTCTACGGCTGATTGATGAATTTCTGGCAAGATAGCTACTGAGGCGGTAGAAGTATGAATTCTGCCTTGCGATTCAGTCACTGGCACCCGTTGAACGCGATGAACGCCTGACTCATATTTAAATAGCTCAAAGGGATAAAAAACCTCATTATTTAGCTCTGTTTTGCCTTTAAGTTTGATAACCAAATCATCCAGATATTCTAGTTTAAAGTTTGTCAACTCAGTGAAGCGAACATACATGCGCAACAGATCATTGGCCCAGATTTTAGCTTCATCACCTCCAGCCCCAGCTCTAATTTCTAAAATAGCATTGGATTTGGTAAGATCACTGACGCCACCTTTGGATTCTTGATGAGCTTGGGTTATTTCACTGGCAGCATCTTCCAGCATTTGTTTTTGAGTTTGTAAACTTTCCAGCTCTTGCTTGGCCAGTTCACCAAGGATTGGATCATTGAGTAATTGCTCATTTTGTGCAATTTTTTCCTCTAGTTGAGCAATTTGAGAAACAAAAGGATTTTGCATAAAGTTTGTGGCTATTATACCTGTCTGGTCGTCAAAAGACTGCCCTGAAGTAGGGAAAGACCAGTGTTTGAGAAGCTAATTTGCAGTAGTAACTTCGGCTGTTTTGCTCTGTTTGAGAACAGCTTTTTGTTCTTGGAGAATTTGTTGATAGGACTTGGCTTCTTCAGCCTGTTTTTTTGCCACTTTTTTACGGACTTGATCTTGTTGAGCTTGAGCTTGTTTAACTTTGGCCATAAATTTATCTACTCGACCCTGACGATCTACGAATCTCATTTCGCCAGTAAAAAAGGGATGACAAGCACTACAAATATCCACTTGAATGGTTTTTTGTGTCGAGCCGGTAGTGAAGGTATTTCCACAGCTGCAAGTGACTGAGGTGTCATGATGCCACTGAGGATGTAGATTAGCTTTCATAGAGGCGTGATTATAGCATAGCTTTTTATTTACGCTAAGACTTGACCGCTTTTTTCAGGGGAAATGGTTTGTTGCTCACCACTTGCCATGTTTTTGAGCGATATTTGATTATTTTTGACTTCATCCTCTCCAACAATCAAGACCCAAGGGATGTTATTTTGATTGGCATACTTGAGTTGTTTACCCAGTTTATCAAAGACGGGATAAATCTCCACGGAAATACCTTGTTCTCGGAGTTGATTGACTGCTTTCAGAGTTTCGATGCTAGTTTTTTTACTCAGCATGCTGGCCAATACCTGAGGTCCGCCTGTAGTCGGAATCAAACCAAGCTGGGTGGCTGCTTCTATCATGCGATCAAAACCAAAAGCTACTCCGGTAGCAGGAATATTGGGTCCTCCCAGATCAGCAATAAGATTGTCATAGCGACCACCGCCACCACAAGAGCCAGCGCCATATTCAGGAATTACTATTTCAAAAATCATGCCAGTGTAATAGTCCAAACCACGAGCTAGAGCGGGGGCGAAGATGACGGATTTTTTGGGTACTCCTAAAGCAAACAAATTTTGTTCAATTTCTTTTAAATTTATTGATTTTTCAGCTTTTTTGATACTGACTAAAATTTGATCAGCTTGGGTTTTTGACAAGCCTTTGGCCACCAGTTCTTTCGTAACTTGTTCGGGTGATTGTTTATCTAATTTATCAATGCTTTGAATAATAGAAAAGACGTCAACTCGCTTAGTTGCAAATGGTTGCAATGTAGTAAGTAGAGTTTGGCGATCATTGATTTTCAGTTCAATTTGGGTGAAGCCAACATTGCGGAAAGCTTGGTATGAACAAGCAATGATCTCGGCATCCACCAGGGGAGAAGTGCTGCCAAAAATATCAATGTCACACTGAGTAAATTCTCTAAATCGTCCTTGTTGAGGTTTATCAGCTCGAAAAACATTTTGAATTTGATAGCGACGAAAATATTGAGGTAGTTTACTCTGGTATTGAGCTAATACTCTGGCGGTAGGCACAGTCTGATCGTAACGCAAGCCAACTCGGCGCCCTCCACGATCTTCAAAGGTGTAGATCAATTTATCAGCTTCCTGACCATACTTATTTAGTAGTAGTGAGGCATACTCCAGAGTAGGTGTTTCCAGAGGTGAAAACCCAAAATTGATAAAAGTTTCTCGCAGTTTTTCGCTCACAAAATCCCTAGCACGTTTTTCTGCTGGCATCAGATCGCGAAAACCCTTGAGTGTTTGTAGTTCTTGTTTTTTGTTTGACATTTTATTTTCCTTTCTTGATTATACGTTTTTTAGCACCAAAAAACCCGCTTAAAGCGGGATTGGTTTCCATTTTTTAAATACGACAACCACAACCCCGCTTAAGACAGGGTATGATGAGCGACTGAGCACATCTGTAGTTGTTGCATATAAAGGGTATCCTATAACACTTAGAGAGCCTCGTCAAGCCAAACTTATTGCTTGGAGAATTTTGTCAAGCCAAACTTATTGCTTGATTATTAGTTGGGAGTATCAAGGCTGGGAGTGCTAAAATAGTAAAGCTCAAAGGGCCGTTAGCTCAGTTGGTAGAGCGTTGCATTCGCATTGCAAAGATCGGGAGTTCGATTCTCCCACGGTCCACTTGTCACACTGTACTCAAGAAAATATTTGATAAATCAAGATAAAAATCTTCTTGTTTGGAAAAGTAGTCGATGTTACGCTTTGTGTTAGGATTGCCTACCATAATGTCAATATGATTACTGATAAAGAAATCATTAAACTTGCCAAAACTTTCATTACCAAACAGGAAATGAGTGATCGGTTTATTGAGCTGGAAGATAAGATTAGAGTTCTTTTTTTAGAAAAATTTGATGAGGTGATATTTGAATTAAAAACTATTAGAGAAGAACAAATTATTGGTGGTTATCGTCAGTCTGAGCATTCTGATCAATTAGAAAATCATGGGGAGAGAATTACCAAGCTTGAATCAGGAGTATTATAGTTTTTTGACCATTTCCACTTCATCATCATATTCACCCTGCCATTTAACGCTTTTTTCCTTGACGCCATATTGAGTAAACCCAAGTTTTTGATAAAGTTTCTGAGCAGCCGTATTTTTTCGGTTGCAAGTAATAAAAATTCGTTCAACTTGAGCTTTTTCTTTGGCCAATTTACTTAAATAGTCAAATAATTTGCTAGCATAACCTTGGCCACGATAGTCTGGGTCAACATAGAGATTAAAAAGATAAGCAGTATGTTGCTGTTTGGGTAAGGAAAGTTGCTCTAGTTGAGTATAACCGATCAATTGATTCTCAAGGAAAATACCGTAATACCCGTTGATGGGAGATGAAGTGGCATAGCGGATTTCCCAAGCAAAAGCTTCGGTAGACTTGTTCTGCTCAGTTTCCCAAGTGGCCAAATAGCTTTCTGGATTGGTTTTGAGAGCTTTGAGACGCAAGGTTTGATAGATTGAGGCGTCAGTGATGGTGAGGGGGCGAATGGTCATGATCAGTCTTTAATTAATTATTTCAAATTTATGAGTCAAAAGTGATTGAGCTTAAGTGACAGTCAAGATTTTAACACCTTGATCCGTCATCAGCACGGTATCTTCATGTCGATAACCAAACTCACCTGGGAAATAAATTCCTGGCTCAATGGTAAAAACCATGTTGGGTTTAATGGGAGTGTGATCTTGCCAAGAGAGGGAGGGCGGCTCGTGGATTTCTAGACCCAGACCGTGGCCGGTAGTATGGATAAATTGATCGGCAAACCCTCGTTGGGCAATTTCCCCACGAGCCGCCTGATCTAGATCTTTGGCAGTAAGTTCTATTTTAGTTGTACTTTTGGTCGTGTTTTCTTCTGAATTTTTCAAATCTGTTTTTTTGTTTTTTAAATCCAAGTTTGCAGTAGTGAGTTTGGCTAAAACTTGCTGGTGAGCTTTCTTGACGGCTTTTTCTGCCTTTAGAAATTTGGCACTAGGCTGTTTGCCAAACCAAATTGTTCTGCTCATATCAGAATAATAATTTTCAAAATTGACTCCAAAATCAATCAGAATGGGTGTCTCTGGTTTGAGTTTGATATTTTGAGGTTGGTAATGAGGCATTGCTCCATTTTTTCCAAATGCCACAATAGTGGGAAAAGCTAAGCCCATGGTTTTTTCTGCAGATATTAGTGTGGTGATTTGTTGAGCAACTGCTTGTTCAGTCAAACCAGTTTTGAGCTCTCTTATGATTTTGCAAAAAACCTTGGTGGCAATCAAACCAGCTTGTTTAAGAAGATCAATTTCATACTCATCTTTAATCATTCTAAGTTGCCAAAACCATTTTTGATCGAGCAAAGAGAGAAAAAGATTGGTGTTTTGTTTTAGCTGTCTAAATTCACTGACGGTTAAAGTAGATTCATCAATCAGTAGTTTTTCCACATTAGTAAGCCAGAGAGCAATTTCTGAAAAATTGTTTTTTGTGATGCTTTTTAGCCAGGGTTTGTCTGGCAGGGTAGGAGAGAAACTGTGTTGAAATAGAATAGCTTGTTTAGGCTTGATCAATAAAAAAGCTTCTCTTTCTGTGGGGGTTAGCTGAGGAAAACCAGTTAAATAAAAAATATCAGTGGGTTTGGAGATGAGAGCCGCTTCTTCAGCTTTAAGTTGTTGAGCAACATAAGCCAATCGTTTTTGATAAAGAGAAGCCTGAGTCATTATTTGTTTTAATTCAAAGGAGCCAAAGCACGCATCACGGTGATGATTACCTCGTTTTCATCTTGATAGCCAACTAGCAAAACTTGATCATCTTCTACAAATTCTGATGATTTTATAGTGTCTCCTTCGCTGTCCTGATATTTGGTATTAGTATTCAAAGTACCAGAAATGATTTTTTCTTGACCACGAGATTGAAAATCTAGTTTTCTAGCAGTGATGTCTTTTATTGAGCCCAAATAAACAATGTGAGGATTTGGCAATAATGAATTAGCAGAAAAGGAGATTTTTTTGGTTACCAAAGAGTCATTTTCCATTTTTCCCAGGACAAACGCCCAACTGTCAATCTCGATTCTATCAGCAGCCATTTCTTTTCCGTTTTGCATGAGAATAACCGTTTCATCCAAAGGCACGATTCTAGATACTCCTCTGTTTTCCAGAGTGAGAGTAGTTTCTGAAACTCTCACCACTTGACCCACAAAACCTCTTAACTGATTGGGAAATTCACCCAGCACAGACTCAACTTTTTCTTTTTGTTGCTCCACGATTTTTTCAATTCTCTCTCGTAGAGTATTGGTAGTTTCTGAGGGAGTCTCGGCTTCTTTTTCATCAGTTTCTGCTTCTTGAGCTCTGAGAATTGGAGTGCTCACGCTGGTAATAAAAATGATAGAAATAACGAGCAGGGTGATGATTTTGTTAAAAAGTTTTTTCATTTGTTATTTATTTTTAATTCTCACTAGGTTCAGAAACAGTGTCTTCCTCAAAAGTTTCATCAGAAGTCGTAACGGTTTTTTCCACTGATAATGTTTGACCATCTTCATCAATCACATAGACCGTAATAATATTGGGGCCTTCTTCCAATGACACTTCTACGGAAAAATTACCAGAATTATCTGAGGTAGTAATGGTTTCTTCATTGCCGACAAAAATTACCACGAAACTATTGGGTAGAGTAGTGCCGGAAACGATGACTGAATCATCTGTTTGAACACTTTCGTCTAAAGGACTATTCAAAATTAATTCACCAGCAAAATCTTCGGTAGGTTCTGTCATGGCTAGCTTGGGTTCGTTACTACGTCTGGAGATATTGGTTCTAGCTTGATAAACACCATAGGTAATAAATAAACCCAGAGATAGTCCAATCAAAACAGCGATAATAGTTTCTTTTTTCATATGCTTGACAAGTATATCTCTTTGATTTGTTTAGAAACTAAAAGATACACTGCATTTCTTTGCAAAACAATACTCGTATTATAAATGATTTGCCTAGAATGATATCATTACTTTATGACGATCACTTATCACGGACATTCTTGTTTTAAATTGCGCGGTAAAAATGGTGCAGTAGTAACGGATCCCTATGACGACAGCGTGGGCTTTTCACTTCCCAGTTTGAGTGCTGATATTATTACTGTTTCTCATGATCATAAAGATCACAATCAAGTAAATAGAGTAAGTGGAACTGCTCGCCGTCAAAGACCATTTATCATTAATCAATTGGGTGAATATGAGATAGGCGGTATTTCTGTTTTTGGCGTAAAGTCTTATCATGATGAAGTAATGGGAGCAGAACGTGGATTAAACTCTATTTTTACGATCGTTGTTGATGGTATTCGCGTTTGTCATTTGGGAGATTTAAGTCATGAATTGACTGAGAAAGAAATTAGTGACATTGGTAATGTTGATGTATTGTTGGTGCCAGTAGGAGGAGTATTTACGATTAATGCCAAACAAGCAGTGATGGTCACCAGAGCAATTGAGCCCAGTTTTGTTATTCCCATGCACTACAATACGCAAGCTCACGATCAAAAAACTTTTGGTGAATTACAGGGAGTAGAGAGCTTTTTGAAAGAATTTGGTGCTGATAGTGTAACCACTGTAGATAAATTAAAACTAGAAGGTGATCGTTTGCCAGAGGAAATTGAAGTAGTAGTTCTAGAAAAAACTTAAAAAAAATCAATAAGATTTTGGCAAGTTTTTTTCATTTGACTCTCCTGCCCCAAACAGATAAAGTGACGACTAAATTATGAAGGCAAAATTACCGCCCCATGATCTTGATGCAGAGCGCTCAGTATTGGCAGCTGCGCTAATTGATTCCGATGCCATTGTAAAGGCTACTGAGTTTTTGAATGAAGATAGTTTTTACAATCCAGCTCATCAAATTATTTTTACTGCCATGTTGAATTTATACGAAAAGCGCGAACCGATTGATGTCGTTACTTTGACAGCACAATTAAAGAAAAATAAATTACTCTCCAAAGCTGGTGGTTCGGCCGGTTTAACTGAATTATCCAATTTATTATCTACGGCAGCCAACGTTACCAATTACGCTCGTTTGGTCAGAGAAAAATATATCAAAAGAACATTGATTAGTTTATCTGCCGAAATAAGTGATTTGGCTTTTGACGAAGGCAAGGATGTCAAAGATATTTTGGATTTGGCTGAACAGCGAGTTTTGTCAGTTGCTCAAATTCAAGATGATCGCTCTTTTATTCCTCTAAAAGATACTTTAGTGGAGAGTTTTGATCGGATTGATGAATTGCAAAAATCTGGCGGGCAGCTGCGTGGTGTGACCACTGGTTTTGATGATGTAGATCGGATGTTAGCTGGTTTGCAAAAGTCCAATTTAATCATTCTCGCTGCCCGCCCCGGCATGGGTAAGACGGCCTTTGCTTTGAATATTGCCCATAACGCTGCAATTTTAGCAAAGAAAAAAATTGGTTTTTTCTCTCTAGAAATGAGCAAAGAAGAGTTGGTTGATCGTTTACTGGTTTCTCAGGCAGACATTGATGCTTGGAAATTAAAAACTGGTCGGTTAGACCAACAAGATTTTTTAAAGTTATCTGACGCGATGGGAGTTTTGGCTGAAGCTCAGATTTTTGTAGATGATACTCCTGGTATGAGTATTTATGAAATGCGCACCAAAGCTCGTAAATTGACGACAGAACATGATATTGATCTTCTGATCGTCGATTATTTACAGTTAGCTCACGGTCGGACACAAGATAATCGAGTGCAAGAAGTGGCAGAAATTTCTCAAGGTTTAAAAAACATTGCCAGAGAATTACGAATGCCGGTTTTGGCGCTTTCTCAATTATCTCGGGCAATCGAGAGTAGGGGAGAAAAGTCACCACAATTATCTGATTTGCGAGAATCAGGCTCTATTGAGCAAGATGCTGATGTAGTAATGTTCCTTTATCATCGCGATGATGAAATTCGCGAACAAGTTTCCCTCAAAATCGCTAAACACCGTAATGGAGCTTTGGGCGAAATAGAGTTATTTTTCCGTGGTGATCGGGTGCGTTTTTATGGTATGGAAAAAGCTAAACAGCAGTAAAACCAAAAAGTAAATAAATCAAGCCACTGGTTAAAAGAATAAACATTAGAAAAAAACCCAAGTTGGACTTGAGATCTTTTAAAGATTGATCAGGATTTGGTTTGTCCATGCTGACGATAATAACCAAGGCAATACCAAGCCAGATAGCACCTCTGGTAACTACGGACCAGATGCTATCAACGGCAAAGGCTTTTTGTAGAATTTCTCTCAATACTTCCATCAATTAAATGATCCCTGAGTTTGAGCAAAATTGCAAGTTGGGTTAGAATACTCTTCTGGGCTGATTAATAATTGATTACGAGCTCAGTTGATGATTAGCCGAGGTGGCGGAATTGGTAGACGCGTAGGTCTCAAAAACCTATGAAGGCAACTTCGTGAGGGTTCGATTCCCTCTCTCGGCACAAATAAATATTAGTAAATAAATATTAGTAAATAAATATTAACAAATAAGCATCATGGGTTTAAAAGAAAAAACTTCTGGAAATGAACGGTTTTTTCCAGAGGAAAATAATTCTCAGCAAGAGAATCTTTCTCAACTTCCAAGAATTTTATTGATAGATAATGATTCTTTTATACGTACCCTTTTGGCATTTCAAATTGAAAAAAGATCTGGTCAAGAAGTTGTAGTCAATGATGTGGGTAGTATTAATGAGGCTTTTGTAATGTTGGAGTTATCAATGCGGAGAAAATCAGGATCAAAACAATCAAGCCCTTTTTATGGTCACATTATTATCAGTATTTTTGATGGTGATTATGGACTTGATGAATATGAACGGTTTTTGAAATTTGCACAGAAATTGAGTATTCCTGTGACTCTATTTCTACTTGACAGCGATGAAGACTTGATCAATTTGGCAGTAAAATATAAAGCAAGAGTGGTATACAAAGGCGGAATAGACATTCCAACATTAGCTCAGTTTCAAATAAATTTTTGAAAATTCCAAGTTGATCGATTACCTAAAATACTAGATTAACCAGCCGACAATTATCAGCAAGACTATTTGTGGAGCCAGTCCCAGTAAAAAATCGGGAATGGAGTGATGAAAAAAACCATGGAATTGATTAATTTTGTGTAAAAATCGGGGTTCCCAGCGCAGAAAATTGCGAGGAGCTTCCATAAAATCTGGAACGAGTGATAAAAATGTTCCTGCCCAGACGTGAAGATTGAGTTCGCTTTGGCCCGCTTGCCAAAATAAATAAACCAAGCCCAGCGCAATAGCTAGATCAAAAATTTCCAAAATAAAAGCGGTGCTTCGTTTTCTAGTGCCATTTGATAGACCCGTACCTACGTCCCAATGAGGAATCCAATCTTCTAAATAATGAGAGGCCAAAATTAGGGGAACATAAAGTGCTGGATGGGGCAGTTTGGCAGCAATGAAAGCTCCAGTCACTGCATGCGATACAGAAAGCATGAAAAGCATTATATACTAAGTAAGATGTGGCCGATTTTATTTTCTTTTAGCTCAATCAGTCTGCCTTCAGCTTGGGTATTGTTATTAGTGGGATTTTTTGTCAGTGGTTTTGCGTTTTGGAGGCGAGGCAAAGAAGAGCATTATTCAGAACTACAATTGTTTGATGGTTTTTTATTATCGTTTTTAATGGGAGCGATTGGAGCAAGATTGGGTTTTATTTTATTGCATTTTGATCAATTTGGTTGGAATTTATTTAATTGGTTGAATTTGACGAATAAGCCTGGAAGTCAGGACTTATTTTTTTTACTAGTCTCTACTTTATTTCTGTATCGATTTGCCAAACGCAAAAAATGGGATGTTTTTGAGGTTCTAGATTTTTGGTCGCTTTCATTGTCACTTTGGTTGATTTTTAATTCGTTGGCAGATTTTCTGACTGGTGCTGGGCGTGGAAAATTTACCAATTGGTGGGTGGGTATAGTTTTTCCAGGGTCTATTGAAAAAACTCATCCGGTTCAACTTTATTTTACCGGTTTTTATTTGTTACTTTTTATTTATTTAGTTTGGGTAGAAAGTCGCTATCGTATTTTTGATTGGTATCGCATGGGTAGAAAATCGGCCCGAGCAGGATTCATGATTAGCACTTTTATTATTTTCTTTTCTCTTTTTTCAGCATTGATGCTTTTGTTCCGCCTGCCCGAGTTTTTCCTGGGTAATTTAGCAGTAGATATTTGGTTTTATTTATTTGGTGTATTTTTTGGTGTGCAATTATTATTGCGTCGTTCGGACAAACCATTACTTCCCAATGCTTTTAGAAAACGTTTTGAGAGATCACATGAAGAAATCCTTCCCTAAACCAGAAATACTATTTGAAGATGAAGATTTAATGGTAATTAATAAACCCGGTGGAGTAGTGGTCAATCGTGCTACTTCTGTTGTGGGAGAGACTTTGCAAGATTGGTTTATTGATCGTCAAAAAACTCAAAAAATACTCACTGGTTGGTCCAAACAATTGCCAGAAGATTTTTCTGATGAATATGGTAGCCCAGAGGAGATTTATGCTCAGCGACAGGGAATGGTGCATCGGCTGGACAAAGATACCAGCGGAGCAATGCTTTTTGCCAAACATCCAGGCAGTTTGATCAATCTGCTAGCCCAATTTCGCCAAAAATTAGTGCAAAAAGAATATTTAGCATTAACTCATGGCAAATTTCGAGTAGAGCAGGGGACACTTACTTCTCCATTGGGTCGCTCACACACTGATCGACAAAAATTTACGGTTACTATCACTGGTCGGCCAGCAATTACTCAATATCAAGTAGAACAAGTTTTTACTGATTTTAATTGGTCCAAATTGGAAGAGAGACTAGGGGAGAGAGTGGCGGAGTTGAAAAAAAATCAACGATTTTATGAACAGGGTTTTTCCTTGGTTCGCTGTTTGCCCAAGACCGGCAGGACTCATCAAATTCGTGTGCATTTAGCTCATGAGCAACATCCATTGGTAGGGGACACCAAGTATATTGGCCGAAAACGCGCCAAACTGGACCCCCTTTGGTGTCCGCGCCATTTTTTACACGCTCAAGTCTTGGAATTCAATCATCCCAGAACAAATGCTCGCCAGCGATTTGAAGCAAAATTGGCTCCTGAGCTCAACTTAGTGCTCACGTTTTTGCAATAATTATTTCGTGCTTACGTTTTTGCCAGATTATCTATCAAGATTATCTATTATCCAATTATTCAAAATTATGTCATTTCCATTTTTTTTGATGATTGATGTTTAATAAAACTTGCCTGATCGGTTATAATTCGTTATGAATTTCAAAGAGATTTCTTTTCCAGAAGAGAAAGTTAAATACATTTTTGTTAGTGAAAAACAGTTAACTGCACTGACTCGCGAACTAGCCAGGAAGATTTTGGCCGATTTGGCCAATAATGGTTCAATTGATTATCTGGTAGCAATGGGTAAAGGTGGTTGGACCGTGGCTCGCAGTTTATTTGGTTACTTACAACCAACTGGTTTACAAGAAACAGTCAACGTAGGAGCGCGCTCTTATAAAGGAATTGGACAGGGAGGTTCGGTTAATATTTACCAGGAATTAAGTCCAGAATTGGAACAAGAATTAAGTGGGAAAAGTGTATTGGTAGTCGATGACTTAACAGATACAGGCCATCAATTGCAGGCTGTTGAACAATATTTGCGCAAACTGGGAATAGATAAAATTTTATCAGCTGTTTTATTTTCAAAACCCAGTTCTAGTGCAGAAATAAATTATTGGGCTGAAACTACAAGTGCTTGGATTATTTTTGCTTATGAATCTTTTGAAACCATGAAGGAACTTGATCAAAATTGGCAAGCCAAAGGTATTCCTGAATCAGAGATTAGAGATCGTTTTATAGCAATAGGTTTTGATTCAGAGGACATTGATTTTTATTGGGAATATCGCGTTAACAATGATTAAAACTTCTATCAATTTTCTCCAATCTTGTTCAACTGCCGAAGGCTGAACCTTTTTTCTACGGTATTTTCATTTATAGTAAAGGAAAGTTATGAACAAAGATCAAGTTTTTAAATTAATCGAAAAAGAAGAAGCGCGCCAGAAAAAAATGATTGGCCTTATTCCTTCTGAAAATCATATTTCTCCAGAGGTTTCATCAGTATTATCCAGCTCGCTTTCTAGTAAATATGCCGAGGGCTATCCTCGCCGTCGTTATTATGAAGGCAATCAAATAATTGACGAGATTGAGCTTTTAGCTCAGGAACGAATTAAAAAATTGTTTAATGTACCTCACGCCAACGTACAGCCTTATTCTGGTTCGCCAGCCAATAGCGCGGTGCAGTTTGCTTTGCTGGAAACCGGGGATACGATGATGGGTTTGGCGTTGTCTGGTGGGGGACATTTGACCCACGGTCATCCCAAAGTAACGTTTTCTGGTAAATACTTTAACTCGGTGCAATATGGTCTGGATAAGAATGACCGAATTGATTTTGATCAAGTGCATGAATTGGCCAGTAAACATCGGCCTAAGTTGATGATCATTGGCAACACTGCCTATCCATTTGTAATGGACTTTGAGCGTTTTCGAAAAATTGCTGACGAAGTTGGAGCTTGGGTATTAGCGGACATTTCTCATGTGACTGGTCTAGTAGTGACTGGAGAGCATCCTTCTCCCGTGCCACATGTTGATTTGATCATGAGTACCACCCACAAGACTTTTCGTGGGCCACGTGGCGCCATGATTTTGGTGACTCAGCGAGGTTTGGATAGAGATCCAAAATTGGCCGAGAAAATCGATCAAGCTGTTTTTCCAGCTTTGCAGGGAGGTCCGCACAATGCTACTACTGCTGGAATTGCCGTTGCTGCAGCAGAGGCAATGAAGCCTGAGTTCAAAAAATATGGTCAACAAATCAGGAAAAACGCCGATACTTTGGCTAAAGCCTTGCAGGATAGAGGACTTAAACTAGTTGGCAATGGCACAGAGACTCATTTAATGTTGATTGATTTGACCAATTACAGTAAAGGCATGGGTCTGCAAGTGGCTTTTGCTATGGACGTGGCAGGCATGTATGCCAATCGCAACACCATTCCTCATGAACCGGTTTCACCATTTTATCCGTCTGGAGTTCGTCTGGGCACACCGATGGTAACTACTAGAGGGATGAAAGAAGCAGAAATGAAACAGATTGCTGATTGGATTGCTAGAGTCGTAGAAGAAGTCAAAGATGAAGTATTGCCAAGCGACAAAACCGAGAGACGAACTTTCATCAAGACTTTTCGAGCCAAGGCTTTGCAAAATAAAAACTTATTGGCCATTCGTCGCGAAGTAGAGACTATGGCTAGTAAATATCCCTTGTTTACTTGGGGTAAGTAAATAACAAATTTAAAACAAATGCCAAACATACGCAGAATTGGAGCTCATTTATCGACTAGTGGGGGAGTAGAAAAGGCTGTGGAGCGAGCGCATGGGATTGGCGCAAACACGCTCCAAGTTTTTTCTGGTAGTCCCAGGATGTGGCGTCGCACGCCTCTTGAGAAAATTGATGCGCGAGCAGTAAAACAGGCTCAAGAAAAATACGACGTTACCCCGATTTTTACTCACGCGTTGTACTTGGTAAACTTGGCTTCTGAAAACCCAGAATTGGTGGAGAAATCTGTTTCCGCTCTCAAACATGATCTCCAATTTGATGCGCACATCGGTGGTGCGGGAGTAGTTGTACATCTGGGCAGTCATCAGGGAAGAGGTTTTGCGGCGGCGCGGGAGTCAGTTGCCAGATCCATCAAAGATATTTTGGCAGACACCCCCAAAAATTCTCATTTGTTAATTGAAAACGCCGCCGCCCACAACGGTAAAGTTGGTGGTCAATTGGAAGAAATAGCTTGGATTTTGGCAAAAGTTCATTCTCCCAGATTAGGTTGGTGCTTTGATACTTGTCATGCTTTTGCTGCTGGCTACACTTTGGCCGGAATTAATCAACAAACAGACGCTTTGACAGTCATAAAAAAACTCAATTTATTTCCAGCTCTTAAATGCATTCATATTAATGACAGTAAAGATGCACTCAATTCCGGTCGAGATAGGCACGCCAATATTGGTGACGGTGAAATTCCTCGAGCAGATTTGAAACAATTTTTACATGATCAGCGCCTGACTCTACTACCAATTATTACCGAAGTACCTGGCATAGATGGCAATGGTCCAGACGCAGAAAATATTCGTCGCATCAAAAGCCTGGTAAAATAAGCTAGTGCAAACCCAAATTATTGATGGCTTTCAATTAGCCGAGCAACACCGTTTAGCCCTCGCTCCTCGAGTTAAAGAACTACTTGCTCAGGGCAAAAAACCAAGTGTGGCAGCAATCTTATTTGTCGAAGATTCTGGTAGCGTGTTGTACACCAAACTCAAACGAGAAATGGCGCAAAGTCTGGGTATTAATTATCAAATTTTTTCATATTCACTCAATGACTCGGTTCAGCAAGTTGCTAGTAAGATTGAAGAGCTTGGCAGAGATGCAAAAGTGACTGGAATCATCGTCCAAAAACCTTGGCGCAACTTATGGATCGTTACTCGTAAGCTTGAATTGGAACAAGGAAAACGAGAGTTTTCCGCCTGGTGGAAGCAACTAACTTCTGCCATTAATCCAGTCAAAGATGTTGATGGTCTGCATCCCTCAACTTTAACAGCCATTCAATCAGGCACTTGGCAGATAAAAAACAAAGTTTTGCCAGCCACCTGCAAAGCTGTTATTGAACTTGCCAAAGAAGCTTTTGCCACTGAAGATTTATTTGCTTACCTTAAAAATCAGCAATTAAAAACAATCATTTTGGGCAAGTCAGATTTGTTGGGTCAACCGTTATTTGCATTACTTAACTCAAAAAAATTATTAGTAGAAATGATTGGTTCACAGGAATTAAGCAAAAGAATAGAACAAAAAGTTTTTTTAACTGATGCCGATCTAATCATCAGCGCCACTGGCCGAAGAAAACTCGTAACCGGTGCATTGATTAAAACTGGAGCTGTCATCATTGATGTGGGCGAACCACAGGGAGATGTAGATTTGACTAGCGTCTTGAATAAAGCCAAGGCGGTTACTCCAGTACCAGGCGGAGTAGGGCCAATGACAGTGATTTGTTTGCTGGAAAATACCATCGAGTTACTAGATATGTTATAATACCCGCTATTCCAGACCTATGAATATAGCAGAAGTCTTATCGACCGGCGGTAGTTTTTTTCATTCACGACCAACTAAGGAGCGTGGTGTTGTTGATCTTGGTGATCTTGGTGAATTGTTAAAACAAGAATTAAAACAGTTTACTCCTGATCTTAATTTCGAATCGATTCAAGCTTTGGTTGAAAAACATGGTGGCAGTTTGGAGTTGATTGCTGATGAAGACGAAACCTTTTGGACTCTAATATTTAAAAAGCCCATCGGTTTGGAACAACAAAAAGGAAGTAAAACCAGTATTACTAATTCTAGTAAAGAAAAAATAATGCAATCAGCATACTGGTTGATCATTACGTCTTTATAAGAACCAATTTCTGTTTTGCCAAAATCCAGACTATCAAGTATAATTCCGTTTATTATTAGTTACTTTCGCTAATTCACTTTAAGCGTCCTGCAATTTGGTGAATGAAGCGCTCTCGCTAAAGAAAGTGAGAAAATAAGGACAAAAAATATGACTGATCTAAACAAACTTCCACAACAAGCACCTGAGTATGATCTTCGAGAATTACTCGAGGCTGGCATGCATTTTGGCCATGCTAGTGCCAAATGGCATCCCAAAATGAAGGAATTTATTTATACCGAAAAAGATGGTATGCATATTTTTGATTTGGCTAAAACAGCAGCACAACTCACCAAAGCTTACAACTATCTTTTTGATCTAGGTAAAAATGGAAAAAAAGTAATTTTTGTGGGTACCAAACGTCAAATTCGCGAATCAGTTCGAGAAACTGCTGAGCAAGCGGGCGCTTTTTTTATTGCTCAGCGCTGGATGGGTGGGCTACTTACCAACTGGGATCAAATTAGTAAATCAGTGCGTCGTATGAACGAAATTGATGAAGGTTTGGAAGCTGGTAAGTTTGATGGTTACACCAAATTTGAACGTGTTCAGTTAGAAAAAGAGCAGGGGAGACTGGCTCGTTTTTTTGAGGGAGTCAAAGGTCTAAAAGGCACTCCAGATTGTTTAGTAGTGATTGACCCCAAGAGAGAAAAAATTGCTGTAGCTGAAGCGCAAAAAGTGGGAGTACCCATAGTTGCTCTTATTGATTCAAATACTGATCCAGATCAAATTATGTTGCCCATTCCTGGTAATGATGATGCAGTCAGTAGTATTTTGTTGGTACTCAAACAATTGACAGA
The DNA here is from genome assembly GCA_001787405.1 of Candidatus Pacebacteria bacterium RIFOXYA1_FULL_38_18. Taxonomy (GTDB): domain Bacteria; phylum Patescibacteriota; class Microgenomatia; order UBA1400; family PJMF01; genus UBA10119. The sequence continues at coordinate 23,484 of MFWV01000007.1, forward strand.
AGCTTATTTGCAAGGAAAAAAAGCTACCAAAAAACCCGCAAATAATTAATAATAAAATAGGAGTCAGTATGTCATTTTCTATGGATGATCTCAAAAAATTACGCACAGAAACAGGTGCTCGGGTGATGGATGCCAAAAAAGCTTTGGAAGAAGCTCAAGGTGATTTTGCCAAAGCTAAACAATTGGTCGAAGAAAAAGGTTTGGCCAGAGCAGAGAAGACCGTTGACCGAGAAACAAAAGCTGGTTTTATTGCCAATTATGTTCACAATAATGGGCAAGTAGCCAGTCTTGTTGAGTTGGTTTGCGAAACAGATTTTGTGGCTCAGAATCAAGAATTTCGAGATTTAGGTCGTGAAATTGCCATGCAAGTTTCTGCCATGAATCCTGCTGATGTAAAAGAGCTTTTGGATCAAGAATTTATTCGTGATGCCAGCCAAACTATCGGAAAATTGATTAAGTCACTCAGTGGCAAAATCGGTGAAAAAATCGAAGTCAGTCGATTTGCACGCTTTGCGATAGGCGATGAGCAAAAATAAAAATAGCTCTGCTTTACACTTTCCCTATATTTTCTGCATAATGCACTAGTGAAAGATTTCATTGGTTTGAAACCCAAGCATAAGAATCCTCGTTCTGGGATTGGCCATAACAAGAAAAAAACTTCTACTAGTCGTTTTATTCGTTGGACAACCGGTTTGAGTTTATTAATTGTGCTGGTTTTCTTTATTGCCTTAGTTTTTAGATCTTTGCCTTGGGCCGATATTTTTACTGGCCGAACCTCTGAAACAGTCTTGTTTGTCACTGAACAAGTTGAACAAAGTGGGGCGTTTTTAATCAAGTTTGATTTTACTAATTTGCAAGTGGATGTTTATCCCGTTCCTTCTGATTTAGCTATGGAAGTATTGGGAGGTTATGGAAATTATCGTTTTCAGGCTGTTTACCCTTTATTAAAATTGGAAGGTCAGGATATTTCTTTTATTCGTTCCACTATGAGTCTTTCCACTGGTGTTTTGCTGGATGAGTTATGGCCAGTTAATACCAATCACTTGCAATTAGATCAACTTGCTTATCTAAAAACTTTTTTTCTAAAAAATTTTCTGGCTGGCTCGCACATTGCTTTAAAACATAAATTAAGTTGGTTAGGATTAGTTCTGGACCAACGTTCTGAAATTACTATTCATCAACCTTTGGTAATCTTACCTGTTTCCAATTTATCGCAAGCAAACACCAGCAAAGAGTTATTGTGCACTGTTGCTTTGGTCAATACTACTTCTTTAAATGGTTTGGCCGGCAGAATTGAGCATTTGCTGGAAAGTCACGATTTTAGAGTCATAAGGACTACGAGTGACGATACTTTGATAGAAAAAACTACGGTAATTTCGGCAGAAGACTTATCTGATGATTGTCAACAAGTATTTAACAAAATCTTGAAACTGGTGCCCAGCGAGGTAGTATTACAGCAAAATGCTCAAGAAACTTCTTATTATCGAGCTGATCTAGTGATAAAGTTGGGGACAGACCTTGTTTGGTAGGATTTAGTAATCTTCACCTTTATTAATTTTCTCCAAAGTGTCTTCAAATTCTTTATTACGATCATTCTCATGCTCACCGGTCTCGACTGGAATATCATCCTCTATGAGAAATTCTTCATCTGCATTCAAGCTGGAAATAATTTTATTGTTTAATTTGCCGACTGGGAAAGATTGAAAATGTTTATTTTTGGCTGATATCTTTATTTCTCTCAAATGCACACTGCAGCTATTTTCAGAAAAAGAATGAACTAAACACTGGTATTCATTGCCTCGCTTGATAAGCTTGTTGAGTCGATAAGAAAGATCGTCTGGTAGGGCGCCGATATATTTACCGCTCTCGGTTGCAATTGATAAATATTTGTTCTTTTTACTTACTAGTTTGCAAGGTTCTCCAACGCGAAGTTTTATAAGGGTATTTTTGGGTGCCAAACGATGGAGCTCAGCAATCTTGGTTCTGCCTGGTTCTTCGATAAAATAAGTGTTGGAGATAGGAGCAGCAGTGCCGTTTTTGTTTTTTAGATTGTCCAAATGTTTTTTGGCAATTAAATTGGATTTATCTTTTTCCAAAACAGCCTTGAAAGCTTGTCGGGCTTTGATCGGTTTGCCCAATTGAGCATAGGCCAACCCCAAACGATTAAGTGCTCCCAAATCATTATTTGAGCGTTCTAGAATTTGCTCGTTGATCTTGATGGCATCTTCCCAAGCCTGAGTTTTGGCGGCGGCAATGGCTTCTTGGACAAGTGTGGCGTATTTTTTCATGAATTTATTTTCTTTTAAATCTCTCTTAAAACCTCGCGTGCAAGAATACTGGCACAGTCTTATATTGTCAACCGGAGGCTAGTCGCCTACAATCGCTCTAGAGGCTAAAGAAAGGAAATTTTATGTCTGGTCATAGTAAATGGAGTACTATCAAACACAAAAAAGCGGCCACCGACGCAGTCAAAGGCAAGATTTTTGGTCAATTGTCACGCCAAATCAGGGTAGCTACCAAAGAAGGGGGATCAGGAGATCCTCAGCTCAATGCAGCTTTGCGCACTGTTTTGGAAAAAGCCAGATCAGAAAACTTGCCCAAAGACAAAATCACCAAAGCCATCAATGCTGGTTTGGGCAAAGGCACTGGCGGGGAAATGCGGGAAATTGTTTATGAGGGGTTTGGTCAAGGCGGAATTGGTTTCTTGGCTGTGGTGGTAACTGATAATGCCAATCGCACCACTTCAGAAGTCAAAAATATTTTCAATAAATTCCAGGGCTCAGTAGGTTCTCCTGGCTCAGTGGCCTACATGTTTGTCAGAAATCCAGAGGGTGGTTATATTTGTACTATGCCGATGACAGTGGCGGACTCAGCTCAGCAAAAAGCTTTGCAAAACTTGATGAATGAACTGAGAGAAAATGATGATGTTGAGGAAGTTTTTTGTTCAGGAGAATGGCCAGAGAAAGAGTAGGGGACTACTTGAAGAAAATCGGTTTAATTAGAATAAAATATTGAAAACTTTATGCGCCGAAGAGAAAAATTTGTTTTTGCTGCTACTTTGCTGAGTTTGGGATTATTATTAATCCAATATTTTGGAGTGGAGTGGCGCTATTGGGCTTTTGCTATTTTTATGATTACTACTTATTTTGTTTCAGCTTGGGCGTTGACTGATGATTTACAACCCCATGAATGGTTGACTATTTTGCCTTTCCCTGCCTTGTACGCTGGATCGGTTTCTTTATTTTACTTTTTGCTACCTAGTGCATTTTTGACTAGAGTTTTAATTTTAGCTTTATTTGGTGTTGGAATGTATGGCTTATTTCTTACCAGTAACATTTTTTCAGTTGCCAAAGGTCGTACCATTCAGTTATTGTATGCTGCCCATGCTGTAGGCTTGTTTTTCACCCTTTTTACCTCCATGCTGTTCACCAATGCTATTTTTTCCTTAAAATTGCCTTTTTACACCAATGGTGTCCTAGTTGGTCTAATTCATTTTCCTCTGATTCTAATGAGTTTGTGGTCGATTAAACTGGAACCATTAATTAGTCGTGCAATCTGGAGTTTTTCTTTATTGCTGACCTTGTTATTGATTGAACTAGTAATTTTGTTTTCACTTTTACCTTTGCCGGCTTGGCATGTGGCCTTATTTGTAATGGGCTTTTTGTATATTGGTTTGGGCGTGTTACAGAGTCAAATTAGAGAGCGACTATTTCAAAATACAGCCAATGAGTATTCATTGGTGGCCATTTTCTTGGGCTTAATCTTCTTGATTTTATTTCCGTGGAAATAAAAATACTCGTTTTCAATGAGGCTTCAAGATTTTTGGGGCCTGATCAGTGTTGCTTGAGTTTTAATCACTGTTTTTTTAGCCTGGTATCCAGGCTAAAAAATAAGAGTGGAGGAGGCCAGAAGTAGCCAGATTAGGGTGATTAGGTTTGGTTTCGGAATTGGTTAGTCTTGAGTGTCCTTCAAGAGACTTGGTAGTTAAAAGAAATCAATTAAAAACATTTTTCAAGATTTAAAAATTAAATTAAGCTTAAAAATAGGGAAGTGTGAAGCGAAAAAAAGGGTGCCCATCCAGATAGGGAAGAGAATAATGATATAGTTTGATACATTGTGGAAAACTCTAATAAATTATAGGATTTCTCGTGAAAATATTATAGGATCGTTATTCTAGCGTACCAGGCTAAATGATATAGTTTTATGCAGTTTCTTGGTTGTATATACCCAGTATTTGCAAGAATAATTTAAGGTCCATAGCCTGGAAGAGAGTTGGCATGTCCAGGCTTATAGCCTGGACATGCCTGAATATTAGTCATCAGTCGATTGGAGAAGAAGAACACAAAAAACCCGAATGACCGTTTTTGGCCGGTTTGAAAGGATCGCTATCTGGCACGAGAGAAGTATCTTTAAAGGAAAACTAATAAAGATAAATATTTGTACAAAAAGAGAGTGGCAGGGTACTCTCACTCCCTTTTGCTTTATCCTCAATCTCTCTAACTGACTATGTCGCACAATATAACTTTTACGACGTAATGTCAGGCTAAAACTGAAAAGCGCAAATTTCACTATTTTAATATTCTTTGACTATTATCTTGATTTATCCGATCTTTACTCTGAATTGGTTTCTTATTGCTTCTCTTCTTCTTATTAATTTATTAATTAATGATGGAGCTTGGCAAATTTCTTGAGGTTTATATCTGGTTTTACTTGATTTATCTTTGAGTGAATATTCTGACAAAATCTTTACCAATTGAGCAATTTATCAGTGGCTTATTGAGGGGTTCAAGTTTCAAAATCAGCTTTAGAAACCCAGCCAAACCATGTGAACGTTTTTGAAACAAAAGATTGATATATCAATCTAATTTTCTTCAATGATAGATAGATCGTTTTTAATAAAAAAAGCCGTTTTTGAGCTATTAGAACGGCTCAAAAAACTTTGGTCGGTAAGGATTGAGTTGGCGATCAGATCGACAATCAGCTGAAGTCAAATTTGACAAATTTATTGTAAGTAAAATTTGGATGAGTTTCGATAAAACTTAATTAGCAAAACATTGATTGATTGTTAATTAATCGTTTTTTGAAAAACAGTTTGAATTTTTATTAAGCGAAAGATTCTTTGAATTAAATAATTTACAATCAGACTCTCGGCTTTTATTAAAAAGTCTCTTGAGAAAGCCAAAGTCCGTTTTTACTTAAAAGTTACGATCGATCAAACTTGGGAATCTCAGATGCATAAAGGAATTAAAATTGATTTATCAGGACTTTTAAGCGATTTTGGCTTTTAGCAGTAATTTAACTGCTCTGACAATGACTTATAGTATCTCAACTAATTTTCAAGCAATTTTTCTCGACTTTGACTATACTCAGTTTTTCTTTTACGATGAGAGGAGCCTATGGCAATTACTACTTCTCCATCCCCTGCTTTGATCGAATTCCTCGAGTCACTCGAAGTAGAGCGCAATCTCTCCCCTCTTACTTTGCGCAACTATCATCATTATTTACGTCGTTTTATTGATTGGTTTACCAATCAGGGCCATCATGACCTCAAGGAGCTCGACAGAGATATCTTGAGGAAATATCGAGTTTTTCTCTCTAGATATTCAGATGAACAAGGCAGAACTTTATCCAAAAAAACCCAGAGTTATCATATTATTTCTCTGCGCTCTTGGTTTAAGTGGTTGACCAAGAATGATGCTGAAGTCTTAAACTCCGAAAAAATAGAGTTGCCCAAGGCAGAATCAACACCGATGAAGTTTGTTTCTGCCGAGAAGATTCAGCGCCTACTCAATGAACCTGATCTGAGCAAACCCAAGGGCTTGCGAGATCGGGCTATTTTGGAAGTGCTTTTTTCGACCGGCTTGCGGGTTAGTGAATTAGTTGGCCTCAATCAAGATCAAATCGACCTTAATCGACGAGAATTTGGAGTGATTGGTAAAGGTCGCCGGCCCAGAGTGGTATTTTTGAGCGATGAAGCGGCCGATTGGCTGACTCGCTGGCTCAACACGCGTCAAGATAATTGGCGGCCAGTCTTCACTCGCTTTTCTGGGAAGAAACCAGACCTTTTGGCTGATGGTGAGGAGATGCGTTTGACGACTAGAAGCGTGCAGAGATTGGTAGATAGATATAGTCGGAGAGCTCGCCTGCCCATCAAGCTATCACCTCACGGCATTCGTCATAGTTTTGCTACGGATTTACTGAGTAATGGTGCTGGCTTGAGAGATGTTCAAGAAATGTTGGGTCATAAAAACATTGCCACTACTCAGATTTACACCCACGTTACTCAGCCCCAACTGCGCAAAGTTCATGAGAAGCATCACTCAAAGACACATTAGTTACTATTGGTTTATATTTAAAGATATAAAAATAGTGAAAGATAACTTATAATAGCTTTCTATTTTGATAAAGTGAGATTGATTAACTTATTTTTCTTCTTAAATACATCAGAAAGTATCAAAATTGGAGTAAGATCCCTGTTTAACTGACAAATTACTTACAGGATCTTAGCAGTATCTATCAATCTCTGCTAAAAACTAATTTTGAGTTTAAAGATTGTTGTATCAATCTAAATTTATACTATTTTTATAAAGCTCTTTGTCAAAAACTTTATAATTTTCTTATTTTTCCGGTTGTTAACAATATATTAGAACAGATCAAAGCCAATCAATTTTGATTGAATAAAGTTTGCAAAATTTGCTTGGAGACGATGATATTTGCTAACCAAAATGATACAATCGGCAACGTTAAACTCAAAATGGGCCTGTGGCGCAGTTGGCTAGCGCGTCTGTATGGCATACAGAAGGTCAGGGGTTCGAGCCCCCTCAGGTCCACCATTGGATGATCTTGATTGGATTATTAATTTTTCTTGATTAAATTATTGATTGGTTTTAGATTGGGAAAAACCTTATTTTTCTTCACCTTCTCCCAGTTCGGAAGTTAGAGCGACGGCTACGACCGGATTATCATCTTTGAGTTTCATTAGGATTACTCCCTGGGTTGGTCTAGTCAGAACAGGAATGGATTTCTTGCTAATTGGCAGTTTAATGGTTTGACCATCTTGAGTGCTGATGACCAATTCACGATGTTGATCAGTCAAGACTCGTGCAGAAGCAACTTTGCCGGTTTTTTTGGTAATTTCCGAGACTTTTACACCTAGTCCAGAGCGTTTTTGCACTGGGTAGTGTTTGAGTTGAGTACGTTTACCCAAGCCGTTTTCCGTGACGATGAGTAATGAAGTTTTTTCCAAATGATCTTTGTTATCTGGAAAAGCCTCTACTCCCACTACAAAATCACCTTTTTTGAGAGTAATGCCTTTAACACCCTTGGTATCTCTTTGAGAAGACTTTACTTCTTCTTCGCTAAAGCGAATTGATTTTCCGTCATGAGTAATGAGCATTAAGTGATCTTTGCCTGAAGTAACTCGACCCCAAACCAATTCATCGCCGTTATTGAGAGTGATGGCTACGATACCATTTTGACGAATGTTGTCGTAAAGCTTGACAGCGGTTTTTTTGACCAATCCTTCACGAGTGGCCAAAGTAATGAAATGCTCGGCGTCCTTTTCTGGATTAACAACCAGTACGGAGCGGATGCTTTCTTCTGGTTGGAGATTCAATAAATTGACAATGGCTGTACCCTTTGCCTGTCTGGAGGCTTCTGGGATTTCATAAGTTCTGGTGCGGAAGACTCTGCCTTGATTGGTAAATAACAAGAGTGTGTCATGAGTATTACAACTGATGATGGCTTGCAAGACATCTTCTTCTTTCATTTTAAGTCCGGCACTCCCCTTTCCTCCTCTGGATTGGGAACGTAGCGCACTCGGGTTCATTCGTTTAATGTAGCCACTTTCAGTTAGAGTAATGACCGCTCCTTCATTGGCTACCAAATCTTCTTCGCTAAATTCACCGATTTTTCCTCTGACTAGTTTAGTCAAACGTTCATCACCATAGGTTTTGATGGTTTCTTGAGTTTCATCAATAATGACATTGAGAATATCTTGAGGAGAAGTTAGCAGAATGAGTAATTGATCCATCCGTTCTTTGATGGTTTTATATTCATCTTCAATTTTCTGTCGCTCCAGAGCAGCTAAGCGTTTTAGTTGCATTTCCAAAATAGCCGTTGCTTGTAGCTCGCTTAGTGCAAATTTCTTCATCAATGCTTCGCGAGCGGTGTCGGTGTCTTTGGATTTTTTGATGGTTTCGATTACATCATCCAAGTTTTTTAAGGCAATCAATAGGCCTTCTAAAATATGAGCGCGACTTCTGGCTTCTGACAATTCAAATTGACTGCGTCTGACGATGACTAATTGACGGTGGATGATATATTCGCGCAAAACTTGGCGCAAATTCATCAACTGTGGTGTGCCGTCGGAATTAAGAGCCACCATGTTCATTGAGAAAGTGCTTTGTAGCTCGGAATATTTAAAAAGTTTATTAAGAACTACTTTGGGTCGAGAAGCACGATTGAGTTCAATAACCATGCGCATACCGGTTCGATCCGATTCATCGCGCAAATTTCTAATACCTTCTATTTTTTTGTTTTTGACCAGATCAGCAATTTTCATCAAAAGCCGAGCTTTGTTAACTTGATATGGTAGTTCGGTCACTACGATCTTGAAGTTATTTTTGCTATCTTCTTCAATATTGGCTTTGGCTCGGACCACGATTCTGCCTTTGCCAGTGCGATAGGCTTCCTGAATTTCTTTGAAGTTATACATGATGCCCGCTGTGGGAAAGTCTGGTCCTTGAATGTGAGTCATCAGGGTTTCAAACTCTATCTCACTATTAAATTCTCCAGCCAAACTAATCGGTTCGACTGCTAGCACGGTATCAATGGCTTTGTTGTTTGCCAGTTCTGGTCCGGTAGTAGCGGATTTATTAGTTTTTTTCAAAGCCTCGGTTGGCAGAATAGGTTCTTCCACTTTTGCTTTGCCCTCTTGGATCATGGCTATAATGGCATTGCTGATTTCGATTAAGTTGTGCGGTGGGATCTTGGTTGCCATACCCACAGCAATACCCTCTGAACCCATTAGTAATAAATTGGGCAAACGAGTGGGAAGAACGGATGGTTCTTGGAGTGAGCCATCAAAATTATCGACAAACGGGACGGTATTTTTATTGATATCAGCTAATAATTCTGTAGAGATTTTGGCTAGTCTAGCCTCGGTGTAACGCATAGCAGCGGGACTATCTCCGTCTACAGAACCAAAGTTTCCTTGTCCATCAACCAAAGGATAGCGCATGCTAAATTCTTGAGCCAAACGAACCATGGCCATATATACGGATGAATCGCCGTGGGGGTGATATTTACCCAAGACGTCTCCCACGATTCTGGCAGACTTTTTATAGGCGCTGCCAGGCGTGATGCCACTCTTGAACATGGAGTATAAAATGCGTCGGTGGACCGGCTTCATGCCGTCTCTGACATCTGGCAGCGCCCGAGAAACAATCACACTCATGGCGTAATCCAGATATGATTTCTCCATTTCGGTCACGATCGAAGTATGCTTTACGTTGCCATAACGAGTTTTTTCGATCGAACCCATCAAATGACCATTGGTTGGAGCAGTCTCTTCGTTTTCACTCTCCGTTTGCTCAATCAACTCGGCCTGCTCATCAGATGAATCGAGCTCTTGACTTATGGAGTCAACCGAATCTGAGTCTTGTTCTGCTGGAATTAATTTATCTTTTTCATCTGCCATAATTATGCTAAAGCCTTTTCAATTGCTGGGGCAATTTCCTTTTTACGCGATAATTTGGAACCGATATCTAGAGTGTGATCTTTTACCTGACCACCAAATGCTTTTTCTGCTACCCGCGCTTCTTCTTCACCCAGAATTAATAAAATAGTGTTTACTTTGAGAATATCAGTGATGGCTACAAACAATAACTCTACGCCCTCGGCTTCTTTAGTTTTCTGCATGGCTTTGAGTAATGAATCTTTTTTGTTGTTCAAGATTGAATCTTGTTCGACTGTTTCCAACTGATCAATAAAGGTTTTTTTATTAAACTCAAAGATTTTAAAGTCATTGCGCACGATTTGTTCATCGGTTAGTGAAGAAATATCTGATTTTGCTTTGAAAATTTCCAAAGTAAAGGCCTCTACATCTTTGATGCCAGCCAGGTTTGCCAACTCAGCTCCAAACTTGCGATCTTTATCGGTGGTGGTTGGTGACTTGTAGCCCACGGTATCAGAAAGAATGGCGGCCAGCATCAAACCAGCCAGTTTAGCTTCGGGCATAATGCCTTGTTGTTTCATGAAGTAGTAAATAATGGTACTGGTCGAACCCCAGACTTTAAAATTGAGAAAAATGGGTTGACCAAGATTGAGCTGTGGTTTGTGATGATCAATGATTTCGACGATTTGTTCTGGATTTAAACCACCCAAACGTTGATAATTTTCATTATGATCCACCAAAACCACTTGGTCTTCTGGTTTGATTTGATCAGCCGTGATTTGTGGTGGTATTTCAAGCTCAAATTTTTCAAATAAAAACTTTGTTTCTGGATTGAGAGGATCAGCAATCACTGCCAAAGCATTGGGACGAAGAAAAGTTTCATCTTTCTGAAAAAGATGAGCCGTAGCCATAGCAGCAACTACGGAATCTGTATCTGGCTTGGTGTGACCGATGATATATGTTTTCATATTGGTTGATTAATAATTAATAATAGTTTATACATCAATTTCTGCCATTTTTGCTCTAGTTTGAATGAATTTTTTGCGTGGTGGCACGTCTTCACCCATGAGAGTAGAAAAAGTGCGATCAGCTTTGCCGGCATCATCAATAGTGATTTTTTTGATGATTCTAGTTTCCGGATTCATGGTGGTATTCCACAATTGTTCCGGGTTCATTTCTCCCAAACCCTTATAGCGTTGAATTCCGATTGATCCAGCAATCTTTTCTTGTTTGAATTCTTTCAAAACAGTCTCTTTTTCTTCATCTGAATAAACATAACGAGAATTTTTGCTCACTGTGATTTTATAAAGTGGAGGCAGAGCGACATACAGGTAGCCGGCTTCCACGATTTCTGGCATATGGCGGAAGAAAAAAGTTAAACCCAGGGTAGTAATGTGCTCGCCATCTACATCAGCATCATTCATTAAGATTATGCGGTGATAACGCAATTTGCTCTCATCAAAAGTCTCACCAATCCCCGCCCCCAAAGCAATAATGAGGTTCTTGATTTCTTCTGAAGCAACGAGTTTATCTAGTCGTGCACGCTCAGTATTCAAGATTTTACCGCGTAGTGGGAAAATGGCTTGGAATTTGCGATCTCGTCCTTGTTTGGCACTGCCACCAGCACTATCACCCTCCACAATATAAATTTCTGATTCGGCTGGGTCCCTGTTTTGACAATCAGCCAATTTACCAGGCAAAGAAGCTCCATCCAGCACGCCTTTTCGTACTACGGCATCTTTGGCAGCTCTGGCTGCTAGTCTAGCTCTGGCGGACAACATTACCTTGCTGACAATAACGCGACCAGCATTGGGGTTTTCTTCTAAATAAGTCTGAAAAGCATCTTTGAAGATTTGATAAACCGCTGATTGTGCTTCATTGTTGTTCAGTTTGGCTTTGGTTTGCGACTCAAATTGCAGATCATTGGCTGGCATTTTGACAAATACCACGGCAGTCAGTCCTTCACGCAGGTCTTCAGCGTTGAAGCCCTCTTTTTCTTTTAATAAATTATTTTTTTCTGCATAATCACGAATTACTCGACTCAGACCTAGTCGAAAGCCATTAATATGCGTGCCGCCGTCAGCAGTATTGATGACATTGACGTAGCTATCTACCTTTTCCAAATAACTATCGTTATATTGAATAGCAATTTCTGCCCCGATGTGTTTTTTGGTAGTTTCATCTTGCCAATCTCCAGAGGTGTAAAAAACTGGATGTAAAACTTTCTTGCCACCGTTGAGGTGTTCAACCAACGATTTAATTCCGCCTTCAAAATAAAAATGTTGCTGAGTGTCCTCTATTTCATCAATGAACTGAAAATAAATACCGGCCATCAAATAGGCGCGATCCTTAATGACTTGTTTGAGAGTTAGCTCGCTGAATTTGGTAGCTGAAAAAATAGTAGGATCAGGAATAAACTGCACCAAAGTACCTGTTTCGTAATTCAAAAAATCTTTGACTTGATGAGCAAATAACTCCAGAACTTTTTTTTCTGTTATCTCGGTTACTTTGGCTTTGGGATTTCCTCTAGCATAGGCCTGGTAATAGTACTTCCCTCCCCTTTTGACTACTACTTGCATAAAACTAGAAAGAGCATTGACAGCAGAAGAACCTACACCGTGCAATCCTCCAGAAGCTTTGTAGGCTGTTTCTTCAAATTTTCCACCGGCGTGTAGTTTAGTCATTACTATTTCCAAAGCGGAAACGCCAGTTGGATGCATTTCTACGGGAATACCTCGACCGTTATCAACTACAGTAATGGCTTGTTCGCCTATTTCCTTAATATTTGCTAGTTTAATTGCTTCTGGAGTAGTGGCCGTTCGAAACATTTGGATAGTTTTGCCATAGCCAGCAATTGCTTCGTCTACGGCATTATCCAAAATTTCTTTGGCTAGGTGGTGCAAACCTTTACTATCAGTAGAACCGATATACATACCAGGTCGTTTGCGGACCGGTTCTAAGCCTTCCAAAATTTTGATGTCTTTGGCTTGATATGAAGGTATTGATGATGCAGTCATAAATAGAATCCAGAACCCTTATTTGTATCATATTCTAGGCAGAATTTGAAGAGAGTGATAGCCTAAGTTGTAGTTAATTGTTTTATAGTAAAAAAAGCGTGCTCTAGAACTAGTTTCACATTACCATTTTTTTCCAATGAATCAAGAGCAGACAGTAATTGTTGAGTGATTTTGGGTTGCAAATTCAAAGAATTATGAAGAGATATTTCATTCAAAAGGGAGTGTAATGTTTGTTTAGCAGTATCTAGTTCCTGCAATTGTTCTGCCAAGGCAATTAAAGCACTATATTGAAAACTGTCAGGGTTGCTCAAAAACTCTTGCACTTGTTGAAGTTTTTGAAGTAGCTCTGTTTCTGTTTGTTGGGTTGCATCAATCTGATCCGCATCTTCAGCCGAAATTCCGGTGAGAGCAGTCGAATCAGCTTCGGCCGACCAAATAATTTCTCTACAACGAGAAGATAGAGTGGGTAGTAATTGATGACCTGGATTGGTAACCAAAATAATTTGTGTATGAGCTGGCGGTTCTTCCACGATTTTTAAGAGAGCATTTTGCGCCGGTAGGCTGGCATTTTGCACAGCGCAAACGACGATCACTTGTGGTTCGGTTTTGGCTCTGGCAAAGCTAGCGTGTTGCAGTAGTTCCCTGACAGTGTCTATTTTCAGAGTTTCTTCTTGTTCATTAAAAAAAATTGGTTGAGTTTTTTGATGTTGATCATTTAAAAAAGCTAGCGCTGCAACACGATGATTGTTCTTCTCTGGTATGATCAACAAAATTGATATAGAAGAATCTGGTACTAAATCTTTCTTTTGCATAATGTTTCTGTCATTATATGACATAGAGTTATGAATGAACCTGCCCAGAATTCACCAGGTAGTATTGCTGTTACACCACAGAGCTTTGTGGATGTTTTGGTAAGTGAAGGCAAATTAACTACTGAGCAAGCTGTCCAGCTTCGCAACGACCAGTTCCAATCCGGTAGATCGTATGAAGAACTAATGCTTGAAAAGCAATTGGCTACGGAACTGGATATTACTAAGGCCAAAGCTTCATTTAATAAAATTCCCTTTATCAATATCAGTGAAACGAGTGTTTCTCCAGAAGCAATGATTCTGATAGACGAGAGTGTAGCCAAAAGATATAAAGCTCTGCCTTTTGCCTACGACAAGGCCAATCGAATTTTAAAAATAGCCATGGTAGATCCTCTGGATTTATCAGCTACCAATTTTTTAAAACAAAAAACTGGTCTAAATTTGGAACTTCATTATGCTGTGCCCTCAGAATTAAAAAGAGCTTTGAATGAACGCTATTCTCAAGATATTTCTTCAGAAGTGACTGAAGCTTTGGAACAATCCGATCGTTCTTTGGGAGTGGCTGTCCAACAGCAGGCGCTCACTTCTCGCGCTGAGGTCGTCAGAGATGCTCCCGTTAATAGGATCGTGGAAACTGTTTTGGATTTTGCTATTAAAGCCAGAGCTTCTGATGTGCATATTGAACCTCAGGCAGGCAGGACTAGAGTGCGTTACCGAATCGACGGTATTTTGATGGAAAAATTGATCTTACCCAGCACAGTGCATGATGCGGTAGTTTCCAGAATCAAGATTTTGGCCAAATTAAAAATTGATGAACGACGAGTACCACAAGATGGTCGTTTTAATTATGTAGCCGAGACAAAAGACATTGATCTGCGTATTTCTACCATGCCCACTATTTATGGTGAAAAGGTAGTGATGCGGTTGTTGGAAAAAAATACTACGGTCCCCACTCTAGAAGAACTGGGTCTCACTGGTCTGGCTCTCAGAAATGTTCAAGAGAGCATAAAAGTACCTCGCGGTATTGTTTTAATAACAGGTCCCACTGGTTCTGGTAAAACCACGACACTTTACTCTATCTTGCATGAAATTAATTCTCCCAAAGTCAATATTATGACGATCGAGGATCCAGTGGAGTATCAAATTACGGGAGTAAGTCAGGTTCAAGTCAATGCTCAAGCGGGACTTACTTTTGCGACCGGAATGAGATCATTTTTACGGCAAGATCCAAACATCATCATGGTTGGAGAGGTGCGGGATACGGAAACGGCTGAGTTGGCTATTCAAGCTTCGCTGACTGGTCACTTAGTATTTTCTACACTGCACACTTCTTCAGCAGCTGGAGCGATACCTCGTTTACTAGATATGGGAGCAGAAGCTTTCCTACTCTCTTCTACGATTACTTTAATTATGGCGCAACGGGTAGTGCGACGTATTAATCCTAAATATATAGAAGAATACACGCCTGACCCAGCATTGGCGGAAGATGTCAAACAAGTGTTGGGCAATTGGTACACTCAGTGGTGCCAACAAAATAAAAAAGATCCCAATAAACTGACTTTATACAGACCGATTGAGAGTCGGCCAGCTGGCGAACTAGATTATTTGGGTAGAATCGGTATTTTTGAAGTTTTACCAGTTACTGAGCAAATTAGTCATCTAATTGCTACCAGCGCCAATGATGCAGAGATAGAAAAAATAGCTCTTCAAAACGGTATGCTCTTGATGAAACAAGATGGTTATTTGAAAGCCTTGTCTGGGATGACTACCATAGAAGAAGTTTTGAGAGTGGCAGAGGTATAAATGACGGAACAAACAACCCAATCAGTTAGTATGGAGGCCTTGCTGAATATTTTAATCGATCAGCGAGGTTCTGATTTACATCTATTGGTTGATTCGCCACCTACGATCAGAGTCAATGGAGAGCTTACTGCTTTGCCCAATTTTCCGCCCCTGACTATTGAAGCGACCAAACGCTTGGTTGCCTCATTGATGACAATCGAACAAATAGAATACATAAACGCCAATAAAGAGCTTGATTTCGGCTATCAATACAAAGGTCTTGGCAGATTCAGAGTAAATGTTTATCAAGAAAAAGGTCAAATTGCAGCGGCTTTGCGTTTGATTCCTGCGGAAATTATGAGTATTGATAAGCTTGGTTTGCCAGATGTTTTTCATCAATTTACCAAATTTTCTCAAGGTTTGATTTTGGTCACTGGTCCGACTGGAGAAGGCAAAAGCACTACTTTGGCAGCTGTGATTGATGAGATTAATCGCACACGCAGAGAACACATTGTCACCATTGAAGATCCGATAGAATTTATTTATAAACCAAATAAAAGCCTGATTTCTCAGCGCGAACTGAATCGCGACACTCATTCTTGGAATATGGCTCTGCGTTCTGTTTTACGCGAGGATCCCGATGTTGTTTTGATTGGTGAATTGAGAGATTACGATACTATTGCTTCTGCTATTACCATTGCTGAAACAGGTCATTTGGTACTTGGTACACTACACACTTCTACGGCTGCTCAAACAGTAGATAGAATTATTGATGTTTTCCCCTCTCATCAACAGGATCAGGTTCGCACTCAGTTAGCTTCTACTTTGAGCTTAGTAGCCTCTCAACGTTTGGTTCCCAGAGCAGATAATAGCGGTTTGCAAGCGGTTTTTGAGTTGTTGATTGCCAATTCAGCAACGCGCAATTTGATCAGAGAAAACAAAACTCATCAAATTGATAATGTTATTCAAACCTCGGCTGAGGAGGGAATGATGTTGATGGAAACAAACTTGGCGAGTCTAGTCAATCAAGGTGTAATTTCCAGAGAAAAGGCTTTGCGCGCGGCGATGAGACCCAATGTCTTAATACGTTTATTGGGCAATCAAGAGTCATAAAATCAAGCTTTAATTATGTCAATTTTTTCATATACGGCCAAAAATACTCACGGAGAAGTAATCAAAGGCAAGGTAGAGGCACAAACCAAAGCTCAAGCTGCCTCGATGCTATTTAGTCGCAATTTATTGGTGATCAAGATTTCTCCTATAGGAGATTCTAGTTTAGCTTTTGTGACTGAAGCATTAAACAAAGTCAAACACGAAGACTTGGTCAATTTTACTCGTCAATTATCTACCATGATTAGTGCTGGTTTGCCGTTGGCGACAGGACTGACTATCCTACGTGAACAAAACAATCCAGCCATGGCAGAGGTAGTGACTGATCTTTTACGCGAAATAGAAGGCGGAAATACTTTTGCCAAATCACTGGAAAAGCAACCAGATGTTTTTGATAGAATTTATATTCAGCTTATCAAAGCAGGAGAATTGGGTGGAGTGATGGATAAGGTTCTGAGCAAATTGGCCGAAAACTTGGAAAAAGACAAAGAATTTCGAGCCAAGACCAAAGGAGCCATGATCTATCCAGTAATTGTTTTGGTTGCGATGTTGGTTGTGGGTTTTATCATGTTGGTTTTTGTGATTCCCAAATTGACGGCCATGTACCAAGATTTTGGAGCAGAATTACCTCTACCTACCTTGATTTTAATCGGGCTTGCCAATTTTGCCTCTCGTTTTTGGTGGCTGTTTATTCTTTTATTAATTGGTGGCGGTGCTATTTTTAAGAAATGGTCCAAGACCATTACTGGCCAAAGAAAAATCGACTCGATTTTACTTAAAGTTCCCATTATTGGCACTCTCCGGCAAAAAATTATCTTGACCAATTTCTCCAGAACCCTGTCATTGCTTTTAACTTCTGGAGTGCCATTATTAAGTTCCTTGGGGATCGTATCTGAGGCAGTAGACAGTATTTTGTATCGTGAGGCTTTACAAGAGGTAAATAAAAAAGTGGAAAAAGGAGTGTCACTTTCTAGAGCCATGTCAGTTTATGATTTATTTCCCGGCATCTTGCATCAAATGTTGAGTGTGGGTGAGGAAACCGGTAAATTAGATGAGGTATTATTGAAATTATCCAGTTATTTTGAGGCAGAAAGCGAGCAAGCAGTCAAAAACCTGACTTCGGCTATGGAGCCACTCATCATGGTGGTCTTAGGTTTGGGTGTGGGCGCGATGGTAATTGCCATTATTATGCCTATCTATAGTTTGACCAGTCAATTTTAGACAAGTGACTGATTTTTTGATTCACACGTTTCCATTTGAGTGAAAATTATACCCTTGTTTTCACAAGCGCTCGTTTTAAAAGACCAGTCACTTGCTCAGTAGACTCATTTTAGTGTACAGTTATAGATGATAGAAATTAGTAATTATGCAGTTGTGGGTTAATTAATGGGTAATTTAAATAATACCAGGGAGGAAATATGAAAATACTGCCTTTTTTAAAAAATCTTCAATCACGAGTCAAACTCGGTGGTGGTAGTGGTGGTTTTACCATGATTGAGCTCTTGATCGTGATTGCTATTTTGGGTATCTTGGCGGTGGCGGTGCTATCAGCCATCAATCCAATTGAGCAAATCAATCGTAGTCGAGATACTGGTAGTCGCTCTGATGCAGAGCAATTGATCAGTGCCATTGACCGCTACTACGCCTTCAATGGTTACTATCCATGGCAAACTGGAGCAGATGATCTAACTAACGTTGATTTGGCTTGGACGAAATTTGATACTACGCTTTTAAAAGATAGTGGTGGGACTTGTTTTGTGGGAGAGAAACTTGGTACAGCTACTACGGCTGGTTGTACGGGTGCTGACGAGTTGAAACAGAGTTTCTTGGAAAGAGTATCAAAAACTACCTATAACGCGTTGTATATTTACAATGACGGTAGTCAAGGTAGTAGTACTTATGCTTGCTTTGCTCCCAAATCTCAAGCCTTTGTTCAAGAAACGGAACAACGCCTTGATCCAGATGGTGATGGTACTTTGGATAACTACCCCACTGATTATCCGGCCACTGATGCGATCGGCAATACTGCTCAATGTGGTACTGGTGGCAACTGTGTGTGTCTACCATAAGGTTGGAAGTTAAATCAAAAAATAAAAAACCCCGAACTTAAACTTCGGGGTTTTTAGTTTCTCTGCTGTTGGTTTAGATTTGCTCTCCTCTCCCCTGATTTAGTATACTGAACTCATGGAGTTTTCTTGGCCGATAGCAATCACGGTTTTTTTACTGGGTACTGCAGTGGGCAGTTTTCTAAATGTATTGGTTTATCGCATGTTGAGAAATGAAGATTGGATTAGGGGCAGATCATATTGCGAGACTTGTCATAAACAGATTTCTTGGTATGAAAATATTCCGATCTTATCCTATCTTTGGTTAAAAGGTCGTTGTTCTCGTTGTCAAACGTTGATTAATCCTATTCATCCTACTTTGGAGTTGTTGACGGGCGCACTTTTTTTATGGTGGTATGTAGAAGGCTGGCAAGTATTTATGGCCAAAGCCTGGCTATTGCCTATCTTGCAACCATTGTTTTGGTTAGTAATTGGTCTGGTTTCAATTACTATCATTATTGCTGATTTCAGAGAAATGATCATTCCTCGTTGCTCAGTCTCTCTTTTGATTATTCTTACCCTGCTTTATCGGTTAGTTTTAATTCTCACGGGTGAAATGCAAGCGGTTGATCTTTGGTGGAGTTTGCTTTGGTCACTGATTTTGGTTTTAGTTTTCTTTTTTTTATGGTGGGTTACCAAAGGCAAGAGTTTTGGTTTTGGTGATGTACAACTAGCTTTGCCACTAGGCTTATTATTGGGCAGTTGGCAGAGAATCGTGATTGGTATTTGGCTGGCTTTTTTGATTGGAGCAGTAGTTGGTTTGTCATTAGTTTTTTCAAAAAAGAAAGGCTTTCGTCAATCAATTCCCTTTGGACCATTTTTGATTTTAGGTACGGCTTTAAGTTTGCGCTGGGGTTGGCAATTATGGGAAGCTTATCTTAAATTGATTGGTAGTTAAAAAAGAATAAAAAATCTATGAGAGTGCTAAAAATTTTTTTCAGTTTTGTTTTCGCTTTGTTAATCTTGGGGTCTTTGAGCTGGCTTTCTTGGCGTGAAATTCAACTTTACCGAGCAATTAGTCAAGTCAGATCTTCTGCAAGAAAAATGCGCGAACTGCAACCCAGCGGTCAATTTAGTCAAAATTGTTTGATATATGGTGGCTCACCAGTTGATAGCCAAACTTTGACTAGAACACAATTGCGTTTTATTTCAAATAAAGATTATGTTTTGGAAATAGTTTGTCAAACAAACGAATCTTTGCGTCAATTAGTTGAAGAAGCTACTTTGCCAATGCTGGTAAATAAAGATTCCAATCAATCTGGTTTAATCTTTGGTCAAAAACAACATGGTGTGACCTTGTCGATTTTGGGCAGAACTGGAGTAGTTTATGAAGGAGAATCATTTATTCAAAGTGCTACACGTTATCGGGTTGATGATGGTTTGATTTTGGATCAAGGTCCAGTTACTGCTTGTACTGGTTATGGTTTTACTTGTTGTGACGAAACTTATCAATTGGGTCAGAATGAACAAAATACTCAAGCTTTGGATTGTCCCAAATCTTGTTATGAAAGTTGCATCGAAAAGCCAGTAATCTTGAGTTTTCATAGTCTTCCCTCTTACTCTTCGGCAGAAAAAATAATCCAAATTCAATCTGGTGAGCAGGTTGAGTTTTTTTATACAGTCAATGATATTCAGGGAGACTTGCTCACTAGAAGATTTGCTAGTCAAGAAGAGTGGTCTGATACAAGTTGGTCAGAGAAGCTAATTCGTGTCATAGAAAGTTTTTTTAATCAACAGCCAGTGACTGATAGTTTGGAAAAAATTATTGTTTCTTTTGGTGACAAAGAAACCGCAGAGCTCTCTGACTTGCAAGGATCGGTTGTACACACCTATACTTGTAATCAGCGCTTGTGTGTTTATAACGCTACTATTCAAGCCATGACCAAAAACAAGATTACTAGTTCTTTGGATCAAGACAGTAGTATTCAAATACAAGTACAAGGACAATAAATTATGATAAAGTTTTCTCCCTCAAGATTTTCCCCAGGTTTTAGTTTGTTGGAGTTGTTAGTAGTAATTTCTATTATTGGAATCTTGATTGCCATCAGCACAGTTGCTTTTACCACTGCCCAAAGAACTAGTCGTGATTCTCGTCGTCGGTCTGATATCAAAGCAATGCAAGATGCTTTTGAACAATATATGGCTGACAATGGCACTTATGAAGCTTGTGCAACCATGGCAGCCTATGATAATGGCTCTGGCTCGATCATGCCGGCTGGTTTGCCGATTGATCCGCGCAATTCCGGGGATCATGTTTATAACACCAGCACTGGTTGCACGACCAGTGGTTATTGTGTTTGCGCGCTTTTGGAAAGTGGGTCTGGTAATGCAGCTGCTCCTCTTGCTGATGCGTGCAATTATGTGAGTGGCGGTGATTATTATTGTTTATCTGATCTTCAATAAAATTCAAAACAAGTCAAATAAGATTGATAAATCAATTAAAAAGAAATAAAAAAATATGAGAAAACCCTCTACCCCTTCTGGTTTTACCATGATTGAGTTATTGGTGGTGGCCACAATCATGATTGTTTTGACCACGATTGGTTTGATCAGTTATCGCAGTGCCATCCAAAACAGTCGCAATGCCAAACGAAAAACAGATTTACAAATCACTCGCCAAGCCCTAGTTCTTTATCGTAGTGATAATGGTTGTTACCCGGCAGATAATACTTTTTTGGGAATGCTGAATACCATTACTGGCTACATTAACGAAACTCCTTATGATCCACTGGGTTCTGCAGGAGCTCCACTTTATATCTATACACCCATTGATGCCGGTAGTTGTGGCATTGGTGAAGCGACTGGATTTGTTCTGGAAGCAAGTTTAGAACCGGACAATACAGCCTATACAGTTGAGAATCCGTGAGGGATAGAAAAATAAAATCATGATCAAAAAAAATATTTTTTTTCCAGTTGGTTTTTCTTTAATTGAACTGTTGGTAGTAGTAGCTATTTCCATGATTTTATTGAGCGTGGCAATTAGTTCACTGATTACTTTCAATGAACGCAGATCAATCACCAATGCTGTAGATGAATTAAAAAGTCAAATTCAAACGGCTCAATCTAAAGCACAAGCCGGTGATTTGGGAGGGTGCAATCAGTTGGCTGGTTATTCATTGCAAACTTATCTTAATGGTAATGTTACCGAGATATCCATGCAAGCAAGCTGTGGGGTGGGTATTCCTGACACTGCTCAAATTCAATCTTTGCCGGCTGGAGTGACCGTGACTCCCGATTTGGATGCTAATTTTCAAGTTCTCAATGCCGGAGTACAGTTGCCAAGTGGGGTGGCCAGTCAAGATTTCACGATCGCCAATAACACTCATAGTTATGTTTTTACTTTGTATCGAGAAGGTAGAACCAGTGAAGGAGCGTGGCAAGAAAATCAATTACCGGTAGGACCGGTATCACCGTTTTAAAAAACAAAAAATGAAAAAATGGTTTAACAAAAAATTACTCAATCAGACCGGTTCTAGCTTGATTGAGGTGATTGTAGCTACTGGTGTTATCGCTTTGGTGTTGACGGCGCTAGTAGCTGGTATGACTGTTTCTTTACAGACTAGTGCAGAAGCAAAATATCGCTCGCAAGCTATTAAGCGAGGTCAGGAAGCGATGGAGGTTTTTCGCAGAGAGAGAACTTTATTGGGTTGGCATGGTTTTATTAATCAATTTGGTAGTGGTGGTACTTACTGTTTGCAAACGCTACCAGCACCAAGAGGAAGTTTTACTTTGGGTGAATGCGCAAGCAATGAGAGTTTAGTCATATCAGGACTTGATTTTTATCGAAATGCAATCGTCAGCGTGGACAATACTGATCCCACCAACGCCCAGATGAAGGTGGAAATAGTGATTACTTGGAATTCTGGTCGAACCGAGCACAACATCGATTTAACTCAGGTTTTTCGTCAATGGGATTAAATGAAAAGCTAACCTTTTTTTTAATTAATTATTGCGTAGAGTCACTCCCGACTGAAAGGTTTCTTGAGCTGTTTCTCGGTCAGCACTCTCCCCTGCTCCAATCTGTAACTGAAATGAAATGCCGATATAAAAAGAGGATTCTTCTCCAGTCAAACAAACAAATTCTAGGTTTGACAGGTTAGTTTCATCAGAAGTCAAATAATAATAATCATTGATGGCACTAGAATAAGAAGCAATTTTGGGATTTTCCTCTGGATAAGTCTGGAGAGTAGTAATGAAACCATCAAAACCCTCTACGGCAAGACTGGTCATGGGATTGTTTGGATCATTATTGCAAGTAGTGGCTCCGTCCAGAGATGGTGCCAAACGCCGAGCATTACGTAAAATAAACTCTATATTTGACAGAGCATTTTCTCCTTCACTTTTTACTTTTTGTTCAATGCTAGTCTTTTGGGAAGTGATCAAAAAAGTCATCAAGATGGAGGTGACGGCTAGCATAATAATCACGGTTAGAGAAGTTACTACTAGTAGTTCTATCAAAGTAAAGCCGGCGGATTTTTTCAGCATTTTCATTTTTATTGTAGCGATTTTTGGCATAGTTAGGGAGTTGAAAACCGCGGTTGAATTTCACGAATATTAAAATGAGCAGATTTCATCAAAGTGGGAATGTTGACCATAAAATCAGGGCGAAAAACAAAAGTTTCAGTAGGAGTAGTATTATTGACGCTATTATCTTCAAGTTTGGCAAAACTTCTTTGTAAATTAATTCCGGTCCATCCCACAAAAGTACCAGCAGCAATGAATTTTTTGTCTGGATTGGTCAAATAACTTTGTACCCAGATAGTTCCATCAGTAATAAAAACACCTTCTATCAAGGGAGTATCTGGGGAAGCTGAATCAGTATTTACATTTGCGTAACCTACATGAGGAGTAATAATTACGTCTCCTTGGCTAATAAAAGCCAGAAAGCCTCTACCCCCCCTCTCCACCGTAATCAGCCGATTTTCTGCTCCTGGCTGATCGTCAATGATCAAATTTCCTTCCAAGAAGACAATAATTTGTTCATTGGCAGTTAAGTGCCACTGATTGCCCTCTCCGATAGTCAGATCACCACTTTGATGGTAAATAGCTGGATAATTTGCTACGGTTGGTTTCTGAGAGCTGGGCAAAGGCATTGCTTTTGCAGACATTTTTTTATAAAAATAGGCATAATTTTCCGTAGGCAAACTTATACCAAGTGCAAAACCTTGATCAGAATTAGAGCGCTGATCTGGATCATGAATAAAGTTTCCACCGGTTGCGTGAGTATAAATAATTCCGTCACTACTAAAAGCAAAACCGGGACTATCCAGAGTTGTTTGATTATCATCACCGATCAATGCCGGCAAACAGCCAGCAGTAGTATTGCAGTATCCAGGCGTTCCAGCCAAACTTACGGGAATTAAACTCTGGATATTATATTTGGAAAAAACATTGCCGCCTCGTACTTGCCACCAGGCGTTATTTTGTACATTAGCTCGTTTGACAAAGACATTGATCGGTCCAGGAGTGGCTGGATTTTGATTGGTAAAAACACATTGATACGCATCCAAAGGATTGGCGTTACAGGCACACTGCCAAGCATTGGTTGGATCCGGTGGAGGATAAGGCAGACTAATAGTGACTGAATAATCAGGATAGTTGCCTTCTACTTGAACAGAATAAGTATTATCAATTACATTACCAGAGTTTTCTTCTCCAGGCCTACTGGCTTTGATTTTGAAACCCACTCCGCTCACTTGTGTAGTAGTCAGGCCAGCGCAGCGATTATCAGTACTCTCAAAACCCACAGGTGTGGCATTTTCATCAACAAAGATTCCCCCACCAAAGCCAGCAGCACTGACTATTTGACTTGAACGAATCAACACGAGAAAAAAACTCAAACCAATCAAAATGATTTTTCGCATTAATATCAGTGTACAAGAAATCTTCTTTGCTAGAAACTCGGTTCGATTTCTCGCCAACTCATTTGAGCAGACTTAATTTGTCTGGGAGCATTGATGATAAAGTCAGGGCGGAAAATAAAGACTTCGGTGGCAGCAGCGCTATTTAGTTCTGGACTCACTCCGTCATCAAAATTCCTCTGTAAATCTACTCCGTCCCATCCCACAAAAGTACCAGCCCCAATAAATTTTTTATCAGTGACTCCTGTTTGACCAGCAATGGTTATCAAACCATCAGCTACAAACACTCCCTCTACATTGGCCACATTGGCAGTAGCGGCATTGGTATAAATATTGTCATAACCTACATTGGCAGAAATAGTGAGATCTCCACGGACAACAAACATCAAGAAACCATCTCCTCCAGAAGCTACGGTAGTGAGTCTATTCTCTCCTCCTACCGTATCATCGATAGTCAAATTACCATCTACAAAAACAATGATTTGTTCTGTATTGTTTAAATTCCAGGAATTGGTCTGATCAATATTTAAGTTTCCGGAATAAAGATAAACTCCCAAATTGTCACTGCCGACAATGGGTTTTTGAAGATTGGTAAGAGTTTGAGCTGAAGCACCAAATTTATTGTAGAAATAGTCGTAGTTTTCCAAAGGTACTCTTACTCCCAAAGCCTGACCTTGAACAGCACTGCTTCGACCATCTACCTCATGGATATAGACTCCAGAACTGTCACTGGTCACGATTGCACCAGTATTTACCAAGGGAAAACCAGCACTATCTACTGTGCCTGATGGATCACGCAACATCAAGGCAGGATTGCAAGTAGGCAGACTACAAGTAGCAAAAGGAATCTTGGATTGAATATTGTCTGAGGCCCAAGAACTGCCACCCAAAGTTTGGAACCAGGCAGAAGTTATTTCATTGCGTTTGACAAAGAAATTGATGAAACCCTGATTTGGTTGTTGATTGGTATACAGACAGCGGAAGGGATTGGAAGGATCGGCATTACAAGCACACATCCAGGCATTGTTTGGATCTGCTGGTGGAAACTCTAGTTCCAGGGCAACGGTGTAATCACTATTACTGGTATTGGCGACAATAGAATAGGCAGTGTTGTTGATGATTTTGGATTGATTTTCTCCAGTCCGATTGAGAGTCAATAGACCATTAGTAATTGAAGCGGCAACTGCGGTGCTACCGGTACACAGATTATCTGTTCCGCCAATGCCTGAAGCAATGGCATTTTCATCCATGTAAAAATTACCTCTAAATCTTTGCACTGGTGTAGGCGTAGGGGTGAGCGTGGGCACTATTGGTGCGGTTACGTATAAAATCTTATCGTCGTAGCACATCGACACCCCAGACGCATATACCCTAGCCCGCAAAGTTACGCTTCCGGAAGTATCTCCACTAGTAGCTACAGATTTCCACCCATCTGCTCTTACAGTATCATCCAAAGGATCTAGTGTTAATGTGCCAACCCCAGCTATTTTTCGAAAAGTTACTTTGGTGGCAATCATATTGTTTTCATTTACCACCGCTATCAAGCTTTTTGTATCATTTTCTCCCGCCACAAAATCTCCTGTAAGCGCATTTAGTGTTACCGTACAACTAGGCGTGGTAGGTGTAGGCGTGGGTGTAGGCGTAGGTGTAGGCGTGGGTGTAGGCGTTCCCCCTCCTCCAGTGGGTGTGGGGGTGGGACAAGGAATAATCTGAAAGAGAGTGCTATCTGTCGTACACTCACAGTAGAGAAAGCCCGCATCATCACACTGATCAGCACACCAGGTATAAGTCCCCGCACAATTATTTCCTCCAAGAGGACAATTCTCACAGGAGATAGCACACTGGTAATCGCTGTTGCAGTAGGTGGTTTGACCCTGACAATCAGTAGCGCAACCCGTTCCAGCTGGAGCATAATAATCACACCCATATTCTCCTGGTGTAGTACAAATGTTTGGATCAGTAATAGTTGGATACACAGTTTGGGCAAGAGCCTGCTGGACAGAAGTAAACAGGAAAACAATAGCCAAGATCACTAGACTGAGTTTGGACAAAAATTTCATCCCACTCATTTAATCAGGTTAAAAGAGCAACTTCAAGCGTGATTGCTAGTTATTGCCAATAATCCATTGGAAATTGAGGTGTTGCTGCCATTAATATTTCGTATTGAAGAGAGTTGATATCTTCTGGAGAGGCTGGCCCCACAAAACCCAATCCTCCAAGCTCTTTAATTTCAGGAAACTTGGTATTGAATAGATCTACTAGATCGGGATTGCTAGCCAAAGGTCCCCCTTCTGAAGCATGATAAAGCTCGTCTGGGGCACTGGCTTCGGAAACGAAATCAGGACCGATGAACTGACCAGAAACTGAGCCGGTAAAATTACCATAGGCAACATAGGGCATTGGTCTGGCGGTCATAGAAAGACGATCTTCAGAATTATTAGTTTGACCTAGAAAGACCCCATAAACTAAATTCCTGGGAGTTTGATTGCCTGGTCTATAATCTTCTTCCCATGGCCACTCTGGTCCAAAAATATAGTGGAAGAGAACCGAGGTTTTACCATCGGGCATAAGCATTTGTTGGGTGCCAATGAGAGCCTCTTTGCCCTCTGGGGTAGTTGTTCTGCTAAAGTTTGTCCAGCGACGGGGATCAGTTTCATGGGTAATGATGTCTTTCATTGCAGTCCAAGCGTCGTCGTTTGTGCCATGAGTAATGCCGACGAGTTGAATAGTATAATCATATTGAATACCTGTACTCAAAACCCACCAAAGATCATCTAGCACCAGTGTCCCCTCGGGGAAGGGTTGGGCGACGAGAGCCTCAGAAATGAGTAGTCGGCCAGATTCGATGTCTGCCAAGTCGATTTCTGGGTAGTTTTCAGTTTCTCTGGCGTCAGTGAATATTTCCAGAGGAGCGACCCATTGACCGGTTCTTTCCAGGAAGAAGTAGATGACTTCTCCCTCGGTGTTTTTGATGGTCAGGACATGTTCTACACCAGCCACGATGGTGTCTCTGGCTTCAAAAGCTTCCTGGGGGAAACTGAGTGTTTCTTGGTCTGCGGTGGTGATGGTGATGGTGGCTGCTTCGGTAGAGCGAATTACTACTTTGTTTTCTCGGTTGATGAGTTGGGTGCCGTCTTCTGTTGATTGAATGGTGTAGCCTGCTTCTCTGAGAGCTGATTGTTGACTGGTGAAAGACTCTGGAGTGGCCGAGATTACTTCGGTGGGTTTGACGGTGGGAGTGGGAATCTGATTAATGTCATCTGGATCTTCGTCATCAGGATTGGAAATATCAGGATCTTCATCTATGACAACGGCTGTGGGGTAGTTGTTATTGATTTCCGGTGGTGAAACTTTACAAGAAACAGCAATAAGGGCCAAAAGAGCGGTAGCAGACAGACCAATTACTTTTTTGGTTTGATTACTACTATCATAATTTCTATTCTCCCAAATCAATTGTAGTGCCTGTTTTTCTGCGTCTTTGGCTTTGAACTTGGCCACTGCTTTTTTGGTTTTATTGGCAAACCCTTTTTCCGGTAGATTATTTACTATCAAATGAAATCTAGCAGCTGTTTCTAGAGCTAAAGTTAACTGGGCGGATAAAGTCAATTCTTGAGGTTTGATTTCTTCAAATTTACTATCAGAAGCAATGCCTCGTATCAATCCTCTTCTGCTAACACGAAGAGTAATAGGATTTTTTTGGTTCGGTTCTGGAATTTTCTCAATCAGAGTGGCTAATTGTTCCACAGAAAGCCGATCAAGGTTGTCTATTTCAGCGGGAAAGACAAGCTTGCCGGCTTCGATCAGAGCTTTTACATATTTAGCAACAACTTCTTCTACCTGTTTTTTACCTTGGAAATCTTTAAGTTCAAAGTGATGCTGAACTTCAATAGGATCTGATTCGGCTTCAGGCGATTTAGGTGCGATAGAGTTTAACTCTTTTTCTGCCATCTTTATCTAGTGGAAAGTATACCACTAGTGAGAAATTTGAGCAAATTTATTGCCAGAATTGTCTAGTAACTTCAATGATGATTTGGTCAGCTATTTTATCAGGCACATCACGTACATCAGTGACATAAGAAATAGCTACACCATTACCGATTTCCATTTGGGTATAGGCAATGACAGAGGTTTTACCATCACTATTTAGAGTTACTCGCGTTTTTTCTAACTCGGCTTTGGTTAATTCAAAAACAACGGTTGTTTCTGGTGTGCCTTTGTTTAGTTCCAAAACTAGAGCAACATCGTCTGGATTGGTAGCTTCTTGTGTGTACCAATTTGCAAGCAAACCACTGTAGGTAGTGCGCAGAGAGCCCATTA
Source organism: Candidatus Pacebacteria bacterium RIFOXYA1_FULL_38_18 (assembly GCA_001787405.1). Taxonomy (GTDB): domain Bacteria; phylum Patescibacteriota; class Microgenomatia; order UBA1400; family PJMF01; genus UBA10119. The sequence continues at coordinate 52,161 of MFWV01000007.1, forward strand.
CCAGCAGAGAACTTTTGGGGTCGGCATCAGATAACTCTCCAGTTGTTTCAGCAACTTTTTGTTGATCTATCTTTACTCCTGGTATGAGACTAGTAGGTTGATTAGTTTTTTCTGCTTGTTGATTGTTTTTTCGTGAGATAGCTAGAGCTATCCAGACGCTGAAAATAATGACGGCTACGATAATGCCAGCAATCAAGATGGGTGATTTCCACTGAATTTCTTCATCTTCTTTAGTGGATTTTGGCAGAATTGGTTTGGAAAACACAGAATCAGTCATGCGAGTGATTTGAAGTTGGTTGATTATTTGCTACTTTCACTAGTATAGCTATCTTTATTTACGTTTGACAATAGTGGGTTGTCTGCCTTGCGTTTTCTCTTGCTCTTGGTTACAATCGCAAAGTTAGTGCAAAAAGAAAATAAAGAGATAAAAGAAAGAGAAAAATGGCAGCAGTACCCAAAAATAAAATTACTAGAGCCGAGCGTGGCAAGCGTCGGGCCGGCAACAAACCAAAACTTAAGAAAGATCTCAACACCAAAATGCCTTTACATAAAAAAGGTATTATGGCTTCTATTTTTAAAGCAACGGGAATGGATAAGGAAGAATAATTTGAAGTTGGTCAAAAAAGATACTGCTTGCATTTTTTCCACCTCTCCCCTACTGTGTAATTTATGACTGACGCTATTGACCCCAGACATGAGAAACGCGTGCAATTGATGCAAACTTTGTTTGCGCTGATGTTTACCAAAGAAATCAAAATTCAAGATCAAGAAACTCCCAATATTGATGATCACAAAGAAGAAAGATTGGTAGGAGATGAAATTCAAGAAACTGCAGAACTACCATATTTTTCAGAAGCGCAAGCGATCTTGGATCAAATAGCACAAATTGATCAACAAATCATTGAACACGCCTCAGAAAGACCTCTGGCAGAAATCAATCAAGTAGATTTGGCGATCATGCGTCTAATTATTTTTGAAGCCAATACCCAACAAACCCCCAAAAAAGTACTGGTTGACGAAGCCATAGAATTGGCCAAAGAATATGGTACTGATAGTTCATCAAAATTTGTGAATGGTGTATTGGGCAAAGTATTATTGGGTGAAAATAAAATTAAATTAGCAAAAAATAATTAATAATAAAAAAATAATAAAAAAGCAAAAATTATGCAAAATGAAATTTTTGAACAATTGAGAGAATTATTGGCGATGGCTACCGGTCATAATACCGAGGAAATTTTTCCAGAAAGTCAGTTGGAAGTAGATTTGGGCATTAATTTGGAAGAAGATTTTGGTAGATTGCTGGCGATCATCAATCATGAATTTGGGATCGAGCTAGAAGCCATTCACGTACTCAATGAATTGGAAGAAGCAGAAGATACGGTGGAGCAATTGGCCAAATTAATCGAAGAAGAAGTAGAATTAGGCTAAAGAGCAAAAATCCAAAGTTAATCAAAAATGCTACCAAAATTTAAAAACAAACAATTACTGGCCACTGCCCTTTCTCATCGCAGTGCTTTCAATGAAACCGATTCGGGTACTAGTGCCTTGGAATCCTATGAACGCTTGGAGTTTTTGGGCGATGCTGTTTTGGAATTGGCAACTACGGAGTGGCTTTATAAAAAATATGCTACTGAACCAGAGGGAATCTTGACCGCCTATCGCAGTTCTTTGGTGAAAACCACTACCCTGGCAGAAACTGCCCGCGAACTTAAGTTGGGCGAGCAGATGTATATGAGTCGTGGCGAAGAAGCAACTGGTGGTAGGAAAAATATTGGTTTATTGGCTGATGTTTTTGAGGCTGTGATTGGTGCTTTGTATTTGGATCAAGGTTTTGTGGCAGTCGAAAAATTTTTACATCAGCATCTTTTTCCCAAATTTGAAGAAATTAAAAAGAATAAACTTTATCGCGATCACAAGAGTTTCTATCAAGAAGTGATTCAAGCAGAGAGTTTGCCCACTCCCGTTTATGAAGTGGCTGAGGCTATTGGTCCAGATCACGACAAGGTTTTTACGGTCAATGTTTTGGTAAATGGGAAGATAACTGGTAGTGGCACTGGCAAAAGCAAACAAATAGCACAACAAGCAGCAGCCAGACAGGCGCTTGAGAAATTTGAAGAAGAAAGGTAGAATCACCCCCTAATATATTTAATAGTCTAAAGTTTGAACCTAAATAGAAAAAAATATGCTCAAAATTAAATTAGCTCACTTTGGTAAACGCAATCAATCACATTTTCGAATCGTGGTTAATGAAGCCAGAGATAAACGCGATGGTAGTTACGTGGCTCTTTTGGGTCATTATATTCCTGCCCAAGAACCTAAAATCTTGGAAATTGACGTCAAAGCTTATCAAGCCTGGATAGCCAAAGGTGCTCAACCCACCGAAACCGTGGCCAATCTTTTTGAGCGTTACCAGTCCAAAAATCCTTTTCCTGCCAAGCCCAAAAAACCTTCTCGTAAAACTTTGGCAAAAGCCGAAGCTGCCAAAAAAGCCAAAGCAGAAGAAAAACCAGCCGAAGAAATTAAAATCGAGCAACCAGCCGAGAAAACTCCTGTTGAAGAAACACCCACTGAAGAAAAGCCCGTTGAAGAAGCAACCGTTGAACAAGCACCAGCCGAAGAAAAGCCCGTTGAAGCAAAACCAGTTGAAGAAACACCCACTGAAGTAGTACCAGTAACCGAAGAAAAATGAAAAATTTTGTTGAATATCTGCTCGTTCGCTTAGTTGATCACCCCGATGATTTAGTTGTAGAAGAAGAACAGACAGACGAAGGTTTGGTTGTTCATATCAAAGTACACGCTGATGATATGGGTCGCGTAATTGGTCGCAGTGGCAACGTAATCAAAGCGATTCGCAAGTTGGTGCAAGTCAAGGCAGCCAAAGATGATTTGCAGGTCAGAGTTTTACTAGACGAATAATTATTCTGTAAGTTCTTCCAAGCCCAATGTTTCCTCCAAATTCGTAACAGTCAGTCCTTGAATACCAAACAGATCATCATTGTTACCGCTGATAATCGTTGTTTGTCCTTCAATTTTGGTTGGTGAAAATTCCAAAATAGCTTGAAACACTCTTTTTTCTTCTTCAGAAATAATGGGGAGAGCAGAAGACAGGGTAGAAGAGATGGGCTTGGTGTAGTAATAAGCGCTCAGTGACAAATCAGCTCTAGTGGCATTTTCAATCAAAGGGTCATTGACCTTGCGATCAATAGTCAAACTATTGATAGTGGTCAAAGGAGAAACTCTTTCGATCAGATCCATAAACATTCTCACTTGTGGCAACGGACCAACAACGGTTAATTCCAAGTCCAATTGGTCATAATCAGATTTAATCTTTTTTTGATTGGCAGTTTTATCTACTTGAGTGCTATCGCTGGCAATTTCTCCAGGATTTATCTCAAATTCTGTAATAGAAACTCTTGTTTCTCCAGCTACGCTATTCAAGTTATTCAAAACTTCCAAAAGTGGTTTGTGGGAAGGCAAAACACGATTAATTTGTTCTGCTTGAGCGAATTCTGGAGAAAATTTTAATTGTGCCAGTTCTTGAACTTTACGATCCAGTTGGGCAATTTTGTCATTTTCTTTTTTCAATTGGCGGTTGGTTGCCAGAGCATTGGTAGTTTGATTATAAGTGAGAATAATCAGAATGAGAGTTGTCAAACCAAAAGCAATAGCCAGAAGCAAATCTCTTCTGGTATTGAGCAATAATTGCCAGTTAAAATCGCTGAAGCGATTAAGCTTTGCCATAGCTTATTTATCTCTTTCTTTTTTCAGTTCTACCGCAATATCCAAACTATAATTGCCAGTTTCATCTCGTCTCAAGCCACTTTGAGAAACAGAACTAAAAACATTTTTTACTTCATCAGATTCAAGTACATTCAGAGTATTTTCAAAGGCAAAAACATCCTGACTGGTTAAACGTAGCGATAGCTCATTTCCCTCTCCTCCATAATTCATGCCTGATAAAAATACTTGATCACCAAAAACATTGGAGAAAAAATCAATGGCTTGTTGTTTATTACTCCGACTTTCATAAATTTCTCTGACACTTTTCAATTTTTGAGAAAAAATCAAGAAACTCACTTCCACTGGTTCTTCATCGGCAATTTGTGTTGTAAGAGCTTGTTGGGTGGCATTTGCTTGTCGCAAACGGGTGGTAAGAAAAATATTGGCCCCGATCGCCAAAACAAAGAAACTTAGAGCAATAATAAAAGCGATCGTGGCATAACGACGATAAAGAGTGTCTTGTTTATTGGCTTTGCCCAAAGAAGCTCTGCGTCCAGTAAGGAAATTAATCTCCGACATATTTTAAGCCTCCCTCATTAGCAATCCCATGCAAACGGAAAAAGCTAATTGATTTTGAGTGGGGATTTCTCCGGTGGCAGTAGCAAAAGGAGCTGCAAGTAAAATTTCCAGGTTGAGGGTACTAGTAAGATGTTCTACTAAACCTGGTAATTGTGCCGATCCGCCGGTTAAAACCAAGCGCTGAATTGTATTTTGAGGAGCTTGGTCGGCAAAATAACGCAAAGCTTTTTGAATTTCTCCAGCTAGATTATTGATAGTGGGCAACAAGGCATTTTTTACTTTACCTTCAAATTGATCTGCGTTGAGTCCATAGGCGCGCTTGTATTGTTCAGCTTGTTGTAAATCTAGGCCTACTGTTTGTTGCAAAGTATTGGTCAGAAGATTGCCGACTCCTTTGTGAGTAAAAACAAACTGAATTTCTCCGTTTGCTACCACCATGATATCCATATTGGTTGCTCCCAAATTAATAACCATGGTGGCTGGTTCTTGTTGATCAATACCTAAAGAGCGCAGTACCGAGAGCATTTGAGTTTCCAAAAAACTTGGCTCAATACCAGCATTGGTAAATAAAGCAAGATAGCGTTCTACCAAAGGTTTGCGAGTGCCAGTTAATAAGACACGCATTTGTGCTTGTTCATTATTTTTTTGAGAAAGACTGGATTTTGGCGGACGATATAAAACTTTGTATTGTAAAGATAATTCTTCTTTGGGAATAGGAATGTGTTGTTCTGCTTGCCAACCAATTGCAGAAGCAAGCTCGGCATCGGTGAGAAAAGGAATGGTGATTACTTTGGTAGAGACTGCAGTTTCTGGCAGACTCAAACGAATGTCCGTATGGGGTAATTTATTTTCAAAAATGGTGTTATTGATTAGTTCGCTGAGTTGTTCTGTTTGCAAATCATCAGTGGGCATGGCCACTCCAAAATTATTTGGTATTTCTATGGTACGCAAAATATTGGGAGTTCCATCAGGATCGGCAGCGATCGCTTTTATTGCATAAGTTCCAATGTCGATAGCTGTGGCAGGCATGATAGTTTTTCTTTAATTTTTAATAATCGAACTACCGCTCACCAAAGCATATTCCATGAAAGCTGGGGCCGTGGAGAGAGTGCGTTTTACTTCAAAAGATCTGGTTTCTTGACCGGCTAAAGTGTTTTGAGCCTGAGAATTGATCGTAAATTGACTAACAGCTGGCGAACCAACGATTTTTATATCAGTGTCGTTGTAAACAGGTTTGACTCGCACAAACTCATCCGTATCAGTAGTAAAGAGAGTGTAGCCGTAATTATAAGGAGTAGGTCCTGGATCATTGGCAATAAAATTGTCTCCCCTAGTACTAGCCCCACTACAGTTTCCAACTGCGTAATGACGCACGGTAATTGTGCCGGCATTATTGTTATAAACAGACAAAATAAGTGAGGCAGTTTCTTCGCAGGTTGCTTCAATCGCCCAATAAAAACTTATACTACCAGCAGCAGGTAAAACCAGCTCAGTGCTAGTGCCTTGTTTGAGATGAGTTTCCAGAGTATTACTTTTATCAATGGTGTAGTTAATATCAGTATTGCTACCAGATAAATCTAGTGAAGAAACATCTTCTGAAAGCTCATCTATACTGCCAGTTGATTCTGATTGAAAAATATCAGCTAGTGCTGCTTCTACACCAGCCTCGGCAGCATTGAATACCCTAGTGGTGTCCTGTTGTTGGATCGAGATCTCTGCTTGTTGAGAAGTACGGGTGGCCAGGGATAAACCCAAAGCCAAAACTACGACCATGATCAATAAAACAACTAAACCAATCTGTCCATTTTGTGATTGATAAATGGTGGGAAATTTGAATATTTTTTTTGACATGATTTTTCCTGCTTCCATGATACGAATTCTTGATTCAGGAAACAAGAGTTAGTTAATTTATGATGGTTTTTGGATTAATTAGCCGTAGGGGTAGTTTTTTTATTATTGTCTTGATAGAAAATGAGTGGTTGCCATGTTTTGGCTAGTTTGTTTTGTAATTGATGAGCTTCTTGAATTAGTTTCAAGTTTGTCCAAGAAGCAAATCTCAAGTCGCTCAAACCATGTTGGCGAAAACCAAATAAATCTCCAGCTCCGCGATTTTTTAAATCCTGCTCGGCTAGTTTTAGGCCATCGTGTTCTTGGGAAAAAATCTTAAGGCGTTGAGCAGCTGATTTGGAGAAATTACTCATTGATAATAAACAAAAACTTTCCTGCCCGGCGCGGCCGACACGGCCGCGCAATTGGTGTAAGCTAGCCAGACCGAAGCGCTCTGCCCCCTCGATTACTACGACGTTGGCTGAAGGGAGATCTATGCCTACTTCTACTACTGGGGTGGTGATTAAAACATCAATTTTTTTGGCAAAAACTTGTTCGATGATTGCTTGTTTTTGATCTGGTTTAAGTGAGCCGTGTAGCAAACCAATTTTAAGTTTGGGAAAGCTTTTTTGAAAGTTTGTTTGAATTTCTTTAAATAATTTGGTAGCTGCTGTTACATTGCCCAGTGTTTCGTGCAGTGAAGGTTCGATGAAAGGACAGACAATCAAAGCTTGACCATGAGTGTGAGTGATTTTTTCTGCCAGCCATTGCCAGCCATCAGATCTTTTTTTATGAGGGACTAACCAAGTTTTGGTAGGTTTAATTCCGGGAGGCAACTCGTCAATCACACTCAAACTCAAATGCGAAAACAGAGTGAGCATTAGACTTCTGGGAATGGGTGTGGCAGACATAGTCAAAACGTGAGGTGTTTTATTTTTAGTTTTGAGTGGTGAGCGTTGTTTGACTCCGAACCGATGCTGCTCGTCGTAAATAATTAAACTTGGTTGAATTAAATCCAAGCGATTGATGACAGCGTGAGTACCGATATAGAGTTTTGGACTGATGCTTGGTTTAAATTTGGCAGATTCTTTACTAGTGAGTTGTTCAATTTTCAAATCAGGAAACAATTTTGTTAAACTTTCTGCGTGTTGTTGGGCCAAGATTTGAGTTGGTGCAATCAAAACAGCATTTAATTGATTTTGCCAAACAAAGTGGGCAGCAATGCCGGCCACTACGGTTTTTCCAGAGCCTACATCACCAGTCAATAATCGATTCATGGCAACATCTTTTTGTAAATCGATCAAGATTTCGCGAGTAGCTTTGACCTGGGCCCCAGTTAATTTGAAAGGAATGCTTTTGGGCAACCAAGCTGAGAAGTTATGGGCATCATAATTTTTGAGCTGGAGCGGCTGGGCGCTATGTTCTTTTTGCCATTTAGCTTTGATTTGGTGTGAGTGAGCAATCAATCCCAGCAGTTCTTCTAGCGCCAGCCGCTCCCGCGCAGACTCAACCTCTTTAGTTTCTGAAGGGAAATGTAGAGTTTGCAAAGCCTCAATAAAATTGGGATATGTTTGTTCAGTCAATTTGACAATTTGATCATCAATCACTTGTAAATGATCCACGATTTCTTTGATGATTCTGCGCAATGAACCAATTTTTAATTCCTTGGTTAATTGTGAATAAATCGGTACCAACCGAGCAGTATGAATAGTATCGTCACTAATTATCTCCACTGTTGGCTGAACAAACATACCTCGCTCATTTAACTTGCCAGCAAAATATAATTCACTCCCCTCTTTGAGCTGATTGATCACAAAACGATTATTAAACCAAATGCATTGCAGTTTTCCGCTAGCATCTTCGATGGTAGCGCGCACCGTTCTTCGCCTGCCTTGATAGGAAATATTGGCACGTCGTACCACTGCTTTGATAGTAGCTGGTTCATCAATTTTGAGTTCATTGATAAACACAATATTACTGCGATCTTCATAGCGATACGGCAGTTGCAATGTTAGGTCCAATACAGTTTGAATTTCCACCTGATTAAGCGCTCTTCTCAAAGTTTCCCCAATGCCTTTGACGACTGAAATAGGATCACTAAGTCGATAAATCATTAATAGCAGTGTACGAGAAAAACAATAAAAACCAAAGCAGTGCAATTTTCCTCAACTTTTTCAGTTTTAAAGTAAAGAAAAAACAAAACTAGCAATGCTGGTCATGAGCAATGAAGCAATGGCTATGATCGCAAAAGCCTTGACCATTCTCTCTCTTTGTTTGCGAGTCATCTTAGTCGATTAGTTTATAAATTTTACGTTTACCCACTCGAATAGCATCAACGGTTTGCAGATCAGGAATTTCATTAGGATCATTGATTCTTTGATTGCTGGGCAATAAAGCAGTGCCACCCTGCTCAATCAATCTTCTAGATTGGCTATTGCTTGCTCCACTAGCAAGAGAAACCATCGCAAAAGCAGGTTTGCCAACCAAGACAGCTCTTTTGATTTGCTGCGCTTCATCAGAAATTACTTTATTTTGAATGGTATCTTCAAAATGTTGCTGTGCTTTTTCCGCTTCTTTAGTTGAATGATATTGCTCAGTGATAGTGAAGGCCAATTGTTTTTTGAAAGTCATGGGGTTCTCCCCTGCTCTCATCGCCTTATCCATCTTGGCAATCTGACTGGAATGAACATCAGTTAAAAGCAGAAAGTACTCAATAATCAAGTTATCAGTAATTCGCATCAGCTTGCCATACATATCAATAGGATTTTCTGCCAATCCTACAAAGTTGTTGTAAGATTTACTCATTTTGCGGCCATCAGTGCCATTGATAATTGGTGTAGTCAGTACCCACTTTTCTTTATTGTGGTAAATTTTTTGCAAAGTTCTACCCATCATCATGTTGAAAGTTTGATCAGTGCCTCCCAACTCCAAATCAACATCCATTTCCACTGAGTCGTAACCTTGTAGTAGCGGATAGAGAATTTCATGACCATGAATGGGTTGTCCTTTTTTGATTCGTTCTTGGAACATGTCGCGTTCAATCAATTGCTGAACCGTGGTTTTGGCGGTTAACTTAATCACATCCACCATGGTCAATTTATCCAGCCAATCGCCATTGCGACGAATCTCTATTTTGGAAAAATCTAGGACCTTACTGGCCTGTTTCTTCCAAGTTTTGAAATTAGCCTCAATTTCCAAATCAGTTAACATGGGTCTGGACTCATCGCGACCAGTAGGATCGCCAATCTTCACCGTGCCATTGCCGATCAATAAAATCACCTGATGACCAAGCAGAGCAAACTGATTGAGTTTACGCAAAACTACCGAGTGACCCAAATGCAGTTCAGAACCAGTTGGATCAATTCCCAAGTAGAGTCTGATTTTGCGCTTGTTCATCAATTTTTCCAGACCGGAACGGCTAGGCAAAACCTCCGCCACTCCTCTGGTTAGGACTTCTTTGATAGTTAAATTATTTGACATAAAACTCCTTTATTGTAATCTAATTATTGCTTTCCTCAAAATTACGCTTATATAGAATTTGCTCTTTCCAATGCTTGCTCAAGATCATTTATTACTTCCTTGGGTTGCTCTAGTCCGATAGAAAGTCTAAATAGTCTGTCATCAATTCTTTGATCAGAGTTATCTGAGAGATCCATCATGGTGGTGGGTTGTTGAATTAACGTTTCAGTACCACCAAAACTATGTCCAATCACGATTTTTTTCAAAGATTTAATGAATAGATGAGGATTCAGATTGTGTTTTATTTTGAATGAAATTATTGGTCCTACCGCATGAAAGACATCTGCAATTAATAGTGATGAGCGTAAAAAATTAACTATTTTTTGTTTATTATTTTTAATTTTTTGATGTCTCAAATCGAGTGTTTTTAGACCTCTCATTATTAGCCAGCTATCACTTGCTGACAAAATTGCTCCCACCGTATGTTGAAGAAACTTAATTTGTTGAGCAAGTTGTGCATCGTTGGTAGCGATCATTCCACCAATGGCATCTGAATGGCCGTTAATCATTTTCGTTAGACTTTCAACTACTAAATCTGATCCAAGTTGTAACGGTTTTTGTTCCAAAGCTGTAGCCAAAGTATTGTCCACCACAGTGATGATGTTGTGCTGACGAGCAACTTTGCACAATTTATTAATTTGGAGCACTTCCAACATTGGGTTGGTTGGGCTTTCAAACCACAATAGTTTGCTGTGCGGAGTAATATTTTGAGAAAGTAGATCAACTTTTTTCAAATCAATAGATTTACTATTGATTCCTAACGGCTGGAATACTTTTTTCAACAGTCTGGTTGTCCCTTCATAGATTTGTTGATGGTGTAGCACCTCATCTCCTTTTTTGAGGAGTAATAATGAATTGAGAATAGCTGCCGAGCCTGATGCAAACACAAAAGCATGTTTGGCATGGTGAAGTGTGGCCAGTTTTTCTTCCAGCAACTGTCTTGTTGGATTTCCCACCCGACCATATTGAAAACCTCGATCGCTACTAGGTTTAGTCATGGGAAATACAGTTGAAAGTTCTATGGGAGGCACTAATCCTGGATTTTTCATTGGATCCTTTCTTTAGTTTTTTTAGTTAGAAGCACAATGTGTCTGTGGCAACTTAGTGGCGGTTGATGGCTATCAATGCCGATACGATCTTGCATGTCAGCAATAATCAACCCATCTTTTTCCCAAGTTTTGAGATGATCATTAAATGATCTAAACCACTCGCCATGACCGCTTTCGTCTTCAGCAAATACCACAAAACTTTCACCTTCTGGCTCAATCTCAACTATTTTGCCTCTCAGAAATTCTAGATGTTCTCCAAACTCTTCTTTGAGCTGGTTTAAATCAAAAATTCTTGTTTGCAAAGCATGAACTGCTTCGCTAGAGGGAAGAATAGTTTGAAGCTGGTGGTGAGAAATTATTTCTCTATCTAGTGATTTAGTTAGCTCATCACTAGTTGTGATATTAACAATGGCTACACCATCCTCATCAAGGACACGTGTTACTTCTTCATTGATTGATCTGCTGATAGCTGGTGGGCAACAGTTATCAATATGATCTCTCAGTACAAGTTGTTGAGAAGCCTCATGAAGCGAGGTTTGTCTAGCATCTTGGTGCAGTGTTGTTACTTGTTGAAATTGTTTCTCATCTACCGCTTTTAGTATGTCTGAGTCAATATCAATTACCGATAATTGATTCCAATTTGTTTCTAAAGTAGTTTGAAGAAATTTTTGAAAATCTGGCACACCTTCTACAATAGCCAAGCCAAAAATGGCTGCATCAATTGGTTTCTGCTCTAAATTTTCGCGCAGTATTGCCACTGATGATTCTTTTTGAAGAAGTAATCTGAGATTTAACCCAACTGGCGGTGTTCCAGCAATGTCTTCCAAGTTAATACCTTGTCGTTCTGCTTCAATCACTCGCTGTTGAGTATTTTCGTATTGAGCGTGTTGTCTTAAACTTTGCCCAAATTTAGTCCCAATTTCTCCTGCTAAGTTGGTAACTGATTCATCTTTACAATCATTTGCCAGCAACTCAAATGTCTTGAGTGATAGCCAGTTTTTCCAGGATGATTGCTGATCCTTTATGCTCTTGCCTAATTCAAGAGCAAGATGATGTTTAATTCTTAATTTTTCTGTCATTTTTCTTTCTTTTTAAATAAAATATTATTACTTTTTTGGCGCCGATTTAGCGCGATTCTATAGTCTATTTCCATAATTACCTTTCTTTTTTAATACTAAAAAACGCCCCGCACATACACCTGAATGGTGTACATGCAAGGGCGTTAAGATCCAACGCGGTACCACCTTGCTTTATTTGCCTTTTTCTACAAAAAATCCTGCGAACGCAGGACTCGAAAAAAAGGAAAACCTCATTTCGAGCACTCTGTTTCTAGTGTGTCATGCTCTTTCGCTATTATGGGCGATCCCATTCCTTGCTACTTTCCAAGATGAAATTTGGATTTGGTGTGGACTGCTCAGGAAGGTATTTCATTCTGTTAAAGCTAGTTCAGCTTTCACCAACCGCTGAATCTCTGTTTTCCGCTTTAGGAATTACTAAGTTTCCGTCACTGCATTTCTGTTAACTTGTTCGTGAAATTATACACATGGTTTTTTAGTTTGCAAGTTTTAATTTGAAAAGCAAAAAACTGGTACAATAATGTGTGAGTATGGAAATCAATTTTACAAAGATGTTTGAAAGTTTACGACGGGGGTGGTACGGACTGACCCGTAAAGTTCGGATTTTGATGATTCGTCTGTCTCGTGGTCGCACTCGTCGTTTTGCTCACTTCTCCCCTGCCCAACAAGAATTGGCCAAAGTACAACGCATGCGTCTGCTTGCTCGTGGAGCAGTGATGGCGGTTATTGCGGGGATTGTTGGATTTTTTGTAATGTTTGCTTGGTATTCTCGCGATTTGCCAAAGCCTGGTGAAGTGATCCGTCGTGAAGGATTTAGTACCAAACTTTATGATCGCAAAGGAGTATTACTCTATGATCTTTATGACACTGAGAGACGCACGCCAATAACTCTAAACGATACTCCCGCTTATTTGGAACAAGCTACGGTAGCTATCGAAGACAGGGATTTTTATCGTCACAGTGGTTTTGATTTATTGACCGCTCTGCGGATTCCTTACAACATTCTTTTTCGCGGTCGAGTAGTTGGTGGCTCAACCTTGACTCAACAATTAGTAAAAAATGCTTTATTAACAAATGAGCGGACCATCTCTAGGAAATTCAAAGAATTGGTACTTTCTATCCAAATTGAACGCACTTTTACCAAGGATCAAATCTTGGAAATGTATTTGAATGAAGCACCTTACGGTGGAACTTCTTGGGGAGTTGGTACGGCTTCAGAAATTTATTTCAATAAACCAGTTGCTGAATTAAATTTGATGGAATCGGCTTTTTTGGCAGGACTTCCTCAACGCCCCAGTGTTTACTCACCGTTTTCAGGTAAAAAAGACAAAGACGGTAATCCTTATTGGAAGATTCGTACCGAAAGTGTGTTGCGCGCCATGGAAAAATCCGGTGATATTACCAAGTTACAAATGGAAGAAGCAATTTCCTCTTTAGATAATTTGGAATTCAATACGACTGCTGCCAATATTAAAGCCCCACATTTTGTTTTTTATGTTAGAGATCAGCTGGAAGAAATGTTTGGTTTGGAATTGGTAGAGGCTGGTGGTCTGAAAGTAACTACTACTTTGGATTTACCACTTCATGAACGGGCTCAAAGTATTGTTGCCGAAGAAATCGAGGCAGTGGAAAGTTTGAATATCACCAATGGATCAGCCGTGACAATGGATCCTAGAACTGGTGAGATATTAAGCATGGTGGGAAGCAAAGATTATTTTAATGATGACATAGATGGCCAATTCAATGTGGCTGCGGATGGTTTGCGCCAACCCGGATCTTCGATCAAACCAGTTACTTATTTAGGTATGTTACGTCGTGGTTATTCTCCCTCCTCCATGCTGATGGATGTAGAAACTACTTTTCAGGCCAATGACAAGATCGATCCTTACGTTCCCAAAAACTATGATGGGGTTTTCCGAGGTCCAGTAAACTTGCGCAGTGCCTTAGGCAGTTCACTAAATATTCCAGCCGTCAAATCAGTAGCTATTGTAGGCATTGAAGATTTTCTGCAACTGGCTTTTGATTTGGGTTTCAAAACTTTGGAGCCGACTAAAGAAAATTTACAGCGTTTTGGTTTTTCAATCACTTTGGGTGGTGGCGAGGTTCATTTACTGGATACCGTAACTGCTTACAGTGCTTTTGCCAATAAAGGTTTTAAAGTTGAGCCGGTTTCTATTTTGAAAGTAGAAGACAAGGACGGTCGAGTTTTGTTTGAACACAAACAAGTGCCCGGCAAACAAGTCATCAGTGAGGGTGAGGCTTTTATTATTAATGATATTCTGTCTGATAATAATGCTCGCTTGTTGGCTTTTGGTGCCAACTCGCTTCTCAATACCGGTCGACCAATTGCAGTCAAAACTGGTACTACCAACGAACAAAAAGACAACTGGACGATTGGTTGGAGCCAAGAAGTAATGGTGGGTGTTTGGGTGGGTAACAATGATAATAGCTCGATGCGTCAGGTAGCTTCTGGTATTACTGGTGCCTCACCTATTTGGCGACGAATTATTTTGACGGCTTTAGAAATGGGCTATCAAGCTCCGGCTTGGGAAGTTCCTGCTGGAGTGATTCGGCAAGAAGTAGATAGTATTTCTGGTTATCCAGCGCACGATGGTTTTTCCACTAGAACAGATTATTTTTTACAAGGCACTGCGCCCACCACTCCTGATCCTATTCATGCCAAACTAAAGGTTTGTCGAGATGATGAAAATAAATTGGCTACGGAAGCCAAAATTAGTGCTGGAGATTACAACGAAAAAGAATTTGTTGTACTCAAAGAAAATGATCCAGTTAGCGAAGATGGTCGCAATCGCTGGCAAGAAGCCATCAATACTTGGATCAATGGCCAGTCGGATTCTCGTTATAAAGTGCCTACAGAATACTGTGGAGATGCACAAGAAATCTCGGTTCGTATTTCCAGACCAGAGAACGAAAAATCATACAATGAACAAGACATCGAAGTTCATATTGATGCTGGAAGCAATCAGGGTATTGAAAAAATCGAGATTTGGGTAGATGGAACATTACGGGAAACAGTAAATGATCGCAGTTATAGAGGTTGGATCAATTTTCCAACAGGCAAACATGAGCTTTATGCGATTGCTTTTTCCAGAGATAATAAACAAGCCAAAAGCAACACGGTCAAGATAGGTTCTGGTGGTGCTGATTGGAAAGATCCTGAACCCACTCCCACCCCCACTCCTACTCCTACTCCTACCCCCACTCCTGCTCTACCCACTCCCTAGTGGGAATCAATTACCAATTTTTTGGTTAGTTCTGGCTATTTTGAAGTTTCATTGCTGGAAAGAATTAAGACTAATAAAACTCCTCCTATCCACTGTGTGACTAAATAGTGGTCCAAGCTGAGGATGACTGCCAACAACAGCCACCAAGCAGGATCAATCTTGAGTGTTTGTTTTTTAATCAATAAATAAATGATGAGTAAACCTAACAAACCAGTTTCCGCAATAAATAGTAAAGGTGCGTTATGAGTAGGTTGAATAAATCTAATCAGTTCATTGGCATTAAAAACTGGTGTTTTGAGAGTGGTGGTAAACATTCCCACCCCCACACCGGTGAGTGGTTGTTGAGTGATGACAGCGATGGTCTGGCTATTGAGAAAGTTTCTTCTAAACAAAGACTCGGTTTGCAGTTGGGCTGGAACGAGAAAAATCAAAAGAGGAATTAGGATCAATAAATTACTGGCCAAATAATAACCAATCTTTTTCAATTTGGGAAAACTTTGTAAACCTAGAAATAAACTAAAGCCAATGATGGCAGTAAATGATTGAGTGAGAAATAATGCCCAACTGCTCAAAGCAATTATTATCAATTCCCACCAACCAAACTGTTTTTTGAATTTGGCTTGCAACTGCAACCAGATCAAACTAAAAATAGCGATTACACCGGCCAAAATATTGGGGTGAGCAGTAGTCCCGTAAGGCAAAATCATTTCTCCAGATTTGAAATTTACTCTAGCAATATTGATTGCACCAGTTAGTTGTGTCTCTCCTAGCACTATATAGTCAAATAAAGATTTTTGGCGAAAGAACTGTAATGAAGCCACTGCAATTTGCAAACTCAAAGCCAGTAAAATTACGTGACGAAACAAAGGACGATTGATGATTGATTGATTGGCACGCAACAACCAAACAAATAAGCCCAGTTCGACAACTTTGGCTAAATATAAAAAAGAAACAGTTGGTAATGGAGTAAAAAACTGTCTAACAATTAATAAACTGAAAAAAAACAATAAAAATTTATTTTTTTTCAAAAAATCAATAATTTTTGTTTTTTCTTGAATAATTTTTTTTGGCAACCATAAAAATAAAGCTAGTAAAAGCGGTATTTCACTGAGCCAAAACTTTTGCACTAAGTAGTCAGTAAAAATTCCTCCCACATAAGCATTTAATTCTCCCCATTTTAAAAATAAATTTAAAGGAGCTAAAAAAATTGCTGCATAAATTAGCAGTGATAAAACATTGGGTATGCGTTTCATTTAAAAATTATTCTAACTTACCGACCAATTTTGCTTGATAGGTTTTTTCTATTACTTTAACAATACGTTTGCGAAGAGGACGAACATTTTCATTGGTAAGATTTTTTTGAGGATCCCAATATTCTATAGTTAAGGTGTAATTTTGTTGATAAACTCCTTTTAACAAAACAGTTTTGATTTTGGGACTAAGCTCACTAATATCTGTGATAATAGGACCAATAAAAGTTTTTGTGGGCAAAGTAAAGGTGAGCTGTTCAATGACGCTGGCAGTTTTTGGCAGTGGTTGATAGTGAGGATGAGTTTTCATTAAAGGCAATAGTTGAGTAAAAATAATTTCTATAATAGTTATTTTGTCGATAACTTTTAATTGTCCAATTCTAATATCATCGACTTTAATGAAACCAGCGTCTTCATTTAAATTTGGTTTGACCGTGACATTGGAAATATGAAATTTTTTCAATAAACTGATTAAATCTCCCTTCACTTTGGGAAAAGATTTGTTAGATGCCAAACTCAAATGCAAAACTTCTTTTGGCAAACCATGATTTTGCGGATGATAAACATGAGCCAGTTCAAAAACAGAAAGCTCGGGTAGATGAGAATTAGTTTCTATTACTTGTAACAATGATGGAATCAATGATCGTCGCAAATAAGTTTTATCATCTGTCAGAGGATTGATTAATTTAGCGTGGCTGGCGACCGACCAGTTACTCTTTTTTGCTAGTTCTTCGCTAATCAAAGAATAGGTATAAACTTCTTGCCAGCCAATATTGCTCAAATAATGTTTGGCAATGTTTTCTGCTTGAAAGTTAGTGTCCGTCTGCTGGCTCAAAGGAATACTGGTTGCCATCAGTTTGCTTGGTAGTTGGTGATAGCCGTAAATGCGAGCAATTTCTTCAATAATATCTACAGGAATATTTAGATCTCTGCGAAAAGTTGGCGGTATTATTCTCAGTGTTTCTCTAGTAATTTTTACCTGACATTCCAAAGCTGACAAAATATCAATGATTTTTTTCGTTGGTAATACCAATCCCAAATAAGCGTGAATTTTATGTAAATCAAGAGTGATTGTAGGAGGTATTTTTTGATTGGGAAAAGCATCATAAACTTCACTAGCAATTTGGGCATTGCACAACTCTTGATAAAGCTGAACAGCTTTGACCATGGTTGGTTCTGCCAAATGAGGATCAATCCCCTTCTCCGCCAGTTGGGCAGCGACGGTGCGAATGGCGTGAGTCATGGAAGCAAATCGAATCTTGGTGGGATCAATGGACTCAATCCACAATAAAATATTTTTTGTGTTAGCGCTGACTGCACTGTTGCTAGTACCCTTGATGGCTGGCAAATCAATGATTTTTCCAGCTGGATTTTTATAAACCACTTCTCCACCAGTAGCAACATAATTTTCTCCATCGAGTGTAGTAAATTTCTCTCCTTTTTTGGCTAGAGTAATAATGATTTCTCCGCCCAGTTGCATGATGCGATCATAGTCAAAAGCATGAATGGGATGACCTTGTTCATGAGTGACGTAGTTGGTGATATCAATGGCAGCATCGTGAACATTGGCCTCAATTAACTGCAATCTATCAGCCATCCATTTGGGAGTTGGCTGGCGTTGAACATTTTGTAAAATAACACCGCTCATTCTGGAACAGAGTTTGGTTTTATCAGTAATTTTGGGTAAGGGTAATAATTGTTTGCTGGTTGGTTTAATTTGGGCAAAGCTTAGAGAATTTTTGACCAATTTTGCAGGTATATCAAATTGTTTCAAAATTACGGCTGCTTCGCGAGCAACACCTCGCACGCTCATACTATCCACGCGGTTGGTAGTTATTTCTATATCATAGACTCGTTCGCGACCATGCTCATAAACTCTTTCTATTGAAGGACCGGAAAGTGAGAGATATTCTTGAATTTTTTCAGGAACAGCTTCGGTTTTTAACTGCTCCAATAGCCAGTGGTGAGGAATTAAAATATTCATATTAAAATTGTTCAAAAAATCTCATCTCTTCAGAATAAAGTAAACGGATATCATCAATGTTCAGACCTTCTTTAAGAGTGTAGGTACGCTCTACTCCCCAACCGAAGGCAAAACCAGTGTATTTATTGGGATCAATGCCCCCAGCTTTTAATACATTGGGATGAACCATCCCTGCTCCGCCCACTTCATGCCAACCTGATTTGCAAAAACTACACTTCTCTCCTCCAATCAGACCAGTGCCATGACAAAGATGACAACTAAAATCAACTTCAAATGAAGGTTCGGTAAATTGAAAATGAAAGGGTCTAATTCTACTTTTAGTGCCAGGTCCATAGAATTCTTTGGCGAAATAATCCAGCGTGCCTTTGAGATGTTGAATATTGATGCCTTGGTCTACCACCAATCCTTCGAATTGATGAAACATTTGAGTATGAGTGACATCTTGTTGGCGACGATAGCAACGAGCGATATTAATCATTCTGATGGGTGGTTTGCCTTTTAATCTCTCCATTTCCCTCACTTGTCCATTGGAAGTATGTGGTGTGAGCACGATCTTGCCCATTTTTTTGTCAGCAGGCAAATCAACAAAAAAAGTTTCCCATTCATCGCGAGCTGGATGGTCAGGGGGCATATTTAATGACCCAAAAGCATAATAGTCCCAATCTACCTCTGGATATCTAGCTCTAGTGAAACCAATTTTTTTAAAAATCTCGGAAATTTCTTCGATGGCTTGAGAAACTGGATGCAAATGACCCTGAGGAGGTAGTGTCCCAGGAAAAGTGAGATCTACCCAGTCTTCCGCTTTATGTAGCTGAAGGTTACCCAGTTTGGTTTGTAAGGAGTTTTTTAAGGCATTGAGTAGCTTTCCAGCCTGTTTGCGATCCTTTGGAGAGATGTCTTTAATTTGTTTGGAAAGTTCATTGAATAGACCTCTTTTGCCTAGATACTTAGTATTTAGTTTTTGCGGATCCAATTCTGTTTCGTGATCTAGTTGTTGTTCTAAAGTCTGAATTGCTTGCTCCAAACTAGTTAGCGAAATTTCCATATATACCATTCTAACAGCAGACCTAAAAAATTATTATGCAATAGGTCTAATTAATTTTTGATTTTAAAAAACCCCCTTGCGGGGGTTTTGCTTTTTTTTGATTTTTACTTATTTGCCAGCACCCCGAGCTTTATCAATGATGCTTTTAAATGTTTTTTCATCACGAATTGCAATCTCGGAAAGCATTTTGCGATTCAAAGAAATATTAGCTTTTTTGAGAGCATTAATAAATCTAGAATAATTAAAAGTACTTTCCAGTTTGGTCAAAGCGGCGTTTACTCTCATAATCCACAACTTACGTATGTCACGTTTTCTTAATTTACGACCAATAAAAGCATATTGACCGGCGTGCAGTGATGCTTCTTTGGCGCGTTTATATAAACGACTGTTTGTTCCTCGATAACCTTTATTAAGTTTGAGAATTTTTTTATGACGTCTGCGTCTGACAACTCCTGTTTTGGTTCGTGACATATTTTACTTTCTTGTAAATTTAAGCGATGCCCAGCATGCGCTTGGCCTTTGTTGCCCATTTGCCTTTTACCTCAACTAAAATGCGGTAATTGCGCTTGGCCTTTTTACTTTTATTACGTTGTAAATGTCGTTGATTTTGCACACGACGCATTACCTTACCGCTTCCGGTAATCTTGAAGCGTCGGTTGGCACCTTTTCTGGTTTTTTGTTTAATTTTTTTCATTTTTTCTTGCTTGTGGGTGAAAGTTGAGCCATCAGCTTTCTACCCATCATTTTTGGTTTGATTTCTATCACAGCAATATCTGCTGTTCGTTCAAAGATTTTATCAAATAACTCAAATCCAAATTCTTTTTTAGTAATAGCTCTTCCTTTGAAAAGAAGATCTAGGCGAACCTTATCCCCTCTTTTTAAGAATGTAATTACTTTTTTCAAGCGAGCCTCGAAATCTCCCTCAGCCATAAAGGGGCTAAAGCGGATTTCTTTGAGCTCTTGTGTCTTGGCGTGTTTTCGATCTTCGGCTTGTTTTTGCTGAAGTTGATATTTATGCTTCGACAACTCAATAATTTTAACGACCGGCGGTTGTGCCTGTTCAGTGATTAAAACCAAGTCTTTACCGGCTTCCCTAGCCTTTTCCATGGCCTCAGCCGTAGTCATTATCCCCAAGGCCTCTCCCCTTTCCGCCAGGACTCTTACCTGAGGAAAGCGAATATGATGATTGGCCTTTATAAAGTCTTTTATTCTTCTGCCGCGTATATTTCTGTTTTGAATCACTATGTTTATTATATGTTTCTATTAATTACTGGGCAAGACTCTCAACTAAGGTTCTTGACCCGAGAACAACAAGGGGCAATTATATCATCTCCTCGATAATTGTGAAATCCAGATTAGTTGGGTATAATCCCTAACGTGCGAGCTCGTAGCTCAGTTGGTTAGAGCGCTTCGTTGACATCGAAGAGGTCAGAGGTTCGAGTCCCCTCGAGCTCACATAAATTTTCTCTGGAAAGCTTTAATTAAGCGCCAGTGCTACCCAAGGCACGTTCGTGATGGAATGTGTCCTGAATTTCTTTAGTTTTTGCACCTGGGCCTTTTTTGCGTTGTTTAATTTTAAAAACCTGAGACCAATTTCCGGTATAGGCTTCAATAAATTGTTTGGCTTTTTCCAGCAGACCATTGGCGCTGGATCCTCTTTGACCAGTTGCTACGACTGGAGCTTCAAGCACTTTTGGTTGTGCTTCTGGAACAATTTGTCTTTGAGTAGCTAGCTGACGCAATTCTTGTACCAATGCTTCTTCTTTTCTTCGATCTTCTTCTTTTTGGGCTGCAAAAATCTCGGTTTGATCCGCAGGATTCACACGATCATGTTGCTCTTGGCTCAAAAGTTGTTTTTTCAACTCTTCTTCACGCATTTCGGCAAATTTCTTTTCCCAGTTTGGATCCATATCTTGAGGATTTTGATCTGTTAGATCAGCTACACCATTAGAGGATTCTTTGACGAGGGATTCTGCTTCTTCATCAGGCACAACACCAATAGCCTCACTTTTGGAAGCAGTTTGCATTGCTGTTGCAAATGGATTTAATTTAGGTGTTTGTCCTGCCATACTCGGTATTATAGGTTCTTAGCCTGGTAGCTGTCAAGTTGGGCAGATAAAATAATTAAAAATCTTCGAATGACCAGAGATTACTACATTTTTAGTAAATAGTCCACTACTTTTTGTTTAATCAGATTGGTGTTGAGATGTCCCAAATAATGGGGATCTTTACTCAATTGCTCTGCCTGTTTTTCGTCTTTGATTTGTTTGAAGTATTCAGCTCGATCTTGATCGGTAACGGTTAGTTGCTTTTCTCTAGCAATTGCACCCAGGACAAGATCAAGTTGAAGACGATTAAGAGTGGAAATAGCTAATTCTTGAGAAAGTTTATCCATGTCCATGTTTCTGCGTTTGAGATAATCGTCAATGGAGATACCCAGTTGTTTAAGCTGACCGATTAGATGCTCAAATTCATGTTGAGTTTCATGTTTGAGCAGCATTTCCGGCACTTGAGGTTTGAGTTGCAGAACCAATTCACGGAAAATATGTTGAAGCTTGATTTCTTTTACTTGTTGATCAGTGGGGGCTGACTGAGGACTGGTCGTGGTCTTGGTTTTATTTTCTGAGTCAGGTTTTATAAGCTTGGCTGACTTGTCTGTTTTAATAGCTTTTTTTTGTTCAGCTAGAGTTTTTTCTCCTGCTTTGAGACCTGCTTTGACGTGTTTTTGATAATCTTTCAAATTAACGGTGGGTAATTGAGCAAATTGTACTTCTACTACCCAATCTTTACCCATCTCAACCGAAACGATCGAGAATTCTGGTTGAGTAATGGGAGTTTTTTTATTTTCTTGAAGAGCTTTTTGATAAGCCTCTGGCAAGAGAGTATCCAACACATGTTCAATGATTTTTGCTTGACCTAGTTTTTCTTCAGCAATTTTATTGGGAACTTTGCCTTTACGAAAACCAGATGTGGCAACACTTTTAGATAGTTGTTTCAAGATTTGTTCATATTTTTGAGCAACTTGAGCTTTAGCCAGAGTGATAGTTAGTTTGACGTTGGGGATAATCAGTGAGGTACCAGTTGATTTTTCAGTCGGTTTTGCTGATTTTTCAGTCGGTTTTGCTGATTTAGCAGTTGTTTTTTTGGCTATTTTGCCGGAGTTATTCTTTTGAGTCATGCGGGAATTATACCTCATTGTGCGCAGGGGTAAACCTCATTGGGATTTTTCTTAATATGTTAAAAACTTGTCATTTTGCTGTTATATATTTGTTATATAACAACGATATAACAAAGACATACCTGAAAATATGCCTAAAATAAGTGTTTTCATACCAGCTTACCTCAAGACGGAAGCTGAGCAACTAATTAAAGAGGGACATTTTGTTTCCTTAAGCGATTTAATTAGAACTGCTTTGCGAAAAACAATTGACCAGGCACAGCAGAACTTTATTTTTCATGAATTCAAACGAGAATATCGTCGTGGCGGAGCAATAGTGTTAGAAAATCCCAGAGATGTTGAGGTTTTTCTGGAAACAGTTGCTAATAAGGGCGAAAAGATTAAAGAGCTTTTTCAACCAGCCAGAAAACATATTTATCAGAAACGAAAGATAAAGTTTTAGTTGGCGGTTTGAAGTTCGGTTGAATATTCAAAGTTTAATTACTCGCTCGAAGTTTGTTTAAATATTCAAAGTTTAACCACTTGCTCGATTAATCGATTGCAATAACCCCATTCATTGTCATACCAGCTAATTATTTTGACTAAATTGCCGCCAATTACTTGGGTCATTTCCAAATCCACGATGCTTGACTCTGATCGACCGATGATGTCAGAAGAAACCAATGGTTCTCGAGTGACGGCAAGAATTCCCCGCCATTTATCTGATTGAGAGGCTTCTTCAAAAACACGATTTACTTCTTCGACAGTGGTGTCTTTTTTGGTAATAAACACCATGTCTGACAGTGAGCCGGTAGCGACAGGAACGCGCACTGATAATCCATCAAACAAACCATCTAGTTCTGGAATAACTTGCCCAGTAGCTTTGGCTGCTCCGGTCGAAGTGGGCACAATGTTCATTGCTGCTGCTCTGGCACGACGCAAATCTTTATGAGAATTATCATGCAGATTTTGATCATCGGTGTAGGCGTGAATAGTGGTTAGGGTAGCCTTCTCTACTCCAAAATGGTCAACCATGACTTGTGCAACCGTAGCAACGCATTGAGTGGTGCAGGAAGCATTGGAATGAAGATTCTGATTGGGATCAAGCTGATTGATTCCCAGCACTCCCATTTCCACACCGTCTCCTTTGGCTGGTGCGGAAATGATGACTTGTTTGGCTCCGGCAGTGAGGTGTGCCTGAGCTTTTTCTGCAGTTCTGAAGGCTCCTGTTGATTCGATGACGGTTGCCACTTCTAGTTTATTCCAAGGAATTTTGGCTGGATCGCGTTGAGCAGTGATGGTGATGGCTTGACCATCTATGAGTAATTTACCCAAGACTGGATTCTCATCAGTAACCTGATCTTTGGTTTGTTGAACTTCAACTTCGATTTTGCCAGGAAATTGTCCGTAGTTGGAATCATATTTCAAAAGGTGAGCCCATCCCTCAAGATCCATAGAGCCAGAAGTATTAATTGCTTTGAGCTCTAAAGTATCTCGATGATTTTTCCACCAAACTCGTAAAGCCACTCGGCCAATGCGTCCAAAACCATTGATGCCAAAATTCTTTTTCATGAGTTTCCTTTTTTAAATAAACTACTAATTTGAAGCAAATTTTAATTTATTGTTGATTAATCTAAGCTTACCCTATTAATATATCTCAATTAATACATTTTTAAAGTTTTTTCTCAATTAAAACCAATTTTTTTCTTAAGACGTAATAACTTCCAGCGCAAATTATCTATCCAACGGAAGATGGGATACAAAATAGGATCCAAAACCAAATCATAGGTACCAACAAATTCCATCAATTTTCCACCGTAACCCTCTTTAAAGCGATGAAAACCATACCAAGGATTTTTCTTGTCTGGTTCTGGTCCAAGTGAGCCCCACATATCAAATTTTTTACAACCCTGAAGTTTCCCAAAACGAATGACTTCCCACATCATGAGATTGCTGGCCATTACCTCTCGATATTCACGAGTTGAAGCTCCGTAAGGGTAATATAAAACATCATTAAAAATAAAAACTATCCAAGAAACTAAAACTTTTTGTTGATAAACGGCATTGAAGATTCTCATAGTGCCAGTAGTGCTCAATTGATCCCACATTTTTTGAAAATAATCTGGTTTATGAGCATAAAAACCTTGTCTAGAAGTAGTTTTTCCCAAAATTTTTAAATAAATGTCCAAACCTTCCTGAGAACTATTTTCAAAAATCTGCACTCCTTTTTTCTGAGCCAACTTGGTGTTATAGCGAGTTTTACTATTCAAGCCAGCAAATAAAGTTTCTTCATCGGGAGTTAAATCCAGCTCGAAAGTATATCTAGTAAACAATGGTTTGCCTGGTTGGCAACCATGATCGAGTAAAAATTGATGTAATTTCTGGTGAGTGGCTTGAGCGGTTTGCACTGGAGAAGCGACGTTGGGCTCTAGTTTGATAAACAATGAATTGTGTTGTTTGCCCAGTGTTTTCAGAGCAGCCAATTGGTCTTCATCTGGAATGAAGCCTTTTGGCAAATAACCAGCGGTTTTTCCCATGAGAGGAATAGGATGAAAAGTAATTTGCAAGCCTTTACTCAAAGTACCATTTTCATAAAAACCCAATCGTTCTACCGCTACTCCTGTTTTTTTGCGAAACTCTCCCCAACCCCAAGATTGTAAGGGGTGATCAATTATTTGATTGAAAAGTGTTTGCTCTTCGTCTTTAACCGATCGAATTAACATAGATTGATCAATTATAAGAGTTTTTACAGAGCTTGTCAGGGAGGGGAATTTTTAAGATTTCAAAAAATCGTGGGCGGTAAGCTCTCCATCCAAAAGAGCATCCAGTGCGTCGTCATTAATAATTTTTCTCACTGATTTGGCGGCCGTTGGTTGGTCAGTAGTTATCATCGGTTCAGAAAAACCAATTTCTTGGACTAAGTCTTTACCAATTTCAGATAAAAAACGGCTTCGAGTGCTATGAGTGATTCTCCCAAAACTCCAACGTTTTTTAGCGTAAGTAATGATTAGCCTACGTTTGGCTCTGGTAATTCCTACGTAACACAGACGCCTTTCTTCTTCCATTTGTTCTTTTTCCCATAATGATCTTTGATGAGGAAGCAAGCCTTCTTCTGCGCCAACAATAAAAACCATGGGAAATTCCAAGCCCTTGGCGGAATGCAGACTCATTAAGGTTACGATTTTGGTTTGGTCTTTTATCGAATTGGTTGAATTTGTTGGTTGAGTAGCTAGATCGTGTAAGTATCCATCTTGAACGAGAGTTACATTTTCCAAAAATTGGTTTAGAGAAGTAAACTTGGCAGCTGTATTTAACAATTCTTGAATGTTTTCTACCCGCGCCAAATCTTGAGGATCATTTTCATTGAGTGTTTTGAGATATTCAGTGGTTTTGAGAATTTCCTCCAATAATTCCAGTGGCGAGAGAGCAGTAACTTTATTTTTATTTTTTTCTAACCACTTAAGATATTTATTCAGTCTTCGTTTGCCATTTTTTTCGGCTCTCTCTTTACTGACAGTGTCAGCATGATTGATGCCAAAACGTAAATAGGCCAATAAATCCTTGATCTCTTTACGCTCATAAAACTTAACTCCGCCAATGATTTGATAAGGAATTCCTCGCCTGACAAAAACTTCTTCAAAAGGACGAGATTGAGCGTTGGTGCGATATAAAATGACTATTTCGTGAGGAGAAAATTCTGTTTCTGCCTGAATGAGTTGGGCTACTTTTTCTGCTTCAATTTCCTCATCATTGGTTTCGATGATTTGAATTTTTTCCCGATCATGGTTGTCAGTCCAAAGAGATAAGACGGGATGGGAGGTATTTTGTGAAATTACTCTAGTAGCAGCATCCAGAATAGTTTGTGTAGAGCGATAATTTTTTTCCAAACGATACTCTTTAATTTCAGTGAAATCCTGATTGAGACGCAACAAATTGCGATAATCTGCTCCGCGCCACGCATAAATACTTTGTGAAAAATCTCCCACAACATACAAATTATTTTGTGGCTGAGCCAAAAACTTGGTTAAAAAATATTGTGCTTTATTTGTGTCTTGATATTCGTCAACCAAAACATGTTTGATCTGTTGTTGATAATAATCCAATACTTCTTTTTTTTGACGAAACAACCTCACTGTTTCCAGTAGCAAATCATCAAAATCCAAGGCCTCTTGTTTTTTGAGGGCTTGTTGGTAGAGCCGATAAACTTTACCAGCAAATTCTTGAGTAGCATCATGGGCTAGTCCTTGATATTCTTCTGGACTGAGCATCTCATTTTTTGCTTGGGAAATGAGGGAATGAATGAACTGTGGTTTGTATTTTTTTTGATCAAATTGATGTTGACGATAAATTTGTTTTAACAATGCTCGCTGATCACCACTGTCATAAATAGTAAAGTTTTTATCTTTGCCTAGGTGATGAATGTGTTGGCGTAAAATCTTGGCGCATAAACTATGGAAGGTGCCAGAAAACTTAAGTTTTTGACCAGTCAGCTTAAGCACTCGTTTATTCATTTCTCCAGCTGCTTTATTGGTAAAGGTAACCAACAAGATCTCTTCTGCTTTGAGGTTTTTTTCTTGAATAAGAAAAGCTGCTCTGGTAGTCAGCACTCTAGTTTTACCACTTCCTGCTCCGGCCAACACTACTGCTGGTCCGCCTTCATGTAACACAGCAGCTTTTTGCTGATCATTAAGAGAACTTAACAATTGATTCATAAAAATCATCTTAACATGCTCACCTACTGACCGCTGAGAAGGAAAATGATAAGATGTGAATCATGAACAAATTGATTATTGGTAATTGGAAGGCAAATAAATCATTAACGCAAGCACAAGCTTGGTTGGCAGTCGTTTCAAACTCAGTAGATAAATTGGATTTAACCAAAGTTACTCCAATATTGGCACCAGCCTTTTCTTTATTGGGCACGGTAGCTCCAGTAATAACCAAGCTTGGTTGGCGATTGGCGGTTCAAGACGTGAGTCCTTTTCCGGCAGGTTCTTATACTGGAGCTGTTTCGGTTGTAAATCTTCAAGACTTACCCATCACTTATGTTCTAGTTGGTCATTCCGAAAGACGTCAGTATTTTAAAGAAACTCCTCAAGAAATAGCCCAAAAAGCTGAGCTAGCTTTGGAGGCTGGTATCACACCCATTGTTTGTGTTAGTGAGCAGACTTTAACAGCACAAGTTAGTGCATTTAATTCATCACTGACTGAACGTTGCATCATAGCCTACGAACCGCTTGAGGCAATTGGTACAGGCAAGAATGCTTCATTGGAAATCGTTAAAGAATTTCAAAGCAAAGTAAAGTCATTATTTGGTAGTGTGCCGTTTTTATATGGTGGAAGTGTTGATGAGCTCAATGTAGGTGAGTATTTATTGGTGACCGATGGTGTGCTTGTTGGTACGGCTTCTCTCAAAGCTGAACAATTTATTAATTTACTTCAAACTGCCCAAGGCGATCAGCCAGCAGTAACATGAAACGTTATTTTTCTTTAACATCTTTTTTGGCATTAATTGCTATTTTGATCTTTGCTTGGTTGACCAGAATTTATCAATTAAATTTTCCTCAAAGTTTTATTTTTGATGAAACTTATCATGTGCCGACTATCAAATTGATAGCGGAAAATGATCAGCGTGCTTTTGAATGGTGGCACGGTCCAATTTATAGTGTTGATCATCATGATTGGCTTCATCCTCCACTGGCAAAATATTTACAGGCTTGGAGTTGGAACGAATTTGGTCAAACGGCTTTTGCTTGGCGATTGCCGGCCGTAATCTTTGGTGTGTTGGGAATATTGCTTACTTTTGTAGTGGCCGAACTGACTTTTCATCGCCGAACGATTAGTTTGCTGGCTGCTTTTTTAATTGCTTTGGATGGTTTATGGTTGGTTCAATCTAGAATAGCCATGAATGATGTTTTTATGGCTGTTTGGTTACTGGCCACAGTGGCAGCCTATCTTTTTTACAAACAAAATCAAAACCTCAAACTTTTATTATTAGTGGGATTTTTGGGAGGATTGGGGCTGGCTAGTAAATGGTCTGCGCTCCTATGGTTAATTGGATTATTACTTTGGGAAAGCATTGAGCAAATTCGAGCCAAACGAAGTCACTTATTAGCTTGGATTTTTTTCTGTTTAATAATTTTACCTTTTGGTTTATATGTGATGAGTTTTTTGCCTATGTTTTTACAAGGCAAAAGTATCAGTTATTTTGTTGAGTTGCATCTACAAATTTGGCGCTATCAAATTCTGGGTGCCGGCACGCATCTTTATCAATCAGGACCAGTGCAGTGGTTGTTTAATTGGCGTCCTGTTTGGTATTGGTCAAATGGCTCAGATAGACAGATTTATGCACTAAATAATCCACTTTTGGCTTGGTTTGAGTTGAGTGCTTTGGTTTTATTGTTTGCTGGTTTACTTGGCAAAGCAAAACAACAAACTAGATATGCTCTGGATTTATTATTGATGTTAATAGGAGTGATGTCGATTCCTTGGTTTTTTAGCCCCAGAATTGCTTTCTATTATCATTACACACCGATAGCTCCGATTATGGCAATTTTATTGGCTTACACTTTGGATGTTATTTATCTTGGTCGTTCTATTCATTATCTTAAACTAATTTTTCTATTGTTAATTACCGGTTTAATTTGGATTTTTTGGTTGTATTATCCTCATTGGATCGGCCTACCGGTTACTGAAGAATTTCGTCAAACAGTTTATTGGTTGTTACCCAGCTGGCGTTGATAAATTTTTGGTTGTCAGTGAATTGTGGAATATTAAAGATTGTTTGTAATTGGTGGTCTTCTAGTTTGGTAGTAATTTTGTTATCATTTTTCTATGTTTAGCGACTTTTTATTGTTATTATTTTTTGCCACATCCACATTGTTACTACAATTTCTAGGTTTTCCTTTTCTTCTAAATTGGTTAAAAAAATCTGCTCCTCAGCCAGAGTGGTGGGCTTGGGGCAGAATAATTGGTTGGTTGGTTATGGGTTTGACTATTTGGTTTACGGCTCATCTAGGTTTGCCAATTAATAATACTGTTGGTTTTTGGGCTGTTTTTGTTTTTTGGTTGGTGGCAGTTTATTACTTTTTTCCTTGGAAATCGCTTCAGTCTATGAAAAAGTTTGTGCGCACCTACCGGCAACAAATATTTATGCAAGAGATGTTATTTCTCACTGGGTTTTTGTTTTTGGGATTGATAAGGACTTTCAATCCCATGGTTTTGGATTTGGAAAAATTCATGAACATTGGTTTGATGCAGGGTTATCTGCGCTCCCCTACTTTACCGGCAATTGATATGTGGCTGGCAGGAGAAATAATTAATTATTATAGTTTTGGTCATTTTTTGGGCAGTTTATTACTCAGGTTTTGGCATGTATCGGCAGAATTTGGTTTTAATTTATTGGCTGGGTGGATGATGGGTTTGATCTTGATGGAAGCTTATGTTTTGATTCAAACTTTATTGAGAAACTTTATTTCAATCAAAAACAAACTTTCTTGGTCATTGGCGATCGCTGGTTTGATGGGAGCTTTATTGATCGTATTTGGTGGCAACTCTCACCCCATATGGTATTGGCTGACCAACCGTAGTTTTACTGGTTATTGGTACCCGGAAGCCGTGCGTTTTATTAATTTTACGATCCATGAAATTCCTGCTTATAGTTTTGTTGTTAGTGATTTGCACGCTCATTTTTGGAGTATTCCGTTGGTGCTTTTTACGATTTTTGTGGCTTGGCAATGGGCTCAGACTATTTTTGATTTAAAAATAGTAAAGAGCAAAAAACTAATTAAAAACTCATCGCTGATAATCAACAATCTAATTTTGGGAGGTATGTTGGGAGTGTTGGGCATGACCAACACTTGGGACATGATGATTTATGGACTTTTTCTAATTATTTTGGGAAGCATGATGATGGTGGCATCCAAAAAAACTTTTTGGGTAATAGTCATGGCTAGTTGGCAAGTCATTGCTGGAGCGTTAATTGCAATTGCACCTTGGTGGTTGAATTTTTACTCAATTGTGAAAGGAGTATTTTGGGTGTCTGGTCGTTCCCCTCTTTGGCAGTTGGCTGTTTTGTGGTCTGGTCATGTATTGTTAAGTTTGATAGCCATCATAATGGTGGGATTTTTATTAAAAAAACAACCAAAACTAAAATCATCAACGATTTTCATTTTGAGTTTGGGATTAATTTCATTGATTTGTATTTTGTTACCTGAAGTGATTTATTTCAAAGATATCTATCCAACTTTTCAGCGAGCAAACACCATGTTTAAGTTTACTTTTCAAGGTTTTATTTTAATGAATTTATTAATTGGTTGGCTGATAGGTTTTTTAATGCAAAAACAGACCTGGTTGGGAATTATTTGGCGAGGAATTTTATTAGCCATTATTGGTTTATTTTTTTTATTAGTCATGAACTATCCTTTTTTGAGTTATCCCAATTATTATCAGCAGTTTCGTAAAAGACAGAGTTTGAACGGTCTAACTTGGTTGGCCAATGCCAATCCTGCAGAATATCAAGCTATTCTTTGGTTGAGAAATCAGACTGAGGGAAGACCAGTGGTGTTGGAGGCAGTGGGAGAAAGTTATTCTGTTTTTGCCAGAGTGTCCGCTTTCTCTGGCCTGCCCACTGTGATTGGTTGGCGGGCGCACGAGTGGTTGTGGCGTGGTGGTCCTGAAATTCCTACAGAACGCAGTCGTGATGTGCAATGGATTTATGAAAAACCACTTAGTCTTCAAGCCAGTTATTTTTTGGATAAACATCAAGTTCGTTATATTTTTATTGGCAATAAAGAAAGAGAAGCTTATAAATTTGATTTAAAAGAAGTCTTAACTTTGGGGGAAATTGTTTTTCAGCAAGGTTCAGTTATCATTTTAGAAAGAACAAGATGAAAATATTATTGATAATTATTCCTCTTTTATCTTTATTGGCTAGTTTGGGTTTGTATCGTTACAACGGCAAAAAAGAAATTTTACGTTTTGATTTGGTGCAGTTTTTTTATGCTTTTATCTTAATGCCAATGATTTACATTTGGTTTAAAAGTTTTTTATTTTTTATCTTACGAACAGAGTTTGCCATGTCGCTGACACAGGCTAATTTGCTGTTTTGGGATACTTTATATTCAGTCATTTTTCTGTTTATATATGCTTTTACGGTGATTCATTCTTTAACCAAAAGTTTTTCATTAAAGCGCGAAAAAGATCCTCTCTATGATCTATTTGAACATGCAGAGTATTATCATCTTTGGGTAACTCACACTATTGTTTTTGTGGGAGGAATGATTATTTCTTTTTTTCTAGCTTTGCTAAATGCTTGGTTGGATCTGCCATGGATGATTACTCAATTGCAATTTTATACTGTTTTGATTGTGGGATTGGTAATGGCAAGTTTAATTTTTAAAGCTTTTCTGATTACCGACTTTGGCGATTTTCGATTTTTAAAATTGATGAAGTTAATTTCAGCTTTTTTCTTAGTGCTTCACATCTGTATCTATGCTTTTTTTGAGCCAAGTTTTTCTGGAGAAAAGGTAATGTATTGGTATCAGTTAACTACTTTTTTTGGCTTGTCTGTCATTGGTTTGATTCATGAAAATGAACCAATTGGCTTACCAATCCATCGGCGAATTACCAACAAATTTCGTTGGGTAAGATTGAGAATGATCAGAGAAATAAGGCGTTTCAGCGACCGATTTCAAAAATAACCACAATGGATTTATAAATGGTCTGCGAACCTGGCTCGATTGGTACATCAATGCTGGAATCAGCTCTCATCACTCCTCCACCAGCCATGGGTAGAGCAAAATATGAATTATCACCTGTTTCCGAGATACTGATTACTTTTTTAATTTTTTGATTGGTACCAGCCAGTAGTAGCTCAGCTTTTGTTCGAGCATCTTCCATAGCTTCGGTGAGTAACTGATGATCAAGATCAGTGGTGTCATCAACAGTAAAGTTTGGTCCGTAAACATCGGTTGCTCCAGAATTGGTTAACAAAGTAGCCAATTCTGAAGCTTTGCTAATGTCTCTCAAAGTAACATGAATGGTATTGCTGGCTTGCCACATAGGCTGACCATCGCGCGGAGGGCTGGGTGGCATGGAATCTTGAAAAAGTAAAATTTCTGGTTCTGGTTCTTTATATTCATAAACACTGATTTGATCGGTGCGTAAATCTTTGTCAGCGATGCCAAATTCTTTGAGTTGGGTAATCAATTGCTCCATTTGTTTATTGACGGTTTGAGTAGCTATTTCTTTATCAGCGTCACTGACCATAACACTGGCGGTGAAACTGGCTATTTGATTGATTTGTTGGCCATCAGCCTGACCAGTCACGGTTACCGTAGCGGTGGGAGCCAGTTCTAGACTGCCCCAATTGATTGGAAGCCACTGACTAGTGAAGATAATCAACACCAACGCAGCGACGATCAGCATTGTTTTTTGTAAGAAAGAAAGATTGGTAGGCATGAAACCTAGTATAGCAATTTTTAATTAATCTGTGTACTGTCGGTTGCTATTTTTTGACTGTATTTAGCACTTACCCAGCCTGGTTGGCCATCAAAATTAATTTGTAACCAATCAGTAATTTCACCCAAGTATGGATAGTATTTGCCAACCAATGCAAAACCCAGTTCTAATGCGTTTTGACTGGCACTTTCTCTGACGCGTAAAACTTCTTGATCATTAACAAAGAAGCCGGTTTGAAGAATTTGCACTTGAGGACCGGTAGTTGACGTTGTGGTTTCTAAAAGATCTGGTTTAGAGTTGGTTTCTTGCTGAGTATTTTGTTGATTGTTTTGTTGGGTATCTAAATTTAAATCTTCAGTAGTTCTACCCAAAATTACTGTAATGGCTACTCGATAACCTTTAGGAACATTAAAGGTATGTTGTTGAGTTTCATAAGAAGGAAGACTAACTTCAAATTCATGAATTCCTTCTGCAACGCCGGCGACAAGCAGAGGACTGAATTGTTTTGAGCCTTGATCCATGGTAATAATTGCTCCATCAGGAATAGATTGCAACTCTATTTGAGTGTCATTATTTTTCAATTTTTCCATTTCATAAATTACTCCACTAGAAGTTTCCAAGGAAAGTTTTGGTTTCCAATTTACTACAGTAATAGTTCCTTTGTTCAGTTTGATTGGTGTTTCATAAGAGGCGTAAGCAGAATCATCTGGTTGGATACGCAAAACATAGTTTTTTGGTTGAATTTTTTTATCAATAAATGGTGATTTGTCTAGATATTGATCATCCAAAAAGAGAGTGGCTGGAATGTTGTCAGTATTTACTTGTAAGCCAGCTTTTTGTTTGAGTGCCAAGAGTTGATTGCCATTCAAAACGAGCACCAAAACAATGATGATAATCAGCGAAAAAAGTCCAACTTTATACATAAAGGTAGTGTATCAGACTCTTCAATCTACTTAGCAAAAACGATTTTTAATAACTCATCGATATGACTAATAGGTTTGAAGGTAATGGTTTTTTTGACAGATTCGGCAATTTTAATTAAATCGCGTTGATTATCTTTGGGAATAATGACAGTCTTGATGCCAGCTCGATGGGCGGCAATGGCTTTTTCTTTCAAACCACCAATGCGCAGTACTTTGCCACGCAAGGTTATTTCTCCAGTCATAGCGACTGAGTTTTTTATAGGTTTGCCGGTAAAAGCAGAAATGATGGCGGTAGTGAGAGTGACGCCAGCAGAGGGGCCGTCTTTGGGTACTGCTCCTTCTGGAACGTGAATGTGTACATCAGTAGTTTCGATGATTTTTTGATTGATCTTCAATTCTTTGGCGTGAGCTTTAACATAAGTAATGGCAGCTTGGGCTGATTCTTTCATTACCTCACCCAATTTGCCGGTTAAATTAATTTTACCTTTACCGGGAGTAAGGGCTACTTCAATGAATAAAATATCACCTCCCACTGGTGTCCAAGCCAAGCCAGTAGCAGTGCCGATTAAATCTTGTTTTTCTGCCAAATTTTCATCATATTCTTGAGGTCCAAGCAATTTAGACAACTTAGCTGGAGTAATTGATACTTTTTTCTTTTTGAGGTTGGTAACCAATTCTTTGGCAATTTTTCTAGCCAAAGCATGAAGTTTGCGCTCCAAACTGCGCACTCCTGCTTCACGCGTATAGCCGGCAATGATTTTTTCCAAAGAAGAATCGGTGTAGCTTAGGTTTTTTTCGTTCAAACCATTGGCAGTAATGACTTTTTTAACCAAATGACGTTTGGCAATCTGCAGTTTTTCTTCTAGGGTATAACCGGTGTAACGAATAATTTCTAAGCGATCTCTGAGGGCGGGAGGAATAGTATCTAGAGTATTGGCAGTAGTAATGAACATGACTTGGGATAAATCAAAAGGAATATCTAAATAATGATCCACAAACCCCCTGTTTTGTTCTGGATCCAGTACTTCCAGCAAGGCGGAAGAAGGATCTCCTCGGAAATCACTACCTACTTTGTCTATTTCATCCAGCATGAAAATGGGATCGGTGCTATCAGCTTGTTTCATGCCGTTGATGATTTTTCCCGGCATGGCGCCAACATAAGTACGGCGGTGGCCGCGAATTTCCGCTTCATCACGAATGCCGCCCAAAGAAATCTTGACAAAGGATTTGCCCAGCGCGTCTGCGATGGAGCGGCCAATACTGGTCTTACCTACTCCGGGTGGTCCAACAAAACACAGAATAGTTGGCACTTGCTGATCTTTGGTAGCTTTATTTTGTTGTTTGAGTTGCAAAACAGCAATGTGTTCCAACACTCTATCTTTAACTTCTTCCAAACCGTAGTGTGCTTCATCTAGAACCTGTTGGGCTTTTTTCAAATCAATTTGAGTTTTATTTTTTTTGCCCCAAGGCAAATCAAAAACAGTATCTATCCAAGAGCGAATATAACCGCTTTCTGGATTATTGGGCGACATTTGTTTGAGTCTTTTTATTTCTTTGCTGATTTTTTCTTTGATCTCGTCACTGACTTTGAGCTTTTTCAATTTTTTGACATAGTTGGAGGCTACCTCTTCTTCATCTTCCAGTTCACCTAGTTCTTTTTGAATGGTGCGCAAACGCTCTCGCAAAACACCTTCACGCATATGTTTGTCAAATTCTTCCTGAGTTTTATGAACCACATCTTTTTCAATTTCCATCACTTTGGTTTCGTGAGTCAGGTGTTTGACCACCAAACGCAATCGTTCTTTGATATTGAGGGTTTCTAGGATTTCTTGCTTGATGGCAGTGGCAACGCTTAGCGTACTAGCCACTTGATCGGCCAGCTCTCCTGGTTTAACTCCTCCCAATAGTTTCATAAAGTTTAGAAACTCCACTGGTTTGCCCAGCTGAACTGTTTTACGGAAAGATTTTTGCAAATGATTGGTCAAAGCCTTAGTTTCGCTATCTTCAATTTCTAGGTCTTTGAGGCTAGAAACTTTGGCAGAAAAATAAGGTTTAACTTGGGTGAAGGTATCGATTTTTACCCGCTCCAAGCCCTTAACCAGCGCGCTAACCGCATCTTCAGTTTTGATGGTTCTTTCGATAATGGCCAAAGTGCCTACTTCATATAAGTCACTTGCTTTGGGAGAAATAAGATTTGGTTTTTTTTGCGAAACCAAAACCACCATATTGTTGGAGGTTTTGGCAGCAGCTCTAATGCCTTCCAAAGAGATATCTCGCCCAAAATTCAAGACAGATTCTGTTTGAGGAAATAACACTCCTTCTCTGATTGGCACGACTGGATAGATCAATTGAGTATCTATTGCTGAGGAAGTTTTTTTATTTTCAGCCTCGTTTTGAATGGAGCTTGGTTTTTTACTAGAAATGCCGGCCATAATCTTTATTTAATTAGTGGAATTAGCATTCTAAAGCTTTGTCTGCTAAATGGCAAGATAGAAATACTGTGGGTGTGCCATGATTTGAACATGGGACCTCTGTCTTATCAGGACAGCGCTCTAACCAACTGAGCTACACACCCATTTGAACAGAGGGTATTGTAGCATGCATGATCGAGAAAAGTGAAATTTAATTGCTTTTTTATTGACCAATAGTTTGTTAGTGATTTAGCTGATAATAATTTTGCGTCCATCAAAATCAACCTTGACCGTATCACCATCTTTAATGGTTTTTTTAATGATTTCCATGGAAAGCGCATCAAGTAATTCGGTTTCAATCAAGCGTTTGAGCGGTCTGGCTCCAAAAACCTCGTCATAACCGGCGCTAGCAAAATAATCAACAACTTTATCAGTGATAACTAGCTTAATTTCTTTTTGTTGAAGGCGTTTTTTAATTATCTCTAATTGTAGTTTGACGATTTCTTTAATCTCTTTGGCAGTTAGAGGTTGAAAAATCACGATGTCATCAATCCGATTCAAGAATTCTGGACGGAATTGAGTTTTGAGCAAGCCGTGAATAGTTTCTTCTTGTTTGACTGGTTCGCTATGATGTTGTGCGATCAAGTCACTGCCCAAGTTTGAAGTCATGATAATGATGGTGTTTTTGAAGTCTACGGTTTTGCCTTTGCTGTCTGTCAAGCGACCATCATCAAGAATCTGTAAAAGGATATTAAAAACATCGGCGTGAGCTTTTTCTATTTCATCAAAAAGAATGACTGAATAAGGTCGGCGACGGATTGCTTCGGTAAGTTGTCCGCCTTCTTCATAGCCAACGTATCCTGGTGGCGAGCCGATTAGGCGAGCCACCGCATGTTTTTCCATATACTCACTCATGTCGATACGAACCATCATTTTTTCGTCATTAAATAATTCTTCCGCTAAAGTTTTGGCTAGTTCAGTTTTTCCTACCCCAGTAGGTCCTAGAAAAATAAATGAACCAATTGGTCTGTTTTCCTCACCAATGCCGGCTCGATTGCGACGAATAGCATTGGCTACGGCTTTGATGGCTGGTTTTTGACCAATGACTCGTTTGGCAATCTCTTCTTCAAGTCTAGCTAGCTTATCCCCTTCTCCCTCCAACATTTTTTGCACAGGAATGCCGGTCCAGCGAGAAACTACAGTAGCAATATCTTCTTCGGTAACTTCTTCTTTGAGGATTTGTTGACCCTTTTGTATTTTTTTCAGCTCAAGCTTGGCAGTTTCTACTTGTTTTTCTAGCTCAGGAATTTGACCATAATTAATTTCTGCTACTTTTTGCAAATCATAATTGCGCTCGGCTTGAGCAGCTTGTTCTTTTAGTTCATCTATTTTTTGGCTGGATTCTTTAATTTTATCGATTGCTTGTTTTTCAGCTTGCCAGTGCAAGTCAAGCTGTTTATGTTCTTCCTGCATCTCTGCCAGTTCTTTTTCGATTTCTTTGAGCCTGTTTTTACTGGCTTGATCTTTTTCTTTTTTGAGGGCTTCTTTTTCAATTTCTAGCTGGCGAATTTTTCTTTCCAACTGATCGATCACCGTGGGTTTACTATCAATTTCAATACGAATGGCAGAAGCGGCTTCATCCATCAAGTCAATGGCTTTATCCGGCAAAAATCGATCAGCAATATAGCGATCAGAAAGCTTGGTAGCTGCCACTAGTGCATTGTCTCTAATCTTGACTCCATGATGAGTTTCGTATTTTTCTTTGATGCCTCGCAAAATGGAAATGGTATCTTCCACAGAAGGCTCCTCTACCATCACTGGTTGAAAACGTCGTTCCAAAGCAGCATCTTTTTCTACATACTTGCGATATTCTTTGAGAGTAGTGGCTCCGATAGTGCGCAATCTACCCCGGGCAAGCGCCGGCTTGAGCAAGTTTCCGGCATCAGTAGATCCCTCTTGAGCGCCGGCGCCCACCACCGTATGCAATTCGTCAATAAATAAAATTACTTGACCATCAGAATTTTCTACGTCTTTGATGACTGCTTTAAGCCTATCCTCAAACTCGCCTCGGTATTTGGCCCCGGCGATTAATGAGCCCATATCCAAATTTAAAATGCGTTTATTTTTCAATGCATCAGGCACATCATTGTCAATGATTTTTTTGGCCAAACCTTCCACAATGGCAGTTTTGCCGGTGCCAGGTTCGCCTACCAAGACAGGATTATTTTTAGTTCGACGCGATAAAATTTGGGTAATGCGACGAATTTCTTCATCACGGCCAATAACGGGATCGATTTTGCCCTCTTCAGCCAGCGCCGTAAAATCTTGAGTGTATTTTTCCAAAGCTTGATATTTGCCTTCTGGATCAGGATCAGTGACGCGATGATTGCCACGTAAATCTTGTAAGGTTGTCAGTACTTTTTTTTTGTCAAAATCAAAGATTTTTTTGATCTCAGCACTATTTAATAAACCCAAAAAAAGATGTTCGGTACTGAGATACTCATCTCTGAGTTTGCCAGCCTCGCTCTCAGCGTCAGCAAAGACCTTTTGCAACTCTGGAGAAACATAGGCTTGAGTTGCTTGATCAGAAGTAGGCAGTTCAGTTAAGGCTTTTTTGGTTTTTTCTTGTAATTCAACCAGATCTTGTTCTAGTTTTTTAATTAATGAAGGAATTAGACCATCTTTTTGTGTCAACAATACAGAAAATAGATGCAAAGGCTGAAGAGCTGGATGATTGAGTTTACCAGCTAGTTGTATTGAGCCTTGGATCGCTTCAGCTGATTTGGTGGTAAAACGATTAAAATCCATACTTAGCAGTCATTATATATGAGTGCTAATAGAAAATGCAAGTAAAAAACTCTCATTCATCAGGGTTTTTTTACGTCTATTTGATAGAGAAAAATATATTTATATATATTTTGATATATTAATTAAAAGAGCTTGTTTTTCGATTTAACTATTTTTTGATAAGTTGATTATTCAATCTTTCGATTCTTCTTTGATAACAAGCAACTTCTTTTTCAGAAAGATTTCCTGAATCAATTCTTTTTTGAAGGGCTTTGATTTCTGCTTCAATACTGTCTCTTACTGAATTTTCTAAAAAAGGACCTGAATTGAACGTTAGTCTCTCTGCCATAGTGATTTTATTATATCTTACTCATCCAAAAACCCCATCTGATGATGGGGTTTGATTTGACAGTCAAAAGATTAAGGACTCTTTTTTGACAAAATTTTTAGACAAACTAGTGATGTTTACAGACACAAACACAGTGGTGAAAATGGCCTGGATATGATAGTCACAGGACTTGTTATTTCACAGACATTACTGTCTGAGGGAGAAAGGGGTCGTGATTTCCCCTACCCATTCTCCTTAGAAAGGAGGTGATCCATCCGCACCTTCCAGTACGGATACCTTGTTACGACTTAGTCCTCATCGCCAACCTCGCCGTAGAAGAGCCGTTCTCGTAAGAGTTACGGTCATCCGCTTCGGGCGTTGCTGACTTTGCTGGCTTGACGGGCAGTGTGTACAAGGAGCGAGAACGTATTCACCGCAACCTGCTGATTTGCGATTACTACCGATTCCGACTTCATGAAGGCGAATTGCAGCCTTCAATCCGAATTGAGGGGCCGTTTATAAGGATTGGCTCGGGATTACTCCGTCGCTACCCGTTGTCGGCTCCATTGTAGGATGTGTGTTGCCCTGGATGTAAGGGACGTGCTGACTTGACGTCGTCCTCTCCTTCCTCCCCGCCAAAGGCGGGGCAGTCCTATCAGACACTTGTAACTGATAGCAAGGGTTGCGCTCGTTACCACACTTAAGTGGACGTCTCACGACACGAGCTGACGACAGCCATGCATCACCTGTGTACCACCCTCGAAGGAATTCTGGTTTCCCAGAACGTGCAGGTACATTTCAAACCCAGGTAAGGTTTTTCGCTTTGTATCGAATTAAACCACATGCTCCACCGGTTGTGCGCTCCCCCGTCAATTCCTTTGAGTTTTAACCTTGCGGTCGTACTCCCCAGGCGGTCTGCTTAACGCGTTAGCTTACGTCACCCAGTCACTCAAAAATATTTTTGATCAAATTTCGTCAAAATATTCTTGAGAGACCAGGCAACTAGCAGACAGTGTTTACGGCTTGGACTACAGGGGTCTCTAATCCCTTTTGCTACCCAAGCTTTCGTCCATGAGCGTCAGTACTGTTTTAGAAGCCCGCCTTCGCGACTGGTATTCCTCTCGATATCTACGGATTTCACCCCTTCACCGAGAATTCTAGCTTCCCCTAACAGACTCAATCTTGGTAGTTTCACTTGCCGCTCTGGAGTTGAGCCCCAGGTTTAGACAAATGACTGACCAAGACGCCGACGGAACTCTTTACGCCCAATAAATCCGGATAACGCTTGCACCCTACGTATTACCGAGGCTTCTGGCACGTAGTTAGCAGGTGCTTTCTAGCGGGGTACAGTCAAAATTCTTCCCCCGCCACAGTGGTTTACATTCCGAAGAACTTCTTCCCACACGCGGTGTCGCTGCGTCAGGCTTTCGCCCATTGCGCAATATTCCCGGTTGCTGCCACCCGTAGGTGTAGGCCCCGTGTCTCAGTGACCTTGTGACCGGTCGTGCTCTCACACCGGTTACCCGTCATCGGTTTGGTAGGCCATTACCCTACCAACAGCCTGATAGGACGCAGACTCCTCTCATAGTGGCCGAAGCCTTTACCCCGGAGGGACTATGCGGTATTACCCCACCTTTCGATGGGCTATTCCACGCTATGAGGTAGATATCTACGCGTTACTCACCCGTCTGCCACTCTCCCCGAAGGGAGCGTTCGACTTGCATGCCTAAGGCACACCGCCAGCGTTCATCCTGAGCCAGGATCAAACTCTCAAATAAAGTTTAATTATTTAAGTAGATTGAAACTGATCTTTATTATCTTTGTTATCTAGATTCAGTATTTGGAATTAACGGGTTTTATATTTCAAAAACCCATTAAAGTTTCATTTTCACCACTATGTTTACGTCAGTAATCATGATGATAAATTGTTTGTCGTTGTCTATTCAGTTGTTAAAGAGCTTTCCTTCAAACAGAAAAAAAAGAAACAACCCCTTTTGGAATGTCTCTTTTTCATGATGTCTTTTGGTTGCCCAAGTACATCAATCTGGAATGTCTGAATTCTACGTTATGAAACGAGAATTGTGAAGTATGGGTATTGTAACAAGATCCAGAGGAAAGTCAAAAGATGATTGCACCGCCCAAACACTTGTTTGGCTGATCGCTAGTATAGAACACGGCTGATTGGCCAGCAGCTATTCCTTCAAGAGGTTGATTGAGTTTTATTTGAAAAGAATCAAGTTGCTTGATGATTGAACAGTCGACCAGTTTCCCGATATTGCGAATGCGAACTTTTGGCTTGGTTTGTTTGAGTAATTCTTGCTCGGTTAGATTGATGAGTTGCAATTTGTCAACCAAAAACTCTCTAACTTCAGTGGCTTGTTTGGGACCAATGACTAATTGATTGGCAGTTTGGTTTTTTGCAATCACGTAAAGTGCTGGTAACTCACTTTTATCAAATTCTGCATGAAGTTTGGCATACTTTTTTTTATCAATGACAAAGCCGTGACGTTGGCCGATAGTGTGGAACCAGAGTCCTCTGTGTTGGCCGACCACTCTTCCCTGTTTATCAACTATTTCACCAGGATTTTCGCCCAGATTTTTTTTCAAAAATTTGGGGATGTTGATGTCACCCACAAAACAAATACCGACCGAGTCTTTTTTATTAGCCACTGGCAGTTTGGCTTGCTCTGCGATTTTGCGCACCTCCAGTTTGGTTAGTTCAGCCAAGGGAAACAGTACGCGGGCTAATTGTGCTTCCTTAATTTCATAGAGAAAATAGGTTTGATCTTTGGCAGTGTCTTTGGGTATATACAAACACTGACCATCAGTATCCGCATAGTGGCCAGTGGCGATGGCGTCATAGCCTCGTTTCATGGCCCAGTCATAAAACAAACCGAACTTGATAATTTTGTTGCACATCACATCGGGATTGGGAGTGCGACCGGCTTGATATTCGTCCAGAAAATATTGCATCACTTTTTCCCGATAAGGTTTTTTGAAGTCCAATACTTGAAATGGTAAATTCAATTGAAGAGCAATCTGCAAAGCATCTCTGCGGTCTCCCTCAGCTCGACAACCAGGCTCGCTCCAACATTCTATGTAAGCAGTTTCCACCTGATAGCCCTGTTTTTTTAAGAGAATTGCCGCCACTGCAGAGTCTACTCCTCCGGAAAGACCGAGTAATATTTTGGTCGGTGGTTTGCTGATTAACTTATTTTTCACTGCAGTTATTATACTGGTGCTTTGTGAAAATAACTCATTTTGAGTTTTGCTGCTAAGTTCTACGCACTCTTGCAATTTTTCAATTTGAAAGAAAGTTTATAAGTCTAAATAAAGAAGTTGGTTTCGGCAATCAATCGCACTTGGCGCTGATATGCTTGTGGATTTTGGGTATAAAAAATAGGCAAAATTGGTTGAAAATCTGGGTTGAGTTCTTTTGCTCGGTCAATGTCTTGCCAAGAAATTTTACCAAAATAAAGTTCTTTAATGGGGAAATCATTATTGATCAAAAATTTGGTAATTTCTGCCAAGCCTTCAAAATAAACCAAGTCTTTAGTGAAACCACCGGGCTGGCTGGTGTCCGTCAAACCTCTTTTCTTTTTGAAAGTCATGGCAAAGGCGCGTTCTTCATCTGTAATATATTGGCGAATAAAATGCCAGATTTCCAAGAAAGAACTAGTTTGGGCTTGTTGTATTGTCAAATAATTAATAGCTGCTAGATAAGCGATTGGA
Source organism: Candidatus Pacebacteria bacterium RIFOXYA1_FULL_38_18 (assembly GCA_001787405.1). Classification (GTDB taxonomy): domain Bacteria; phylum Patescibacteriota; class Microgenomatia; order UBA1400; family PJMF01; genus UBA10119. Next base: position 95,254 of record MFWV01000007.1, read on the forward strand.
TCAGTTTGAGGTAACAAAGAATGAATAGAAGCCAATCCCTCTTCGGTTTTGATATATGGAGAAAAACCAAATTTTCTTTTCTTTTTATACCAAGGTTGCTGAAAATAGTTGAGTCGACGCAGAGCGTGAGTGCCAAGCTCGTGATAAATCAATCCTGTCAAATCCTGTTCTCGAATAAGACAGGGCAAACGCAGTTTAACAAGATTTTCATCAGTAACAGAAGCACGACTGACGAATTCTTCAGACCAAACCAAAGAAATTTGGGTTTCCAAATGATGAGCAGCAATAAAATCTTTAATGGCTTTTGTAACGGTAGCTTGATCAAGAAGTGGACCTCGACGATTTTCAAATTCTTCAGGAGTAAACTGAGAAGAAGCGGTGTCAAGTATTTGTTGCGCCAAACTTAAATAGTTTGTTGAAGGCAAACCTTTACTAAGTAGTTCTTCGGTAGAAAACTGTCTAACATAACGAAACTGTGGATTAAAATTGGGGTTAGCAAGAAATTGGTTTTTTTGCTCCTGATAATTAATTGGATTGAGATCAGAAATTAATCCCATGATTTTTAACTTGGTCGAATGACAAAACCCGACAAATCCTTTCGGCCAATTTCTACTTTTTGAGAACTAGTGTTCAGTTTTTTGGAAACAATCATGGATGTGCTAATTTTTCTGCCTTTTAATCTGAATTTTACTTCCACCACTGGTTGTTTTCCCTCGCCAGCTATTTGTTGGAACCAGAGCAAATCATCAACATCAATCAATCCTAGTTTTTTTACCAATTGGCTGGCAATTGCAGAGCGAAAACGACCAGTATTAATCAAAGCTTTAGCTTCTTCTTTCAATCCCTCTTCACCATAAACAGTAACGGTTTCTTCGATTTCCAAAATGGGTATTTCTCCCTTACCGCTAATCTTATCACTAAAGTTTTCAGCGAAAAGAGCTTGGCCAATGCGCATGCCGTGATCAGCATTGAGAACATTGAGATCTTGTACTCGTTCAATTCTGCGCCGTAAGCCAGCTTTATTAGCCACTTGAATGGAGAGACCTGGATAAGCATTCAGCTCCACCACCATGGGGCCTTTGGTTTTATGAATAAAAAGATCTACGCCGGTATACATTAATCCAGCTGCACGAGCTGCTTCAATGGAAGTTTTTAGTAATTGATTCCAAAAAGGAATACGAATGCCATTAAGTTTTAACTTGGTTCCAGGTATGTATTGAATGAGTTGATTTTTGTGTTCTACACCGTGAGTGGTAATACCAGTGGCGATATCAATGCCGGTCATGATGGCTCCCTGGCTGATGTTGGCTCTACCTCCCGATTCTTCAGTTGGCAAACGAAGCTTGGCCATAATGGGCACGCTGTTGAAAACAATTACCCTCACGTCAGGGGTGCCTTTGAAAGTGTATTTTAATAATTTGGGATGAATGGGTATTCGTTCTTCAATGATGACGTTATGATTGGAACCATGAGTGCTGTATTGACCTGACAGAGTATCTTGGCAATGTAGCTTAATATCTTCCAAACTCCAGATTTTACCAACCACATCGGTCCAGTGTTTTTGATCGGCATGTTGTTTGCGAAAAGCCACTACCCCCTTGCCAGCATGACCATTGGTGGGTTTAATTACGAAGTCTTTTTTGAGGCTGACCCAATCAAAATCTTCCACATCTTCGGGAGTGCCAAGAATGGCATAAATTTTGGCGGTGGCAATATTTTTGCTTTGTAAAAGTAGCTTGGTGGCGTATTTTGATTTACAGATTGCTCTAGCTCTAGGAGAATTAAGCGGTACGAACAGCTGGTTGCGGGCATTCATGCCCAATATTTCATTTGCCTGTACCATGGGCCTCCTTTATTCTTCTTCAATGATGGATTGAAAACGAGTTCTCTCCAATAAACGCAATCCTGTATATTTACCTACTAACAAATTGATAGTAGCTACTCCCAACAAACTTAATTCTGGATAAAGTAATACGAATTGTTGAATGATTTCCAAGTTGATTAATAAGGCACAGCCAACCGCGATAATCAATGTTTCAAAAGTAATACTTAAGGCCTCTTTTTGACTACTAAAAAGTTGAGTACTCATGAAATTTTCGGTGAGCAACATCACAATTAACAACGGGAAAATATTAAGAGTCAATAAAGAAGAAAAGCCGAACCAAGATGAAGCGATTAATAGAGCGGTGATTAAAAAACTGACTACCCAAAGAACCATGGCAGTTCTGGGTAAAAATGGCAGTTTTAGGTGTCGTACAATCAATCTAGCCAATGAAGAAGCAATCAAGACAGCAATGAAAATAATTAAACCGGCGGCAATACCGGTTGAGACAAAAGCGACTGAAAGTACGGCCGGAATGTAAACACCAAAACCCTTGAGTCCTACTACATGTCTAGATGCAGCAATGATGGAGGCAATTAGCGGAAATAATAACAATAAAACCAAGATATTGGCTGGTAAACCATTGGCTACTGCCTGACGAATAGCGTGCTGAAGTGGATTATGCCAAGTAAGAGATCCAATGGGGTGTTCGTCAAGAAAGGCGGTTAGTTTACTTTTTTTACTGCCACCGGTTTCGGTAATATCTTGATCTTTTTTATCTTGCAAACGCTGCTCTGCTTCCGCTGAGGCAGAAGCCAAACTACCTTCAGTAGCTTCTGAAGCAGGCGAAGCATCTAGAGATTGTTCAACAGAATCAAGATTTTGGGCGATAACGGGCTGAATAAAAACCATCAAGCCAGTGCCAATTACCAATAAGCTTAAAAGAAATTTTTTCATGAGTAGAATTATAACAGGATTTTAGTCTCGAGTTTAAGTGGAGTAATTATTTTAAAAAATGATGATTGATAATTATTGAAATTATTTAAAGTACAAATGCCACAAAAGATTGCACCAAGCCGATCAAGATAGAAGCCAGTAAAATTGAAAAGAATTGATTGAGATGTATTCCCATTACCACCATGTTGGTAATTTGAAAACCCGGTACCAGGTAAGTAACCAACCAAAGCAAACCGACATTGATCACTATCGAAAATAAGCCAAGAGTCACAATGTTAATTGGTAAAAATAATAACTTGACAATGGGCCGAACAAATTGATTGACTAGCACCATTACGATACTAGCCAAAATAAGAGTGGTCCAATCACCAATATTGATAGTGGGCAAAAAATAAGACAAAATCCACAAACTAGTGCCAGTCACAATAAGTGGTTTGAGTAGTTTCATGTACTTCTACGGTAGCACAAAAAAGAAGAGTATTTAAAGATGCTAATAATCAATAAGGGAATTCTACCTTTTTTCCCTCGGGAGCGATTAGTAGGTAGTTGTCACTTTCAGTAACAAAAATTCTTCCTCCTGCTTGCAAAAAAGCTAATTCCTTCCGTGTGATTTCTAAGATTAACCCACGATATATTTTACTTTTGATTTCTTCAACTGTTACTTCAAACCTAATTCCACTGCTCCAGTCCCCTTTTACTCTGGACATGTCTACTTCTTCCGCTCGTCCAGGAATGGTGATGCTTTGAGGAAGTTTCTCTTTAGTTTTTGAAATTGGTGATTTTTCTGAATCTGAAACCATGATTTTCCTTTGTTGATGTTATTAATAAGTCAAAGTATATCATAATTAAACTTATCGTAAAAGTTGTTTAGTGTGTCTTCTGGCGAATTGCTGTTTGGCAAATCGATGCGCCTCATCACGAATTTGGGCAATTAACTTGAGAGTGGGATGATTTGTTGGCAGTTTCAAGATTTCATAATCAATTTTTTTTCCCTCTTGTTTGGTAGGAATAATTAAACGATCTGGATTTTTGGCAATGCCGATAACTGGATTGTTCCACTGCCAAACTTTCAAAGCTGCTCTCACCTGTCCTTTTCCTCCATCAATCACCACCAGACTTGGTTTTTTCCACTCGGGATGATTTTGCCGGCGCTGTAAAGCCTCTTGCAACATTTGATAATCATTGGGAGTGTTTAGGGTGTAGATATTGAATAAACGATAGTGTTGTTTTTTGGCTTGACCAGCCATAAAAACCACCATACTAACGGCTGCATTTGTGCCCTGAATATTACTAACATCATAGCCTTCAATGCGGGTGAGTTTAGCCGTGCGAGGAAAATTGGTATAGGTTTGTAAGATTTTTCGCAATTCTGTCAAACCTTGCTGGGCTTGTTCCATGCCAAAGCCAGGCAATACTAAAGCAGGAGCTAAACGGTATTGTTTATGAGTAACTTCTTCGATCAGTTGAATTTTTTGTTTATAAAGTTGGGCTTTTTCAAATTGTTGTTGTTTGGCCGCCTGTTTCATTTTGGCGATTAAGTTTTTGACGATAATTCGCTTTTTACCACGCAAAAATAAAATTAAAGATTTGATGTTTTCTTGATACTCATTCGCTGTAATTTGACCTACACAAGCTCCTGGACATAAATCCAAATGATAATAAAAACAAGGACGATCGGTTTGAGGATGAGCGCACCAAGGAAATATTTTTCTGGTAATTTTCAAGACCTCATTCAATTTGGCGCTACTAGGAAAAGGTCCTAGAATCGTGCCTTTTGGTTTTTCTTTAATTAAATCTGACTTTCTTTTTTTGATAACGCGCGGAAAGGTTTCATTACTAATTACTAAATAAATTGGAGATTTGTCATCTTTCAATCTGATGTTAAAAAATGGCTGATGAACACGAATTAATTCTGCCTCAATGAGTAGAGCTTCCAGTTCACTATCTAGAATTTCAAACTTGAGTTGTTGAGCAGTGGTGACTAGTTTTTTGATCCGCGGAGCCAATTGATCGAACTGAGTGTAATTTGCGAGACGATTCTTGAGATTTTTGGCTTTACCAACATAAAGGATTTCACCGTTTTCGGCGAAAAACGAGTAAACTCCCGGCTCCGAGGGCCAAGAGGATGCTGCCTGCGACCAAACCAATGAGGGTGTACGGGTGCGCAACATACTGGACAAATTGGGGGGCGTTTTCAATTTCGACATGATCTACAAAAACTTCTTGTTCATTAACTTTAATATTGATGGCTAGTTGATCTTTTTCTGGCCAAGCATTGTTCATATTATAAACAAAGATTGAAATCGTGACTGATTGATAAGGTAGTAGGGCGGGAATGTCAGTAGCTCCAAAAACTCTCACTTGAGAATTTTCTGAAGAAAGATCAAAGCTGATGTTATACCAAGCTGCCCCCGTAGGATTTTCTATATTGACGTTGTAAAAGCCGGGCAAAATAGAAAAATTGGAACGTTGAGGAGTGATTTTGCCTATTAATTCTGGTGCTTGATTGGGAAAGCGAGTGCCAAAACTTACTTCCAAAGTTTTTTCTGTTTGTTGCTCGTTTTTATAAGAACCGGCTGGATAAGGCAGATTACTGGATTGGCCGTTAATAGCTAAAACAACGTGATTGAGGTCAAATTGATTAAAATAATCAACACCACCAGTAGTGTTTCCCCAAGTAGGATCGACTGGTTGCCAATTTCCAGAATCTTCATTCCAAAATTCTGGCCAAGCATGCAAAATATCCTCCACTAAACTCAAAGGTCGCAAACGACTATTTTCTGTATAAGCGTAACCAGTAATCAAGCGAGTGGGAATATTATTTGCTCTAGCCAAAGTGATAAATAAATCAGAAAATTCTTGACAGGCAGCATCTTCTGGATTACTAAGTGCTTGTATGGCTCCTTGTCTTTTCAGTTGATCTAGAGATTCAACGTTTTTATAAATCAAATTGTTGGTAACAAAATCATAAATAGTTTTGGGAGTATTATATTCTTGAGCTAATTGTTGAATGGTGTGGTGATTAATGTCCCAAAAAGGTTGGGCTTGAATGTGAAAGTCCTGAGGTTGAATGACAGGTACCATTTGATTTTGTTCCAAAGTCAAGACCACAGTGGCCGCAGCTTCCACTGTCTGAGCAGTATTGCCACCCAAATAAAAAGTGGCAATCCAGTTACCATCTTTGTCGCGTTCTATGTTTTCTGGTCTTGGTTCGATTTGTTCATAATTCAGACGTTGAAAAGGAGTATCCGGAGGGAGAGCTACTTGCAACAAGACTGGCTGAGAATCATTGTTTTCCAAAAAATAACGAAACTTCAAATCAAAAACTTGCTGAAAACCATAAATAGCCGAAACACCTTGTCCATGAAGATCATTGAAAGTGAGCGATACTTGCTGATTGCGGTTGTTAATACTGTAATTGCTGTTTGGAGTTACCCTAGTTGGCTCGCCATAAAGCAAAGGAGAATTAAGGACAACAGTGATTTGATCATATTGTTCAGGATCTGCTTGTTTGGGAATAGCTACTTCCAGAACCTGACCATGAATTTGAGCTAGGTCAGGATTGATATAGGTAATCGTAAATTGTCGTATCTTTCCTTCTCCGACCAATTGATTGGGAAAAGTAATCCCAATATTGGTTTGGTTGTCGGTTTGAGTTACTTCTGCCGGAATTTCTCCACTGCTATCAGAAACTCTGACACTCTTGATATTGGGCGAACTGATACGTAAACCATGACGATTGACGAAATAAGTGGGAGTCAGATTTTTGATGGTAAAAGCATGCTGAACCAATACTTCTCCATTATTTTGCACGGTATAAGTGCTAGTGAGGGTATTTTCAAAAGATTTGGCAGTTTCTTCTTGAGCTAATACAGTAAAGGGAATAAATAAAATTAAAAATAAAAACAAAAAATGAACTATCAATTGATAAATTTTTTTCATGTTTTTAATTCATCTTTCAGGTACCGACCAGTGAATGACTGAGAATTTTTGGCCACTTGGGTTGGTGTGCCAGCTGCCACTACTTCTCCGCCATAATCTCCACCTTCAGGACCCAAATCAATCAACCAATCTGCATTCTTTATGATATCTAAATTATGCTCAATCACAATCACTGTATTATTTTGGCTGACTAAAGTATGCAGGACATTGAGTAATTTTTGTACATCTGCAAAGTGCAAACCAGTAGTGGGTTCGTCCAGAAGATAAACAACATGATCAGTAGTGCGAATACTTAATTCTCGAGCTAGTTTAACGCGCTGAGCCTCACCACCACTCAAAGTTGGAGCTGGTTGACCAAGCTCTAGATAGCCTAAACCCACATCAACTAAAACTTGTAATTTGTGTTTGAGAGTGCCGTGATGATCAAAGAAATCTAGAGCGTCTTCGATGCTCAAATCCAAAACTTCAGCAATGTTTTTACCTTTATATAGTACTTGTAAAGTTTCATCGTTGTAACGTTTGCCATTACAAACATCGCACCTTACGTAAACATCCGGCAAAAACTGCATCTCGATCTTGATTTGACCATCACCTTGACAAGTTTCGCAACGTCCTCCTTTGACATTAAAACTGAAACGTCCAGGATGATAGCCACGCAGATGAGCTTCTTTGGTATTGGCAAAAATCTTGCGTATATAATCAAAAACCTTGGTGTAAGTAGCTGGATTGGATCGTGGAGTTTTACCAATTGGGCTTTGATCGATCAGAGTTACTCGTTTGACAGCATCAGGCACCATTAATTGATCAACAAACCCAGGTTGTTTATCTGTTTGTCGCTCCAAATGTTTCATTAATTGATAAAAAAGAGTGTCATGTAATAAAGTGGATTTTCCGGAACCAGATAAACCGGTGATACAGGTCAAAGAATTAAGGGGAAACTCCACGTCGATTTTTTTGAGATTATGATGATTGGCACCACGCAGAGTAATCACGCCGTCTTCCCCCCTCGCCTTGGCAGTTTCATCTGCGCCAATCAGCATTCTTTCTGGTTTAACCTGTCTGACTATTTCTTTTTTACGAGCCAAATATTTACCAGTGATTGATTTACGATTAGCAACGATTTGTTGGGGAGTGCCTTCGGCAATGATTTTTCCACCGTGTTTACCAGCTCCCGGTCCAAAATCAAAAATATAATCGCAGGAAAGCATTATTTCCCGATCGTGTTCTACTACAACAACGGTATTGCCCTGATTTTTGAGTTTTTTCAAGGTTTCTATCAATCGATCATTGTCATGAGGATGCAAACCAATTGTTGGCTCATCCAAAATATACAAAACCCCAGTCAAACCCGTACCAATTTGTGAAGCCAAACGAATACGCTGAGCTTCACCACCGGCTAGAGTAGAGGCTTCTCGATTGAGAGTTAAATAATTGAGTCCTACTGAGCTTAAAAATTTTAGACGAGCAATGATTTCTTTCAAAATAGGTTGACTAATTTCTTGTTCTTGGGGGGATAATTTTTGTTTTTTGGTCAAATCTTGATGCCAAGTTAAGGCTTGATGAATGGTTAAGTTTGTCACATCGGCAATACTATATTTATCCACAGTAACTGCCAAAACCGATGGCTTGAGTCGCTGACCATGACAGTCTGGACAGGTTTCTTTTTGCATAAATTGAGAAATTTCTTTGCGAATAAACTCGCTGTCTGTTTCTTCATAGCGTCGTTCTAAATTGGTGATGAATCCTTCAAATTTTTCCGAAATCTGTGTTTCCTTGCCAAATCGATTTTGACCGGTTACTCGATAAAATTTATCAGAACCAGTGAGTAATTTTTGTTGAAACTCCGGAGCTATGTCTTGCCAGGGAGTTTTTCGAAAATCAAAACCAGCCTCTTCTACGACTACTCTCACCAGTCTGGCCCACCAAGTGTCATGACTTAAACTACGAGCAAAAGGAATCACGGCTCCTTCGCTAAGGGTGAGGCTGGGAGCAATGATTTTTTCTGAGTTAATTCTCAGCAATGAGCCCAGACCATTACAAGTGAGACAAGCACCTTCTGGTGAATTGAATGAAAACATTCGTGGCTCTGATTCTGGTAAAGAGATGCCACAGTGACTACAAGCCAACTTTTCACTAAATAAATAATCTTTCATTTGGGTAGGTTTGCTAGGAAAATCCAAGGAGTCGTCATTTACTAAAGTAGCGATTACCAAACCAGCAGAAAGTTTAAGTGCTTCTTCGATGGTTTGTGATAATCGGGACTTGAGAGTTCTCATTTCCTGTACATCATTGAGTTGTTTTTTATCAATACTCAAGCGATCTAGAATGACATCAATTTGATGTTTATTGGTTTTAATCAAACCAATTTTTTCATTTACACTGTAAACTTGGCCGTCAATGCGGACGCGACTATAACCTTGTTTTTCCAGATTGGTCAACAGAGCCGAGAACTCACCTTTGCGATTTCTGACTACTGGAGACAAAATCATCAAACGAGTTGGCTTGGTTGCTGATTTTTCAGTCAAGATCTCAATGATGTGATTGATAATTTGATCTACGCTTTGAGTGCTCACTTCCCGACCACAATCAGGGCAGTGTGGATGGCCGATTCTGGCAAATAGCAAACGCAAATAATCATAAATCTCAGTGATAGTACCCACCGTAGAACGAGGATTGTGAGAAGTAGTTTTTTGGTCAATAGAGATTGCTGGAGATAAGCCTTCAATTTGATCTACATCTGGTTTTTGCATGATGCCCAAAAATTGACGAGCATAAGAACTCAAAGATTCTACATAGCGTCGTTGTCCTTCTGCATAGAGGGTGTCAAAAGCCAATGAAGTTTTCCCACTACCAGAAAGACCGGTAAAAACTACCAGTTTATTTTTGGGAACAGCTAGCGAAATATCTTGAAGATTATGTTCTCTAGCACCAGAGATGATGATGTGATCCAGTGATGTTTTGGCCATAAAAACGAAAAGCTATTATAGCGTTATTGAGGGAAAGTTTCGAGTGTCATCAATCTTGAAAATAAAATACCACTCTCAAAGCGAGGAGTACTCACTGAAGTTGACCAATAGTATCTCGCAAAATAGTAGCCAGTTCAAAATCCAAGTCTTTGGCAGCTTGATTCATTCTACGTGTTAATTTTCTTGCCAAACCAGTTTTTTCAACGGGAGTGAGAGCTTCTGGTTTAATGGCCGTGAGATCAATGATTTCTTTTTTATTTAGTCGAACGATAGTGCCAGTCAGTTTTTCTGGTTTATTTTTACGACTTAGTTTTTCAGCATAAGTTTCTTCTCTATTCAATAGTTTTTCACGAATCGGTTTGTTGATACTGATGGGAGTAATATTATGTTTTTGATTATAAGCAACCTGAGTGGCTCTTCTGCGTTGAGTTTCTTCAATGGCTTGTTCCATAGATTTAGTCATTTTGTCAGCAAAAAGCAAGGTTCGGCCATCTTCGTGACGAGCCGCGCGACCCATGGTTTGAATGAGAGCGGTGGCAGAACGCAAAAAGCCTTCTTTATCAGCATCCAAAATAGCCACCAAACTTACTTCCGGCAAATCAAGTCCTTCGCGCAATAAATTGATACCTATGATCACGTCATATTCTCCTTTGCGCAAATCATCCAGAATGTCTGAGCGGTCCAAAGTAGTAATATCGGAATGTAGGTAAGCAACCTTTGGTTTCGGTATTTCTTCGAGTTTTTCAATTGGCATAATGCGTTTGTAATATGATTGGTCAATCAAACCAATTTTCATCTTTTGAACATTAATATATTCAGAGCGTTGGTAGCCATGGTCAGGATCAGGTGTGGCGTTCTTTTCCCGAAAACGTTTGATCAAAATCTCTATTTTTTCTGGTGTATTTAAATATTCCGTGAGTGCCTCAGCCATCTTTTTGGTCAGAGTAGTAACTAGTACTCTTTGTCTCAACGCTTTACGACGAATGATTTCAATGACGAGATCTTCCACCTGATTCTCAATGGGCCTTAATTCAATCAGCGGATCGACCAATCCAGTCGGTCTGATTAATTGTTCCGCTACTTTTCCATGAGATTGTTGCTGTTCCCAATCATTGGGTGTGGCGGATACATATAAATTTTGCGGGGTGCGTTCCAAAAATTCATGAAATTGCAATGGACGATTATCCAAAGCACTAGGCAATCGAAAACCGTATTCTATTAAGGTTTCTTTGCGAGATCGATCGCCATGAAACATTCCGCGAATTTGAGGAATCGTCATGTGGCTTTCATCAATAATGGTAAGAAAAGAATCCAGCCCAAAACGTCGCTGATTTTCTGCAAAATAATCCAAAAGAGTGTAGGGAGGTTGACCTGGTTGACGGCCATCAAAATAACGTGAGTAATTCTCGATGCCATTCACAAAACCAAATTCGCGAATCATTTCTAGGTCATAATTTACTTTTTGTTTCAATCGATAGCCTTCCAAAGTTTTACCAGCTCGTTCCATTACTTTCAGACGCTGAGCCAATTCTTGCTCAATTTCTTGAAGGCCTTTTTTTTGAGCTTGTTCGTTGAGCATGTAGTGTTTGGCCGGATAAATAACAAATCGTTTAACTTGATTTTGATCGGCATTCATAATGGGAGTGCCACTGAGCGGATCAATTTCTCGAATTTCAGTAATACGATTTTCCAAGGTTTCTATTTTGAAAGCTGTATCTTGATAGGCTGGCCAAACGCGCAGAGTATCTCCGCGCAATTGATAAGTTCCTCGACGAAAATCCGTGCTACTGCGCTCATATTGAAGATTGGCCAATTGCAATAAAACAGTTTTTTGTTTAATTATTTCTCCTTCTGTCAGTTGCAACATATATTGACCGTACTCTATCGGCGAGCCGAGATTGTAAATGCAGGAAACCGAGGCTACGACGATTACGTCCTGACGAGTGAGTAGATTGGTGGTGGCGGCGAGCCGAAGTTTGTCAATTTCATCGTTGATATCAGCCTCTTTTTCAATGTAAGTATCGGTAGTGGGTAAATATGCCTCAGGTTGATAATAATCATAATAAGACACAAAATAACTAACCGCATTTTCTGGAAAATAATCCCGAAACTCTTGATAAAGCTGGGCAGCCAAAGTTTTATTATGAGCAATTACCAATGTCGGTCGTTGAGTGTTGGCAATCACGTTGGCCATAGTAAAGGTTTTGCCAGAACCAGTTACTCCCAGTAAAGTTTGGTGTTGCTCTCCCCTTTCAACTCCCTTAGTTAGTTGATCAATAGCTTGAGGCTGATCTCCAGTCGGTTGATAAGAAGTTTTTAATTTGAAGTTCACAGCTGTATTGTAAACGTACAGGCAATTTTGATATATAATGTAGTACTTATGCGAAGCAAAGAGAGAATTTCTTTAAAAGGAATCATTTCTTCAGGTTTAGAAAAAGTGAAGAAAAAAATGAAGCCTGGCGTAGATGGTTGGCCAACATCTAAAAAACCAAAACCTGAGCAAGCCGCGGTCTGTCCAGAGGCAGAAAAAATGATTACTGATCATTTTGATGATCTTTAATTTTTTCATTTTTCAACTTCACTGGTAAAAAAACTTGATTTTTGAGAAAATACTCTATCTGACCAAATGCGCCAATAGCTCAGCTGGATAGAGCAACTGCCTTCTAAGCAGTAGGTCACAGGTTCAAATCCTGTTTGGCGCACTCGAGCAACTTAAAAATAAAAAATGGTGGTTGTAGCTCAGTTGGTTAGAGCGCGTCCCTGTGGAGGATGAGGTCGCCGGTTCGAGTCCGGTCAGCCACCCACAACTAATTTGATTAAGTTTAGTTTTTAAGTAAAATTATTTTTAAATTAATCAGTCCAATGATTAATTAAGAAATGCAAACTACGCAAGCAGATATTTATCCGCCGACCAAAATAGTGATCAAAAATACCCCAAGCAAAGGCAGAGGCGTGTTTGCCATCTCACCGATCAGCAAAAATGAAGTGATTGAAATAGCACCGATTGTTGTGCTGGGCAAATATGATTCTGAAATAATAAATAACAAAAATTCAGTTCTTTATTATTATTCTTTAGAGCAAGTGAGACTGAAAAGAGATTGTATTATGTTGGGTTATTCTTCACTTTACAATCATAGTGATCAACCCAATTGTGATTGGGAATATGATGACAACAAAGAAAATAGGTTTTTGAGAATTAGAGCCTTGGTGGATATTAATCCCGGGGAAGAATTGACAATAGACTATGATGATTCTTCAACGGAACAAGAATTCATGCCGGAAGAAATGTTGAAATTATAATTATTGATATTTTTTAAATTGCCAATATGAACGGTAGGTCGATCACTCCCCTTTCCAACCCTGGTAATATTTGTATATAATGAAATAGTAAATACTGCCCGTGTTTTCACGGACTTTAGAAAATATTATGCAAAAACTGACTGCAATTGTGGCGACCATTGGTCCAGCTTCTTCGTCTGAAGAGATTATTAAACAATTAATTTTGGCTGGGATGAATGTGGCGCGATTTAATACCAAACATGGCGAGGTAGCTTGGCACCGAGAAAAAATTAAATTAGTTCATGAAGTAGCACATAAGCTTAATAAACCCATTGCGATTTTATTGGATTTACAAGGACCAGAAGTTCGTATTGATTTGCCGGATGGTAAAAGTTTTTCAGTGAAGACGGATGAAGAAGTAACTTTTACCAGCAATAGATCAAAAAATGGAGAAAGAATTATTTATGTACCAGAAAAAGTAATCTCGATTTTAAAGTCGGAGAGCTTGGTTCTGTTGGACGATGGTGCCTGCGAATTCAAAGTGACTGCTCAGACATTTACGGATTTAACGGCTAGGGCTTTGGGTGATTGCGAAGTCAAACATCGTAAAACTCTCAATACTCCTGGTTTAGTGGTTGATATGCCTTCATTGATAGAAACAGATTTTACTCATTTAGATCATGTTGCCGAATTAAAAATTGATTATGTAGGTTTGTCTTATGTGCGTGATAAAAATGACATAGATTTTTTGCGTCAAGAATTGGCGAAAAGACAAGTGAAAGCAAATATCATTGCCAAGATTGAAAATCAATCTGCTCTAGACAACATAGATGAAATTATTATGGCTAGCGATGCAGTGATGGTGGCTCGTGGAGATTTGGCAGTAGAAGTGCCTTTTGAACAACTTTCATTTTGGCAAAAAATGATTATTACCAAATGTCGAGTGGCAGCCAAACCAGTAATTACTGCTACGCAAATGCTCAAATCTATGGTGGATAATCCCCGACCAACTCGTGCTGAAGTGAGTGATGTGGCCAATGCAGTTTATGACAGTACCAGTGCAGTAATGCTATCCGAAGAGACTGCGATGGGCAAATATCCAGTAAAGGCAGTCGCAACTCAAGCCAAAATCGTTGCTTTTAACGAGCAATATGTAGAATCAAATTGTGGTGATTGGACAGATGGAGATAAGTCTAGCAGTATTACTCATGCAGCCATGTATCTCATTGATCATCAACAGAAAGTGATAGATAGCATTATTTGTTTAACCGAAACAGGAAAAACCGCTAGCTTACTTTCTCGTTTTCGACCCAAAATACCCATTCATGTTTTGACTAGTAATGAACAAACTTATCGCAAGTTAGCATTATATTTTGGAGTGATTCCTCACATTATAGAATTTCCAGAAAATGGTCTTCAGGAACCATATGAAATTGTCAAAGAAGCAGGTTTGTTGGGTATTGTTGAGCCAGAAAAAAATGTCTTGGTAGTTTATGGTTCAATTTGGAAAACTCCCGGTTTGACCAATAGCCTGTCGCTAATGACAGTTCCGGGAAGAAGGGATTAACTCAATATTGGGAACTTGAAAGTAAAAAGTAAAAATTAGAAGTAAGCAGTTACTTTTTAAAATTAAAAAAAGTTAAACTGTAAATTTAAAGAAAGGGTATATGGCAAAACAACGCAAAGGCTTATTGGCTTTCATAGTAGGAGCTGCTGCAGGAGCTGCTGCTGCTTTTTTATCTGATAAGGATAATCGAGAAAAAACGGTTCGCGCAGCCAAACAAGCTGTTAGAAAAGGCAAGGCTGTTCAAAAACAAACTACTGCCAAAGTCAAACAAGCTGTCAGAAAAGGCAAGCAAACTGCTCGCAGAGCTGTGAGTAATGCCCGCAAAACTGCCAAACGAGTTGGTAGAAAATAAATTATTTAAATTTAAATAAGCTGTAATTTTTTTCCAGCTTGTTGGGCCACTTGAAGAAATTGGTCAATGTCTTTTTTGGTGTGAGCTGCACTTAGTTGTACCCTAATTTCGTCTTTTCCCTGAGGAACAACTGGATAGTTGATGTTGGTAACCAAAACGCCTTGTTCATAGAAGGCTTGTTTCAAGTTTTTTGTTTTGGCGGTGTCCCCGATGAGAACTGCCTGAATGGGATGTTCTGATTTTGCAGCAAAACGATAGCCCAAATTTAGCATTTTTTCTTTAAAATAAATGATGTTTGTTTTTAAAGTATCTGCAACTTTTTTACCTTCAGTAGTGTCTAATAATTTTACTGCAGTCAAAGCAGCAGCAGCCGTACCAGGAGCAATGTTGTTGGAATAAATATAGGTGGCAGCTGATTCACGTAAATAATCGATTATTATCTTGGAACTGACTACATAGCCACCATCCGCACCAAAAGCCTTGCCCATAGTGCCAATCAGCACGTCGGCTTTGGCATTTGAGATTTCTTCGGTACCCCTGCCAGTGGCACCAAAGGCTCCGACTCCATGCGCATCGTCCACGACCAGGAGCACTCCCAGTTCATACTGATTATTAAAATCGTCTATGACTTTACGGATTTTGGCCAAATCTTGATATTCACCCAACATACTAAACACTCCGTCTGTTACCACCAGAGCGCGCTTATATTTACCCAATTTTTCTTTTAGTACTTCTCGCAGATGATCGGCGTCTAGATGTTTGAAGATGGCTTTTTGTTCTTTTTCTAAATTGGCCACCCGAATGCCATCAATAATACTGCGATGATTGAGCTCGTCAGAAATAACCACGGCACTATTGTCTACCAAAGAATCTTTACTTTGACCTTTGAGCAATGAAAATAACACGGCCAAGTTGGTGGCAAAGGCGGAAGAAAAAATCATGGCATCCTCACGTCCATGAAATTTTGCCAGAGCTTTTTCCAAATCACGATGAACCTTCAATGCTCCGGAAATAAAGCGAACTGCCCCAGGTCCAGTACCATACTGTTCAGTGGCTCTATGCTCGGCAGCTATTAATTGAGGATGATGTCTGAGTCCCAGATAATCATTGGAATTGAAAACCAAAAAAGGTTTTCCATCGATCAAAGCTCGCGGAGAAGGTTGGAGCTCAAAACCTTCAATAATAGTTTCTTGACGTTTTGTAGTGTGAGCTGCATCAATGCGAGCCACTTCTGCTTCTAATTGTTTGAAAAATTTTTGATTATTCATAAACTCTTTTCTAGTTTTCTACAACTTGGATACTTTGTATGGTAACTGGAGTGACTGGTTTGGATCTTTCTCCGCTAGCGCTAATAGCTACAGGGGCGGTGGCAATAGCATCAACTGTTTCCATGCCACTGACTACTTCCCCAAAAATCACGTAATTGGCAGGCAAAGCATAATCTTGATGCATGATGAAAAACTGACTGCCATTGGTGTTTGGTCCAGCATTGGCCATGGCTACAGTACCTCTATTATATTCACCGGTAAAAGGCTCATCAGCAAACTTATATCCCGGACCGCCCCTACCAGTACCCTCTGGATCGCCACCTTGAATCATAAAACCCTGGATGGCACGATGAAAAATAGTATTGTCATAAAAACCTTCTTTGGCCAAAAAGACAAAATTATTGACAGTAATGGGAGTTTGGTCGGCATGAAGCTTGATAGTAATATCTCCCTTGGAAGTGCGTAGAGTCACCTGATATTGTTTGGTTTCGTCAATCTGCATGGTTGGTTGTTGATCGTATTGTTTTTTGTCCATAGCACTTTCTGTTTGTGGATTACTACTATCAGAGATTACTTGCTTATCAATTAATTGATCACTAGTTAAGTCGGAATTAATAGCAGTTTTCCTGCGCGTCAACAAAAATCCCAGACTAATGATGATAATAATTGTAATGATTATCCAAAAAATATTATTTTTCATATTTGTTAAAAGCTCAATAAACACAGTATACTAAAATGAATAAACTATCAAAGTGTAGTTTGTTGCCAACTATTTTTTGGCTAGCAAATTGGGTTAATTTTAGTCTTCCATCAACTGCGCTTCGCTTGTTGATGCCAATCATAGAGGAAATACGAACTTTTTTATTGAGAATGAAGATTGTTTTATTTTTAATCCTGCTTAATTTTATCAATTCTCCAACCCAATAATGAACCAAGAATTAGCGTCATTATTAGTATTGGCAATAAACTAATTGGATTACCCCATCCTATTAAGATGGCCGTAGGAAACATTATAGTTATTGCAATACTTATACCTTTAATTGCTCCTTTTAATTTGAGATCGGTTTTCGCTATAAAAAATGCTGTTACCACCCAAAAGAAAAAGGCAGACAAGTTGGCATCCCATGTGAGTTTTTGAGCAATCATTGGAATAACATCAATAATTCCAGCAATAACACCTAATAATAAGGATTTTTGCATTTTTGTCATGGTGGGGAAATTATAGCAAAAATTAAAGTGGTTCGTAGATTGTCCAAGATTAGGCCTGACTCCAGATGTGATGGCTCTGTTGGATTATGTCAACGACTACTTGGCGCAAAGAGAGTAATTTTGCAATAAAATACTATACATCAGAAGCTTCTCAGCTCGAGATTCATCCAAGTGATGGTCTCCATTTTCCAAATCTATAATTATTTTCTTAAGATAATCCTTAAGATCATAGTTTTTAAGTTCACTTGTCCATCTTTTTGATTCAAGTAAAAACTTATTTGCAGCATTCATAGAACCACGCTGAACTAAACTGGCAACTCTGTACAAGTCATTTGAAAGTGAGCCAATGAGCATTTTTTCTTCTGTCATAAAATTTCTCCAAAAAAATATTTCGTTAGTTTTTTATAAACTTTTTTTATTTCTTCATCTTGAATTTCATTCTTAGTGTTGTTGTCACGAGGACGAATATTGATGAAAGAATTGAAATCAATTTCGTTTGTTTCCAAATCAATGCCACCTCCCCACAAATCCTTTTGCTTAGATCCTTGACTTAATAATATTTGTTCACCCTCAAAATGACGATTCATGCCTGCTGAACAAACTTTATTTTCAATATCGATGACTGTTTTGATATAAACTTCAAACTCTTCTTTAAGTTTTTTTATTTCTTCTTTGGTGAAAGGCTGAGATTTAGTGAGAATCACACTTATATGATAGCAGATTGAAAAAGTTTAAATTTTGATGCCAATAATCAACGAAATACGAACTTTTTTTGTGGAGAATAGTGATTGTTTTATTTATTCTCCAAAAACTTCACAAGCCAAACTACCGAGTTTTTCATTAAATCTATAATGTGTATAAGAAATAGGATTTTTATCTGCATTCAGTTCAACTCCTGTTAAACTAATAGAGTCAGAAGACTCACTAACATAAATCTTAATCTCGGCATTATTTCCACTGATTACTAAAGTGTTATCAACTAATTCAACACTAGTAATTTTTTTTATAGGAAAATTAGAAGCTAACTTTTCCATCCGATCAAAGTAAGTTATCTGATCATTATTATTTACTTGGCGAGACTCTACTAATTCACCTTTGATATATACTTCCCAATCGCTATGAACATGGATTTGATATTGACCTTTTTCATAAAGTTCATCTTTGCCATCTTTACCAGGCAAAGTATCAATATATTTTTCACCAATATCAATAGTCAACCACCCGTCAGCAGGATGAATAACTTTCCAAATTGATTTGCCAATAATCACTCTAAAACTATCAGCAAAAACTGGTAGTGAAATTTGTTTTGTATTCATGAGTTAATTTTACCAGATACCCATTTATATATTACCTACATTCAACGTTGAATCCGCGCACCAATAGTTTTTAATTATTTGTGAATTACAATGATATATTGTGTTATAATAAGTGGTCGGTTTTGATCTGGCGTTTTTCAGTTTACTAAGGAGGCAAAAAATGCCAAGATCAGTTCACGAAACAGAAGCGGCCAATTTCCAACGGCTGATGGATAACTATTCGCGTCTGAAAAATGACCGAGACCATCGCGAACGTTTCAAGCGCCACTTGGAGCAAGACTTCATCCGTGGCGTAGATAAGCCAGAAACCTATGACCAATTGGAGCGTGCATACCTGAATTGGCGTTAGCGCCAACAAACAGGTGATGTCAGGTCAAACCGATATTAGCCCTCGCTTACACAAGTGAGGGCTTTTTACTTTTGAATCTTCATGGAACCATTAGAAGAAAGAAGGGTTTTTGTTCTGTTATCAAATAAAAAAAACCAATCATCAGTATCTGAAAAAGGAACAACGATTTTTATATCATGACTTAGTAGAAATTCCGTATTGTGTCCTGATTTATCAAAAACAATTCCCTTTATTTTAATCACAGGTTGTACTTCGTTAAAAAATAGCTTAACTTTATCATCTTCAAAGTCAGGCCATTCAAATAATAATTTATCATTTTTAAGAATTTTCCATTTTCCCTCAATAGAAATGATATATTGTCCTGCTTTCAGACCCCATTCAGCTTTTTGTTTAGTTCCAGTCTTGATTTCACCAATATCAATGCTCAATCCGCCTGCATAAATAGTATTTACTCGTAAAGGTAAATTAAAGGATTGATTTAAAATTTCTCTGGCTTGGATTATGTCCAATACTTTAGTATTTTTCATACCGTAATTATAAGCTAATTTATAAGAGATAACTAGTTGTTTGTTGTCGAATAGCCTTATGGAAAAATTGTCCTCTTATTGACTCATGTTTTGTAAGCAGAATAATCAATCTAATAACAACAAATGAGATTGAAATGTCCACAAAAAAACCACTTTCCCAAAAACAAATAATTAGAAAAATTAACAGACAAACTCGTAAGAGCTACAAATTTTGTTATGAGTTGTTGAGCTTGAGATTACCAGTCTCAAAACTATATGACAATAATCCTGTAATTTCGCAAGGCGTCGTTTATGGAGGCGTGGAGAAAGTCTTAATAATTCAAGACAATACTAACTTTGATAGATGAAGATGAACTATATAAAAAAATTGGCAAAAACATTCAGAAATACCGCAAGCATAAAGGATTTTTGCAAGATAACCTTAGTTATGCTTCAAATGTTTGTCGTGGCTATTTTGGCAGATGTGAGCGTGGCGAAAATCATCCTAGTATTTCAACAATTTGCAAAATATCTCAGACATTAGAAGTGCCTTTATATAAATTTCTCATCTTTGATGAAAGATAAATTTATGAAAAAATTGTTTTTAATTATCCCAATTTTAATTGTTTCTGCCCTAGTGTTTTCAGCCTGCACTCAGTCAGGTGAAGTTAAAGAGGCATTTAATAAAGGCTACTCAGATGCCCGACTTGGATTCGAACCAAGATTGACGGCTTCAAAGGCCGCTGTCCTGCCATTGGACGATCGGGCAATATATAAAGAACTTGGTTATTCTATCTGGGAGTAGGCAATGTTTCAAGTTTTTCTTAAAACTACATAATGATTGAGGTTTT
>MFWV01000008.1:0-8264 GCA_001787405.1 Candidatus Pacebacteria bacterium RIFOXYA1_FULL_38_18
TGGCAATCGTGGGAATTTGTTCATTTTTTAAAGTAGAGGTTTTCTGAGCAAAAAGATCAATCAAAAAACCCTTTACCGCCTGACCCAATGTTTTGTCTGAATCTTCAATCACTCCCTGCTTTACCAATTCTGGTCTAGCTTCTTCCCATAAATCGCCCATCTCGTCCAAAAAATCTTCACCTTTTTGTGTACCAAAAAAATAAACTGCCACCGCTCCAGCCACTAAACCAGACACAAAACCAATCGCAAATGGACCTTGAAAGTTATTTTTTTCTGTCATTTTTTTTACTGGTCAACCAACCAGTGAATGCTTCAAAAACCTTGATTCCTGTCTGCAAACCACCAGCCAATCCCCCCAAGTTTTGCAGGGGAGAAATAATGGCATTAATCTTGGCTTCTGCCTCATCCAAAGTAGTATTAATTTTATGTAAAGTACGCTTGGCTTCATTGAGCACTAAAATAATTTGCACTCCCACAATGGAAAGAATAATCGTCAAAATCACAGCGACAACAGTCAAGACAGTGGGTAAAAGATTTTCCATAAGACCTCCTTTATTGTTAATCAATCCTATCTTACAAGAAATTTACTAACACTAAAAGCGGACAAACACTGTGCGCTGAAGCGTCGTGGTTTTTTTCTGTTTGTCAGTTGCTTCCAAAGTAATAGTAGAAATACCTTCTGTGGGTAAAGTAATCTGTGTCTCAAAATTACCGTCCAACTCCACAGAAATTGGTTGAGAATTGACAGTCACCATTGTTTCTGGCTCAGTAATACCTTTGATAGTTATTTGAGCGGAAACCAGCGAATCTTCCGTAGGCTCGATTAATTCCAGCTTGGGCGGAGAAATAAAACTATACCAACGAATGCCGATGTATAAAAACAAGATCAAAAATATGCCAATTATTCCAGAGGTAGCCAAACTAATTGATGGAGAAATGGCTGATTTGCGAAAGCTGGGTTTAAGAAAATCTTGAGGAATGAGCTTGCCTTTATCTCCTTCCTGAAAATCACGGCGAAGCAGGGCTAGCATCGGTTCTGAATCAAATCCCAAAACCCGTGCATAACCTTTGATATAACCTTTGACAAAAACCGCAGCCGGTAAATCTGCAAAACGATTATCCTCCAAAGCTTCTAGAAACTGTTCTTTAACTCTGATTTTTTGTGCCAATTCTGCTCTGGAAATTTGCTTGCTTTCCCGTTCTTGTTGCAATAACTCACCAATAGTTTTTGTTTGTGCGCTGAGCATAAATAATTATGAAGGTAATTATGAAGGCGTCTGCCCCAACATTTGCCTGACTAAATTGGAGACAGTTGCTCCATCTGTTTTACCAGCAAACTGTTTCATTACCTGACCAGTAAGGGGTCCCAAACTAGGAGTGGGAGTTTTGTTAATTATTTCTTGAATAACTTTTCTGATCTCTTCTTCACTGGCCTGTTCCGGCATAAATTCCTGTAAAAGCTGAATGCGATCATGAGCTTCTTGCATCAAATCTTCCCTACCACCGGCCTTATAATCATTCAGGGCATCACGCCATTGTTTGATCATCCTCGCCACAATCACCTGTACCCCGGCATCATCTTGTTCGCCATGATCAATCTCAAAATTCTTAATTTCAGATAGTAACAAGCGCAGAGTGGTCAGTCTTGCTTGATCGCCAGCTTTCATGGCTTTTTTCATTTCTTCGGTGAGGGTTTGGGTGAGTAACATATGATTTTATTGTAGCACGCGTCACTCTTTCCCTCTGGCGTACTAACTCGTATAATACAACTCGATAAACGGGCGATTAGCTCAGCTGGTTAGAGCGCACGATTCACATTCGTGAGGTCGGAGGTTCGAGTCCCCCATCGCCCACCCAAGGTTTTCAAATTTTTCAATCGTTCCAGTTCTTGTCAGGTTCTACTTTTAAACTAATTTAATGATCTCTATCTTTAATTTACTCAAAATAATTTTTCCTCCTGTTTGTGTGATTTGTGATCAATATGCTGATTATTTTTGTGCCGATTGCCAAGACAAAATAGATTTTCTTTATTTTCAGCCAAATCTGCCACCGATCGAAGGATTGATCGAAGAAATAAAAATCTTGGGGTTTTTTGTGCCCCCTCTTTCCACAGTCATTAAATCACTCAAATATCAATCGCTTCACTCTTTGGGACCAATTTTGGGTGACTTGCTTTATAAACATTTACCATTTTCAAATGAGATTGATTGCGTTACATCGGTTCCTCTCCATACCAAGCGTTTGCGCTGGCGAGGCTATAATCAAGCAGAACTAATTGCCCAACAACTAGCTCTCAATTTGAAAATTCCATACCGAAATTTCCTCGCTCGCCAGCGCCACACTCAAAACCTAGCCTCAACCGCCAGCGACCAAGAGCGACTGCAATTAATGGCTGAGGCTTTCACCGTTCCAGTCGAACAGCAATCTTCGATCATTGGCAAAAATATTT
The DNA here is from genome assembly GCA_001787405.1 of Candidatus Pacebacteria bacterium RIFOXYA1_FULL_38_18. GTDB lineage: Bacteria > Patescibacteriota > Microgenomatia > UBA1400 > PJMF01 > UBA10119. Next base: position 2,450 of record MFWV01000008.1, read on the forward strand.
TATTGGTTGATGACGTAGTTACCACCGGTGCCACTTTGGCCGCCTGTGCTAGTCAATTAAGAGTTTCTGGTGCTAATAAAGTTTTTGCTGTTACCTTAGCCCATGAAGGTTAAACTCACTTTGGCTGCGGAAACAAACTGAGAAATTTCTCCTTAATTTTGCTTCCTAACGATGGATTTTCAGAAAAGTAAGCGTCAAACCCTGCCAATGAGTTAATGTCAAAACTATTTTTTTTATTTCTTTGCAATATGTCTCAAGGTTTATTTTTCCTTGCAAAAACTGAGCTGTTAATTTTCTCAGTTGCTCGACTTCTGTCTCGATTTAAGCCAGTACAAAAACACTCATTTTAGACATATTTGCATGTATGTCTTTGTTATATCGTTGTTATATAACAAATATATAGCAGTAAAATGACAGGTTTTTAACATATTGAAAAACCGCTCCCGCTTGCTTTTTGCCTGGGAAACCCTATAATATAGGCCTTACGGGGATGTAAAGCATCGACGTGACCGCTCTTTACCAACTGCAGACTGTCTTTGGCTAAAAGACATAAAACAGAGCCAACAACACAACTGCCAATTCATTGCGCAGCAAAGTTGCGAACTTCATTGAATCCGTTCAATCAATGTTTGCAACTCCCGCTTTGGCTTACGCCTAAGTGGGCATTCAAGGGTGCTTTCTAACTGATGGAGCCCTTTGGGTGACAACCCAATCAGTTTGCAAGGGATTGAGTTGCACGGCGGTTCCTTAAAGATTAGTGCAGGTTGCTTGAGCCAGGTTGGCTTGTTTCCCTCTCAAGTAATACCCAAAGCAAGCTAAGTCTGTAGAAGTTTGTAAGGCTCGTGTTTACGGACGGGGGTTCATTGCCCCCCATCTCCACCAAGTGGTAAACTGGTTCCAGTTTTTTTGAAAGGTGTCCACCAATAATTAAAGATAATTTGCTAAAAATAGTCTTGATGAATTTTCTAGAATTAGAGCTGATAAACCAGATTTAGATTCAATATATTTTTTAAGTTTTTCAAGTTTCTCACGGTCAACATCTTCTGAATTTACTTTGTTTAAGGTTATTGGTACATAACCTTGGCGATAAGGTTGAATCGGATCTTTAGCTGCCCAACTCACTAACTTAATATATTGTTTAAAAAACTCTGAAAGCTCATATTTCTCACCTTTCCAGATGTAGGGATTATGTCCACCTTCACCCAAACTTCCATCATTTGAATTGATATGGTTGACTTCATAGGTCTCAGCGTCCTGAACTTCCACCACTTGTGGATCTTGAGCAAACCCCCGATATTTAATTCCAGCTTCAGAAAAAACCCGTTTAATATCATTCTCCTGTTCTTTAGTTAATCCATCAGGCCAATACAGAACTAAACGATCTTTATCAAATAGTTTTGAAGATTGTGGATGAGCGTTGTATTGCCCAATTATTTCAAGTGCTGAAAAAATTTTCTGACTATCTTTAAGAGCGTCATCCTCAAAATAACATTTTAGGTTATTAAACAAATTATTTGGTTGAGTGTTCTCACGATAAATTGCATATTTCCCATTCGCATTAGACACTTCTTCAATGGCATGTTTAGTTACATATGATTGGTAATCAGTTGCAAATTGATTTTTTTCTTCTGAGGAAAAATTACTTCTTTCTAAATTTTTTTTACGAACTCGTTCTAACGCCCAACCGGGCAATGCTTCCTCCAAAATCAATGTTTTTCCATTAGACCATCCCTTTGAAAATTTATACCGAACAACAGTATTTAAAATAAATCCAGACAAAGCCAACTTATCTGCCAAATCATTTACCAGTTCATCCAAATTATTTCCATCTTTATCAAGTAACGAGCTGTCTTGGTCGAGAGCGTAAAACATATATGCTGCCACTTGAATTTTTGCTCTGTATTCTTCTGGCAAAAAATCAGGCATGATATCAATGACTTCCTGTAATTTTGCAGGCAATTTGTCACCTATTTTGATTTCTCTTTTGAAAACAGGCTCTTTATTTTCCATGTTTTTTCTTTCTCTGTTTATATATCTCCATACAATTAAACATCAGCCTTTTCTGCCTAAAATTTATCTATTAATCTAATATCATAGTTTATCAAAACTACAACAAGAATAATCAAAGCTAAAAAATAACTGCCAAGAAAAATCTTAACACGATAGCTGGTAAAACTGTCAATAAAATTCCAAGCAAAAATCCAATCTGAATCGATTTAGAAAATAAAAAATTTTAAAACACTTATCTCAAAAATTTTTGTGATTGGCGAGTTAAATAGCGCCAAGTTTGGGCAACACCATCATCAGCCAATTCTGGATGATCTGCAAAACCAGCAAACTCCATCATCGCAGCCAGTACGCCAGTTTTCCGCAATAATTTAATCAAACAACCAGCTTCCGCTCCCTCCATGGGAAGCAAGATTCCCCGCCAGTGACGAGCTCGTTTCAGCAAATCATCATCTATGGTCTCGATTCTTCCCAAACACAATTCTCTGATCGAAGTAGCATCTTTTTCATTGGGCAAGAGCCCGTGTCGCAGTAAAAAGGCAATGTTGTCATCTTCTTGTCTGCCCACAGGTTCGCTAAAAAGCATAATTACTCCACCCAGTTGTTGTGGAGAAAAAAGCGACTTGAATGATTGCTCGCTGGGTTTGGTAATTTCTAGTGAATATACGGCTCGTTGAAACTCTTCTTCGTATTCTTCCACAACGTCTCTATCATCACTTTTGGCAATTACGTTGATGCAAGAATGATTTTGAGCCCAAGCAATAAACTTGGCAGTGGTTTTGGACTCACGACTGACTACGGTCACAAATGCTTGTTTATCTTGACATAAACTTTCTATCATTGCTTGCAAATATTGCAACTGCACTGCTGCTCCAGAAATCGGCACCATCACTTTGAGCTGTTTATTGCCTTTGGGACTTACTTGAGCCTTTTTTTCTTTCCATTGATCGCTGGTAAGTTTCTCTGCCAAACTCAAACTAATGGGATAGGATTTTACTACTATTTCTGGAATTGGTTTAAGGTTTTTATTTTTAAAATGTTCCAGCAAAGCATTCTTGGTTAACTGACTGGGCACAAATAAATAATCAGCCCCATGGACTGCCCACAATTCTTGCGGGGAATCGTCTGTTACCACTACTGCGAGCAGTAACTTTAATTTAAATTCCTGATCAAGTTTCTTTTTTACTACTGCCAATTCATGAGCTAGACTAAAATGAGTCGCCACAATCAAAACTACTTTGGGAGTGGGTTTTCTGCGTTGAATCAATGCCTTCATTCTTTGATAAACATCTTCAGAATGCTTGCGTAAACGACGACGATAAAATAAAGCAAAACTACGTTCCAAAAATGACACGTTTTGGATTAATTCAAAAAGGTAGCGAAGAAAAAAATTACGACTGGTAATACGATGTAAAAACTGCATCCAGAAATCATCAGCACCCAATTCTTCTTCGTGAATAAACTCGGGCAAACCCTGTTTGAGAGCTTTCGTAACACGCTTATGCCCCAAACCAGCAGTAGAAGTGGTTAATACCACCATCACGTCATTACGATCAAAAAACTGCTGATATTCCTTTGAATTCATCTCATCAAGCTTAGCAAGTCAAAGCAAATGAGTAAATATTTGTTTGAAAAAACACTCTCCAATTAGGTTAAAAAGACAATGTGTATTTTGAATGAAATATTAAATAACTAAACAAGTTAGCAATTTAAAAAACTATTAAATTACTTTATAAACTTCTTAGTTGCGATTTCAGAAAATAAAAGTTTGACAATTGTTAAAATGACAACTTCCCTGTTTTCTTTACATGGAACTGCTCTTACTAGGTCATAACCCTCATTGCTCTCACCCCTAATACCAGGAGTATTTAATTGAAACATCAATCTTGCTAAATCTTTAATTTTACAAGAAGACGATACCAATAACTCTGTAGTTTCATGCGTGGCCAAAGTTTGTAGTCTTTCTGAAATTATCCGCAAATCTTCTGGGTTGCGTAAATTAAGAATCTTTTCTGACTGTTCTTTTGATGGTTCCTCCGATTGCTTTCCCAGTTGTTTTTCCGACATGACAAACTTTCTTTTGTAATTAATTACAATTAAATACTAACATATCAAATAGTATCAAAACCTGAGGTCTTGAAAAGGGTCAATTTTGTACTGGCGCTTTTTGATCTTAAAAAAGTGAATTATGTTTTATCTTAATGAAAAATCTATTGATCTAATTAAAAACAAATTTATTACTTTTAATTAAATCTTCCCAAGCCTAATTTTACGCTATAGCGCATACTGCGGACAAAATACCAAATTGCTAATGCCAAGTATAAGAAATTAAAACCAAAACTAAATAATAAAGCCTGCCAGTTTATTGCTCCCCCCGCTGCCAATGCTCGCATTGTTTCAAAAATATAAGTGGTGGGCACCATCCGACTAACAATTTGTAGAGTTTCCGGAAAACGCTCCAAAGGAAAGAAAACTGCACTAAAGGGTAAAAGCGCTCCCGGCAGAGTCCAAACAACCGTCTGCATCTTGGGACCAAAGCGCAAAATAATGCCGGCAGAAATAAAACCAATCCACCAGCCAGTAGTCACCATAGCAGCAATAAACGGCAATAACCACCAACCAAAAAACAGCAAATTAGCTTGCCACATACCTACTATCACTGTAGTAATTATGGTCAAAGTAAAAGTCATTTTGATTACTGATAACGCCATCACTGATACCAGCCATTCTCGAACCATTAGAGGTGTAGAGAAAAGATTGACCAAATTATTATTCCAGATTTCATCAATCAAATTCCTGGAAATTTCGGATTGAGCCCGCCAAATAATATTCCACATAAGTAGTGCCATCAGAATAGAAAGAGCAACATTGGCTTCACCAGAAGTTTCGGCCAACCATTGACTAGTAATTCCCCACAATAATGTGTCAATTAATGGCCAATAAAGCATGTCAGACAATAAATCAAAATCACGCCGAAGCGGATAGAGGTGACGTAAAAATAAAGCTTTGATGCGGTGTAATTTCATGATTCTTGACTCATTTGTAAAAAATAATCTTCCAGCGTGGGTTTATCGATAGCAATCTGCGAGTAACTAATATTTTCTTCTGCTAGTTTGGCCAAAAACTGAGCAATTTTTTGTTCATCTATTTTGATAATAGCTTCCCTATCATCAATCGAAACCGGTAAGTTCTGGGCTTTGGCGAATTTGACGATGCGCTTGAGACCATCTTTGACCAACAAACGCATTCTGGTAGTTTTTACCGAACGAGCCAAACTCAAAGGATCATCAATTGCCACAATTTGACCTTTTTTGAGAAACATCACCTCATCGCAAACGTCTGTTACCTCAGCCATATTATGAGAAGTATAAAGAATGCTCACGCCATATTCCTGTCGTTGCATTTTTACAAACTTCCTAACTTGGTGGGCAATGTCTGGATCTAGTGAAGCCGTCGGTTCATCAAGCAAGACAATCTTGGGATAAGGCAAAAAGGCTTTAGCCAACATGATACGAGTTGTCTGGCCGGCAGAAAGCATATTCATGGTTTTATGACGCTGATCCCAAACACCAAAAAACTGTAAAAAACGCTCCATACGTTGATCAAACACTTTGCCCTGTACGTCATAGAGAGTGCCATAAACCTTGAGGTTTTCCCAAACCGTCAAACGCCAAGGCATCTTGATGTAAGTGCTGGCAAAAGTAACATGCTGGAGAGCTCCACTTTTGTTTTTGGCAAAATCCTGACCAAAATATTGGATCGAACCTTTGGTGGGTGATAAAACTCCCAAAAGCATCGAGATCGTGGT
>MFWV01000008.1:8279-9723 GCA_001787405.1 Candidatus Pacebacteria bacterium RIFOXYA1_FULL_38_18
TTTCACCTAATTATTGTAACGGAAAAAGACTCGAGAAGAATTAGGAAAATTATTGATCCATGCTCTGCAGACTACCCAAGTACTCTTGAATTTTGGGAATATTGACCTCGCGGGGTTTGCTACCATCAGGAGCGCCAATCATGCCAGCAGCATAAAGTTGGTCAAGGATGCGGGCCGCGCGGGCGTAACCAACCGAAAGCCGACGCTGAACCAGAGATGCCGACGCCTTGTCATATTTGGAAAACAACCGCGCGGCCTCCACAAATTTTTCATCCCGATCTTCTCCAGCTATGCCACCGGAACCACCACTGATAACACCGGGTTTAAACTTGGTCGTAATTTCTTCTTCATATTCTGGTTTTTGACCTTGTGAGCGCAAAAATTCGGTAAGTTTGCGTGTTTCCTGTTCAGAGATAAAGGTACCTTGAATACGTAGGGGTTTGGCCCTATCTGGAGGCAAATAAAGCATGTCTCCACGACCTAGTAGCTTCTCTGCTCCCATTCCATCCAAGATCACCCTAGAATCAGTCTGTGAAGATACATTGAAAGCAATTCTAGTGGGAATGTTGGCTTTAATTAAACCAGTGATAACATCTACCGACGGTCGCTGAGTGGCTAGCACTAAATGAATGCCTACCGCTCTGGCCATTTGAGCAATTCTAGTCACACTTTCTTCCACTTCGCCGGGGGCAAACAACATCACGTCTGCCAATTCATCTATGACGATCAAAACACTAGGCATAGCTACCAAACCTGCCAATTCATTGTAAGAATCGATGTTTTTTACCCCTACTTCTGCCAATTGTTTGTAGCGTTTTTCCATCAAGTTGACGGCCCATTTTAGTGCCGATACTACTTTGTTTGGCTCCACAATTACTGGTGTTAGCAAATGAGGAATATCATTGTAGCCAGTCAGTTCGACTCGTTTGGGATCAACCAAAATAAACTTCACTTCTGCTGGAGTAGCTCGATATAAAATCGAGCTCATAAAAGCATTGATGGCTACGGATTTACCAGAACCAGTTGCTCCAGCAATCAACATGTGAGGCATGCTGGCAATATCGGCAATGATGGGCTTACCACCCACACCGATACCCAGTGCTACCGCCAATTTGGAAGGATGATTTTTCATCACATCGGAAGCCAACATTTCTTTGAGCGTGACAAATTCTGCAGAGTGATTCGGCACTTCTATTCCCACTAAAGAACGACCGGCAATGGGTGCCTCAATTCTGATCTGTCCAGTCGGAGCAGCCAGAGCTAAGGCCAAATCAGTAGCCAAACTAGTAATCTTGGATAGCCTTGTACCTTTAGTAATATCAAGAGCATACTGCGTGACTGCCGGACCAAAATTGACTTCTGCCACATTGGCTTTAATACCAAAAGAATCCAGAGTATTTTCAATAATTTGTGCGTTGGTTTTTACATCACCACGCTGAGCTTT
>MFWV01000009.1 GCA_001787405.1 Candidatus Pacebacteria bacterium RIFOXYA1_FULL_38_18
ATTTATATTCTGAGGTAAATATTTATCTAATACTTCAGCTAATCTTTTAGGAGCTAGTTTGATGACTTTTTCAATTTTATAGGTAGTATTAATATTTCTTTCTTTGGATAATTTTTTAGAAAAACTATTCAGTGCTGGCTCATTAAAAATAAAATAATTTATTTTTTTATTATCGTTTGAAATTGGTATTTCAAGATTAATATCTCTGGGTCTGTGTTTTTTAAAAAGATTCATGCTTCCTGGAGTTGCATCAATATTAATCCCTCGCCAACCTTTTTTATAAAAAAAATAGGTATTTGAAAATCTAAATGGATGATGAGCGCCGATATCTATATAAAAACCGTTTTTCTTTTCATGTAGGATGCTATCCAAAACTAAATCCTCTCCTTCTTGAGAATAAGATTTTTTTGAATATTTCCAACTCTTGTTAAAAAGATCCATGAAGTGATTAGTTGCTATTTTCAATAAATTTGACATTTAGGTAATAACCTTTTTTAAATTATATTGCAAACTATTTTTTTTGATTTTTGATTTTCTATCATCGCTATTATATAGAGCTTTGTAGATTCTTTTTAATTCATTTCGTATAAAAATACCCTCTTCTCTGAGGGTTACTTTATTTTTGGATATTTTTTTCATGTCAATTAAAGTGTCTCTTGATTCTATAAGCATTTTTTCTACACCAGAAATATTAATATGTTCTTTGAGTTGTGCCCTGCAATCAGATTTTTGTTTTTTTCCGACTTCAACTAATGACAATAAAGAAAGTATATTCCCAAGAAAAAACCTCATTCTTGGAGAAAATAGATTATAAAAATAACCTGAAATTTTAAAGGGTTTTTCATTAGTTTTTAATTTTTTTTTCTTTTTGCGAAATCTAACTATCGTTCGACAATAATATATCGTTAACCACCTAAAAGTTTTTTTGATTTTTTCATAACTCCACCCTTCTTTTAGAGCTAGTTCTATTTTGGAAAAATAATCAGTTTTATTTTTCCCCAGATAATTAAGGTCTGGCGGATAAGGAAAAAATTCTTTTGAATAAAGAACAACAGGAATTCCAAGTAAACTCATTTCTACTCCAACGGTAGACCACGCATTTAAGAAAACATCTGTTTCTTGAGCTAAATCATAAATTGACAAATTGTCTTTAGGCCAATTTACTTTTACATTATTCGGAAGTTTTTTCAAAACTTTTTCAAGAACCCCTGCGTGTTCGGATTTTAGATTATCTCTTTTATTTGGAAATTCTCTTGGGTGGACACGTATGATTAAAAACAGGTTGGGCTTGTTTTTTACATAGTTGATTAAGGATTTTACCCAATCAACTTGGTCATTAAAAATAACATTTTTCGATTTACTTATAGCTTCAACATACTCTGCTGCAAGTAATTCGTCATAGCTACTCATTGTAGCTGATAAAACCTTCTGATTTTCTTTTATATTAAAAACTTTCCTGACATTTATTCTCTTTTTGCTTTTTGGCGCGGAGTAAACAAGAGAATGTTCTCCTTTTAGGAGTTCTAAAAAATGATCCGTTACGTAGCTTAACATTTTTTTGGAAGATGGATAATTTTTCAACCTTAACCATATTTTTCTTAATGATTTTAAGTAGTATATTGAGTTATTTTTTGCTATTAAAACAGTATTGTCTATATCAGAAAAATTTAATCCATGATGTAAAAAATATGTAGGAATTTTTTTAAGGTGAGCATATCTTTCCCATACTCTATTAACTGAATATAAGGTGTTATACATTAATAATATGTCTGGTTTTTCTTTTTTGATGATTTTTCGACAAGCAAAAAATGATATGAGAGTATCCTCTATGTTCAAAAAATATTCTTTCCATTCTTTGTCACTAAAGCTTGGTGTTATTTTTTTATGATGAAGTAAAGATTCATACAGAGCTATTTTTCCTATTTTAATATTATTAATCTTAAAATTTTTAAAATTATTTTTGGTAATTTTATCTAAAAGAGAGTTTATTTTTTTCTTATCTTTTTCGTTTAGTGCACTTTTGATTTCATATCCATTCAGATTAAACTCTTTTCTCAATATCTTTTCATTCATCGGATTAGATCTTTTTTTAAAATAATTTCCTGGCGTTATATAAACAACCTCATGGCCGTTTTTTTGCAAAGCATGCGCAATGGTAGCCTCAACTAAAGCAAAATACCAAATTTCAACATTTGAAGAAAAGCAAACAATTTTCATATTTTTTGTTTTCGTTTTTAATATAGACGACAAATATGAACTATATTTAAATAAATTTATAAGTCTAGTTCTAATCTGAAGAAAAGATTTCTTTAATCCAACCATAATACCTACTGCCAGCTGCTATAAATAGGGCCGGTACTATTGCTATTTTTCCATTTTTTATGAAAGATATCGATCCGCCAATAATATATTTATAAAAAGGATGAAATATTGATTGAATTTTTCTTATAAAAGACCATTCTCCATTATATTTATTATAAAATTGATAATCACCTCTGCCATAAAATCGCCATCGCCCTCTAAATGATTTGAAATTTAACTTCTGCACTTCATAAGAACTTGCATCTACTTTTTTAAGCTCATATCCCTTTTGTCTAAGCCTCATGCACAAATCAGTATCATCAGTACCTCCGGTAATATTAGAATCATATCTAATATTTTTAATTACATCTTTTCTAAATATACAGGGTGTTCCTATTACCTCAACCGAGCCAACTTCATTCAAAAGTAGTTCAAAAATATATTTAGTAGCTTTTTCCCAGTAGTTTTGGGGGGACTTGATAATTGTTTTGGCTTGAACCCCCGCAATGTTAGAGCTCTTCTTTATTGCTACCAAGAGATCTTCAAGGGTTTTGCGTTCAATATTATCATCAGCTCCAATAAAAGCCACAAATTGTTTTTTTGATTTGTCTATTCCAAGTTGTCTTGCATATGACAGGCCTCTTTTTTTATCTGAATAAATTCTTCTGGTATATTTTTTTACAATATTAATTGTATTATCAGTGGAATCCGCATCAACAATGATAAGATCAGCGTCTGGAGCAGCTTTTTTTATAGAAACAAGAGAGCTTTCAATATTACTTTCACAATTTTTGGTGCAAATCACAATTGAGAGGTCAGTAATAGAGGAAAGAACTGCCTTTTTTTGAGCTTCTAAAAGAATGTTGCATACAAAATCAATTTCTTTAAATGATAGACTTTGATTGCCCGGAAGGTATATTCCGTTGTTATGAACTTTGGTTGCATTGGGTAAGATAGTTTTTCCGTATCTTTCAATCCAAAATGGTTGTTCTCCAATTGATCCACAAACCAAAGGTCGTGTTTCTATTGAGGCTTTCTCTAAAGCTTCAGATATTTCAGAAAGATATGGTGTTTGCAGACCCATTGAAAAACTAGAAATTACATCAGCCTCACTTATTTGAACCCAAAAGTGATTCTCAAGTATTTTCTTATATCTAAAATAATTTCTCTCTCTTTTTTTAACTGTCTTATCCAATCTTTTTAACTGTTCTATTCCTAAAAAAGCATTCAAATCTGTTGGTCTAAGGTTGAAGCCCGGATGATAAAAAGAATATTTATCTCTAAAATCATCTATATTATATTTATTTTTAAGAGCTTGCGCGTACTTTGGTTCTAGATCTCTTGACCAGCCATGACTTCTTATGGAAAGCATGAGGTTGTAGAGCTCTCGGTCGTCAGTGACAACCATCCCTCCCTCAATAGTGGACATGTGGTGTCCATAATAAAAAGAAAATGAACCAGCAATACCGAAAGTACCCACTTTTTTTCCTTTATATACACTGCCGTGGGCTTCGCAGCAATCTTCAAGAAGAATTACATCATATTTTTTGCAAATTTTCATTATTTCATCCATTTTGTTTGGATGACCCAAGACATGAACCATGATTGCTACGGATGGCCGATGTTCTTGGCATAATTTTTCAAAATGTGCCACATCAAAACCAAGATCATCTTCGTCGCAGTCGCAAAGAATTGGCTCCATTCCGTATTGAATAAAAGGAGAAACAGTTGTTACCCAACTCACTGCTGGAACTATGGCTTTATCATTTTTAAGCCGACCGGACAACAAAAGAGCGTAAATCATCAATAAATTTGCCGATGAGCCAGAATTAACAAAGATTGAATACTTACTACCATTCCATTCACTCCATTTTTTTTCAAACTCAATAGTTAAAGGGCCTTTGGTCAGTTGTAAATCTTTTGTTAACCAATTTGAAAGTTTGCCTATATCCGCCTTAGATATGGTGTCTTTTACTAGTGGAATTTTATAATTTGACTTCATATTTTTTACACTTTATGTCAATCTTTTAAAACCTTTGTGAGCACTTGGGCCATTGAGTTTTTTCTTAACCTGATTTTTACTTACAGCTTGTTTTATTATTGCAAAAACTCGATCGACGGCTTCCAAATATGTTTTTACATGTTTTATTTTATGAGCATATGATACATAAACCGTGGAGGAAGTTAAAAATCCTCGATAGAGCATTTCCTGTGTAAATAACGTTCTAATATCGTTAGCATTTTTATACTCCCAATCAAGTGTGATTAAAGAGTATGGTCCAATGATTTTTACTTTAAGATCATATCTTTTAGCTAACTTTAGCCACCCTTTTTCTATTTCTTTACCAATTAAATTAAGATGGTTGGATACATTTTTTTCATCTAATTTTTTAATGGTGGCCAATGCTGCCGTAGGACCAATTCTATCAGTCCAATAAGTACTGCTTATAAAAGTTGATTGAGCGGCATTCATAACTTTTTTTCTGCCGATGATTGTTGCCATGGGATATCCGTTACTCATGGCTTTTGCAAAAACAGCAATGTCGGGATTAACTCCATATAATAGATGAGCTCCTCCGAGAGTTAATCTAAATCCACATGATATTTCATCAAAAATAAGAACAGCATTAATTTCATCTGCTATTTCTCGAATTTTACTTAAAAAATTATTTTTAGGTTCTTGATGTCTAATGGTTTCTACAACTATTACTCCAATATTATTTTTTTTAACAATTTTTTTTAACTGCTCTATTTTATTGTATTCAAAGGGCTTTGATAAACCCTTGGCAGATCTGGGAACTCCCTTGGGTTCCAGTCCTGGAAGTAGATGTCCGTCTAAATTTTTATCGTTAGCCAAATTGCTGGCCAAGTACCAATCATGCCAACCGTGATAGCCACAAAAAGCAATTTTATCTCTTTTTGAATGAGCTCTGGCTATTCTAACTGCGATGGCCATAGCCTCCCCACCTGTTCTGGCATATCTAACCATTTTTGCCCAAGGGTGAAGTTCTAATAATTTTTCTGCCAACTCTACTTCTTCAGGGGGATTAAGAGTGGACATTGAGCCTTTTTTAACAGAGCTCATGACCGCTTTATTTACATCAGAATCGGCATAACCCAAAACACAAGACCCAACTCCCATTAGTGAAAAATCTAAATAGTGATTGTTGTCTAGATCAATCACTTCTATGCCCTTAGCACTTTTATAATAAGCGGGCCACTGATCTGGCAAAAACATTTCAGATCGTTTGCTGACAAGTTGTGATCCCCCTGGGATGAGTTTTTTAGCTTGCTTCCAAAGAGCGACTGATTTATTTGCCTTATAATTAGACATTACTATTTTCTATCTGAGCAACTAACCCGTAAATTGAAGTTATTGATAAATGCCTGTGGATATTGAATCCATTTTTATTAACTTTTTCAGGATCAATATAGCGACCAACATATATTCTATCACCGTGATGATCTTTGTCGGAACACCAAATAAAATTAGAACTCCATAGTATTTTTTTATTTAAAAAGTAGTATGAGAAAAAAGTATAGGCAGTCAGAATAGCACTTGGATAGCGATGATTAGAAGCCATATTTTTTGAAATAATTTCTGGATCTTTAGAAAGTGTCTTATCGTCAACGTTCTTTTTCAATAGATACCACTTTAAATCTAAACTTGTTTTTTTGGAAAAATCTTCATTTAAATACCAATCCTGATTATAGAAACAGGGCTCTTTTACTTTCGGGTCAAACCCAAGCTGACTTCTTAAATTATTAAGAGTAAGTTTTTTCCCACGATTCATCTTTGGCGATCCTAAAATTAAAATAGCTTTCCCTCTGAGGGAGCTTATATTTTTTATAGAAAAATCAATATCTGGAATTTTTCTATAACTATATGGATCAAGAATTCCTAAGTTATTCTTGATTCTCGATAATTCTTCTGGTCCGATAAAATCATTACCAAGTATTTTTTTTATTTTTTTAAACAAGAGATTCCTTTTTTTGTTGATGTCTTATGCCCTCCTCGAATGTTGCTATGTGGCCCAATTTACTATATTTATCAATTTTTTCTAATTCTAATGCTAGCAGATCAACTCTTTTGCCCCAGGGATTGTTAGAAAACCAGCTTAGCTCTCTAGCTGGAGAATTGAATATGGTAATGTCTAATTTATTGTCTAAAACAACTTTTAAAAAAGTCAGAAATGCTCTAGGTTGATGGTAATGAGAGGCTACTAAAATAATACTTTTATAGTTATTTTTTTCTAATATAGGAATAACTTCTAATGCTTGTTCTCTTGTATTCATTGACTTATTTTCAATCAATATATCTTTTCTTTTAACATTTTGTTTAATTAATTCTGACACCAATGCCTTGGAACTAACTGAGCCAAGAGGTTTGTTGATTAACCCTCCAGAAGAAATAATTTTTTTGGAATAACCCTGATGATAAAGATTGACCGCTTGAGTTATTCTATTTAAGCCATCTCCTTCTAACAATACTATTGCATCTGTTTTTGTCAGTTTTTCATTAAATATTAAAGATAAATACCGCTCGCGATTTGTCATTATTTTAAATAATCCCATTTTATTGGAGAACCTTTCTCAATGTTTTTGTTGGCAATACGGCCAACTATTTCTTTTTGGAATTTTGGTAAAATTCCCAATGCTGGTCTCAACACAGAAAGATTTCTTTTTAAAATTTTTTGACCTTTCTTTATGTCTGTATTTGCATACAACGACCTGCGTTGAACAATAACAGTCTCTGATTCTTCTGGAACAACTATTTTTCTGTGTGATCCCATTGCTTTTTCCAAGTCTCTAATTTTTTTAATCATTTCAGCTAATTCTTTGGGCTCCATTGAGTGTGGATGATCTGGTCCAGTGTCTTTTTTATTTAGTGTGAAGTGTTTTTCAATAAAACATCCTCCCAAAGCAATTGATCCCAAAACAACAGTGTCTCCTGGCGAATGGTCTGAATACCCAGTTAAAATATCAAATGCTTGAGAATAAGTTTTCATCACGTTTAGATTGGCACTTTCAACTTTAGATGGATAGTTGGTGATGCATTGTAATAATATCAATTTTTTATTACCAGTTTCTTCAATAACCCTAATTGCTTCATCAACTTCGGCTAGGGTACTTGCTCCGGTAGCTAAAGCTATTGGTTTGTTTTTTTTGGCAATATATCTAAGCATTTCGTGCCAAGTAATGTCTCCGGAGCCAATTTTAAAGAAACTTACTCCGATCTCATCCAGAAGATCAACCGCTTCAAAGTCATATGGCGATGAAGTAAATTCTATGCCAATATTTTTACAATAGTTAGCCAATTCAAGGTGCCATTTTCTTGGTAACTCAGCTTTCTTGAAAACCTCCTCTACTGATTGATCCCAAGAACCATGAACCCCTTTCAACTCCATCGAGTCAAACCCTCTGGCGGAAACAATTTTTTTTGCAAGAAAACTCTGATATTTGATAACGTCAGCGCCGGCTTTTTTGGCTTCGTATGCCAATTTTTTAGCCGTATCTAGATTGTTGTTGAAATTTGCACCAGCATCTACCACGATATAGGCGGGATGATTGATTCCAACTTTTCTTTTACCAATTTTTATTTCTTTGAGAAAAGATAGATTTTTCATTTTACCCTTCATTATCTAATAATATCTTCATTGATGGACTTATTATAACCTTCGTTCCTCATTATTTGCTGATTTATTTTCTTTACGTCTTCATTCTTGTCTAAAAAATTAATAATACTCATCATACTTAAATCATCTAGTCGAGTGACTATTTCTAGAAGAAGCTTATAATCTTTTGGCTCATCGATAGTCAATCGATACTGTGACAAATTTTTTCCATTGACAACATTAAATAATTTAAATTTCTTGGGGTTTTTCCAAATATATGGGGTGACATGTTCTCTCTCGGATTTCAATCTTGCTTCTTTCCATGCTTTTTTTAAAGCATTAAAAGAGAAAACCTCAACATCCATGCCGTCTGGAAAAGTAGCTAAAGGATGATTATTGGAAACATATTCAAAATTGCCTTCTAAGTATTTTTTTATGGTTGTGTCAACAATTTGAGGATCTATTAGGGGGCAATCAGAAGTTACTCTACATATATGTTTTACATTATTAAATTTAGCAATTTGATAAAATCTATCTAAAACATCTTCCAGACTACCTCGTAAAACGTTAATATTGGCTTTGTTACAATAATCTACTATTTTGTCATCCTCAAAATCTATGGAGGTTGCTACTATTGTATTGTCGATATATTTTGAATTTTTCAAATTATCAACAACTCTTTGCAGGATAATTTTTCCACCTAAATCTAGCAGTACTTTGCCGGGTAATCTTGTAGAAGATAGCCTTGCCTGAACAATAGCTGTGATCATGTTTTAAATAGCTTCGAAATCATTGTATAGGTAATTTTTGATTAATTCTCTTAATTCCCCCACAGCCAACCGCTGAGTGTTGGTTCCAGAATTATAAGAAAAAGAAATGGGAACCTTTTTACCCCTCTTGAGCACTATTTTGTTGCCTTTCCAGTCTGGGTAACTAGGCATAATAATAAAATGTTTTTTAAATTCCAAGGTATTTTGAGCCTCTGTTTCAGGAATCATTTCTTCATGAATTTTTTCACCAGGCCTAATTCCCACAATCTTTTTTTTAGACGAAGGACTAATCGCTCTTGCCAAATCCATTACTTTATAAGATTTTAGCTTTGGAACATAAATTTCTCCCCCCTTCATTTCGCCTATGACTCTTTCTACCAATTCAATTGCCTTGTCCAATGTTATATTAAATCTAGTCATATCTTTATGAGTGATTGGAAGAACGCCCTCTTTTCTCTTATTAATAAAAAGCGGGATGACCGAGCCTCTCGAACCCATTACATTGCCATATCTCACAACAGAAAAACTTATGTTTCGGGAACCTCTCATATTATTAGCTGCCACAAAAAGTTTGTCCGAACACAACTTGGTTGCCCCATACAAATTAATAGGAGATGATGCTTTGTCTGTAGACAGCGCAATAACTTTTTTTACTCCAGTATTAAAAGCAGCAGAAATAACATTTTCCGCCCCCATTATATTGGTTTTTATGCATTCCGACGGATTGTATTCCGCTGCAGGAACTTGCTTTAGTGCCGCCGCATGAATGACAATGTCTACATCTTCAAAAGCTCTATTTAATCTTTCTTTGTCTCTAACATCCCCAATAAAAAATCTTAATTTACTAAAATTTGGATGAGTGGAAAAAGAAGACTCCATTTGCCACTGCTTTAGCTCGTCTCTACTTAAAATACGAATTGATCTTGGAGAATGGAAATCCAATAATCTCTTGACAAATGCTTTGCCAAAGCTCCCTGTTCCACCAGTTATTAATATCGTTTTGTTTGTGAGTAAATTTTTCATTTATTCTTCGAAGGTAAAGCTCTTTTTGAGCTTGAGCAGATTGTTTTTGATATTATACTCTTTCCTATATCCCAACATGTTTTTTCTGAAAATGGTCAGCTGTTTTTCATGCCGAGAAAAATTTTGAATCATGTCGTACATTTTATCAACAAAGTCATCAAGATTTTTACAGCGATAGCCAATTGGTTTTTCTGGTTTATTAAAATAATTATACCCTGGATTGCTCAAGTGTAATATGGGCTTCAAATAAGACAAGGCTTCAAAAATTGACAAGCTACAACCCAGACTGTGATAGTTTTTAGTGTAAAGATTTATGAAAACATCTATGTCTTGAGCTGCTTTTTCCATTTCTTTTCTAGTGAGAACTCTTCCCTGGCCGACATGTTTGATATTCTGAAATTCTTCTGTTCCTCGGCCATCCATGCTAATAATTTTTATTTCAAAAGGTTTTGAAATCTTTTTTTTAGATAGCTTAGTGAGCATTTTATACATTTGGCCACTATCTCCATAGCCGAATACTGCAAATTTAATGTATTTATTTTTTGGCTTTGGCAACGGATTGCTGAAAATAATCGGCATAATGACAGTATTAAAATTTAAATATTTTGTATTCAAATATTTATTAGCATTTTTAGTAACATGTGGAGACAGAGATATGTAATGATATTGTTCTGAATGTCGCCACATCATCATTTTCTTAGTACGAAATATTTTTTTGAAAATTAAAGAGTAATTTGAAGACAATAATTCGAATGGACTGGATAATATATGGCGCGCAAGTAAAAGAACTATTCCTGGATGTTTAATTAATTCAGCTAAAACATTTTTTGTTTTTGGTATGGATGGTAGGTAGGGTTTTTTATATTCTTTATTTGCAATATCCTCCAATTCTCCATGAAGAACAAAAGTGCAACAGATATTTTTATATTTTTCTTGTTGTTTTAATTTTTTAATAGCAAAAAGAATTATCGGACTAGTTGATAAAAAAAATATTTTATTTTCCCCAAAACTCAATGTTTTATCGAATATTTTTTTAAAGAGAAAATAGTATCTAAATATTCCCTGGATGCTAAAGCTTTTACTAGCATTAAAGCTAATTGAAAAGTGACTTAAATTATTAATTCTAGTTTTGCCAATTTTTAGTATTTCTTTTATGTTTTTAAAATAAGATGCGTCAGAAAAAAACGTAATTTTTTCATTTGGATAAGCAAAACGCAAACCGTAAATAAAACCACTATTTATCTTTTCATGACTTACACCTTTGCATTGAGGTTCACATACTATAATCATGATTAATCTTTCATTATCATATTTGCCAATTCTAAAAAATTATTGTGTTTATATTACAAAATTTCTATTTCTGGTAAGGGAAATATAAATTTTCCACCTTGCGCTAGATAATTGCGCTCTCTTTCCAAAATATTATGTTTAAAGTGCCAGGGTAACACAAAAAAATAATCAGGTTTTTTATTTTTAGCCTCTTCTTCAGAAATAATTGGAATTTTTGTGCCAGGAGTATACGATCCAAATTTATCTTTATTAACTTCTGCTATAAAAGGAATTTGTTTTGTTCCCAAGCTACAAAATTGTAAAAGCACATTTCCTTTAGTGCTGGCTCCATAGCCAACAATTTTTTTTCCATCTTTAACTAAAGTTTTTATTAGTTCTTTCAGATTTTCGCGATGTCTATAAACTTTTTCTTCAAAATCCCGATATGGCTTCGGCGTTTCTAATCCCATATCTTTTTCTTGCTTTAGTAACCAATTTATAATCGGCTTATTAGAAGAATAGTTGGCATTCTTTTTACAAGCTGTTACCGCAAAGCTTCCACCATTAATAGAATTCATTTGTACATCAATCACTCTCATTCCACAATTTTCAAGTAGATTTTTTACAACTCTAAAAGAATAAAATTCCAAATGTTCGTGACAAATAGTATCGTAAGCGTTTGTGCGTAGCATACTAGGCATATAACTTTGTTCAAAATGCCATATTCCATCGGCTGACAAACATTTTTCTATATCACGAACAAAAGCTTTCGGGTCTTCTAAATCATAAAACATAGCTATGGCAGTAATAAGCTTTGCTTTTTTATTTAAAAAATATTTCTTGAAAACAGAGGCTGAAAAAAAATCAGAAATTAAAACCATGTCTTTGGTGTAATATTTTTTGAATTTGTTTCCAGTTGGATCAATTTCTACCTTTTTATATTTCCCAGAGCAAGCTTTTAACAAAGTGGCATCATTACTACCTATATCTACCATTAAATCGGTGGGAGCTAATTTAACTAAGCTCTCCAACATTCCAATCTTCTGCTGAAGATGTTTTACCATAGAAGAGTTTAGTCCAGATCTATAGCCATAATTATCTCCATACATTTCTTCAGAACTATAAGATTGTTTCATTTGGAGCAATCCGCAATTTGTACACCAAACCATATCCAGCGGACCCCTAGTTACTTTTTCAGTAATTGATTTGGGAAATACTCCAGTTAGATATTGATTTCCCAAAGATAAAACCGTAATCAATTCTGTTTTTTCGCAAATACGACATTTTTTAATTTCTGTATACATATTCATTTCTATTTTTTAATTTTTAAAATTACTTTTTTTAGGTTTTAATATTAACCATGTTTGCGCGTAATGCCTTCCTTCGGAACATAATAGCCATCGATCATTGTCTTTCAAATTTTTTATTTCTGGAAAAATTGACAGATCACGTGTTCCTGACTGAATTTCCTGTATTTTAAAATACCGACCTGCATTCTTTTTAAGCTTTTTATATCTAGATTTCCCATTTTCATGCCAGTCATGTACCTCAATAACCAATATTGATTTTTTAAATAAACCAAAAACCTGTTTATTAAATAACTCGAACTCATTTCCTTCAATGTCGCAAATAATTATGCTTTTCTCTAAATTAGCCCCTGCCTTTTTTAGTTTTCTAGTAAAACCACTTTTTGCAATTCCAAATATTTTTATATCATTTTGGACCCTATTTAGTATGGCATTTTTTAAAATATTTATCCTGCTTTTTTTAGATAATTCGAAACAATATGTTTTGTTAAACAATCCAGAAACTAAGCCACCAATCGCATAATATCCGTCAGCTGCACCAATGTTAATTAACGTATTGTATTTTTTGGGAAATTTTTGAAAAAGTTGCAAAACTTCTTGTTCATATATTCCCAAAAACATATTTCCATTCCAATCATTGCGATGTTTGATTATGAGACCTTTAAATGGTCCATAACCAATAGTGTCATTCATTTGCTTTGCTAGTAAACTGGAAATCTTCATTCTTCTTTTATGAATTAAATAATCTACCGTAAAGATATTTATAAACGTTATAAATTTAGGATAAATAAATCTAGAATAAATAAGGTAAAGAGAAATTTTAAATGTCCAAATTAATCCATGTTTTTTTATATATTTTATGATTTTTATAAAATATTTTTTTATTTTTTCATACATGCTGAGTTCCTTTTTTCATTTAATTAATTTGATTACTTTTTTTCCAGAATCAACTAATTTTCGATAAGATTGGACTACAACTGATTTAATTATTTTTTTAGAATAAAAAATAATATCAGTTAGAGGCATTATATAGGCATCTTCATCTTGATATGAAATCATTCCGAATCCCCGCGAATAATTTGAGTTTATATTTAAACCAATATAACCACGAGCGATGTCACTTATTTTTATGCCTTTTCGTAAATAATCCCAATGTTGAGTCTTATTGTGAAAAGATTTAACTAGTGGTTCTCTAAATTCAATAGGTATAGTTTTATCTTTCTGCAACCACATGTTATACCAAGAAAATTCGTAAGGAGATATTTTTAATATATCTTTATATGTAAGATGGTTTTTAAGGAGAAATTTTGTATAAAAAGACTTCAAAACTTTAGACGAGAGTATTCCAAATCCATGACATGTTAACATTCTCTTATCAACTAAACCCAATTTTTCTTGTATTTTTTTAATTAACTTTTCCCTTCCCCTCCAATGAGTTCTAAAATATTCTGGATCAACAATGAATTCATTGTCTTCCTTTAAAATTGTAAACGGAACATTTTCATCATACATGAAATCAGAAATGTAAAAATTTCTAATAAAAACACCATCAGAATCCATGCAAAAATAATTTTCACATAACCCCTTTTCCCAAAAGGATAGCTTAATTATTTCTTGATTAATATATCCGGGACGAATACCGCGAATACTACTATCATGAACCAACTCATTAGTGACTGATTCGTCGCTGAGTAATTTTATATTATTAGATGTAAATTTTTTAAATTGTTTAATATCTGATTTTGGAACAACTATATAAAGTGTAATTTTATCTTTGTTATATTTTTTAAAACTACCAATTAATTTTTTTACATAATCTATATCACCTATATAAGTTTTAAGAAGTATTGCTATTTTATCTACATGTTTTGCCATTATTCGATAGTCCATTCATGATCCATGTAAACACGACCATAAGCTGGAAGAGTGGGCAATAAGGCCGGTTCTAATATTGTTTCTAATACATCAAAATAAAATAAATCTGCTTCATTGTAATAAAGTTCAACAAAAGGTTTATCCATAGCGATACCAAGCTTGTATTTTCCAGAGCAAAGATTGAATTGATGAATATCACAAGTGAAATGATTCTTTCCTTTTTTTAGAACGACATCTATGTTTTTCATTGTCTTTGTATTCGTGGAAAAAATACGACCTTCAGTAGCATCACTAGATATCATAATTTGCAATCCAATATTTTCAACTTTTTTTTGAGCTGAGAGTTCAATGGATATTTTTAGAGGTTTTCCTGGATATACTTTGCCTTTTTCTTTTTTATTTATTGAAATTTTATTAATAGTGACACCAATTCTGGGAATTTTAATTGGTATAAATTTTTTACTCACATCAGCAACTTCTGCATATTTTGAAATTACTGATTCAATGCTTCCTTCTGCTTCCATTTTGCCATTTTTCAATAGAATTCCTTTTTGGCAAAGTCTTTTTACAGCCATCATATTGTGACTTACAAATAAAACCGTTCTGCCTTCATTTTTGCTTACACTCTCCATTTTACCTAAACATTTTTTTTGAAACTCTGCATCTCCAACAGCCAACACTTCATCAACTATAAGGATTCTTGAATCTAAATGTGCGGCTACAGAAAAAGCGAGCCTCATATACATGCCTGATGAATAATGTTTGACTGGAGTGTCTATAAATTTCTCAACACCAGAAAAATTTACAATTTCATCAAATTTTTTAGTTATATCTGATTTTTTCATTCCTAAAATAGCACCATTAAGATAAATATTATCCCTTCCTGTGAGTTCTTGTTGAAATCCAGTACCAACTTCCAAAAGGCTTCCCACGGTTCCTCTTAACATAGCTGATCCCTCTGTTGGAAAGGTAATTCTGCTCAATATTTTTAGAAGAGTGCTTTTCCCAGATCCGTTAGGCCCCAATATTCCTAACACATCACCTTGATTGAGTTTAAAAGATACATCCTTTAATGCCCAAAACTCATTTTTTTTCAAAGAGCTCTGTTTTTTACTCAAAAGTGAAGCTGGAGTTTTAATAAAATTTACCAAGGCATCACGCAAAGTATAATACGGTTGAGATTCTCCATATTTATATTTTTTAGACAGATGACTTACTTCAATTATTGGTTTCATCATTAAACAATATCGGCAAAAAACCTTTCAGTAGATTTAAAATAATAATAACCAATGATAAAAAGCAATATTGATGATGTTCCAGAAATTGCTAACGTTATCCAATTTACTGACGTTCCTCCAGAAAACACTATTCTAACCGCTTCAATAACTCCAGCCATAGGGTTCAGCGCTATTAAATAACGAAATGATGGACGCATAATACTACTAGGATAAATTACTGGACTTAAAAAAATCATCATTTGAATAAAAAATGGCAATGCATGACGCACATCACGATATTTAATATTAAAAGCAGATAATAAGAGTCCTAGTCCGCCAGCTCCTAACGCTCCTATAATTATTCCCAAGGGAATAATTAAAAGTGCTAATATATTGGGTATCACCTGAAAATATACTGCAACCAATAAGAGCATGATAAATGAAATAGAAAAATCAATTAAATTGGTCCCAATGGTAGAAAGTGGTAGAATTTCTCTAGGAAAATAAGCCTTTTTTACTATTGATTCATTGGCGATTAGAGAACCACTAGCTGCAGACAAAGTGCCTGAAAAAAATCCCCAAAAAATAAGCCCTATCAAAACAAATAATGGATAAGGCAATGCATCTGATGGAATTTTAGCAAAATTACCAAAAAAAATAGTAAAAATAAACATTGAAAAAAGAGGTTGTAATAAAGCCCAACCAGCTCCTAAAATAGTTTGCTTGTATCTAACCTTAATATCTCTCCATGCAAAAACAAGAAAAAGCTCTCTATATTCCCAAATTTCTCGCCAATCGATTAATTGAATACGGCTCTTGGCTTTAATAATTATTACTTTATCGCTCATGTTGAATCTGTATTATAGAGTAATTTATAATTTTATCGAACTGTCTTATTAACTTTTTCTACCAAGAAGTTAATAAATTGGGCTAATATTTTTTCAAAAGGATTATTTATATATTTATTTTGAATTTTAATGTACTCATTTATATTTGCTTGATAATTTTTTTTACTAGATGATTGCGCTGCCTCATGAATACGATAGTTACTGATTGTTCTGTTAAAAAATTTCCAGTTTGTTTGATAGTTAATTCTCAACCAGTATTCTTGATCCATCATCGTTTTTAAATCTTCTCTGAAATAACCATTTTTCAAAAATACTTCCTTTTTTATGAAAACTGATTGATGAGGAATAAAGTTGAAAAATTTAAGTAAGTAATGCCAACTTTGTTGAAAAACCCAACGTGTTGGAAAAAATCCAACTATATTTTTTTTGTTTTTTTCAATGACACAAATTTTTCCATAGATCCAATCTAAATTTTGACGAGCTTCTAGGAAAACAGCAACATCTTTTAAAACATCATTGTCATAAAAACCATCATCACTATGTAAAATAAATATATATTTACCCTTGGAAACTTTAATGCCTTCGTTCATGGCATTAGCTATGCCTTTTGAAGTTTTCGATAAGATTTTTATCTCAATCAAATTATTATTTTTTTTATATGATTCCAACAATGAAATTGTTTTATCATTAGATTTTCCATCTACAAATATGTGTTCATAATTTTTATATGTTTGATTTTCAACAGAATCTAGAGCATTTTTTAAATATTTTTCACTGTTTTTTGTACAAGTTATGATGGAAAAAAACGGCTTATTTGATTTTGGCATAAATATTAGTAGTATCTATTTTTATCTAATAATTTAAATAATTCTTTATAATTATATATTTCTCCATTACCAACAATTATTTTTTTTCTTTCTTAAAAAAACTCCAAACTGAGGAATCTACTATATTAATCCAAAACAGAGGCACCATGAATATGGTCATTCTATATACCGCATCAGTCATTGATGACCATTCCGCATATTGTTTAGAAAATCCAATAAATCCAACTAGAAGTGCAACTGGAAAAAATAAAGTAAGTATGTTTAATCTAGATAATTTTTTATTTATAAAAATTTGACCCAAGATTACTAGTATAAATATATTAAAAACATAACTCCATGAATTCCTCATTCCTTTAGTAGCAACCAAAACCGGTGATACAAATTGATCATTAAATTTATTTTTATATAAAAATAAATTTTTAGACGTGGCCAGATCGTTCACAGCTCTATTTATAAAAAATGTTTGATTTATAATTCTTCTTGATGGTATTGTCCAATTTGTTGTCACCGGCCAAATCCAAGACAATGCAACAAAGATCATAATTGATAAAATTGCCAACTTGATTTTTTTATCTTTTAATAAGTAAAAAACACTAAATAAAATCACTGGAAACCAAATAGGTTCCTGTCTTATCCAAGTAGATAAACCCAAAAGAATGGCTGCCAATAGCCAACCCTCATGTTTTTTCATTTTTTCTTTAATATCAAATGAGTATAGAACTGCCAAAGACAGATATTCCATCAATGGAACATTTGTCATCGAAAGAATTGAGTTCCACCAAACACTTGGTGTAAGGACGGTTAGGGTTGCTGCTATTAAGCCAGCCATTCTACTTTGGGTAATTCTTTTTACATAGCCAAAAATAACTAAATAGAAAGAGATAAAAAGCAAAGTATAAACTGATTTGGGATTTGAGACTCCAGCATCATAGAAAAAGAAATGAGCTAAAGAAGTAAAAGGTGGATAATTTTCTGAATATACATATTCAGCGCCATTAAAAAATCCATTAATGTCTCCATCTGCGAGTCTTTTGGCTCGAAAGTCAAAAAGATAGATAGAGTCTGATAAATAAGGTGGCCAATAAAGATTTTGCAGAGCAGTGTATCCCAAAACACCAATTGATATAAGAATCAGTAATATTTCTAAATAATTTAACTTTTTCTTTTTTAATTGTTGATGCTGAGTTTTAATTCTTAGTTTTCTTGAGAGAATTAAGGCCAATAAGATTTCTCCAGCCAAAATTAAAACACTTGAATCAAGTGGTAAAACTCTATACATGAGAGTGGCAATAAAATAAACAACAGAGTGAATACCCAGTCCCAGGATAAAAGATAATCCCAAGTGTTCTTCTAGAGTAATATTTTTGATGATTAGATCAGCGACCAACCAACCCAAATAAGCAATTAATAAAATAAATATTATTATCATGATTTTTACTCAACTAAAATTAAGCCAGCCATCTTGTTTTCTTCGAAAACTGACGAATCGTATTTTTCTGAAGCAATGTGCTTATCATCAACTAATAAAATAAGATCATAATCTGGCAAAACAATCTTGGGATAGCCATAAGCAACAACAATGTAAGTGTCTGGATCGCCAGCTTTCTTTAGAGGAAGGTTGTTGATATCGAACTTTTGAACTTTTCTGGGATAAAGTAAGGGTTGAGTGATATGAATGCTGCTCAGTGCCCACATTGGTTGGGGGCGAGAAATATTTATTTCTGGTAAATAAATGAGGCTGTCTTCAGAGGTAATTTTTTTTATATCTTGAATAAAATCGTAATAAACAGGATATTGCATGGCCATTTTCTCATCATAAGAAGCGAATGGTTGATCAATGATTGGTTGTAAAGTGGCAAAGAAACTATTACCACTAACCAAAATACTTTTTATTCTTGAAAGAAAAAATAAACCAATAATAGTGATTAATACAATACGAGCTATTTTTTTCATACTCGTTTTTCTTTTTGATACCACTCCACTGTTGCTTTCAATCCTTCCTCAAATTTTACTTTGGCCATAAATCCAAATTCCTTTTTTGCTTTAGAAACATCAAGTTTCCGACGTGGTTGACCATCTGGTTTGTTGCTATTAAAAACAATTTTTCCCTGAAAATTTGTTAATTTTTTAATTAGATTGGCTAAATCTTTAATTGAAATCTCAAAAGCAGCACCAAGATTGATGGGATCTGCTTTGTCGTATTTTTCAGTGGCTAAAATAATAGCTCTAGCAGCATCTGTTACGTAAAGAAACTCTCTGGTAGGAGTACCAGTACCCCAAATTTCTACTTCGGAGCTTTTCTTCTCCTTGGCTTCTATAAATTTTTTGATTAAAGCCGGAATTACGTGAGAAGATTTGGGATCGAAGTTATCTCCCGGTCCATAAAGATTTACTGGAAGCAAGTAAATGGCATTAAAACCGTATTGCGCTCGGTAGGCGTTGCCTTGAACTAAGAGCATTTTTTTCGCTAAACCATAAGGAGCATTGGTTTCTTCTGGATAACCCAACCAAAGATTTTCTTCTTTGAAAGGCACAGGTGTAAGCTTGGGATAAGCACAGATCGTACCGATGCTAACGAATTTTTTCACTCCAGCATATCTAGCTTCTTCCATGAGGTGGACTCCCATAGTGAGATTGTCATAAAAAAGAGTGCCGGGAAATTTTTGATTATAACCAATGCCGCCCACATTGGCAGCCAAGTGAATGACAATGTCCATGTTTTTCACTACTTGAGCACAGACTTCTTTTTTACGCAAATCATAGTCTTTGGATCTGGGAAGTAAGATTTCTTTGGGATTTAGTTTTTTAAGCTCAGTCACTAGATGCGAGCCAAGAAATCCATGTCCTCCAGTGACCAAAACTCGTTTATCTTGCCAAAAGTTATTTTTCATAAATAATGCAGTTCATTGTACGTTTTTTTGTTCTAATTTAACACTTTCAAAAATCCTGCTTAATTTTCCAAAAATAATAGATTTGTTTGGGAAATTTTTTGATAAAACTTGGTGCCAAAAGTTCTAACTCATCTGATTCAAAACGGAACCAATGCCGATCTGCCACGATTAATAATTTAGGGTTATCAGCCAATTCATAATCACCAAAAATATCGGTCGAATATTGATGAGTTGGCCCATAATTTAAGGCCGCTTCTTGATTGATACTATAAATTAAAACTTGGCGCTCACCCAATCGAGAAGCAAAATATCCAATGTCAACTAATTTTTCATAGTCATTTGAGTCAACGAATACCCTCGTTCCTTCCGGAAGAGAATAAAATAAGAAATTTGTTAAAGAACCAGCAGCTTGATGGGTAAAAAACATTTCTTGAAAAGAATCAGCAGTTCTTTCTAAAACATTTTTTTGATATAGATTACGTTTTTGAAACATTAAAATGCCAGCTAAAATGATGAAAGTCACTGTAACTAATGAAAATAAATTGAACGATTGTTTTAGTTTCTTGATATTTTTGAAAGAAAAGTTGTAGAAACTGAGTTCATAAAAAAGAAAAAGAATAATAAAAATAAAAGTCAAATAATGATAGCGCTCTAACTGATGCTCCCAACTAAAAACAAAAAATAGTGAACTAGTAAAGCCTGTCAATAAAATTAACGGCCACTGCAAGTCATGTAAAAATGAGTTGGTAATTCCTTTTTTTAATTTTTTAAGATTGCGGAAAAAAAATAAAATCAGTGCCACTATCATAGGAAAATAATATTCTGCGTAATCAAATCGCGCTATTAAAGCACCTAACCACAATTTATTTAAAGAAAAATCTACATTCACGGTATAACCTTGTCTTCGTGGCATTGATAAAATAAAAAGAACCACTTGACCGACTAAAGTCAGAAATAGCCACCAAGATTTTTTATCTTTCATCAGTTTTTTCAACCTCGCCCAGCCAAAAAATATTAAGATCATGGGCAACAATAGAATGGAAGTCTCCTTAGTAGTTAAAGCCAAAAGTAATAAACCGTTGCCTATTACAAAATTTTTGAAAGTTATTTTTTTGAAATCAAGTTTAGCCATCCACAATAAAAACAAAATTATAAACAAAGCTTGACGAGGTTCGGCCGTACCCAATCGATAAGCATTCTGAATTACTGCTGGCAACAATAAAAAAATGATTAAGACTGCAGAAATTAACCAATCCTTTACCTGAGTTAATTGTTTAATTAAAGCTCGTAAGCTAATTAAAGTCAGTGCTAAAATAATGGTTTGGAATAACCAATAACCAAAGGGGCGAACATCAAATAATAAATACATCAGAATTAGATAGAGTTGATAACCTGGTCTTAAACGACCATAGTCATATTCAAATAAGTTATTTTTCCAAATTTGTACGTCATTGGTGGCAAACAAAGTCTTTCCTGTTAATAAAGTTTGACCGTCATCAATATAATTAAATGTTGGGAAAATTAGCATCGGCAACATATAAAGTGTAGTCGCCAATATCAGCCAAAATCCATAATTAGTAATAATTTTCTTAAAAAATGACATTTTTATGCTTGACCAATTATTTTTTTATTTTTGATAATAAAATTTGGCCGTGCTTTTGTTTCATCATAAATAGCGGCCACATAAACACCAATTAAGCCAATAAACAGAGATAAGAAACCACCAATAATCAAAGTCATGAATAAAACACTAGCCCAGCCAGACACAATCCCTGAACCAAAAAAGTGAACATAGAGAACATAGAGCGCATATAGAAAAGCTAATAAAAACAACACTAAGCTAAATAAACCAGATAAATAAAGTGGTAAAGTACTAAACGAAGTCAATCCATGTAAAGCCAAACTAACCATTTTAGCTAAACTGTATTTACTTTCTCCCCTAACTCTTTTTTCTGCTTTATATGGCAAAATTACTGATTCGAACCCAATCCATTGCACCATGCCTCGTAAAAATTTTCTCTGTTCTGGTAAAGAAAGCAGTGCTGTTAAGGCTGTTCGACTAAGCAATCTAAAATCAGAAGCATTTTCTTGAATTTTTACTTGAGATAATAAATTGAGCAATCGATAAAACCAACTGGCAGTAGTTCTTTTAATTAAACCATTAACTTGTTTGTCAAATCGTTGAGTGAGTACTACTTCATAGCCTTGTTTATAGAGCTCGATCATTTTTAAAATAAGTTCTGGTGGGTGTTGTAGATCTCCATCCATAGTGACAATATATTGGCCAGATGCTTCTTTTAAGCCTGCTAATAATGCAGATTGATGGCCAAAGTTTCTAGAAAATGAAATTATTTTGGCAGGAAAATGTAAAGTTGATTTTTCTAAAAGCAAAGCTGTTTTGTCAGTGCTTCCGTCATTAATAAAAATTATCTCAGTGCGTAACGGATATTTTTTTCTAAGAGAATTTAGACGCGCAATAAGACTATTGATAACGGCTTCTTCATTGAAAAGTGGAATAACGATAGAAAGAATAGGCGATTTTAAATTTTTCATAATTTTTATTATAAATTCAGCTTTATAATTTGATACATTAAAATTGCAATAGTGTTATGTAAAGCGTGAATTGCCAATAAAATTGAGTTTTGATTATATCTTCGTGCTACAGTCAACTGCTCCGCAAACTGTTTTCTAAATTGACTGCCCCCTTTGGAAGATTGGTGAATCCTAAAAGCTGCGAGGGGTGATGAAAGACGAATGGGTAACCCAGAATTTTCAAACAGCCTAAACCAATAGTCATAATCCATCACATAATACAGACGTTCATTAAAAAAGCCGATTTTGAGGATTTCACTGGCTCGAATAAAAACTCCAGGCTGGGGAATGGGGTTTAAAACAGCCAAAAGTCTTTTTGAGAGCCAAAATCGCCAAAATTGCTTATAAAAACGAACTGATTTGTGAATCTCGTTTCCTTGTTCATTGACGATTTGGCAATCACCCACCAACCACCGATGCGGACTGCGATTAAAAAATCTTTCTACCAAAGAAAGAGCTTTGGGTAGATAATAATCATCGGAATTAAGGTAGGCAAAAATAACTTGTTCGGGATCTTTATTATTTTTCTTCAACCAAAGTGTCAGTTGTTTGATGCCCTTATTGATGGCATCTGTTTGACCTTTATCTTTTTTGGAAATCCAATAAATTTTATTATCGTATTGCTGTAAAAGTTCTTTGCTACCGTCAGTTGAGCCTCCATCAAATAACCAATAGATGATTTTGCCTTTTACTTTTTGGTTCAAAACGCTATCAATGGTCTGCTTTAGAAAATTACATTGATTGAATGATGGAGTAACAATGAAAAAATCCATTATTTTTTTCTAATCCGATCAATTGCTCTTTGACGAATAAACTCTTCCCATTTACGAGCATTTTCTCGTTGTTGAAAATAATTCATTACTACGATGACAGTCAAAATCATAAGCGCTCCTACTAAAAGCAAATCAAAAACACGAGAGAAATGAAGTAAGTCAGTCAAACCTTTGAGCGCATCTGGAAAAAGAGCAGTAAAAATAAAAATACTCCAGAGTGAATACCAAAACAATGTTTCCGTAGTAGAAAAACGTTGTTTCAAAGTGTGAGCGCGAGTTACATAGAGCATAAAGAGAGCAAAGAGAGTGGCAATAATTTGGAAAATACTCATAAACCTATCCTGAGGGCGATAATTTTAAAAATGACTTTGACAGCGTCAATCACGTTCATGCCCTTATCTTGATCGTGATAGATGGTTTTGATACTAACTAGCGCAAACTTAAGTTTGTTTTTGGCTATTTTACTGGCAATCTCCAATTCTACGCTATAGTCGGTTGAATGCCAATAAATTTGCTGATAAGTTTTATAAGTAAAAGCTTTATAACCAGAAAGAATATCAGGAATATAGCGCCAAAAGAGTACCAGCACTACTCCAGAAACAAAAGCATTACCCAGTTTTCTCATCAAAGGCATACTGGAAAAAAGTGAACGAGCTCCCAAAACAATTCCCGCTCCCCGATCCAAATGTTCTTGGAAAAGTGGTAACTCAGCCGGATCATGCTGATCATCCGCGTCCATCAGAATCACGGCTTTGGCTTTGAGTTTTTTAAAAGCGTAATCACAGCCGGTTTTCAAGGCGGCACCTTTACCCAAATTAACTTCATGAACTAGCACATGGCGGAGTTTTTTTTGAGCAATTTTTGCTGATTGATCTTGTGAACCATCATCTACATAGATGATGTTTTTGGTGTATTTAAGAGTTTTACTGATAGCTAAATCTAGATATTTAGCTTCGTTAAAACCAGGCATCACTACCCAAGTATGAGGAGAAAGAGTTTGTTTGCCTGCCATAAAAAATTATTGATTACGATACCAGTCCGCTACTTTTTGGATTCCTGCTGTAAAAGAAACTTGCGGTTCCCACCCCAAGTTTTTCTTGGCTTTATCACAATTGAGAGAACTGGTTATCTGCTCACCAGGACGCTTTGGACCATAAATGCGTTCTATCTTCTTGCCCAATACGGCAGTGATGCGATCAAAGACTTCATTGGTACTAATTTCTGTATTGGTGCCAATGTTTAGTTCTCCTACAAAATCCGTAGTCAGTGCCAAAACATTGGCCTTCACTACGTCTGAAACATAAACGTAATCTCTGGTGTGAGTGCCGTCGCCATTGATGACCGGAGTTTTGCCAGCCATGATCATTTCTGAAAAAATCGCCACCACTCCAGATTCTCCATGAGCATTTTGGCGTGGACCATAGACATTGGAATAACGCAGGGAAAGATAGGGAATGCCATAAAGTTCATGATAATAATTGAGATACAACTCAGCTGCCCGTTTAGAAATACCATAGGGTGACAGCGGTTCTTCTTTCATTGATTCATCAAAAGGAGTGGGCTTGTTGCCATACATAGCGCCCCCAGTAGCGGCAAAAATTACTTTTTTGACTGAAAGATTTTTGGCTGCCTCCATGATGTTTAAGGTTCCCAAGATGTTGTTTTTTGCATCAAATTGAGGGTCGTCAACAGAATGTCCCACTTGAATGTGAGCGGCGTGATGATTGATAACATCTGGACGTTGTGCCGATAAAATGCTTTGCATCATTTCTTGATTGGTGATGTCTGCTTCAATCAATAAAGCTTTATTATTAACAAACTCAGCTCTACCAGTAGAAAGATTGTCGATCACCACTACCTCATGACCCAGATCAACATAGGCATCTACTAGGTGAGAACCAATAAATCCGGCCCCACCAGTAACTATAATTTTCATAAATATCCTTTGTTTTTAATTTTTATGCCACCCAATAACCTTGAATAAAAAGAATCGTATTTATTATAAGTAAAGTGATTGAAATTGTTAGCAGGAGAACACGCCAGAGTTTATTTTTGAGATAAAATTTGCCCAACAATATAAAAATGGGAAAACAAATCAAAACATAGCGAGGCATACTAGATAAAGTGCCGGTTACGGTCGGTAGAAAAAAAGCCAATAGAGAAAAAACTAAATATGAAGGCCGAATTTTTTTGAAAAAAACAAGCAAACTTCCCAACACACCTAAAGATAAAAAAAGCTCTTGGGCGTAACTGAAATATTTCCAATCAAATGGTCTAGCTGTCCAAAGAATCTTGGCATAACGCCAAAGGACTTGGGGAAATAGCACCAATGATTCTTGTCTGCCGGTGCCGAATTCTTGCTGAACATGCAAAAAATAAAGCGGATCGCCAAAAACCTGCCATAAATAAAACATGTAAGAAAGCAAACCCAGTGAACCAAGAGAGATCAGGCCAATTTTTTGCAAATGTTGTTTCAAAAATTCACTCAAATTAATTTCTCTCGCTTGCCACCAAAGCTCTACCAAAAGGGCCGGCCATAAAAAGATACCAATAATTCTAGTGGCACTGGCAATCCCAGCCAAAATTCCAGCCCAAAGCCATTTTTTTTGTCTAGCCAGTAAGAAACTGCCCATCACTAAACTTAAAAAAACTGCCTCTGTGTAAAGTGCCCCCAGAAAGAAACTGGTCGGAAATAACAGTAGGGCAATAATAGACCAATGAGCGACTTTTACTGAATGGTCAAGTTTGATCAATTCGAAAAAAACCACGATCAAGATAGTCGTGAGAATGGTATTGAGTATCAAGCCACCCACCAGTAAACTTGGCAGACAGCGCAATAAAAGCGGAAAAATCGGAAAAAAAGCCTGAATGAGTCCAGTGCCCAAGTAACCTTGCTGAGCAATCATAAGGTAATGGACTCCGTCAAAATTTGCCCAAGAATAAAACCAGCGCGGAAGAGCAAAACTATTCAAAAGCTCTATGGCATAAGGAAAAGAAGGATCATAAACAAGCCAAAATCCAGCCAAAGCCGAGAGTAAAAATAGTCCCAACCGCCAGGCAATGATCCAAGTTATGATTTTTTTAAAGTCTGTTTTTTTTCTTGCCATATTAATCCAGCCCAAACCAAAAGAGCTAAACCACTAATCACATTACCCGTAATTCTGGGCCAAGTTTGTTGAGTAAAGCGAGACACAATCTGATACTCACCAGGAACCAACTGATAAGCCAATCTGCCTTGAATCAAATCATCATTAAGATAAGTGACCGGTTTATCATTGGCCGTGGTTTGCCAGCCGGCAAAATTCATAGTGGGTTCTGCAATCAGGGCTTCTTGTGTTACTAACAACTGATAGCGACGACTGGAGCCTGTCCAATGCTCAACCGTAAATTCTGCTTGGCCATTCAATACTCTGGGCTCTGGAGACCAGTCGCCAAATAAAATATAGGTAAAGGTTTTTGGTAAATTTTCATTCAAAGAACTAGTGCTTTGTGGAAATAAATCATATTCCAGAGTGCTTTTATGAAAAATAGCAATAGCCGACAAACGAAAAACTGCCAAGATTTGAATTAAAAATAATAAACCAAGTAGCCACTTAAAACCTCGTCCCAATTGCCAAGTAAAAGCTACTAGCGGAGCCGTAAAAATCAACCAAAATAAAGTTAAACGCCAGGGAAACTGAATAAAACCGATGAGCGGAATTGTTTTCCAAAATACTTGACTGGCTGGCGTTTGTAAAATCAGCAAAAATCCCCCCACCAAACATAAAAAAAACAATTTATGAGCCAATTGCCGATTGGTTCGACCGTATTTGATCAACCACAATGAAGCAATTAGTAGAGAAAACAAAGGGAGCAAACCAACCGCTAGGCTCAGAGTATCAATCGGTACAGAAAAAGAAAAACCAAATGTCAGTGGCGAAGTAACTAGTTGTGAGGGCTGAACTAAGTGTTCGATCGAGCCTACATTGAGATTGGTTTCATCCAAAACAACCAAGTTTTTCTCCGCTACTGCCGGCAACCAAAACCATAAAGATAATAATCCAGCCAGCAGTACTGTCTTGAGCCATTGTAACCAGTTGGTTCTATCAAACTTTAAAATACAGAGGTTATAAAAAAACCATAAAATCATTCCAAACATTACTGAGATGTTATGCGAGAGCAAAAAACCAAGTACGATGGGGATGCTGATTTTCCAAGAAACAAATTTTTTCTGTTTCCAGCGCTGAGTAAGCCATAATAGCCAGGGGAAAAGCCCCAAAGCCCAAACCTCACCAATGTTGCCTCGAACATAAATTAGGTTAGCCACAAAAGGAGCAGTAAAATAAGTTCCAGCAACAAACAGAGTACTGAGAAGAGAAAAATTTAGCAATTTGAGCCAAGAAATGATACCCACTGCGCCCAAAGAAAGACCAGCTACCATGAGTAGTTTAAAAATCAATTCATAAGAAACACCCAAAACACTCAGGGGTAGTGACAAAATATTAGCCAGTGGATAATTATAATTAAAAACCGGATAGCCATAATGATTCATCAGATTGGGAGCAAGACGAGGGGGAAATTGTCCTTCGCGGATCGCCACTTTGTAATTGGCAAAACGAGCTAAATGATTTTCTCCATCATGAGTGTAAGGTACACCAGTTTGAAGATATGGCTGAATTAAGACCAATAATGGCAAGAAAATAAGCAACCAACTTGGTTTTTTAAATAAATTCTTTAAGACGCTTAGTTTTTTCATAAAATACTTTGATAGACTCGCATAGTTTCCTCGGCAGTTTTCTCCCAAGTAAACTGTTGCTCCCAGTCAGCAGCTTTCTTTACCCAAGCTCTGCGTTTGGCTTGAGTTAAATTTAAGATCATCTCAATATTTTCTGCCAGTGCCTCCGCAGTAGCTTCAGCAAAAAGAGTAACCTTGCCTCCCACTTCCAATAAAGAAGAGTTGCCAGTTGCTACTACTGGCGTTTTACAACGCATTGCTTCCAAAACAGGCAAACCAAAACCCTCAGATAATGAAGGCTGAACATAAACTGCTGCTGCAGAATAAATAGCTGATAAAGTTTGATAGTCATCGCTTAGAATATCTGGTTTGAACAATACTCGTTTGGCAACATTACTCAGTGCTATTTGCGCCTCTATGGCCTGCCACTCAGGAATGTCTTGTGGGAAAAAATGTTTGCCTACGCAAACCAACTTGATGTTTTCTGGTAAATATTTGAGAGCTTTGATTAATTGAGGAATATTTTTATTGTAATTAATGTCTCCTACATACAAGATATATTTTTCTGGTAACTTGAGTTTGCGCTTGGCTGTTTTTAGTTTGCTGGCAGGTAGTGGTTGTAAAAATGGATTGGCCGCCAGAGGCACTACCGCTATTTTTCCCAAAGGTACACCCAAATGAGTAGCAATATCTTGTTGCGAGGCTTGAGAGTCCGTGATGACTTTAGCTACTGTCTTCAGAGCTAGTTTCTGATGAGCAAAAGCCAACCAGCCTCGTTTGCCCACAGGATATTCTTTGGGAAAAAGAAGTGGGATAACATCATGAATCGTTACTATGGTTTTACTAAATTTGGCCAGTGGCAAAGTGGGGAAAAATAAATCAAAGAAAGGATAGTGGACAATGTCTATTTTTTTAGGCCTTTGCACTAAACTAGAGCGATACAATTCTATGCCAGGTTGCTTTTCCAATGCTTCACTCAAAAAACGAGTGTACATTCCCACTCCGCGAATAGCATGACCGGATGAGAGTGGTTGAACATTGATCAGAACTTTCATGATCGACTTTCCTTTGTTTGCGTTTGCTCTAGTTCCCACAATTTAAGATAAGCTACTGGATAATGTAAACCGCTCATCAATGCGAAAACAAAACCTGGGTAACCATCCAAAAAACCTTTATGACGCAAAAAGAGTGAAAGAAAAATCTGCAATGGTTTGATTAAAAAATAATAAAAACCACCCCACCACGTCAAACGTTTATTCTCTTCCCACCAAAGTTTGGCTCTAAAAGAAGTGTAGGTATCGAACTTACGCAAATAATCAGCAAAGGTAGGATTGGCAAAGTGGAGCAAATGGCCTTTTGCCAAACCCACCGAACCGTCCACTGTCATTTGCTCGTGCACATCAGCTTGGGGTAATTTGGCTTTGCCGGCTAAATATAAACGAATGACTGGATCAGGATACTGCCCGCCTTTGGTGAGCCAGCGACCCAAAAATAAATTTTTACGGCGAAGCCACCAAGCAGAATTTTTTAATTGACCTTCTTTGCGTTTTTTTTCGATGAGTTTGATAAATTCAAATAATTTTTCGTCCACTACTTCATCAGCATCCAGTTGCAAGATTAATTCCCCGCGAGCCTTATCCATTGCCAGCTGTTTATTGATGTGAAAATTTTGTTTGTTGGTAGTTTTATAAACTCGTGCGTCAAAACTTTTGGCAATTTGGGGGGTGCTATCTTTAGAACTGCCATCAACTACAATAATTTCATCGGCTAATTTTTTGATAGATGCCAAACAACGAGCCAAGTTTTTTTCTTCATTATAAGTAGCCAGTACAACTGAAATCATAAATCCTTTTCTACGATCCAAACTGATGCTGTTTCTGACCATTGTACCAAGATTGTCTCGGTTTGAGAGCGATCTTGTGGCTCAGCAATAAAATGATAATGAGTGAGCTGTTCTCCATAACGAAAACCTATTTGATTTGGTTGCTGACGAATGATGGTTTTAAAATAAACATCAGGCGGAAGTTTGAGATACCAAGCCAAGATAATATAGTGATAACCAGACGGATCGACAATGGCTATCGGCTGATCGGGGTGTTCTGCTTCCACTGTTTGCATTACTTGGGCAAAACCAGGTTGAAAAGCTTGCGTTTGTTTTGGATAAATTATGAATAATTGAAAAGCGTGATGAGTGGCTTCCAAAACAAGCACCAGTATTATTGCTCCCCAAATAAATTTATTTTGTTTGAGCCAGCCAGTCAACCAAACCAAGCCCCAAACCGCAATAATTTGTAATAAAACAAAAAAGAGCAAACTACGAGTGGCATGTGGCGCATCAACAGTGATGATGGCTGGGAGGAGTGAAGCAAAGAGCAACCAAAGCCAAGCCAGTTCGCGTTTGTGAGTTATTGTCAATTTTTTACAAGCTCGAATCGCTCTACCTGTCATGGCTATGATTCCCACTCCGGCAAAACAGAAGCTAGTCCATAGGACGTGTCCCAAATTGGGCAGACTGTGCCATGGGTGACTACCACCTGTGGTTAGCAAAAACTTGATAGAAAATGAGCTAAATAGATTTTTGATCGATAAATAAATAAAATAAAGATAACGATTGCCGATTAATGATTGCCAGGGTTGATTGAGGCTGGCTCGGAAATTGCTCCATTCATGCCAAACAGTCTCATCACTGAAAATAGTAATGCCACTTTTTTGAGAAGTCAAAGCAAGCAATGACCTCAAACCTACCAAAAAAACTGCTCCCAAAATCAATTCTATGAGAATTAATTTGTTTTTCTGTTTATTGGCAAATCGCAACCAAACGAAAATCATCAAAACTGGTAAAAGTAATAAAGGCGTGTTGTAGGTAAAAATAGCCAGCAAAAGTAAGATTATTAAAAGCGGAACGTGCCAGCGTCGGGCTTTATGCTGAAATTCCAGTAAAACCACCAAGGCAGCTATTAGGTAGGTAAGAGCTAAGTTGGCCTCAAAAGCCAAACGCGAATACCAAATAAATACGGGAGAGACCGCTATCAATAAACTTGCCAGCCAAGCCTGTTTTTCAATGAACTTAATTTTTTTGGCCAGTAAAAAAACCAATGGTACCAGCACCGTACCAGCCAGCGCCGATGGCAGACGAACGGCCAAGTCAGTCAAGCCAAAAATCTTTAAAAAGGGAATTAATAATAATGGATAACCAGCCAATTTATAGTCGCCAAATGATTCTAGGGTAAGTGGCCAGCTTTTTTGCCATTCATCTTGGCCGGTTGTTGATAATAAATAAGCATTGTATGCCAGAGCTGCCTCATCGCGGTTGAGAATAGCGGGTAATTGACCCAATTGCCAAACACGCAAGAAGAAGGCTAATAAGGTGATTGAGATTAATAACCAATTGATTTTTTTATTCATGGCATTTTTTCAAAATAAATAGCTGCATACTCTGGTCGGTAATCTGCTGTATAAAAAATTTTATACCAATTTGGCTGACGAGAGGCAATGGTTTCCAGTTGCCAATCAATAAAATCTTTTCTAGCAATCAAAACTGTTTTTTCAGACAAAGTAGGTAGTTTTCCCCAATCGAACCAACGAAAACGAATATTATCAATATGGGTGGGCATGTATTGATCAAACTCAATTTTGCTAAAATCCTCAACTGGCAATTCATAGGCCATTAGCCACAAATAAAATCTGCTATCGAAAGGCTCGATCCACACTACATCCATTTCTTGTTTTTGTTGCCAAGCTTCATGCGCCAAATCAGCAAAACCAGTCTGCCACTCACTAGCCGATAGACTGGGATAGACGGAGAAATAAAAAGTAGTGAAGTCCCAAAATGAAAATGCCACTATTGATAGTAAACTAAGCCCGAAAGCTAGTTTGAGCCAGCTTGGTTCAACTGCTTGCTTGATTTTCTGCCAACCATAGAAACATCCCCAACCAATCACCACAGTCAGTGGAACTAGAGCATTGAGAGAGCGCAAGGCATGAGGGGTGGTTTCTGGTACTGAAGCTGGCAGTAG
This sequence comes from Candidatus Pacebacteria bacterium RIFOXYA1_FULL_38_18, assembly GCA_001787405.1. Classification (GTDB taxonomy): domain Bacteria; phylum Patescibacteriota; class Microgenomatia; order UBA1400; family PJMF01; genus UBA10119. Next base: position 32,039 of record MFWV01000009.1, read on the forward strand.
AGCTGTCAGCCACCACAAGAGCAATAAGACTCCCACTCGCCAGTGTTTAGTAAACAAAACAAACCAACCATAGATAAAGGGCAAAATAAAAATCGTCAAAAACAAACCATGCCTACCAGTACCATGACGAAGATTGGGATCGCCAGTAAAAAAGAGAAAGTCGCTAGAAAGATTGTCTGCATAATTTTTGGCCAGTTCACGAATCAATAAAACTTTGGGATGATAAATGACTTTATCAAATAAGGTATTACCGGCTGATAATTTATATTGATTGGAGACTACTGGCCAATCAGCCATGTTCAAAACAGAAGTGGCGCTGAGCCGAAACTGATTGCTGATTTTATAAAATGGTGAGCGATACATGGGCCAAAGACTGAGGGTAAAAATCAAGAGCGGTAAAATTAAATTCAAACCAAGCCAGCGCCATAAATTCTGGCCTTTTCGTTGGGGACCGGCAAATAAACAAATGGTTGCTACAAAAACTACCGGCCAAACAAAACGAATCGAAAAATAAGTATAAGTAGCCAAACCACCCAATAAAGCTGCGGCCAAGCCCCAAACCCAGTGTTTTTTAGTTTTGAAAGCCAACCAAATACTAGTTGCCATCAGCAATTGACCCACGTGTCCTTCAAAGCCAGTTCTGGAAAAAAGGATGCTCCAGGGAGTGAGAGCGATAATGAATGCTGTCCACAGAAAAATTGATTGTTGATGCTGTTTTTTTATAGAACCTACCAGCTGACTAGCCAAAGCTCCTCCAATGAAAATAGTTGCCATACCAGCCAAGGCGCTGGGTAGCCTCAAAGCCCAATTACTAGCTCCCCACAGTTTAACACTGATAGAAGCCAGCCAAATATAAACCGGAAGCTTGTAATCACCATAAGACGGGAAAATAGCCGATAGCCAAGCATTACCATGCATGTCCTGACCAGTGGCAGCAATGGCTCGCGCATCTACCAAAATCGCTGCTTCATCCCAGTAAAGAGAGACTGGCACCTCTCCCAAACGATAAAAACGCACCGTCAAGCCAATCAAGAAAATAAAACTCAAAATTAAAGCAAAAAGCCATTTGGACATGTATTTATGGTAACAGAGTTTAACTTACATTTCCTCTGGTGTCTGAATACCCAGTAAAGCCAGTCCTTCACTCAAAACTAACCTGGTTGCTTGAGTCAAACTCAAACGAACTTGTTGCTGATCCTGAGTTCGGGCGGTTAAAATAGGATTTTGATTGTAAAAAGTATTGAATCTTTGTGCCAATTCAAATAGAAATGAGGCTAAATGATGGGGCGTAAATTCTTCAGCAGCTTTTGTCACTACTTCTGCCAAACGATTCAGATATTTGATGAGCGCAAGCTCTGTTTGGTCAAAATCATAATTGGCAGGGATTGATAACTGCTGATGCTCTCTTTTATTTAAAACACTCTGGGCTCTTACTGCTGCATATTGCACATAAGGGCCGGAATTGCCCTTCATACTGAGTATTTCATCCCAGTCAAAAGAGATATCTCTGGCGGCCTCACTTTTTAGATCGTTCCATTTGAGGGCACCTATCGCTATTTGTTCCACGCTAGCTTGATTGTCTGAGGACAGTGAGGCCGCCCTCTGTTCAGCCTCATCAATCACATCTTGCAACCAAATTACATCTCCTTTTCTAGTCGACATTTTTCTAGTCTTGAAACGATATAGGCCGTGTTTTACATGCACTCTTTGCTTGGGTTTGTACCAACCCAGCATTTGCTCTATTTTATAAAGCTGTTTGAAATATAAACTTTGCTCAGCACCAACCTCATTGATCACCAAATCAGGCTTGAATTCTTTCAATCTGAAATAATCCGTAGCCAAATCTCTAGTGGAATATAAAGTAGTGCCATCCTTTTTTAAAATCATCAAAGAGGGGAGTGCTTTATCTTCAAAAAAGACTAGTTTTGCTCCATCTTCTCCTTCACCATAATGACCTCCATTTTTCTCAGATTCATCTTGGGGAAGTTTCTCTCTCAGGATTTCCAAAACTTGCTCCATGCGCCGTTCAAAAAAAGACTCTCCATAACCCCGACCATTATTTTCCGTAAAAGTTATCTTCAATTTTGTATAAATTTTGTCAAATTCCTGCCAGGATAAATCCACACACCATTGCCAAATTGAGCGAGCATCATCATCACCTTCCTCTAGTTTCTTAAACCAAGCTCGTCCATAATCATTCAGAGTGGAATCTTCTTCTGCTCGCTGATGAAACTTGACATACAGTTCCACCAGTTCTTTGATCGGCCTAGAAGATTTGCTAATAGCCTCTCGATCTCCCCAAGTTTTGATCGCATAAATTAATTTTCCAAACTGAGTCCCCCAATCTCCCAAATGATTGTCTCGCAAAACTTCCCAGCCAAGCACTTCATATAAATTGGCCAGAGCATCACCAATGATCGTTGAACGGAGATGACCCACAGTAAATGGTTTGGCGATATTAGGTGAGGAATATTCAACAATCACTCGTTTCCCCTGCCCCGCCGGGGGAATAATGGTTTGTATACTAGAAACTTGATTGATTTCATTCAATTGACGCAACCAGTATTGTGAAGAGAGAGTAAAGTTGATAAAGCCAGGACCCGCCACACTCATTTCTTGAATATCAGTTTCTTTTGTCAAAATAACTTGCAATTTTTCTACCAAAGCAGCAGCCAACTCTTTAGGACTGCTAAATTTATCTGTTTGCTTGATGTATTGCAGAGCAACATTGCTACTCCAATCACCGAATTGATCATCAGCTGGATGCTCCAACTTGAGTGCTGAGGGTTGAAGGTTTAGTTCACCAAGAGCTTGCTGGATGGCTTGAGTAATAGAGTTAATAATCACTCCCAAAGATTATACTGATTAATCAGCATTTGGAAAAGCCGAATCTCAAGAACTCACTCCACAATTGCCAATTGCCAAACCTCTTTTCCAGCCAAATCCTCAATTATCTCTGGTTGATCTTTGATTTTGAGTCCAGTGAATTGATCGGGCGAGCCAGCAACAATGGCTGGCAGAGTGGTTATTTCCTGCAAACTACCTACAAAATGCAGATTGGCAAACTCCAGAAACTCACCCTGATCCTTTTTGACAGTATTATTTTCTCGTTGTACTAAAACAGGATCAGTGGCTGTATAAAACCAATAATACATAGCTGGTCTGCCCTGCTCTCTAGTAATGTAAACTGGCAAATCGGGATATTGATTACGCAAAATCTCTACTCTATCAATCAATTGTTCGTAACCATATTGCCATTCCGAGGAAAATTGTTGCGGATAAACAAATAATAAATGTCGATAAAAAGCAGCAAAACTAAAGCCATAAAAAAAGACTAGACTCAGTGGCAAAATAAATAATTTTTTTTGCCAACACTTATCCTTGAGCCATTTAGCAATCCAAACCCAACTCTGCCAAATACCAAAAACAGCGATCAATAAAAACACCGGAGCAACCGGTAAAATACGCAAGGCATGGGGTACAGTTTTGGACATGGCAGCCGGCAAAATACCAAAAATCAACCACCCAACCAATAATCGTCGTTTGATTGGTGGCAATTTTTTCAAAACCCAAACCGCACCAACTAATAAAAATATTATTTCTGAAGGGTAAAAAAGACCAAAATAACCAGTAGAGTGACGCGGATTTTCATCACCGGCAATAAATAGAAAAGCTGGATTAAAATGTACCAGAAACTGCTCTATTATTTTTGTACCCTGCAAAACAAAACGATGATAAACCACTCTGGAGAAAACCGAGTTATGATGTAGTTCTTTGAGCGTATTACTCTCTTTAATAATCGTTAAATCACTAAATAAACTAGTTTCCGTCAAACGCTGTTTCAGCACTGGAGTCCCTAAGGCAGAACTGAAAGGTTGCAGTAAAGCAGCAGTCAGAAATAAAGGTAAAACATAACCAAAAAGCCAAACATTTTTGAATTTGAGTCTCAAATCCTGACTGACAAACTGCCAGCCAATAATCAGGCCCAATACCGGAGCCAAAACTCTAGTACTGTGATAGGTATACAGAGCGGCAAATAATAATAAAATGCTCAACATCAACCAAGCAAATCGCCACCGATTTTCTGGTTTGAGCTTAATTGCTTGCCAGCCGGTAATTATGCCCCACAAAATAAAAAAGCTAGCCAAATTAACTTCCCAACCCGCTCTAGAAAATTGAATAAGCCAAGGCGAAATAGTACTCAAACTTAGAGCAATTAATACTAACCAGCGCCGAGTCTTGAGTGATAAAATTTCTTGACTAAATTGCCAAACTAGCACTCCCAAACCAGCTACTATCCCCACTCCTGCCAAAATCGATGGCAAGCGAACTGCCAGAGCGCTCAAACCCCACCATTTGATAAACGGAACTAAAGCATAAAAATAACCACTCGGTTTCCAATCACCAAAAGATTCAAAAGCTACCAACGGCACAGCGCCATGATGATCTTTGCCTGTTTCCAAAATAGAATAAGCATCATAACCCAAGGCTACTTCTTCCCAATATAAAGCTGGAGGAGAACTGGTAACTTTGAAAAATCTCACCCCAAAAGACACTAACAAAATACTGATTATTGCCCACTGCCAAATCCTTTTTGTCATTTTATTTTATTGATTAATATAAATTCTGAATCGTTCCGAGCCATCACTGCCCAAGATTACTTTATCAGCAGAAAAATTTTTGCTCAACAAATCATCGGTTTGACTGGCTACGACAATCGTATTGGGTCTTTCTACATCACCAATATTGATTTCTTCTTTAAATTCATATTTAACCAATGAACCGCCCTGATACCAAATGGGATTAGTTTTTCTTACAAACAGTGCATAAATATAAGGTTGGCCATAATCACTGGTGAAAATAATTTTATCAACTGCTGTTTTGCCTTGTTCTCCCTTTTCATAGGGAAGCACAAAACGAAATGCTTCCAAATAACCATCCTGAAAAGCAGCAGCGCTTGCTGCGGCAAAAACAGTGTAGTAATGATGTAAATAACTAATAAAAAATAAACCATGAAATAAAATAAATGATCCTAATAATAAATTTTTGAGGATCGCTGAAAAATTACTTGCAAATAAAGATTGCAAACCAAAAACAGCCAGTAAAATAAAACCGGGCAAACTCAGTAAACTACGATTGCTATGAGGAACTTCACTGCCTAAAGCTGCCGGTAAAATACCCAAGATCATCATCAACAAACCCAATTTTCCCAACATCATTTGATCAATTTTCTTTTGCTGTTTGAATAGCAAACAACAAAGTCCCACTATTACTAAACAAAAAGTAGTAAAGAGTAATACTCCCCAACGACCATCACCGTGTCTCAAAGTCGTGGTCGCTCCCTGTAATAAAAAAGGCGTTGATAGATGAGTGGCAAAATTTGAAATAATCAGGGTGAGTGTTTGGCCGATAGAACTAGTTTCATTGAAAATTAATGTTCCTGCTCGCTCCAAACCCTTACCAAATAAAGAATCATAAATTAGTGGCTTGGCCACCAATAATCCCACCCCTACTGCCGTAAGAAAACTTTTCCAATAAATAACCAACTGTTTTCTTTGTTCAATTATTAAAAACAAAACCAATCCCGGCACCGTGATCTTGGCACTATGATAGGCATAAAGACTAGCCGTAAAACCCAAGATTGCCAATAAAAAATCTAGATAACGTCGCCATACTTTTTTGACTGCCAAGGCTTTATAAAAAAAATAAATAGCCCAAATAACCAAGGTTAGCGCTAAACCGGATTCAAAACCAACTCTGGAAAAATGATGGTGCCAAGGAGAAAGAGCCAATAGACTGCCGGCCAACAAAGCAAGCAATCTGGCACGCTGTAAATTTTCACCACTTTTCACTGCCAAAATCCGAACCAAATAAATCATACCCAAAACAGCCATCACTCCGCTTAAAGCAAAAGGCAGACGAACTGCCCATAAATTCATTCCTCCCAAATAAGTAAAAATACCATTGAGATAAATAGCCAACGGAGCTTTATAGTCTCCAAAAGACCAAAATGAGGTCGGCAAGCGAGTTAGCCATTCATCTCTTCTAGTAGTAAAAATCGCAAAGCCGTTATAACCAATTGCTGCTTCATCCCAAGTCATTCCGTGCGGGACTTCACCTAATCGATAAAAACGCAGTAAGATTGTGATCAATAAAACAACGATCGTACTCCAAAAAAATTGTTTCTTTGTTAATTGAAAAGAAGCCGAGATTACTTTCATATAAATATTAATTATCGCGTTCTAAATCTTAATTTCTGATTATCCACCAATATGGTCTCCATAATAAATAAGCTACTTTTTGCCAAAAATCACTGTTTTTCCAAGTAAATTTATTGGCATTATTCCAGCTCATTTTTTCCATTTTTCTCTGACCAAAAACAGTAGCATTGGTAGTTTCATGATTGTGATCCACAATAGCTTTTGGCTCAAACAAAACTTTCCAACCACGTTTTCTAGCTTGAAAAGATAAAGCTATGTCTTCCCAATAAGCTGGATAAAACAACTTATTAAATCCACCAATTGCTAGCCATTTTTGTTTATCAAACACTCCGCTACCACCAGAAACCCAGGCTGTCGGACCACTGGTAAAATCATCCGCTTTGGAATGAATAAACATTCCTCGTTCAAACCACAATTTGTTTTTACCAGATTTTTTACCATGCTCAATTTCCAATGGACCAACTGCAAAAACAGACTCATCTTGAAAATAGGGTAATAAATACTGAAGAGCAGTTTTTCTGGGAGCAACGTCACTATTGATCAAGAAAATCAAATCATACTTGGCAGTTCGCACACCCCGATTGGAAGTTTCCCCAAAACGCTGATTCTTGATATTTACCAGTAGCAAGACACTAATTTTTTTATTTCCTTGAATAAATAATCCCCGATAAGCCTTCACTCCCGCAACGGGAGCCTTGATTGAGTTCATTTTAAAGTGATCTTTCAACCACTGGACCGTGTCATCAGGCCCGGCATCCTCCACTATGATTAATTCGTCTTGGTTCTGCAAACAAGCCAAAACTGCTGGTAAATATTTCTCCAATAAATGTTTGCCTTTAAAAGTAGGAATCACGGCAGAGACGTGAGGAAGTTGTTTGTTTTTTTTCATTGGTTTAATCTTAAAACTTGCATCATTTCGCGTAAATTAGTCTCAAATTTTTCTGGTCCAAAATTCTGTGATCGCAACTGTGCTTGAGTTGCCAAGAAAGCGCGCTTATGCTCATTGTTCATAAGCTCGGCTGTTTTTGCAAGACACGTTTTTTCATCTTGCCACAAAAGCTCAGTCAAACCAGCTCCCAAGATTTCTGGCTGACCACCTTTACTGATCACTACTGGCACAGCTCGACTAGCCATTGCCTCCACCGTACTGATTCCAAAATGCTCCATTTTTTCCGGATGCAAATCTTCATCTACTGCAAAACCTGTAGTATGCCAATAGATAGAGGCTTTAGCGTACCAAGCATCCAATTCATCTCTAGAAACTGTATGAATAATCTTGATGGGCAAACCACTGGCTAGTTTCTTTACTTCTCTGGCATATTGTTCATCTTCTACTGAACCAATTAAAACTAATTGCCAGCCCTTACTTTCTTGTGGATATTGTTTTTTTAAATTCTTAAAAAATCGAACTAAAACATCTTGGCGTTTGCTATGCAACTGACGGAAAAACCGGCCAACATGAAGAATAATTTTTTCTTTTTGGATTTTTTCACTCAATAACTCAAGTTTGGCAACATCAACCATGGGCTGATGAACAGCATTGACGCGCAAACCCCAGTGTTTTTCCACAATTTGTTTGGTAAATGCTGAATTGGTATTAACAAATTGCCAACTGAGTTTTTTTAATCGTTCAAAAAAACTAAGTGGTTGTCTAATCAGGGGAATTTGAATATGAATAACACTCTTACCAGCTCCACTCAAAAATAAACTGCCATCAGTAATAAAATAAAGCAAATCAAATTGACGAGTCCAGTTAAGTTTTTGCCAAAAACTAGCTTTAGTTCCCAGGGGAGAAGCCAATAACTCCAATTGTTTTAAATCTTGACCTAAAAAATCTTGATATTTGGTGTAAATTGCTTCAGTTTCAGAACTTGAGAGTTGCTGATGAAACTCTGTTTGGGGCACAGCCAGAAAAACCTGACCATAAGTGGCCATGAATTGAGCCACGTCCAATAAATACTTTTCTCCTCCACCAGTGTGTTTGGGAAAATATGGAGAATAAAGACAGATTTTCATTCAATCACAGCTCCTTTTCGCTCCGCCAAAGAGCCTGAATTTCTTTTTCTTGTTGTTGATATCTCTCTGGTAAATCAGGTTTTTGTTGCAATTCCCAAACTTGAATATAAACCATGATGCGATTCATACCTTGCACCAAAGCTTCGATCAAACCCACTAAACCATCTCGATAACCTCTTTTTATTACTGCTCGGCGCAAAAATTCCATAATACCTTTACGCAAAAGTGTCAAAAAAGTGACAGGCTTCACTCCGGCTTTGCAAATCAACTCTGCCTCCAATTTGGTCCAATTGGCTGATTTTCTGAGGTTGTCTTCGGTACTGCGATGAGTGAGGTGGATTAATGAAGAGTGCAAAGTGGTTACTTCGCCTTTAAACAGCGGGCTTTCATGAATATCTCCTTGCCACTCTTTAAAATCAGTTTTTTTAAAGACTCTAGTCACCCAATCTTTTTCCCAACCTCCGTGTTTGAATAAAAACCCATAAAGAAAATTCTCTCGTTTGAATTTCAAGGCACTGACCTGTGCTGTTTCTGTATGAACCAAGATTTCTTTGGCTAGGGTGGGAGTCACTCGTTCATCAGCATCAATATAAAAAAGCCAGTCACCAGTAGCATGTTTAATTGCCTCGTCTCTGCGTCTAGCAAATGAAGAATGAGCAAACTCCACTACTTTGGCTCCCAAAGACTCTGCCTTTTGCACTGTTTCATCTGTTGAGTTGTGATCTATGACCAATATTTCATTACACCAGCCAAGCGTATTTAGACAGCCTTCAATCATAGACGACTCATTGTGAGTTAGGATAATGGCGGTTATTTTGAGTTTCATAAAATTGGTTGCTTTCCAAAACGAAAAAATAAAAAGTCAAAAACACCTTTTCGTTCGGCATCGGTTCCATTAAAAAGAGTATTAAAAATAAAACGAATTGCCGTCAGCCAATTGCCCCAAGTGCCATGTTTAACAAATACCAATAAACGATTGCGTGTTTGATAGTATTGTTGAAACTTGGAGCCAACTCCACCTGCTGTGGAGCCACCATTCATGTGCCAAACGATTGATTGGGGCACAAAACTTAATTTATAGCCACCCTTTTTTACTCGCAAACTGTAATCCATATCTTCGTAATACCCAAAAAATCTTTTGTCCAAAATACCAACATGTTCTGTTACGACTCGCTTAATCATGATAGCGCAACCAGTGGCAAAATCACAGCTAGTCTGCTGATCAAACTGACCACGATCCACCTCATCTACCCCACGATGAAAAGCAACTAAGTTTTTCCAATCAATACTGCCGCCAGCATACCAAAGTACCTTGCCTCGTTCTGATTTTTTATAACTTTTGCGATGAAATTCCAGGCCGGGAGTAAAGTAAATCTTGGAAACAGCAATCCCGATTTTAGGATCATTGCGCAGAGTGTCATAGAGCGCTTGTACTCCTTGTTTCTCTACTTCAGCATCAGAATTTAATAGAAAAAAATAATCTGATTGGTAGTTTTTGACAGCATGGCTTATGCCTAGATTATTTCCTCCCGTAAAACCCAGGTTTGCCTCACTACGGATCAGTTCAACCGGCGCTTTTTTTAAATCTTTGGCCAATTTCAACGGTACTTTGGAACCATTATCAACCACTAGAACTTGATGACGAAAACCATCCGCCGTTGCCTTGATAGCAGAACGAATGGCCAAATCTGTTTCTCTGGGGGTATTGTAATTAACAATAATGGTAGTGACGTGCTCCATAGTTTGTCATTCATTATACTATTTATACTACTGGTTTTTACCCTGATATTCCCAAACTTCAACACCGGTAGGAGCTGATTGGTGCTTTAAAGTGGTCAGCAACCGATAATCAGGATGATTGCGATTAAAATCAGGAATTTGAGCTTCTTCAACCACAAATAAAATGTTTTTGTTGTTATACAATTGATTGTTTGACCAATCGATTGATTGAAAATAAATATTATCTAATTTACTAACATGACTAAAACCTTCCACATCATGGGGATAATATTCAATGCGCGTAGTTAATTCTGCCGGATGACCAGCTTCATAAAATAAAAAATAAATATAAGGAGAATAAGTTTCGTCCTGAAAATAGATGGCATCGTAATGAGTTTTTTGTTCAGTCAACCAATAAACTAAAGTCTTCATTTGCCACGACCAATAACGAGCATCTTGAATTGGATAAACAAAATAATAATGAATTAAAAAACGATAAGCATTATAAGATAATCCTATAATTATGAATGAAAATAGAGTGATTAGGACTTTTCTTGAACAATATTTTTGCATTATTTGATGTAATTTAATAAAACCGTAGACCGAGAGTATTTCAATCACTACAAAAGCCGGTGAAAATCTAATCGTATGATTAGCTTGAAAAGTAATCATAGGTGCAACACTGGCCGCCAGCAACCAACCTCCCAACCAAATCTGCCAGCGTTGAGGTCGAATAAATAATGAAGCTATACCAACTACTAAACCAAAAAACATGATCGGGTAGAAATTTCCAAAACCAGTCAAATTGTGAGCATGATTATCTCCTCCTTGTAAAAACAAAAACTCCGGAGAGATCATCTTAAAAAAATTAGTTTTCAACTGCATGAAAAAGGCACTAAATTTGTTGGCGGCCAGCACCAAACTTAACTGTTCAAATTGCGGTACAATGCTACGATATTGATTAACTTGTTTAGTATAAGCATCAAGATCAAAGATCGATAAACCATTAAACTTCGTTTGATTAGCTTCCTGGATACCGCTGAATAATAAGAGTGTGCCGATAAAAATAAAAGGAGCCAGACTAGCTATCACCCAGGATCGATGACCGTTAAAAAACTTTTTCCAAGTCGACCAATAAAGACTCACTGTCATCAACCAAAACAATGGTATAAAAACCTGATAGGCATGATAACCTACCAAAGTTAAGGCCCACAGTCCTTGTGAGCCAATTAATAAACCCAACCTTTTTCGACCATGCTGAAAGTCACGCCAGACTATTAATAAGGCCACTAGTCCCCATAAAAACAAAGCTAAGGCAAGATGAGCTTCATAAGCAATATGTGAAAAATGAACTGCCCAAGGAGAAACCGCCAAAATCCATGGCACTAAAAGTGACAACCAAGTACGAATTTTTTTATCCTTGATTAATAATAAAACCAACCAATAACTACTGACAACCACACTCACGCCCGCTAAAGCCGAGGGCAAACGCACTGTCCAAGTAGTTAAACCAAACACTTTGACCAACGGAATTAAAACATAGATATAAAGCGGTAATTTCCAGTCACCGAATGATTCAATTTGCAACGGCCAAGCCACTCCGCGTTCATCTCGACCAGTTTCTAATAAAGAATAAGCTGTGTAACCTAAAGAAGCCTCATCACGATTGAGTTCTATCGGCACTTCCCCTAGTTTAAAAAAACGTAAAACAATAGCTAAAATAAAAATCAAACCAACCAAAAGTTGATGTCGATGATTAATGAGTGAAGTTTTAATTTTATTCATCAAATTTTTAATTTACATTTGAAATTTACGCCTGATTTGCCAATAAATTTTTCTGAAACCGCCAGTATGCCTAACCTGATAATCAGCCCACCAATAATGCCAAATTCGTTGCATTTGCTGCAAAGATTTACCCAAATCCTCTGGCTTGGTAACCTTGAAACCTTGGTTGCCCCATTGTTTTAAATAAATAACAGCTTCATACATAGCCTGCAATAATGAGAGCGCCACGCCATGCATGCCTTCTTCCACGCCATCCATCATCAGGGCGCGTTTGGCAAACTCTCCTGCAAACTTCTCCAAAACTACTGCGCTGGAAAAGTCTTTTATTTCAGTACGCTCCTTGGCTTGAATGCTGGTGTAGTGATTGAGTTTGGTAACAAAATGATCAACATCATCATAATTGAAATGCTGAAGAGCATACTTTTCTTCTGTGGGCAAATAAACTTCTTTTCCCTTGACGTCTGGCAGTCTATGTACGCCAACCTGCCAGGAAACCGCTCCTTTTTTAAACAACCTAGGTTGATAATCAGGCCACCAACCAGTTTTAGTTATCCAATGCCCGAACACAATGTTTTTCCTGGGCAGCCAATAAACATCTGCAGCTGATTCCTGATCTAGAGTCTGTAAAACAATTTGTTTGAGCTCATCACTCACCACCTCATCGGCATCAACAACCAAGATCCACTCATGACTGGCCTTACTCAAAGCAAAATTCCGGGCTGGATCTGCATAGCCCAAATCTTTATGCTGAAAAATCTTTTTGGTGAATTTTCTGGCCAAGGTGAGAGTGCCGTCACTGCTGTACATATCCACTATCACGATTTCATCCGCGAAACTAACCGATCTCAAAGTCCGTACAATAGTGTTAGCCACATCTTTGGTATTGATCACTACCGATAATTTGACTGAGCGCATGTCGTCATTGTACCGTTTTTTCACTAAAGTAAAAATAGATGATAATCAATCGTCGATTGATCTTTAACCTTGTGACAGTTTTTCTAAACTGTTACAATTTTTTTAAGTTAAATGAAAAAAATATTGACCAATTCCATCTTTTGGCTTTTTGTTTTAATTTTTTCTACTACCATTCTAGCAACCTTAATTCATCGCGCCGAAATCTTCATTCCCACCAATCGTAAGGCTATCAGTCTAGCTTACAGTCAATCGCAGTATGTTCTGGGCGATGAAGCTTTACAAAAAATAGATGACAATACTCTCTATCAGTATGCAGCCGAAGCCTATCTTCGGGGCGAAGATCCCACGACAATCAATTTTGAGCATCCTCCACTGGGTAAATATTTATTTGGTCTGTCGCTACAACTATTTAATCAAGTTTTAGTCATCAATATTTTATTGTTTGCTATTTGTTTGAGTCTATTTGCTCTTCTTCTAAAACAATTGAAGTTTTCTGAGACCTTTATTTTCTTGGCAGTTGGTTATTTGGCATTGGGCAGTGGTTTGAGTGGCCATTTGCGCACGGCTCTTTTTGATTTGCAGATTTTAATTTGGTCGTTGGCATTTTTTAATGTTTTATTTTTGACAAAAGAAAATTGGCAAAAATATACTTTGCTTGGCTTAGTGCTGGGTTTGTTGATGGCTACTAAGTATTTTTTTCCGATCATTTTTTTATTTATTGGTCTGTTGGGTATCTGGGTTTGGCAAAAACAAACTTGGAAAAAAGCAATTTTGAGTCTGGTAATAGCCGTAATCACTTATTTATTTAGTTATATTGTTTTCTTTCTTCATCAGCATTCATTGATGGATTTTATTCGTTTTGAATGGTTTCGTTTCCGTTGGTGGACAGGTAATCGAACCATTCCCAAGTTTATTATTTTGCAGACTTTGTTTCTGGGAAAATATCAAGCTTGGTGGGAACCAACTCGGCAATATTTGCCCAGCGGTGATTGGAATTGGAGTTGGCCTATCTTGTTTATTGTTTATCTCATTTCACTCATCAAACAAAAACTATCATTAAAGACAGCCATAATTATTCTTTATACTCTAGGTTTATTGGGAATTTTTCTCCTTGGATCGGCCGTTTATGGTCGTTATCTACTACAATTAATTCCTTTCTGGTTAATTATTATTGGTCGGGCTTACCAAAATGTACAAAAAAATAATCACTAAACTTTCCAACTTATTAAAACTTAAAACTACCAAAAAGTGGTTGATTTTAATCATTAGTCTCGGCATCATTTTGGGTGGAATATTTTTAGCTATTCGTAAGATGAGAATTTCTCAAGGAATGTGGTATTCCTTTGATGATGTCCATGTTATCAGAACCGTGGCTATGGCTCATGAACTTGAGCGCGGTCAATTTCCAGTCAGAATACTCAGTGATTTTGGTAATGGTGGCGGTTATCTTTTTTTTAATTTTTATTCTCCGCTGGTTTATTACTTGACTGCTGGATTGGTTTTTCTTGGTAATCATCCGCTCAATGCCGTTAAGCTTGCTTTTCAGTTGTGTTATTTACTGGGAGCCTTGGGCATGTGGACTTGGTTGCGCCGACTCTTTCCTCAAAAACCCTGGGTCGCTGTTATCGGTAGCTTGTTGCTGATTGGTAGCGGTTATTTCAACTATGATGCTTATGTGAGAGGTTCATTGGGCGAATTGAGTGGTTTTGCCCTTACTCCCTGGCTTTTTTGGCTTTATGAAAATCTGAAAACTAGCCCAAGAAATAAACTGAGTATTGGTTTGCTGGCGCTAGCTATCAGTACTTTCATGTATGTTCATATGATTACAGCCTTTATTGTTTTGCCTTTTCTGGGTTTGCGTTGGATTTGGGATCTTTATTTTCATCAACTCAAACCAACCAAACGCTGGAATTTGGCTTGGGCAGGCTTACTATCAATAGGTCTTTCAGCTTCCTATCTTTTGCCAGTAATAGTCGAAAAATCATTGGTTTGGTACAGTCAAATAGATTATGTCACCCAAGGCTTTCAAAGTGGCTTTGTTTCTTTTGTTGAACTGGTCGGTTGGCAAAAAAATGCCGATCCCACCATTCTGCCCATGACTGTTGGGTCCTGGTTGAGCCTGAGTGCTGGGATAGCGATCATCTTCAGTTGGCAACAATTAAAAAGATTGACTGGCAAACAGATGATGGTGCAATCCTCACTCTGGTGGTTTGCTGTCAGCGGTTTATTGTTGGCATTATTTATTCAAAGTAAATGGAGTAGAGTGATTTGGGAAAATAGTAGTCTTTTGCAAATGACTCAATTTCCCTCTCGTTATCTAATGATTATCAGCCTTTTGGCTGTCTTGATTGTTAGCCTGGGCTTGGCTAATTGGAAAAAAGATCTAATTGCTATTTTATTGGGAATTACTCTTCTTTCTTTGACTTGGTGGCAAAATCAGCCGCTCATGACCCCGTCCGGATATTACTTTACTGATGAGTTTAGAGCAGAAGATCTGTGTAGCTCCTCAACTTGGCAGTACGAATATCTACCCAAATGGACACAGGAGTGTTTGCCAAAAGGTCACTCTTTTCCCATAGCGACCAGCTCAGAAGCCTTGGAAATCTTGGACGTTCAAGTGGCCGATAACCTCACTTCACTGGAGATAAAAACCAATGGAAAACCTGGCGAATTAATCATTACTCGTTATTATTTTCCTGGTTGGCAAATCAAGAGTGATCAGCAAATTCTTGAGTCTTATCCTGTTGGTAAATATGGTTTGTTGGGTGCACGAATATCCACCAATCAAACTCAACTTAGTGTTCAGTTTACCGACACTCCCATTAGAACTTGGGCCAATAATATTTCAATCAGTAGTTTAATTATAGGATTATGGTTGATAACGACCGATAGTATTACTTTGATTAGAAAAAAATTAAAGCTGAAATTCAAAAAACCTTAAATTATAGGATGTTGATAATTTAAAATAGAGTAGGGGAGTATTTTTTTTAAATCATGAGGAAAAATATAAGCTTAATTTTATTGACTGTTATTGTGACGTTGGGTTTTATTTTCCGATTCATTAATTTGACTGACACCCCTGCTGGTTTTAATTGGGATGAGGCTTCTGTCGGTTACAATGCTTATTCTCTGTTATTGACTGGCAAAGACGAGTTCGGTCGCAGTTGGCCCATATTTATTGAATCATTTGGTGATTTCAAAACTGGACTCTATAGTATGATGCTTGTGCCTATCATTAATTGTCTGGGTCTTAATGTTTTCTCAGTTAGAGTGCTCAATGTTTTTATTGGTACCAGTTTGATTATTGCCGGTTATTTTTTGGGGAAACAATACTTTAAAAGAACAACAGAGGCCCTAATACTAGCTGGTTTATTGGCTTTCTCACCTTTGGCGATTCATTTATCACGCTTTACGCTGGAATGGTACGCTGCCCTACCTCTTTTTGTAACAGGAGTCGGGTTATTAATTCATGAAAAAAAATTCAGTTGGCGTCTGATTCTAGCTACCGTTTTATTGGGTTTTAGTTTGTACTGGTATCACAGTCTGCGATTAATCTTACCGTTCTTTCTCTTCAGTTACTTTCTAATTTATCGTTCGCAACTACTCAAAGAGAAAAAAATCTTTATTTTGAGTTTGGTTGTAGGTTTACTCAGCATCACTCCCCTCTTGATTGCTTTCAAACAAAATAATATTTTGACCAGACCTCAGGCGGTAGCCATTTTTAATGATAGTGAACAGCAAAGATTGCAAACAGAAAGCTTATATCGTTTTACGACCGCCAGTGTTCCTTTGCGCAGAATCTTGGCCAATAAAGGAGTTTATTATTTGCAAGAAATTGCCTATCGATATCTAGGTCATTTTTCTCCTGAGTTTTTATTTTTTGGCACTGATGCCACTCCCAGAATCAGCATTCATCAAGTAGGCAAACTACAATTAGTAGCGCTCCCCTTTCTAATTATTGGTTTTGCCGAAGTTTTGAAAAAACGAAGTAAAGAGAATCTGCTGATTTTAAGCTGGGTTTTTCTAGCTCCTCTGCCCGCCAGCCTAACCACTGATGCACCACATGGCTTGCGCAGTTTATTACTTTTGCCTGTTTTATTATTGATTGTCGTGATTGGCTTGAGCAGAGTTCATCTTTATTTTAAAAAGCATTGGTCGTCAACTTCAGTCACTTTGATGGAAGCTTTTATCTTTCTTGTTTTTATGGCAAATTTTCTTTCACAAATTTCGCATTATTTTCTTTTTTATGCGGAGGAAACTACCTCTTATTGGCAAGCTGATCAACAAGAAATGGTTCATAAATTAAATCTTTATAAAGATCAATATCAACAAGTTTTGGTTAGCACTGATGATGGCCAACCTTATATTTTTATTGCCTTTTTTACCCCAATTAACCCTTTAGAGTTTCAACAAGCCATCAAAAATCAACAACAAATTTTTAATTCTAGGGTTAATCAACTGGGTAACCTCATTTTTAAAACCATTCATTCTGAAGATTATTGTCTGCCAAATACTCTAATCATTACCAAAAACTTTCCAGTAGTAAAAAATCTAAAACCAATCGCCACTGTTTATCTGCCAAATCGTTGGCATGAACCTAAAGAGAGTTTTTATTTCTTTGAAACTGACAATCCCCTCATTCGGAGTCAATTATGTCCGGTTGAAAAATAGTTTTCCTTTTGAAACTGATTTATTTTCTCAATAAACTGTGCACTTCCTTGTTGAGCTGGCGCCAACCAAATAAAGCAATACTCAGTAAATAAATCAGGCCACTTGAAATTATGCCAATAACTAACATTCGCAAACCCTGAGTCCAGATTTGCATACCTAGTAAACCTAAAGTAGCCATGATTACTGATCCTATTAAAGCCAATTTTACTTGAGGAAAAACCTCGATTGGGACATATTTTTTGACCATCCTAATTGACAAAACCGAGGTAAAAGAAATGATTAGTGCCGACCAAGCCACTCCGTTAAATCCAACTTTCCAAAGCAAAAGCGGAGTGATAATCCAAGTTAGCATTGTCCATAAACTCATTAATTTTAAAGTCTTATTGATCTGTCCAATAGCATTGAGTGTATTGACCAAGGGAGTAGAAAGAGCTGCCCAACCGATGCTTAGTGCAAATAAAATAAAGCTGACCACGGCAGGCTCCCATTGTTTATATCTCTCTACTACTTGAATTAACGGCCAAATAAAAACACTCATTGCTGTCAAAATAGGAAAAATGGCCAAAGAAATGAAAAACAGTGATTTTTCGATCGCTTTTTTGAGTAAGTCAGTACGTGATTGTAAACGCGAATAAGTGGGAAAAGTGATGGCTAATACGTTCTGGACAGTGAGGTTATATGGGTATTGCGACCAGCTTTTTGCCCATTGAATATAACCAAATTGATCTAATGGTAAAAATATGCCCAGTCCCAAAAAGAAAAGTTGATCTTTGATGCGAGCTAGAAAATCATTGAGCTGAAACTTTACGCCATAACTCAATAATGATTTGAGTACTTTAGTATTCCAACGCAAGCCAATTTCCCGCCACGGTTCGATCGACCACATAATTATTACTCCCACGATGGACCTGGCCACAATGGCATAGGCATAAGAAATAACTCCAAAGCCATGCCAAGCTAGATAAACCAGCAAACCATAAAAAACTATTTGCTCAAAAATTTGGGGAATAACCAATTTATTAAATAATAATTTACGCTCCAACTTGATGGAAGAAATTGTTTTCAAGGTAGCCAGAGGAAATGAGATAGCCAAGCTGACTAGCAACCAAGCTCCAGCCCCACCCACTTTGGCTTGAACCCAGCCCGTTAGCAACAACAAAATAATGATTCCTACAATCAACCAACTCAATAGCCACTGAAGAGTAAACACCACTCTATATTCACTTTTGTTTGGCTCATCCTTTTTTTGCACCAATGCCGCAGCCAAACCAATATCGGAAAAGAAAATTAACAACCCAATAATCTGAATCACGAAACCGTATATGCCAAAATCTTCTGGCGAAAAAAAGGCACTCAAAATCAAAGCCGAAACCAAACCAATGATCTGTAAAACCGCTGTTCTCAAAAAATAAGATAAAGCGCCCATTACAGAGCGATGTTTAATATTGGCAATTTCTTCTGCGTCAGTTAATAACTCTTCAACTTCGTCTGTGGTATCAACTGGAGTGTGTTGAATCATGATTTATTTTTTTTCTTTAAATTTAATGAATTTAATTGTTTTTTGGGAATCAATAAAAAGACCAATATCAACCAAGAAAATAAACTAAGTAAGTCAGCATATTTTCTAACGGGAGTAGACAGAAAACGTAAAGCAACTAAATGCTGGCCGGCTGGCACTGTTACAGAGATATTGCCATTTTCACCAATCTGGCGATTCCAGCGTTGGTTATCAATTTCTAGCCCCCAGCCGGGATAGTCGGCTACGGCCAGCTCAAGAGTGGCCTCACTGGTAAAATTAGTCTTGATCAATTTTTCATGTACTCGTTCCACCAATATCTCGAAACTATCTGCTGGTAATTCTTGACTATTGATAATTAACTCTTCCGGAATCAAGGTCGGCGGGATGGGCATGCCCACTACTGCATAATCAGGCAGAATATTACTCAGGTTTTTTCTCATCAAAAGTGGATCGGTATAATAATAGTCTTCATTGCGCTCCAAAAATTTTTCTGGTCTAAAATAAGTCACTGAACCAATGACCATGATGATCACTAGTAATAATGAACCATAAACTCTTGTCAATTTATTTTTGATAAACCAAGTCAGACTGCCAATCAAAAGAGCGATTAATAGAATAATAATGCTCAACCATCTCCAGGGGAACTGAGCATATTTTAATAAAAATATTTGATCCCACAACCACTGTGATTTCAGTAAAGACATATAAAAACCAATCAAAAGTAAAAAGCCGAAAAGTAATACCAAGCCCAAAACTTTTTTTGAAGGAAAAAGCGGTTGGCGACCTCTCAGCCAATTCCAAAATCTTCCTACACTGATCAAACCCAACACGCCCAAACTAAGCCACTGTCCCCAACCCAGGAAAAAAGAAATATCATCATCTACTCCCCAAGCACTGCCACCATAATCCCAATTGGGTTGAAAAAATTGCCTGATATATAAAAAATGTAAACGATAATCAAAATAATAAGTAAAGATCGTATCTTCTATTTGAGTGAGGTTTTTTTCAAAAAACGCCGGTATTAAATAAAAAGCCGATAAACCCAAAGCCAACAATACACTTAGCGCTAGACTACCCAAAATTCTAACAAAGTTTCGCCAACGAAATTGATTGCGATAAAAAAACTCTGGTGCTTTGCGCCAAAATAAAATCACAAAAAACCCAAACACAAAAAGACCTAGGATAGGCATAAAAAGTAGAGTAATAATGTTGTGTGATAAAAATAATCCCACTAAGGCCAAACTCAGCATCAACCAGCCATTTTTCTCACGATGAAAAACCTTGATAACACCCAAGAAAATCCAAGGTAAAAATAGAATCGCCCAAGCTTCATTGAGCGCCCCTCTCACAAATAAATTGACTGCTCGATAAGGAGCCAGAGTTAGGGCAGCCGCAGTCAACAAACCACCACTTTTACCAAATAATTTTTTTCCCAACAGATAGCCACCCATGATGGTGCCCGCATTAACCACAAGAAAAAGTGCTTTGATGGCCAATACTACATCTGCACTCAACCAATAAATGATGGCTCCCAAATAAAAAGGCAGTGGACCATAAAACTCAAATAAAGGCATGCCGTAGCCAAATCCAAAATTCTGCGTCCAACGAACGGGAAAATGACCGTCACCCAAGGCTCTCGTCATCTCAGCGATTCGACCAGCATGAGTATAGTCATGAATGCGAAAAAATTTGGGACTAAATAACGACCAAGAGCTGGCCAAAAAAATTAAAATCAAAAAATAAAGTGGCAACCAGGTTTTTATTTTTTTCACAAAGACATTGTAGCCTATCTAAGGGTGAATACCCAAGATGCTTTTGTTTTGCTACAATTCCTATCAAACTAAGGTTTAATCTATGAAAAAAACAACTGTTACCAAACAAGAAACTGCCAAGACTCACTCTTCTAAAACTTTTCCCTCCGCTTCTATCACGTCTTTCTCAGATTCCAACCGGTCAAAATCTGATTTCAAGTTTGGGGAAGTTTTTCTCAAAGCAATTTTTTTGACGGCGGGCATCACTATTTTGATGTTACTAATAACTGCTCTAGGAATAGGAATCTGGAGCTATGGTCAATTCCAAAAATTCTTAACCATCGCCAAACTTGATCGAGCAAGCTTGATTGAAGAATTAAAAACCGGTTGGCAAACAGCTCCCATAGCAGATCAAGATCATAAAAACATTTTATTATTGGGCACAGACACAACTGCGGATCGTAGTAATTTTCCCACTCTAACCGATACCATCATGCTTTTTTCTATTAATCTTAAAAATGGAGAAATCAATACTCTCCCTTTACCCAGAGATTTGTGGAGTGATGTTTATCAAACTAAAATCAATGCTCTCTATATTTATGGTCAAGAACGTTATCCTGATAATCCAGAACAATTCACTGCTGAAGTCGTTCAAGAAATGACTGGCATACCCATCCACCACACTCTAGTTTTGTCCCTTGATCAACTTCAAGAACTGATCGATCTAGTAGATGGAGTGGAGATAAAAGTAGAAAAAGGCTTCACCGATCCACTCTATCCCAAGTCTGATGTTGATGTTTCGGTGGAAACCGATCCAGAAATTCTTTATGAAACAATTGTTTTTGAAGCGGGAGAACAAAAACTATCTGGACCGCGAGCCTTACAATATATTCGCAGTAGACACAGTGAAGACGAACAAGGTCATGATTTAGCTCGTGGAGCGCGTCAACAACAAGTCATTGCTGCATTAATTACCAAACTTACTAACTACAAACTATTCCTCACTCAACCAGAATTAGCTGCCAAGCTCTATGTTTTTTATCAAAGAGATTTTGCCAAAGCATTATCTTTACCAGAACTGGTTGCTACTATCAAAACATTATTGCCTTATCGAGAAAATTTGGAATTTACCAGTCATCAACTGAGCGACATTGATGATGATCCCACTGACGGCGTCTTGGACAATCCGGCTCGTTTGTCAATCTATCAATATCAATGGGTTTACATCATCACTGATGAGCAAAAATTTCAAACACTAGTTCAAGAAAAACTAATTTTAGGTCATAATTAGCCAAAGTTAATCAATTTATGTTTACCAAACTTCCCCAGCCAATTGAACCGCGGTTTGTCATTAGATTATTGGTAGCCATTATCGTAATACTGGCTTTTTTGGCTGGTTACTATCACTCAGCCCTTGGTGTCGAACAAGAAAAACTAAAACAACTAGAAATTCAAATAGAGTCACTACAAATTAAAGAAATTGAAATTGAGGAAAAATTATGAGTCAAACAATTTTAGTTACTGGGGGAGCCGGATTTATCGGTGCCAACTTTATTCATTATTGGTTTAAAAACCATCCGGAAGATCAAATCATCAACTTGGATGTACTTACCTATGCAGGCAACTTGGATAATCTGACCAGTGTTAATGATTTGCCCAATTATACTTTTGTGAGAGGTGATATTCGTGATAAAGAACTTGTCAATAAAATCATGGATGAAATAGATGTCGTTGTTCATTTTGCAGCCGAATCACATGTGGATCGATCAATCAAAAATCCAGAAATTTTTTTGGAAACCAATATTATTGGTACCCAGATATTGCTAGAGTCTGCTCTCAAACATAATTTAAAACGTTTTCATCATATCTCTACTGATGAAGTTTTTGGGGCATTGCCTCTGAACACTACTGAGAAATTTACTCTGGATACTCCCTATAATCCCCACAGTCCCTACTCTGCCAGCAAGGCAGCAGCAGATCACTTGGTGCGCGCTTACGGCACTACTTATGGTCTGCCTTACACCATCACCAACTGCACCAATAATTACGGCCCTTTCCAATTTCCGGAAAAATTCATTGCTCTTACTATCACCAATTTACTGGAAGGTAAAAAAATTCCTGTCTATGGCGACGGCCTCTATGTCAGAGATTGGTTACACACAGAAGATCATTGTCGGGCCATTGATCGAGTGCTTGCTGATGGAAAACTGGGTAAAACTTATCTTGTAGGTGGTATGACCAAAGATGTTTCCAACTTGGAAATCTCCAGAATGATTTTGGAAATCATGGGTGAAAGTGAAGATAAAATCGAACACGTCAAAGATCGACCTGGTCACGATCGCCGTTATGCTATTGATTGGAGTGAAACCAAAGCGCAGTTGGGTTGGGAACCGAGTATTACTCTGCAGAAAGGTCTAGAACAAACCGTAAAATGGTATCAAGAAAACCAAGCGTGGTGGAAAAAATTAAAACAAACCAATCAACAATATTTTACCGAACATTATAAAAATTAAGCCTAAGGATTTTTATGAAAGTACTGCTAACCAATGATGATGGCTATCAAGCCTTAGGTTTGCGCATCGTGGCCTCAATTCTGAAAGAAAAATTTGAACAAATTATTATTGCTGCTCCCAAAACTCAGCAAAGTTCTACTGGTGGGAGTTTCCCAGGAAAAGGTAATTGGGGTAAAGATCAAGTTGATGGGATGGAGGTTTTGTGGGTGGATGGTCCCCCTTCTGATGCAATAGAGCTGGCAGGAGAATTATATGGCAATGATTTTGATTTGATTTTTTCTGGTATGAATATGGGTACCAATGTAGGCTCAGTACCCGCTTCTGGCACATTGGGCGCTGCTAACCATGCCCTAGAAAAAGCCATTGCCCCAAAAGCATTAGTTTTTAGTTGGCGAGTGCCGGAAGAGCTATGGGATAAAACTGCTCCCAATCTACCTTTGGCAAAATATAAAAAATATCCCACCAGCACAGTGCGCAAATTGATTGAGCTGACTTTAGAAAATGATTTTTGGGGAGCTGAGTTATTAAACTTCAATCTTCCTGAAAACCAACCTGATTTTCTGAGAATTTGCGAACCGGCCAAACAAGCTTATAAAAAATATTATGCCTATACTTTAGCGGTCGATCACCAGGTCAAAACCTATCAAAAAATTGGTGCCGACCCCAGAATCTTAACCGGCGATTTGCATTTTGATGCCAATGCACTCTCTCAAGGCTATGCTACCGTTGTTCCTTGGCTCTCCAATCGCTATGTCAATCAGAACTTACTCAAGCTAATTGGTACAGAAATTAAGCTCTAGAAAGATTTTTATGAAAAATAATTTATTAACCACTGGTTTAAATGGACTGGTTGGCTCGCATTTTGCTCTGGATTTCCATAATACCTATGAATTTGACAATCTTGATCTGCGCGACAAAAACCAACCAATAGACATCACTAACTATGAACAAGTGCTCAAACGCTTTCAAACCTCTCAAGCCACCCACGTCATCCACCTAGCAGCATTTACCGATGTCACTGGTGCTTGGCAACAGACTGATGATAAAAATGGATTGACTTATAGGGTAAATGTAGTGGGAACAGAGAATATTGTTCGAGCAGCAGAAGTAACCAATAAACATATTATTTATGTTTCTACTGCTTATGTTTTTGATGGCGAAAAAAAAGAACTTTACACTGAACAAGATCAACCCAATCCCATTGAGTGGTACGGCAAAACCAAATGGTTGGCTGAAGAAGCGGTCAAAAAATCAACTGCACCTACAACTATCCTGCGCATTGACCAGCCTTTTCGTTCCGATCAATTTGAAAAAATAGATACCGTGCACCTGATTATCAAAGGCATTCAAGAAAAAATTCTTCATCCACAATTTACCAATCATTTTTTTGGTCCCACCTATGTGAATGATTTTAGTAAAGTACTGGATTTTGTGATTCGCACCAAACTGACCGGTCTTTATCACGCCTCTAGTGGGGAGAGTTGGTCTGATTTTGAGTTTGCCAAACTAATCAATGAAGCTCTTCAGCTGGGTGGCGAAATTAAAGAGGGAGATTTGGACGCTTATCTAGCTAAATCCGAGCGTCCTTATCAGCGCAATACCGCCATGGATACCACTAAATTGACAAAAATCTTGGATTTTAAACAAAAAACGATCGAAGAGGCAATTGGAGAAGTAGAGTTTTAGCTTTTTTGATTTTTGCGCCAAGCGGTGATTTTTTGATGATCGCCGGTCAGTAATTCTGCCGGTACGCGCCAACCTTGGTAGTTCTCTGGTCGAGTATATTGTGGATGACCAAGTTTACCTGGTGTGCTGTGCGATTCATCCAGATTGCTTAACTCATTACCGAGTACTCCAGGAATTAATCGGGTCAAAGCATCAACCATCACTGTTACAGCTGGTTCGCCACCAGTCAGCACATAATCACCAATCCTGATTTCTTCATCGATCAAGTGTTTTACTACTCGCTCGTCTACTCCTTCATAGTGACCGCAAATGAGTGCCAGGCGATCTAGCGTCTGCCAATCTCCAGCCGTTTGCTGAGTAAAAACCTTACCTTTGGCGGAAGTGAGAATAATTTTCTCTTTCGCCATTCCCTTTTTAAACTTAAATTCTTGTAGTGCCAAATTAATCGGCTCCACTTTCATCACCATACCCGGACCACCACCATAAGGCCGATCATCAGTGGTGTGGTGTTTATCAGTCGCAAAATCACGCAGATTGACTATCTGAATTTTGAGTAACTTATTTTTCAAGGCCCGACCAAGAATGGAGGTCGCAAAGACTGAGTTAAAAAACTCAGGGAAAAGAGTAAAAATAAAGATTTGCACTCTTCAATTATATAATGCTAAGTCCTTTTTGGAATGATATACTGGCTCAATAATCTAGAGAAATTTATGAACATCACTATTATCGGTACCGGATTTGTAGGAGTAGTAACGGCAGCAGTTTATGCTTCCTTTGGTCACCAGGTCATTGGTTTGGATGTTGATGAACAAAAAATTTCCAGCTTGAAAAAAAGTCAGGTGCCTTTTTATGAGCCTGGTTTGGAAGAACTTCTCAAAGAACAACAGGCTCACCACAACCTAAGTTTTACCACGGATTATCAAACTGCCATCAAAGATGCTGAGATTATTTTTGTTACGGTAGGCACTCCTTCCGCTCCCGATGGCCAAGCTGATTTGCGGTTTGTGTTTGCCAGTGTAGAGTCACTTGCTCCTCACTTGCAAAAACAAGCCATTGTCGTGATTAAGTCCACTGTTCCACCCGGCACTTTGGATAAAGTGGAGGAATTGATTCATTCGCACACTGAAACTGCCTTTTACACTGCTGCTGTCCCAGAATTTCTGCGAGAAGGTTCAGCCGTAGCAGACACTCTTCATCCTGATCGCATCGTGTTGGGTGCCACTAATGAACAAGTCTTTAAAAAACTAGAAGAATTACATCGACCACTGCAGGCTCCAATGATCAGAGTTAAGCCAGAATCGGCTCAAATGGCCAAATATGCAGCCAATGCTTATCTAGCCACCCGCATCACTTTTATCAATCAAATTGCCGATTTGTGTGAAAAAAATGGAGCTAATGTAGAAGAAGTTGTGGTAGCCATTAGTCCTGATAAACGTATTGGAGCTCATTATTGGTATCCTGGTTTTGGTTATGGAGGTTCATGTTTTCCCAAAGATGTAAAAGAGTTGGCGGCTTATTCACGCGCCATTGGTGAGAGTGATAATTTATTCAATAAAGTCAATGATCTCAATCAAGACAGAATTCCCAAACTCTTGGACAATTTTGAAAAGAAGATTGGTGGTTGGGAAAATAAACAAGTGGCTGTTTTGGGCTTATCTTTCAAACCAAATACTGATGATATGCGTGAATCCCCCGCCACCCTAGTCATTCCGATTTTGCTGAGTAAAGGAGCTAGTGTAACTAGTTTTGATCCCATGGCCGATTGGCAAAGATTTTTACGTTTGGAAAAAATGGAAAAAAATCATCAGCAATCCGAAACTCTCAAACAAGCCGTCAAAGATGCAGATGTCATTATTGCTTTGGTAGAGTGGCCAGAAATTATTGGTTTTGATTTTGCCGAAACTAAAACAACCAAGCAACAGTGGTTTATTGATGCTCGCAATCAATTTTCTCCAACAATCATCAAAAAAATAGGTTATCACTATCTAGGCTTGGGACGCCCATCATGACCGATATTATTTTAATCACTGGAGGAACTGGGTTTGCTGGCTCTCATTTGGTAGAGGCTTTATTGGCCAAAAATCAAGCTCCAGAGACCATTCATGTTACTAGTTTTTCAAATAAACCTGGATTTGTCGGTCAGTTATTACCTGCAACCAACATTCATCAACTCGATCTAACTCAAACAGAAGCAGTTATAAAAGTTTTTACTAAGCTTCAACCAACTCAAATCTTTCATCTGGCTAGTTTCTCTTCACCTAGTCTAAGTTTGGAAAATACCGCCAAAGCCATCGAGACCAATGTCGAGATTCAAATGAATGTGCTGGAGGCAATGCGCGTGCATACTCCCCAAGCTCGTCTATTATCAATCGGCAGTGCTTCTGAGTACGCCAGTTCACCAGAGCCTCTAAGTGAAACCAGCATCTTGGGTCCTCATGATCCTTATGGCGTTTCCAAAGTTGCCCAAGACATGTTGGCTTATTCCTATGCCGTACGTTTTGAGCTGGATATTGTGCGAGTCAGACCATTCAATCACATTGGCGAGCGTCAAGAAAAAGGTTTTGTAGTCAGCGATTTTGCTCATCAGATTATTCAAATTGAACGAAAGCTACAACAAGAAATTCAAGTAGGCAATCTACAAGTTACCAGAGATTTTTCTGATGTAAAAGACATTGTCCAAGCCTATTTATTATTGATGGCTGAAGGAAAATCCGGTGAAGTTTATAATGTGGGTAGTAGTAAAGATGTTACTATTCAAGAACTATTGGCCAGAATGAAGGCTCTCTCTACGGTTGATTTTGCAATCAAAGTGGTGGAGCAAAAACAACGTCCGGGAGATATTCCTCGTAGCGTGGCTGAGATTAGTAAAATTAGTAAACTGGGTTGGCAACCAACTATTCCTCTTGAAAAAACATTGGAACGAATATTAAATTGGTGGAGACAACAATAAGAAAGGGAATTTATGAAAAAAGCATTTATCACCGGCATTACCGGTCAAGACGGATCATATTTAGCTGAGTTTTTATTGGAAAAAGGCTATCAAGTTTATGGACTGACTCGCAGAACCAGTACCCAAAATTTTGATCGTATTAAAAAAATTGTTCACAATCCCAATTTGAAATTAATTTCAGGAGATTTAGTTGATCAGAACTCACTCACTTTTGCTTTTAAAGATACTCAGCCTGATGAAGTTTATAACCTAGCTGCTCAATCATTTGTGCAAGCTTCCTGGGAACAACCAGTTTTGACTGGCGAATTTACTGGCTTGGGAGTAACCAGAGTATTGGAAGCAATGCGTCTAGCTTGTCCAGGGGCTAAGTTTTATCAAGCCAGCTCCAGTGAAATGTTTGGTAAGGTGCTGGAAACTCCACAGAATGAAAAAACACCATTTTACCCACGCTCTCCTTATGGAGTAGCCAAGGTTTATGGTCATTGGATTACGATTAATTATCGAGAATCTTACGACTTATTTGCCGTCTCTGGCATTTTATTCAATCATGAGTCCCCTCGTAGAGGTTTGGAGTTTGTTACCAGAAAAATTGCCAATGGAGTAGCCAGAGTAAAATTGGGCAAACAGCAATTCGTGGAACTGGGCAATCTAGAATCAAAACGAGACTGGGGCTATGCCAAAGATTATGTGGAAGCCATGTGGTTGATGTTACAACAAGATAAGGCAGAAGATTTTGTGATCGCCACTGAAGAAACTCACTCCGTCAGAGAATTTTTACAACTAGCCAGTAAAGCAGCCGGGATTAATGACTGGGAATCAATTTACAAACATAATCCCGTTTTTGATCGACCAGCAGAAGTAGACATGCTCATTGGTGATGCTAGCAAAGCCAAAAAGAAACTAGGTTGGAAACCATCAGTAGATTTTGAGGGATTGGTCACTTTGATGGTTGAGGCCGAACTAGAAGAAGAACGTAAAATAAAGGCGTAAGATTCATTTTATGAAAAAAAAGTCGGCCATTATCATCATTCCTACTTATAATGAGCGAGAAAACATCACTGCTACCCTGGAACAAGTCTATGCTGTGTTGCGTACCGTTAAAAATTGGCAATGCGGAGTCTTGGTAGTTGATGATACTTCTCCAGACAAAACCTATGAATTGGTAAAAAAACTGCAAAATAAATATAGTAATTTGCATTTATTTCTCAACAAACGAAAAGCCGGTTTGGGTGGGGCTTATCTCAAAGGCATGGCTCATGCTTTTAATGAACTGGGAGCCGATCTCGTTTTTCAGTTTGATGCTGATTTATCTCACGATCCCAAAAAAATTCCGCAGTTTTTGAAAAAAATCGAAGCCGGCAATGATTTGGTGTTGGGCTCGCGCTATATTCCTGGTGGCAGTATTCCTGATAATTGGGGTCTGCATCGAAAATTCCTGAGTGTAATAGGTAATTTATTCATCAACATTGTGTTGACCAATTTTAATGTGCGTGATTGGACTACTGGTTATCGAGCCGTTAATAAAAAAGTTTATCAAGCCGTTTCTCCAGAACTAACAACAGAGCGTTTTTCAGGATATACTTTTCAGATAGGCTTTTTACATAAAGCTATCAGTAAGGGTTTCAAGGTCGCTGAAGTGCCATTTCACTTCAAAGATCGTAATTTTGGTAAAAGTAAAATAGGACCAGAGTATATTAAAAATACTCTGTTATACATCATGAAGGCTCGCTTACA
Source organism: Candidatus Pacebacteria bacterium RIFOXYA1_FULL_38_18 (assembly GCA_001787405.1). GTDB lineage: Bacteria > Patescibacteriota > Microgenomatia > UBA1400 > PJMF01 > UBA10119. Next base: position 61,519 of record MFWV01000009.1, read on the forward strand.
AGAAATTTTCAAAAACAGAATCTTTAAATTTTTGGTAGTGGGTAGTGTCGGTGCTTTTGTGCAGTTATCTACTTTGCAAATCTGGCGATTATTATTTCCCTTTCAACTTGCCTTTTTCCTAGCCATTGAGGGAGCCGTTATAAGTAATTTTATTTTTAATAATTTTTGGACTTTTTCTGATCGAAAATTACAATCCAAACAATATTTCTCCAAATTTTTACAATTTAACTTAGCTTCAGGAGGCTCAATTATTATTCAGCAATTAATTGCTTTTCTGGGAGAAATGTATCTTGGTTTGTTTGATTTATTCACTCTACCCATAATCAATTTTACTATCGACACCGGCACAATGTATGCCGTCGTAGGAATCTTGATTGGGATGTTCTGGAACTTTTTTGCCTACAGTAAGATTATTTGGAAAAAACAAAACAAGGCTCATTAAATGAAGGTAACTGCCTCCTGGAAAAAAATCATCCTGGGATTGTTGTTGATAAGTGGAGTTTTTTTGCGTTTTTATAATCTTGCTGGCACCTTGCAATTTCAAGGCGATCAAGGTCGCGATGCTATCGTGGTAGCTGATATTTTCCGTCAAAAGGATCTGGTTTTTATCGGTCCTGTAACTAGTGTGGGCAATATGTACTTAGGTCCACTTTATTACTACTTTATGCTACCTTTTTTATGGCTTTCTTATCCCAGTCCATTGGGACCTGTCTATGCTGTAGCCTTATTGGGAGTGATAGTCACTTATCTTATTTATAAACTGGGCAAAGATCTAATCGGCAAAACAGGAGCTTTGCTGGCTACCTTCTTTTTTACCTTTAGTGCCACGATTACGCAAACTTTTCGTTTTAGCTGGAATCCCAATCCAGCGCCATTTGTCTCTATCGTGATGATTTGGGCTACTGCTCAAGCTTGGCAGAAAAATCCTCGTTACTGGATCTTGGTGGCAATTACTTTTAGTGTCCTTATTCAACTTCATTACATGACTTTACTGGCTGCACCGGCAGCTGGAATAATTTGGCTGGTTGATTTTTGGCAACGACATCGGAAAGCGCCCAAGAAACTTCGTCCTTATTGGCAACAACTAAAGTTATTGATCCTGCCAACGCTGATCGGCGCTCTTATTTTTCTATTATCTCTAACTCCATTGGTGCTTTTTGATCTAAAACATGAGGCCACCAATCTTCAAGCTTTCAAATCACTACTAACCAGTGAGGAAAACTTCACTCCTACCGGTACTGTCAAATCTTTGCTGGGTAAAACTACTGAAACCCTCAAAGAAACCGAGGGCAGAGGCATGCATATTTTATTTGAATATATGATTGGAAAAAATAGACCTCTAAATCAATCATTATTGTATTTGGTTTCTTTTGTTTTACTGATTAATTTATGGAAAAAACATCAACTTGGAAAAGAATCAAAAAAAGAATGGGTGCTCGTTTCTTATTTGGGATTTGGTATCTTGGGCACTGCTTTGTACCAACACACTATTTTTGATCACTATATTGCCTATCTTTTTCCTATCACTGTTTTGGTTTATGGTTTTGTCTTGACCAAAATAAGACCGCATTGGCTGGGTTTTCTAGCCGGAATTTTATTTGTGGCAGTTTTTCTGCAATATAATCTCCCTCGATTGCCACTCAAAACTACCGGTTGGACAATGGCTGATATTCAGCAAACCAGTCAAGAAATCTTGAAGCATGTCAAACCAGGAGAAAAGTACAACTTGGTTTTATTATCCGAAAGCCGTGATATTAATGGCCAAAATTATCGTTATTTTTTGACTACTGGTCACACTAGGCCAGTCTCAGAAAATGAACGCGGAGAAATAGAAACTTTGTTTATTATTAATGAAGAGAAAAAAATTAGTAAAGTTACTGATTCTCCCATTTATGAAATAGTCGTCTTTCCTAATAAAGAACCTGCTGAAGTTTTTTCAATCGATAACGGTCCAGAAATCACGATTTTGCGTACAACTACCCAAGAAAGCTTGGAACCGCTAGAATGATAAACATGGCAAATAACTCTCCTTTTCTATCAGTGGTAGTGCCCTCTTTCAATGAACAAAAAAATATTGCCAGAGGAGTATTGTCAGAAATGCTGGATTATTTAAAAACTCAAGATTATTCTTGGGAAATAATCCTCACCGATGACGGTAGCACCGATGGTACTGTTGAAAAACTAACGGCCTTTGCTAAGAACCATCCTCACATTAAAGTTTTGAAAAATCTGCACGCCGGAAAAGGACCCACTGTGGCAGCAGGAATGTTGGCTGCTAACGGTCAATGGCGTTTATTTACTGATTTTGATCAATCAACTCCCCTTTCAGAAGTAGAAAAATTATTTGCTTTTACTGATACTCATCAAGTTATTTTTGGTTCTAGAGAAATAAAAGGAGCCAAAAGAGACAAGGAACCATTTTATCGTCACTTGATGGGGAGAGGCTTTAATTTATTGGTCCGGATTATGGCAGTACCCGGAGTCAGCGATACTCAATGTGGTTTTAAGTTATTTTCAGCACCCACAGCAGAAACACTATTCAAAAAATTATATGTTTATGGTCATCAAACAGAACGGCCAGATGCCTTCACTGGTGCTTTTGATGTGGAATTATTATTTTTGGCCAGAAAACTGGGATTTGCGAGTATTGAGGTGCCCATTCTTTGGCGACATCATGCCACTGATCGAGTCAGTCCTATTAAAGATTCCTTGCGCATGTTGCGTGATATTTTATTGATCAGATGGGCCAAAATAACGGGTAAATATCGATAAAAATGTTTAAAAAAAATAACCTGAAAATTGGTAATCCCTTAAGTTTGCTATTTAAATTATTATTTGTTTTCAACTTACTTTACGTTTTTTGGTCATATTCTCTTACCGATCCCAACTTAATTCTCACTAGTTGGCCACCTTATTGGCAATTTCAGCAAAGAATGTGGCAGTTCTTTTTTCATCAGCGAGAGTGGTTGAGTTATGGATATGCTAGTTTGATGATCGGTTTATTTGCTGTTTATTTTTGGGGTATTTATTTGACTGGCAAACAAACCGCAAAAATCGTCCAGCGAAAAGATTTTTTTAAATATCTATTGGCTCTCTCTCCTCTGTTGCTAAGTTACAACGCTCTTTCTCATGATGTATTTAATTACATTTTTAATGCCAAAATGATTCTGGTTTATCATGCCAATCCTCATCTTCAAGTTGCTCTGGATTTTGTTCGTGATGATTGGGTTCGGTTTATGCATAACACCCATACCCCAGCTCCATATGGTTACGGCTGGACCGCTCTTTCACTATTACCTTCTTTTTTGGGAGCAAGCAAATTTGTCGCTACCTGGTTACTCTTTCGAGCTTGGGCTGTTATTAGTTTGGTTTTGTTGTACCAAGTGATAGTCAAATTAACTAGTAAAGTTACTGGTAAATCATTGAGCCTGCCTTCTTTTTGGTTATTATTTGCCAATCCGCTGTTATTTATCGAAATAATCGCCAATCAACACAATGATTTATGGATGCTGGTGCCAGCCTTAACTTCTATTCTATTGGTCATTGAAAAACCAACCTGTTTGCTTGGGCGCAGTCAATTGACAAAAAAAACAATGAGTGTTTTGCTTTTCAAATTATTACTTTCCATAGGCTTATTGATTTTCTCGATTTCCATCAAACTAGCTACCCTGGTGCTAATTCCTATTTGGTTGCTAATCATTGCTCGCTGGTTTGTGCCTTTAATAAAACAAAGGATTTCTAAATTTAATTTGATGTGGTTGAACTCGGTTGCTCTTTTTCTGCCACTTTTTACTGCTCGTTCACAACAATTTCTCCCTTGGTATTTGATCTGGTCTTTGGTCTGGCTACCTGTCATCAAAATTGGGTGGTGGAAACGTTGGCTGGTGATAATTTCTCTAACCGCCATGGCTCGTTATCTACCTTGGTTGTGGGCCGGTGGCTTTGACAGTCAAGTCTTGTGGCAACAAAAATTATTTTTATGGGGTGGAGCAGTGGGACTGTGGTTGATTATTTCTTTATTTTCACTCTTTAAAGCTAAAGTAGCTTACAATAAAAAAACATGAAAAAAATCTTTAAGCCAATTACTTTATTTTTCTTGGGTTGTTTGGTAGTTTATTTGGCTACTCATCTGCCTGCTTTGACTAAACTACCAGTTTTTGCTGATGAAGCAATCTATCTTCGTTGGGCCCAACTTATTCTGGACGACTGGCGACAATACTTATTTTTCCCTCTCAATGACGGCAAAACGCCGTTATTTATCTGGCTAGCAGTGGGATCGCTCAAAATATTTACCGATCCATTATTGGCTGGTCGAATGATTTCTTTAATTGCCGGTCTGGTTCAGGTTTGGGTGACAGTTTCGATAGTTAAAAAACTGGGAGGCCAAAAAATCGCTGTTGTTTTTGCAACTTTGACAGTGATTTGGTTACCTTTTTGGTTTTTTCATCATCGAATGGCTTTGATGGACGGCCTGTTAGTTCTTTGGCTTTCTCTTTCAATCAATAGTTTGCTATCTGCTAGTTTGAAAAAATCCAAGCGTTGGCAAGCACTACTGGGAGCAGGTTTGTTTTTTGGCTTGTCATTATTGACCAAGTTATCAGCTCTATTATTTATTCCGATTCTTTTACTTGTACCTTGGTTGGTTAAAACTAAAAAAATCAATCATGCTCACACTCTCAGTTGGAGTGTTGGCACGCTATTAATTGGTTTGTTAGTTTTTCTCAGTCTCAAGTTGCAACCTGCCTTTGGCCAGTTATTTAATCGTGGCAACGATTTTCTTTATCCATTAAATGAAGTTTTGGCTCTGAAAGTTTGGCCGGTTGTTTTTGCCAATAGCCGTCATGTTTGGCAAGTACTGAATGCTTATCTAACTTGGCCAATCCTGATTTTACCTATCTTGGGTCTTTGGCAAACAAAGTGGCAGAGAAAGCATTTTATTTTATTATTGACTGCTTTGGGCTTCTTGGGGCCAATCATTTTATTGAGCAAAGTGCTCTATCCTCGTTATTTATTACCAGCTGCCCTACCCATAACAATCTCAGCTTCATTGGCTTTTGAACAGTTTTTTTTGAGTACCAAAAAAGCAATAAAAAAACCCTTCATTTTTTTCATTAAAGTTAGTTTCTTAATCTTTGGCATTACTTTTGTCAGCACTAAAGCTCTAGAATTTACCCTCATTTCCTGGCAAGACCCCAACCATCTGCCCTTCACTGATCTGGATAGATCTCAATATTTACAAGCTTGGTCTGCTGGAAATGGTATCAAAGAAACAACCGATTATTTATTATTAACCGCTCAAGAACACACCGTCGCTGTCGCCACCGAAGGCTATTTTGGTACTTTGCCCGATGGAGTCTTGATGTATTTGCATAATCAAGATGTGACCAATATTTTGGTTGAGGGCATTGGTCAGCCGATTCACGAAATTCCCGATGATTTTGCTAAAAAGGCTCAATATTTTGAACAAGTTTGGTTAGTAGTAAATTCTCACCGACAAATGATGCATTTAACTCCCGATCAACCGAATGTTGCTTTGATTAAAAAATATTGTCGAGTAAATCATGCTCCTTGTCTGGAAATCTGGGACATTACTCAGCTAGTTCATCAGTAAAACCACCCCAACTTACTTCACTTGCAAAATTTTAAGGATTTTTTAATCTAAAAAGTGTAAGTTTCTATCATGTCAAAAAAACTAGCACTTTTTTCGACTGCCCCTGTGATCCGTCACAGCTTTTCCACCCCAATTACCAATATTCTGCTCAATACTCAAATCGCTGTTCAAGCTCTACCTGTTGAGGCTAGAGCCTTATCCGACATTTATTTGCAACGCGTTTTGCTCAATGCAAATTATTTAAGCTCAGCGCTGCAAACTGCGACTTCAACTCATTCATGGTTTTCTCCCAAACAGGCTTTAAAAGAACTGCTCACGCTCAATGATGACACTAAATTAAAACAACATTTAATCAGTCGCTTACCAGTAACTGATAATTTTAAATTATCGGGTAATAAACTTTTTTTCCAAGAAATGGTGGCTTGTTTATTAAACAATGCCTATGAAAGCTATGCTCCAGAAAAAATTAACAAACCAATTTTTTTAAGTTTTAGCTTGAAAAATAAAGTCGGCGTGCTATCTGTTGCTGACGGTGGACAGGGAATGAATTGGTTAAAACAAAAAATGAGTATCAATCAATTTTATTCCAGCAAACAAAATCATTCTGGTTTGGGTCTCTACTTTGTCAAGAAAACTTTGGAGCAAGATTTTGGCGGTAAATTTTTATTAAGTTCTAGACCACAAAAAGGCACCGTCATTACTCTAAGTTTTCCTCCGCACAGCGGTTAAGCAATAACCAAAACCACGATGAGTCTGCAACATAAAACTATACTCTCCCAATTTTTGACGCAAGCGACGAATATAAACGTCCACGGTACTGGCATTTGGTTCATAATTTGCTGGCCATAAAGTTCGAGTGAGCTGATGACGAGAAATAACTGCACCAGAAGCTTGTGCCAAACAATTCAGAACTTCGGTTTCGCGGCGGCGCAGTTGGGTTTTATAATCCGGGGTTTCTATCACACCCTGATTGGGATAAAAAACCAACTCTCCTATCAGCAAGCGCCGCCCTTCCTGATCAGTCACTCGTTGCATAGCCAAAAGATTGCGCACTCGCAATCTCAACTCCGCCAAAGAAAAGGGTTTTGCCAAATAATCATCGCCTGCCGTCTCCAAACCTTGGATCCTATCTTTAATCTCACCTTTTTTGCTCAAAAACAAAATCTTGACTTTGGGTAAAATGTCTTTGGCGTACTCTCCAGCCAATAAAGCATCCTCTTTATTAATCAAGCGATCCATGACGCATAAATCAAAATGATGGTTCTCTATCTGCTGATAAAAATCCTGCAGAGTATTGACTGCCCGCACATTAACTTGTTTATTCTCTAAGGCTATTTTTAAAGTTTGAGCTAAATTTAAATCATCTTCCAAAATTAAAATTTTTTTCATCACAACTCCTCTGGTATACTATTAATCTAGCTAGCTTAACAAACTAAGCTTAAAAAATCCTTAAAAAATCCCGGGTGGTGAAATGGCATCACTACAGGCTCTGAACTTGTCATTCTAGGTTCGAATCCTAGCCCGGGATCCACCCAAAACATATCCTATAATATTGACATTTGATATATTTTGTGCTAGTATATGTAGCATCCTACAAGAGTAATCTTCTAGGATTTTTTATAAGAAAAATATGACTAAAGAGGAGCGAGGCCTACTTTAAGATAACTTTAAAAACTCCTTTTTTGTTGGTAGAAACCTGGTTGGAAATAAAATCTTTTCTCCTGAGTTTTTCAGGATAGTTTCTAACTAGATTTCTGCTATTAAGCTGTAGGTTGTTGATAGCAGGTTTTGAGTAAAACAAGGTTAGAAACAGCTTCTAACAAATTGTTTTTCAAGAAAAAAAACCTACATCTGCACTTTAATAATTTGCGAAAAACAAAACCCTCCGACCTGAATGGGTAGCTTTTTGGACATTAATCGATAGTGTTCAGCAAGCTATCCATTCGGGATAGTAAACCTACAAAGGAGAGAAAAATGTTCAGCAAGAAACCCAAATGGGTAAGAGCCCTTGCATGGTGTATAACCCTGCAAGTAATTTTTGCATGGGCAATCATCACTCGGGAAATGATCCGAGACCACACCTATTCCGGAAAGGAAGAGGTTGTGGTTAAAATTTACAGAGGTTACAACATCGATATTTATGTTGAAACCCCTGTTGCCATTGAGGCAACAAGCCTCGATTTTTTCCTGCTCGAGAGGGGCGGGGAATATCTATATGGCATACCTTATTCTCCTCTAGAATTTGGGGAGCATAAGTATTTTTCTCTCACTGGAGAAATCTCTAGTGGAGAATGGGAGGTTTCAGGGGATGAAGAAATAAGCCTGAGACTTGTCAGCGAAGAAGAAGAAAATGAAAAAGGGATAGAGGTAAGAATCTATCCCCGGGAACCAGTAATCTTCTCCATTATCTTCTTCAATGCCCTGTTTTCTCTCGCAGTTTGGGCATTAATGATGGCACCTATCTGGATATTTTTTAATTAAGTGCAGAAAAAGCCTGAAGTAGAGAAAAAAGATAGAAAAGGAGTGTGTTGCGATAAGCAATACACACGTGTGATTACAACACACTTTCCTTTCTATCTTTATCTCGTAAATCTTCAGGCTTTTCTTTATTTAAAACCTAAATTGAAAAAATTATTTATAGGCAAAAAACCAGTTTTACCATTACACCCTTGTCAGAAAGATATGATAAAGTACTCTCATGCCAGATAAATTCAATGCTACCTGGGTTTCTTATAGCTCTATTAGTGATTGGCAAAAATGTCCCAGAGCTTACTTTTTGAAAAACATTTACCGCAATCCTAATACCGGCAATAGAGTTCAGCTGGCCGCCCCTTCCCTCTCTCTGGGTCAAGCAGTACATGAAGTGATTGAAAGTTTGTCGATTCTACCCGTTGATAAACGTTTTACGGAATCATTGTTAAAAAAATATGAACAAATCTGGAAAAAGGTTAGTGGAAAAATCGGCGGATTTCTTGATGAGCAAACCGAACTGAACTTTAAACAACGTGGCGAAGTGATGTTGCAAAAAGTGATGAAAAATCCAGGACCAGTAGGTGAATTAGCTATCAAAATTAAAGAAAACTTACCTCAATACTGGCTTTCTGAAGAAGATGAGATTATTTTATGTGGCAAAGTCGATTGGCTAAAATATTCTCCAGAAACAGATAAAGTTGAGATTTTAGATTTCAAAACTAGTACCAAAAAAGAGCGTCCTGACTCACTGCAGTTACCTATTTATTTATTACTCGTCACCAATACCCAATCAAGAACAGTAACCGGAATGAGTTATTGGTACTTAGGGTTTTCGGATCAACCAGAATCAGTAGATCTTCCAGATTTGAAAGAATCGCACAACACCATTCTAAAAATTGCAAAAGAAATCAAGCTCGCCCGCAAATTAGAGCGTTTCCGCTGTCCCAATGGAGAGGCAGGTTGTCCTATTTGCAAACCCTTTGAAAAAATCGTAACCCAAGAAGCTGAGTTTGTCGGCACCAATCCAATTTATAAACAAGATATTTTTATTCTGCCCGATCTTCAAGAAAAGCAAGCAGACAGTTATATTCTTTAATTATGTTTAAAAATTTTGATCAAAGATTGGGAATTGTCTTTGCCATTCAGATTACGGAAGTATTGGGTTTTTCTTTAATTTTGCCGTTTTTGCCATTTTACGCCTTGGAGTACGGCGCCTCTCCTTTTACGGTGGGAATGATTCTGACTGTCTTTTCTTTATTTCAGTTTATTTCATCTCCTATTATGGGTTCATTGAGTGATGGTTATGGAAGAAGACCACTACTACTACTTTCACAATTTTCTACTTTTATTAGTTTTCTAGTTTTGGGTTTTGCCAATAGTTTGTGGCTGATTTTTCTTTCCAGAATTATTGATGGTTTGCTGGGTAGTAATTTTACGATTGCTCAAGCTTATATTAGTGATATTACTTCCAAAAAAAATCGCAGTAAAGCTTTTGGTCTTTCCAGTGCAGCTTTTGGTTTTGGATTTTTAATTGGTCCGGCAATCGGCGGTTATTTATCTCGTTTTGGTTACTCAGTACCGGCTTTTCTCGCAGCAGGCATTTCCTTACTCAGCATCTTATTAACTTATTTTTATCTACCAGAAACTATCAAAAACAAAAAGGATCGTCGTAATTTTTCTTTTTCAGAAATAAAGATTATTGATCTTTCTCGTTTCAAAAAATACTTTAACAAACCTCAGGTTAGTTTTGTTTTATGGCAGTTTTTTCTTTTTTCTTTGGCTCACATAGTCTGGACAAGTAGTTTTGCGGTTTATGGAAACCTAAAATTTGGTCTTACAGCAGAAACCGTTGGCTTTCTCCTAGCTTACATTGGTTTATTGAGCGTCATTTTGCGCTCTCTAGTGATCCCCAAGTTAATTGATTATTTCAAGGAGCGCAGTTTAACTATTTTAGGTATGAGCGTTATCATTTTAGGGTTGCTTTTGGCTCCTTTTTTCCATACTCTCTCCCCATTTTTTATAGTAATCACGCTCTTTGCTTTTGGTACCGGCATTTCTAGACCATTACTGATGGGAGCTATTTCCCGTTCTGCACCAGATAATGAGCAGGGTGCGGTAATGGGAGTGGCCAATTCTTTGAGTAGCCTGACTCAAATCATCGGACCTGTTTGGGGAGGACTTTTGCTCTCCCTTCTCTTTCCTGACAGTGTTTTATTGACTGGAGCTGGCATTATGACAATCGGACTAATTTTAGTTTTGAAACAACCTATTGAGAAGATTCCCAACCCACGTGAGACACTGCCAAAAAAAATGAGGCTAGAGCCAATAAACTTAGAAACAAACTCAAAAAAACAATCAATTTCCAAAAACTAAACTGTGGCGAAACCATGAATTTATCATGCGCTTTTTATTTATTACAGTCAAGTAAGCCAAGTTTTTTTAGTTTTTAAAGTAGCAATAGCAAAACGATTTTTTCCAAATTGATCAAGTTTTACTTTAATCTCAAAATCTGGGCTGATTTGTTCCAAAACGGATTGCGTATGAGTGTCATCTACTTCTAGATAAATTTTACCGGTTTTTTTTAAATAATGTTTGGCAAGGTGCAGTAATTGAGTGATTAATCTCAATCCAGTCTCTCCACCATCAAGAGCTTTGAGTGGTTCAAAGTCTTTAACCGATGAATCAAGCTGATTTAAACGAGTTGTTGGAACGTAAGGTAGATTGGCAATGATGTAATCAAAGTTATTTACTCGATCAATTTCTGCCAGCAAATCTGTTTGCTTGAAACTGAGCTGACCATGATTCAATTGATTGTCAAAAAGATTTTGGAAGTTGAGTTTGGCAACTTCTAGAGCAGAGTGGCTCAGATCCGTTAGAGTTAACTGAAAAGCCAATTGCTGTTGTTCCAATAAGCTTGCCAAACTCAAACCAATCACGCCACTACCAGTCCCTATCTCAATTAATTGCAAGGGTTCGAGTTGATGAGATTGTTTGGCTAAATCAGCTTGATTAACTTGGTCAGCGCGATTAGATAAGTCTTGCCAAATCAGTTCTACCAACTCTTCGGTTTCTACTCTGGGAATCAAGACTGCAGGACTAACAGAGAATTCTTTCCCCAAAAACTCAACCTTACCAGTAATGTATTCCACGGGCATTTCTCCATAACGATCAATTTCTGTGGGAGAGATACCAGCGCGCAATAAATGATTTTTTTCGTAAGAACTTAAATCTCGACTATTTTGATGTTGATTGATAATCACAACTTGTATTTTACGACAAATTAGTTAAACTGGCGTTTACCAATTACAACCTAAAAAGTGGAAGGATACTTGAAATGGATAATAAAAATCGCATCAATCTCATCGGAGCCGTAATAGTTCTTGTTATTGGCTTTTTCCTAGGCTCATTTTGGGCTGAAAATAAATTTTTAAGAAATAATCAAGCTACTCCGACTGGAAATACCCCTAGTGTGGCTACTCCCACTCCTCCTGTTTTTGATTTAGCCAAAGTCCCAGCCATCACCGAAGATGATCATCTGCTGGGCAATCCCGATGCTGATATTATTTTGATAGAGTATTCTGATTTTGAATGTCCTTGGTGTAGTCGCTTTCATCCCACAATGAAAGAAATCTCAGAGGAATATGGCGATCGAGTAGCCTGGGTATATAGACAAAATCCAGTGCCTTCTCTTGGTCATCTCCAAGCTCAACTTAGTGCGGAAGCCTCAGAGTGTGCTGCCAAAATTGCCGGCAATGAAGCTTTCTGGGCTCTTTCAGACAAAATGTTTGAAAATGCTTCTTTATTGGTTGAAAAAAATCAAAGTGCTGGCCCTGCTTTGACTGAAGAAAAACTACTTGGATACTCCGCAAGTGTGGGAATTAACATTCAAGCCATGCAAAAATGTTTGGACAACAAGGAAACCAAAGACTTGGTTGCCGAAGATTTGGCTGGTGCCAAAACCGCTGGTATTACTGGTACTCCCTCAACAGTACTCATCACCAAAGAGGGTGACGGTGAATTGATTAGAGGTGCTGTTCAGTTTGAACAATTGCAAGCTGTTATTGAAAAATATTTATAAACAAAATCAAAAACTAAATAAAAAAGCGTCCTTTTGGGCGCTTTTTTTATTTTTTGTTTTTATTCTTTGGTTTTATTCTTTGGGCTGCAAATCTTTAATAATTAGTTGTAGAGTAATTCGCTCACGCCATTGATTGGCTTCTAGCACTCCAGCCACATTGATCAATTGCCCAGGATTGAGATTAATCGCCAGCTCACCCTTACCCCAAGCTAGAGCTGTTAGCTCTGATCCTCCCTCAGTAGCTTGAATCGTAAGTTTTAAGTGTTGACTTTCATTACCCACTGTTTGAACTTGAGCAATTTTGACATCTTGTAGGGCAAAAACTGGTTCTGGATTTGCTTGGCCAAAAGGAGCGAATTTCTGGATCATTTTGACCAATTTTTCATCAATCATTGTAAAAGGCAATAAGCACTCAATCTCCATGGTTTTCTGCAATAACAATGGATCAATACTCTCTCTAGCCTGCTCATAAAGATGGGCCATCAATTCTTTTAATTTATTTTTTTCAAAACCAAAACCGGCAGCCATAGGATGACCGCCCACTTCCAACAAATATTGACGAGCGGTTCTGATTAACTCAGTAATATTCACTCCCGGTACAGATCTGGCTGAAGCCTTGGCTACTTCCCCACGGGTACTAATCACAATGACTGGTTTGGCGTACCAATTGGCCAATTTACCAGCAATCAAACCAATTACTCCTTCATGAAAATCAGCAGAGTGAGCGATTAACAAACTCTCTTTTTTTTGACCGATCACTTGTTGTTTGGCTATTTGCATTAAATCTGTCGTCAACTGTTGCCGATCAAGATTGGTATCATCCACTATGGTCGCTAGGGCCATAGCTCTAGTTTCGCTAGTGGTACACAATAAGCGCAGGGCGTCCAAGCCATGAGAAAGTCTGCCCATAGCATTAATGCGGGGCGCCAAAGTATAGCCAATCATACCGGCATCTATTTTTTTGTTTTGCAAGTTTGCTACTTTGATCAAGGCTTTCAAGCCCAATCGAGTAAGTTTATTGATGGCTTGTAAACCATGAAAAACCAAACTGCGATTGATCCCTTGTAATGGCATCATGTCAGAAACAGTAGCCAAACCCACTAAGTCTAAAGATTTTTGAACTGCTAACTCATTTAATTCTCTAGCCAAAAACCAAGCCACCGCTGCTCCAGAAACTGCCGTACTGTGCACGATTGCCAAAGCCTCAGGCAAGGTAGCTTCTGGTTGATGATGATCGGTAATGATTACTTCTACACCTTTGGCAACCAAATCTTGCACTGCTTCTATGGCCACTATGCCAGTATCCACCGTCACGATCAGCGAAGGCAGGGTGCGTTTTTCCAACTCCTGAATAGCTGCCCAAGTCAAGCCATAACCATGTTTTTCTCGATGAGGAATGAGCGGTAAAACTTGAGCTCCCAGGTCATATAAAGCCTCCCACATAATGGCTGTGGCACAAATTCCATCTGCGTCATAGTCGCCAAATACCAAAATTTGTTCTTTTTTCTCTATTGCCTGCAAGATACGCTTTTGCGCTTTGCGAACCTGTTTTGGATCGATTCCCACCTCTTTCAAAGAAATTTGGCTGGGTTTGACTGGTTCAAAAAACGCTTCCGGATCAGTAATTTGACGATTATCTAGCATCAATTGCTCTAGATCTTCAAGAGTTTTGGGGACATTCTTGCTTAAAAATTGCCATTGCATGAATCATAGCCTATCACAAAATCATCATTCCTACCGCCTCTGCCGACCACACTCAAGATACTCTATAATGGTTTTTATGAAACTAAGATTGCCATTTGAAGTGCTTTTTATTTTACACAAACTTCAACAAGGGGGATTCACGGCTTTTTTGGTAGGTGGATCGGTCAGAGACTTGATTATGCAAACCGTGACTAATGATCAAACAACCCAAGCTCTTGTCACTGACTACGACTTCACTACCAATGCCAAACCAGAGGAAGTTCAGGCCATCTTTCCTGATAGTTTCTATGAAAATGAGTTTGGTACGGTGGGAGTAACTCATGAAAATCTCTGGGAAATGTTACAAAAGCAATATTTTCAGTTGCCAGCCCAAACCATTGCCACTCTCTATCAAGCTTCTATCAAAAAACAACAACGACCTAGTTTGATCGATCTTTCACAAGCTTCCAAAATCCATGAATCATTACTGGTTCCAGATCAGGCTACTCAAAAAAACTCAACTCAACCCAAACCATTTGAAATCACGACTTATCGAGCAGACGGCACTTATGACGATCATCGTCGGCCAACTAGTGTAATTTGGGGCAAGAGTATTGAAGATGATCTCAAAAGACGCGACTTTACCATCAATGCCATGGCTCTCAACATCAAACAAACCGTTTTGGATGATTTTTTTAGTCAACAAGTTTTTCCTTCCCATCTGGAACTTGAGCAAAATCAATATAATTTAGTTGATCCTTTTGACGGATTACAAGATTTGGCCCGCAAAGAAATTATTGCTGTGGGAGAAGTTGATCTGCGCTTTAAAGAAGATGCGCTGAGAATGTTGCGTGCTATTCGATTTTCCACGCAACTAGCCATGACTATTAATCCTCTCACTCTGGATGCCATCAAAGAATATGCTCCTTCGATTAAATATATTAGTTGGGAAAGAATTCAGGACGAGTTCTTCAAGATTCTCAGTAGTCCCCTGCCCAAGCAAGGAATAGAACTGATGGACCAAGTTGGTCTATTGGAGTTTATTATGCCTGAATTGCTTGAAGGAAAAGAAGTGGAACAAGGAGGTCATCATAATACTGACGTCTGGACTCATTCCTTGGATTCGGTCGATCATTGTCCCTCACTCGATCCCGTAGTGCGTTTGGCCACTTTACTGCATGATATCGGCAAACCCAGAACTCAAAAAGTAATTGAAGGTAAAATTACTTTTTATAATCATGAAATCGTCGGTTCGCGCCTGGCTGCCAAGATAGCTCAGCGCCTTCGTTTGTCCAAAAAAGATTCCGAGCGCTTATTTATCCTGGTGCGCTATCACATGTTCCACTATCAACCACAAAATACAGACGCTTCTATCAGGCGTTTTATGCGCAAAGTGGGTCTGGAAAACATTGATGACATCTTGGATTTGCGCGAAGCTGACCGGCTGGGCAGCGGAGCGCGCAAAACCAGCTGGCGTTTGGAAGAGATGAAAGAGCGCATTGTAGAACAACTCAATCAACCCATGGATGTCAAAGATCTAGCTATTGATGGCCATGATTTGATTGAAAAACTAAACTTGAAACCAGGTAAAAAAATCGGGGAAATTCTAGATCAATTATTTGAAGAAGTTCTGGAAAACCCTCAACTCAATACTCCAGAAACTTTGCTGGAAAAAGCCAAACAGCTCGTTTAAGCTTATCTATCCAGCAATTTGTTTGGTATTTGTTCAGCAAATGAATCAAGGCTTATTTTTAAATTACTTGAGTTGCCAGGTTCCGATTTTTCTCGATTTGCTCATACTAGCATTGCCGGTTACCAAACTAACAGAATCTATCTCATAACTAAATGGGGTCATTGTTTGGGAAATTTCCTCAACTTGAGCGTGAAATTCTTGACTAACTGGCTGATTAAAACGACATAGTGTTACGTTGCTAAAAAAATATTTATCATTTATATAAACCTTGTTATCTGGAATGCCTGCCTCAATCAAAGCCCGATCAAGATCAAAAATAATTTTATCTAGTTCTTCATCTGTCGTACCAACCAAGGCTAAATTATTGGGAAAAAGTAATAATCGATAATAATATGCCTGAAAAGCATGGTGTTGTGAAACAACCCGAGAAAAAATAGTTTTTGCTTGCTCAATCACTTGCTCGTCAAAATTGGGTGGATTGGCCACTGTGCGCAAGTTTTTAATCGTCATATGCAATGAAGTATCTGGATAATAATAAATTGAATGATCAAGTTTTTTTAAATTATCAATCAATTGATGAACTTTTTGGAAAAAAGATTGATCAGGAAAATGAACGCTGGTTAAACAAATTCTAGGATCATTGGCATAATCCTCTGTAGGTTTTACCGTACTAAAATTAAGAGCTTGATTTTTGATCGCTTTTTCAATTTGTTCAATCACTTCTCGTTGTTTTTGTTGAAAAGTGACTCTCTTTGTCATATTAATAATATGAAAGTGTGAAATTTATAGGCTTTGTTGCTGTTCACGATGAGTAAATTCTGCCTCATCACCAATGATCATGATTCTAGTGCGGTAAAGAATCTCCATCACAAACGGATCACGACGGGCTTTGCGAAACTCAAATTCTTCTTTGTCAAAAACAGCATAATTGACTTCTCTGCCCAGTCTCTTTTCTTCTTCCTTCATTAAAGCCTGTAATTCGGGTAAAACCACGTCACCAATAATCAAGACTTCAACTTCATCTTTGGTAGGAACAAGACCCTTAATGAATTTTCCAGAGAACATGACAAACTTCAGATCCCCCAGCTTGCGTCGTAAACGACGAATTTTTTGACCCAAACCAGTGGCTTTGATCACGATTTGCTGTAATTCCTGATAATAAAGGTAACGAGGATTCAGAGAATAATAAAGACGATTGCCTCTCTGTTCACTTTTGAGCAAACCAGTGCCCAGTAAACGGTCTAGCTCTCGACGAACTGCATTAATTTCTTCTTTGATTTCTCTAGTTATTTGGCGAACATAATACATTTCCTCTGGATTGTTATAAAACAACTCCAGCATCTTCACTCGTACTCTAGAAACAATTAAATCGCGTAAGTCTGCCATAAGAATATGAACTATTTATGTACTCAAATTATACCACAGTTAATATCTTGATTTGACTATTTGACTGAGTTTTAAAACTACAACTGAACCTAATATGTTACGTCCGTACCGATACCTACTACAGAAATCCAGGTTAGTCCTCTGGCCATAGGAATATCTTGGCCACGACTGTCTACAAAACGTAGTTCATCAGTACGAGTTTTTTTAGTCCAAGTAGCCTCTATTGCTTCTCCATGTTTGAAAATGAGAGCATCTCCAGTGCCAGTGGTGCCATAGAGCATGTGTTTCTTTTCATTAATCGGTCCTTTTTCCGTAGCAAATAGAACCACTACGTTTTTGGCAGTAATTTGCTCATCATTATTATGATCTTTATTGGCCTGACCACCCATTGTTTGCAAAAAGCCATCTTTGGTTTCGTCATAATTCCACTCCTGCGAATAATCACTGTAACCATCCCAAAACCCATAGGCTACTTTTTTGACGTTGCCAGCAGCGGGAGCTAGGTCCTCGAATGTCCAAGGCTGAAAATCAGCCAACCAATCAGTTCCAGGAACAACTCGACGATTAACTATCCTATCAGGAGACATATTGGTCCACTCACGCTCTGTCGCCACTGCCCAGAGTTTTTCAGTAGTAGTAACCATGGTATGTTCAGTGGCCAATTCTTTACCAGGCAATCGATTGTAATCTCTAACAAAAGTGGGGTAACCTACCGAAAATTGATTGATGTCGTTTTCCAAACCCCAACCATAACTAGAGATTTGACCTAAAGCATCGGTAGGACCTGGTACGTTAGCTCCCCCTACATGAACATACATTGGGAAATTATAACCAGATGCCCAATCTACAAAGTAAGTTCTAGCAGAACGAATTGGTGCCAATTCCACATCTTGAATTTGAGCTGCACAATAATAAACTGCGCCAAAACGAGTCACTCCTCCTTCGGCAATGGCTTCAAAAATCACATCTGCTCTACTTAGTCCAGAATGCGGTCTGGCTTCAGGATGATTTTCGATCATTACAAATAAAGGTCGGCGTTTTTCCCAAGCGTTTTTCTCTGTTTGAGTATAAAGCTGACCATTGATGGGACAAGTTTGATCTCTGGGTTCGTTGGGGTCTATTTTGAGCAAAGCTTCCAACAAAGTTTCCCCTTTCGAGCCATTGCTTGGCAAAACCACTTTGCTCTTTTCCATATAGGAAAAAGCACTAAAAGAAAGAATGGTAGAAAGACCATATAAAACTAAAGCTACTAAAAGATGTTTTTTCTGCATGTTGATCAATCCTTTCATTTATCAAACAGTTTAGTATAAACAAAATTTAAAAATATGACACCTAGTATAATTTTCTTTCTAAATTTTGAATCTAGCTCTGGAAAATTTGAGCAATATCTCTAAATGATACCAAAATAATCAAACCAACCAAGAGTAAAAATCCAGCATAATGAGCAGCCCCCTCAATTTGCTGAATGCGTTTTTTACCCACTATTTTTTCCAACAAAATAAATAAAATTCTTCCGCCGTCCAAAGCAGGAATGGGGAGAAGATTCATGATTCCCAAGTTTATCGATAAAATTCCTGAAAATTCCAGCAAAGGAGCCCAGCCACTGGTCAAGATTTTACTGCTACTAGCCTGATGCACAATGCCAACAGGTCCGGTCAAACCAGTAGGAACCGTTCCCGCAGTCAAGAGATCACGAAATAAATCTACCACGGCTCCAACAATCAATATCCCTAAAGCAACCGATTGCCGAATTCCATACCAAACGCCATTGATTAATTGACTATGCCAAGATCCTTTTTCCAAAAAGAAATCTGCAAACACTACTCCAATTGCACCCTCACCCGCTGGAGATTCAGCCTCAGAGCGTAAATAGATTGGGTTTTCTATTTGCGTGTCTGAACAAACCAAGCCTTCACAAGAGTCAGTAAAAATAATCTGCACTTCTTGACCTTGATTTTGCTGAACAAACTCTATCACTGCTTTGGTAGTTTCTGTTAGCACTAAATCGCCAAATAATTTAAAGCCAATAATCTCACTTTGAGCTTGTAAACCAGCCTTTTCCGCTGGTGAATTGACTGCCACTGTTTCTATTCTGGGTCTGCCATTTAAAAAATGGGGAACACCCATTATTCCAAAAACAATACAGAAAGCCAAAACAGCATAAAGAATATTTGCCAAAGGCCCTGCAAAAATTATGGCAGTTCTTGCCCAGGCTGATTTAGCATAAAATGCTTTGGGATTGGCTGTTTGAGCGTCATTTTCACTGGGATTAACATCTTCTCCCTCCAACTTTACAAAACCGCCAAAAGGAATGGCATTCAGAGTGAAATGCGCACCTTGCCAGATAAATAGTTTTTTTAAACGCGGAGGATAGCCAAAACCAAATTCCTGAACCTTAACTCCTTGTTTGCGAGCCACCAAAAAATGACCCAACTCATGAATTACCACTAATAACGACAAAATTAAAATAAAGATTAAAACTGTCATGAATTTTTTTAAAATGAAGTAAGTTCTTTTTCCTTTTCTTTAGTCAACTCATCTATTTTGGTTGAATATTCCTTAACTACTTCCTCCAATTCCGATAAAGACAACTTGATGTCATCTTCACTAATACCAGCACCACCTTCTTGATCTTCAATTTCTTGTTTGATTTCAGCGCGCACAGATCGCAACATCACTCGACTGTTTTCAGCTTTTTGATGTAAAATCTTGACCATTTCTTGACGACGTTCCTGAGTTAAAGAAGGTACTGGCACTTTGATTGAGTCACTATCCACCACTGGACTGAGATTAAGATTGGCTGCTTGAATACCTTTTTCTATCTCAGCAATTAAACCTTTATCCCAAGGAGAAACCACTAATAGACTAGAATCAGGCACCGAAATAGAGGCTAGTTCATTTAAATGTAAACGAGAGCCATAAGCTTCTACCATCACCTCATCCAACATTTGAATAGAGGCTCTGCCAGTACGCAAGTTTGCCACTTCTTGTTGGACATGTTTTAAAACTTTTTCAAATTGTGCTAAATAGTCACTTTTATTTATCATAATCAATCATTTTACCAGAGTTTGTTCTAGATCAACAGATACGGTACACTATTGTTATGAAAAATTATTTTCAGAATTATTTTAAAAATCTTTTTACCAGTTTTTTTGATCTACAAGTCTATCACCGCTTTATCCAAGGAAAAACTAGTCAAGCAGTTTGGCATTTCACAATTAGTATGCTATTGATTGGTATAGTTGTCGGCTGGCAAATCTATACTCACGCCATTCCAGCCGTCAGAGAAGCCATTGATAATAATTTGGATTATTTGGCAACCAATTATCCACAAGACTTAAATATTCGTTGGGATGGAGCTCAATTGACTACAGAACCAGAACAATATCACTTTTTAGCCATTCATCCAGAAAAATTACCACTTTTTAACTCTCTCAAAGAAGATTTTTCAGGACCATTGTTAATCTACACCAATACCAATCTAACCATGGCTGAGGCCGATAAACTTTTAACTCAACACAATAGTATTATGGTTATAGATCAAAACTCGATTTTTGCCATTACAGATGAACAAGAAGGCTTAAGGAGTCTTGTCTTATCTGAATATTTTGATGACAAACAAATAGAAATCAATCAAACCAATCTTGCTCAATATGAACAAATAGTAAAAGATAATTTAAATAGCTGGTTGGATCTTTTTTCAAAAATTGTTTTTCCATTTTTTGTGTTTGGCTTGCTTTTAATCAGATTGGTCACTTCTTTAATCATGGCTACTATTTTATGGATTCCGGCCAGATTGGGAAAAATCATCAATACTTGGCAACAAAGCTGGCGTTTTACTTTGGTTTTGTCGGTGGTAGTAGAAATCATCTACTGGATTTCGTCACTACTTTACCCCGATTTAAGTTTTCCAGTTTATGGAATAGCTTTCTGGGTCTTGAGTTTATTTATCTTGCTTTCACTCAAAACTCAAACAAAAATCAGCTCAAAATCAAAAACCTGAGTAATTTTTTATTTACCGAGCGTCATCAATTCTCAATTTTAAATCAAGCGGAGGAAAAGGTAGATCCTGAGTGGTGGGATTGGCTTGCTCTAAGTTTTGTTTGGCAATTTCTAGGCGTTGTTCCAAAGGACTCAAAACCGATGGGATACCATTTGATGAAGTTTCTTCTTCTTCTGGATCGTCCATTGTTGGTGACAACCTCAAAACAATGATTAGCGCAATGATTAATAATGTTGCCACTCCTCCCACAAGTAACCACTTCCATTTGGAAAAACGAGAAGGTTTTATTTCCTCTTTTTGTTCTGGAGGAGGTTGAACAACCACCGGCTTTTCTAGTAAGGGTTCTTCAACTATAAACTGGGTCTGATTTTGATTATATGTGTCTGTCATAGTTGTCGCAATCTCTCTTGTAAGAAAGATACTAATTTATTCAAATCTGCATAAATTGGATTGAGAGTCTTGCTCAAATTGTTATAAAAACTGCCACTATTTTCTTCTCTCAGATCAACCTCCAAACTCGTCCAGGTAGCTTTGAGTAGATCAACCAAAAATTGATTTATTCGCTCAGTTTCACGCACCGATCTTTCCAAAGCAATCCCACTTTGACTTGCTTCTTCTTTTAATAAATCTTGGTTGATCGCCGTTAATTGATCTAAAACGTTTTGTAATTTTCCCAAAGATAATAATGAGATGGTTTGTTGAGCAACATCGACTAAAATAAGAGATTGAGTCGTAAAAGCATCACTCAATTGATTTAACTGCTCACGATCATTGGCGCCAGAAATAGCTTGTTGATGAGTCTGTAGCCAATTTTTTTGTACTTCCAAACGATTTAACACCAATTCTTTGAGTGATAACTCCACTCCTTCAGCAGCAATCAAGCTTACCCTCAATAAATCAAAATAAGTAATCAAAACCTGATTGCGCAACTTCATCACTTTGCTGGCTACATCAGTCACTTCATTAATAGATGCCAAAGTCTGTAATTGACGGTATTGATCACGAGCAATGACGAATTCTTTCTCAGCTAAACGATATTCAGAAAGTTGGCCCCGATAAATATTATTCAGCTCTACTAGTTCTGCATCAAAACGCTGTTTTTGTAAAATTACTTGCTCGGTTTGTTCTTGAGAGTTTTGCTCGTCTGGATTCTCTTGCGCCAAACAACTAGTGGGCAATACTAGTAAAGTAAAACTTAATAAAATCAGTAAATATTTCATTTTAAATAGTAATTAAAAATAATAATAAACCAATTAATAAAGAAACAGCAAAATATTCTGTGATGACCTTACTGTTTAGACGACTGGTTTTGATATGAGTAGTAATACCCCAAAGAAAATAAAAAACAGCAAAAATAAGACTAGATAGGCGCTGGGCAACCCGATTGGGCCAAACCGCAAAAAAATAAAATAAAAATATTCCAATTCCTATTAGTAAAACAGCGTAGGCAAGTTTGTGATGGTTAAAATTGAATTTCATAATTTTATTGAATTAAACCACTACGGAAAAAGATCAAGATAAAAGTTACCGCGCCCAAAACTAATAAATGCCCCAAATTTTTATTGAAAGCCATCACTATTTGACGATTACGAACAATAAAACTGTCATAAATCAGAGTAGCCGTAATCAAAATAATCACTGCCAAAAAGAAAGCTTTTGTCAGGTGGAGAGGGGTGAGCAATACTGGATTATCTAAAGGATTTGGTAATAGTACCGAACCAGCCAATACCTGAGTTTCCTGATCAGTTGCTGATTTTACTGATGCTACTTCTTGTCTGGCAGAATCAGTCAATAACTGTTGTTGGCCAGCTTTATTATTGGCTACTGTAGTGGGACTCCCAAACATTTGCACCACCAAAGTAGTTTCAAATCCTTGTAAATTACCATTGATTACCGCAATGCCAATCTCTTCAAATTTATTATTTACAATGTTTGCACGATGAGTAGGTGATTTCATCCAAGCCTCCATCATTTCAGTCGTATCCATAAAATCACGAGCCAAATTTTCCCCAGCAGCTTTATAAACATAACCAGATTCTTTAATGAAGCTCCAAGGCTCCATACCGTCTGGTGAAGTATGAGACCAATATTGATCAGTAAACATATCCTGACCTTTAGCCAAAGCCGCTTGGGATAATTTTTCGTTAATTTTTAGTTCTGATAGTCCTTGATTAACTCGTTGCTGATTGGTCTGAATTAGGACATCTTCGGCCGTAATATTGGAAGCATAACCCAAAATAGAACTACTTAAACTTGGGAAAAAACGCAATGCTCGCACTATGGAAAATGAAGCCAGCACAATCAAACAAAAATACAAAATAGATTCTGGGTGCAAAAGTTTAGAGCGGTAATAATTGCGCTTTGAAGGTCTGAAAAGATGAGTAAGAGTGCTACCTAGCTTGGCGGGCTGGTGGCGCTTTCTTCTTCGGGGCATGGTCTCTATTATGCACATTCTTGCCCATCTCTACAAGAGAAATTGCAAGAATGCTCGGATTCAAGAAGATTTAAACTTGATCTAGATGAAAAATTACATCCAAATCAAACACATCGCCCATAGCTTCTGAACCACAATTATCGGTACGCATCATCAAGTGCATTTTTGCTGATCCCACTCCCACCCAAGCATCAACTTGGTTTCCCCAAAATGTTTCCAAACTACTCACAGTATTAATCGACGTCCAATCAATTGTTTGCGCCTCCAATATTGTTTGATTTTCTGGATCAGCACTATTATCAAAACCAATCCAAACCTCTGCACACTTATCCAGCTCCCCTTCACCAGCAACATCGGTCTCTGATTCAGGATTATCTCCTTCTGCACTATTCTTGGTCACCAACTCCATCCAAAAATTACCATCCAGGCCACCGACGCTAGCTATAGGTAACCAAAATTCACGAATTTCTCCAGCAACTAAATTATTAAATACATAGCTAACCGTACTGGGATCATTTTCACCCACTTTCAAATTGAGAGTAGCTCCTCTCACTTTGACCGTAGTTTGTTCAATATCTTGCAATAGTGCCCTGGAAACAGTTGCCAAACTAAAACTCAACAGTCCCGCCAAAATTATTGCTATCAAGAGTTTTTTCATCCTCTCCTTTCTTTTTTATTTTTTACTACTACTTATGCTCAGTTTTTTTAAACTTAAGCGGTTATCAATAATTCTGGATTGATTTTTATCACGAATCATCAACCAAATTACTCCAGCCAACACTAGCCAAACCAACCAAACAAACCAACTCTGATCCACCAATTGTTTCAATCGCTCTTGCCAATAACTCAACTGAGTGGCTGAGTTTTCGTCTTCAGCACCCAACACCTGCCCAGCAAGCCTTGCTTCATCAAAAGCAACCACATCTGGCTCTTTGATTGGCTGATTCAATTTTTCACCAACATCATCTCCATTTTTAATTACATCTGGAATTTCTTGAATTACTATTGACTGATCAACAATCATTGACTGACCAAAAATCTTTATGGATTGTAAAATTACTCCTGACGGATTGAGCAAATCTCCCATTTCTCCAGCAAAAATCGTCAAAGTTTGCGCTCCACTCAAAGAGCCTAAATAAAGTTTTTCTGTTTGTAACTTACAACAAATCTGGGCGATGCTTTTTTTCAAAATTACTTGGTTATTTAAAAACACTACTATGACCGGATCATCAAATCCCGCCTCGGTTTCTTGAGACCAAGGCTGATAAATCAATTCCAACCAAACATCCTGATTCTGATCAAGTGCAAATTCTTTTCTAAAACTGTTTTGCACCAAAAAATGAGGTTCCGCACTCGTATTGAGTAATACTTCTTGATCAATTAAAGAAAATAATAAATCAGCAGCCTCTTCACCCGCAAACTCTGCTTTGACCACCTCGCCAAATTCCCAAGACCCATCCAGTTGTGAACCAAATAACTCACTTTCTGGAGTAAAAACCTTTGCTCCAACACCAGAAGCTAGCCACAAAAGCCCACAAATTAATTCGATAATAATCAATGAAAAAAACTTCACCCTCTCAGCTTAAAAGACAATTCTGACAAAAACCGTAACATCCGTTGAGTGCCTGAGGAAAAAAACGTATAATACCCATCTGCTAGGCCCCATCGTCTAGCGGTTAGGACATCGGGTTCTCATCCCGGCAACTGGGGTTCGATTCCCCATGGGGTCACAAAACAGAAAAGATTGCTTCAGCAATCTTTTTTTGTTTTATAAGCTCACGATTGGAAAAGATCACTAGTTCGCCCTACGAAGTACAAATAATTCTTCCTTCAGCCTGAGTAATTCGCAGGAACAAAGCGACGAGAATTCCCCATGGGGTCACAAAACAGGAATTTAGAGGAATAATTTTGGAGTTAATTTCAATAAAGCCTTTGTATATAGCTCTATTGTAAACGTAATTTATTTAGTGGAAATACTAGCTAGTTTTCCAAGTTCTTCATCAAAACGATAATGAGAGTAGGAAACCGGTTTATTATTAGCATCTAGTTCTACTACGCTCAAGCTAATAGAGTCTGTTGATTCGGCTACAGGAACTCTAATTTCAAATTGTTTATCGATTATTACCAAGTGATTCTTATTTAGTTTTACCGATTCAACTGTAACAAGAGGAAAGTTAGCAGCTAATTCTTCCATTCTATCAAAGTATGCTTTTTGATCGTCGCCATCAACATTTCTTGATTCAATAAGCTCTCCATTTTTATAAACCTTCCAATTGCCAGTTATATGGATTTGATATCGACCTCTTTCATAAGGCTCATCTTGTCCATCTTTTCCGGGTAATGTGTCGGTGTATTTTTGACCCAAATCAATAGTTAGCCAGCCATCAGCAGGATGTATAACTCTCCAAATTGATTTACCAATAACTTCTTTGAAAGACAATATAAAATCTTGAATTGATATGGATTGCTTATTCATAATGTTCATTATAGTAAATTGAAGAGAATTTGATATCTTATTTTATCTATTCATAGCTTTCTCTTACCGATATAGTTGCTTCATCTAGTTCATCCATTTTAGTTCAATTCCCCCCCCTACACAGTAATAATGTCAAATCATCACAATCTCAAAAAAAATATTTCAATAACTCAATCATGAGCTGATAGAATGGTGGATGTGCAAATAAAAAAATGGAAATTATTGTCCAGAAAGAATGTTTCGCCCAGCAAATGGTTTCCCGTAGAAAAGAGAGTTTATAAACTCCCAAATGGAAAAATAGTCGATGATTTTACGGTTGCCACCCTCGCTGATGTAGCAATGATTGTGCCGATTACTATTGATGAAAAAATAGTTTTTGTTCGTCAATATAAACCTGGCTACGATGAGGTAATTATAGAATTTCCCTCAGGTAGAATGGAAAACAATCATAAAAATATCAAAGAAACAGCCATACACGAACTGGAAGAAGAAACTGGTATAAAAACTAATTCTCTAAATTTTATTGGTATTTTTTCTGGATTTGTAACTAAAGCCACAGAAAAAGTACATTGTTACTTGGTGGAAAATGCCGAATTTAATTCTATACAAAATCTAGATGAGACTGAAGAAATAGAAGTAATTGCTTTGAGTTTTGATGAAGTGGAATTATTGATTGAAAAAAATAAAATCAATGCAGCGATTACGGTAGCAGCTTGGGATCTGACGAAAAGAAAATTTAAACATAAATTTTCAACCTGGAAATAATTTATTATAATATAATTCAAGTATGCCTAGAAATCCTGATTATCAAAAGTTTTTAGATATTCATGTGGATGGTCAGCCTGATGGCTTGCCTCAAAATCAAGAAAGTGTCGCCACACCTGAAGAGATTGGTTGGCGCAAACAATATCAGATGAGAAGAGCGATTGGTAAAGCTAGAAGGGGTGTTGCCACCAGAGAAGACTTGATTTATTTAGCAAAGCACGGTCTTTATTATCCAGATACACCCAGGTCATTGCGAAAAAAAACAAATAAAAAATAAAATCTAAATTAGATTAATCTTTATTTTCTCTCTTCAGCTTCCTCAATCCCTTTGAGACCATAAACTAAAAACCAAGCAATTCCTGCTTGATCGGCTGGATCTTGCCAAGAAAATCTACCCTGAAATTCTACGGTTAGGTTGGTGTTCAAAACATTTTCCATAGCTCCTACTGCAGGTACTATTTCAGACCAATATGACCTTAGACGTTGCTCGATTTCCTTGATAAAAATCAAGGACCTGGAAACAATTATTTCATTCAAAATAAGTCGGGGCACCTGGCCCTGTTCAACTAACTCTATCAAAATTTCTTGAATGATTGCTTGGCTGATTTTTTCAGTGCGATCTGTTTTTTGAAATTTTGTTTTATATCTGGAATTAATTTCTTGATAAAGAGCTCTTTCATAAGCTGAGAGATTTTTTTCGCTAGCTAGTTTGGCTACTAAATCAGTTACTCTTTGAAAGTCCAAATGATCTGTCCCCAAACCAAAATTAATACGACTGATTCCATCTGGAAAATTCTTTTTCAAAAATAAGGCAATACTGATGATTTTTTCTTTGGGGTATGCAGTTTCTTCTCCAGAATATTGATTGATTTCCAGATTTTCCAGAGTTCTCAGATGAGCTACTTCTGGCAAAATGCTTCCCCTAACTACTGGTTCTTTTTCTCTAGACATTTGCAAACCAATGACAAAATGTTCTTGGGCTAATTCTTGACTCATTTTACCGGGACGATTAAAGCCTATTAAGACTTCTTCCAAAGTCACTGATTCATGCAGACCTTTTAGCCAATCAGGGAAAAGACCATACTTGGAAGTAGGTGCCTGATGTTGGTCAAAAACAGTTTTATCTCCAGTAAAGAAGGCATCAATCAATACAGCTGATTCTTGTTCGGCACGAGGATCAAATAAAATCCAGGGATTGTTGCCCAATCTGGTTTGATCGCCGTGATAAGTAAATGCCGAACGAATCGTAACTTGATAACCTTCTCTCAAGCCAGCCAGAATTTTTTCTTTAATTTTTGCTTGATTGGTTCTCTCCACCTCTCCTTCTTTTGAAATATTCAATTTCATGGGGCGGTAAAGAGTGATTATTTCCTTTGGAAAAACTTCGTTGATGAGAGCTTGAGATTGAGCTTTGATTGAACTGAATGTTCTTTTGATCAAAGGTCTTTTCTCTTGCAATTCCAGATAGTTCTTTCCATATGTTATTTCTCCTGTTGATCCAACCAATCCCTCAGTCCAAAAACTAGTTCCCAGTTTTTTTCTCTGCTCCAATCTTTCGGCTGCTACTGGCTCCAATCGATGTTTGATGATTTTTAATTTGCCCTGATAAACCTGACCATTGTCACTATTTACCGATAACCAATCGCCTTTTTTGATTCTGGTATTTTTAAAACAAAGGGTGGCTTCTTTTATTCTCAAATCTTCATTACCGCAACCCATCACTCCCACACCACCCTGGGCGTTGATGATGCTAGCTACATGACTTTGAGCTGTACCCCGAAAAGAAACTATGGCAAACCGCCGATTAAACTCTCCCATTAGTCTCAACAGTTCTACTTCATTTTCAATTAATTCTTGAACAAGGATAACTGAATCACCATCTTCCAAGAGAGTAGCGGCATCAGTAAAATTGGTTGCCAGTTTGCCCACCAATACTCCCCCTCCTATTCCATGACCCTGAGCCAATAATCTATCCTCTTGAATCGCTCGTCGTTCTTCTTTTTGAGTAAAAGTGCTTTTTAGAGCATCAATGTCTTGCGGTTTGATTAATTTTCTCAACAATTTATTTTCAAATCGTTGATTTAGATCTGCTGGAGATTGAAAAGAGGCAAGCTGAAGAATTCGGTCTATTAGAGCTAAAACTATTTTAATCTTGGCTGTCGGTGAGGGTTTGCCTTCTCTGACTTGAACAATCCAAAGTTGGCCAGCTTCTATCACGAACTCAAAATCTCCAGTCAATAAATAATGACCGGCTAGTTTTTCTTCAACCAATTCTCTCAATTGCTTATAAAAAATTTCTGGAAGTCTGACAATTTGGTCTTTTTTCGCTTCACCACTAACTACTGTGAAGCCTTGTGAATACGGAGCAAAAGCCAAATTTACATCTTCTTTACCAGTAAGCATGTTGTGGGTATAAACCACTCCAGAACCACTCAATTCAGTCGAGGATTCTGGTCTGGCATTACCATATAGCATGGGTAATAAATTTACTCCTGTATGAAATTCTTCGTCTGGCCAGCCATGCTCGCGACGATTGGCAATGGCAGCACGACTATCCCAAGATCGATAGATTGCTGAAATGGATTTACTCAACTGCTCAGCAGGATCTTCAGGGATTTTTTGCCAGGATTTTAAAATTACAACGACTTTTTTTAAATCATTCAACTCACTTAAGTTTGGTTTTTTACCCAATTGATCAGATAAATATTCATCTATTTCCAATTGAGAAAGATTAAAAACTGCCTGCAAATAACTAGTCAAAAAATTATAGTAGCATTCCCAAGCTCCCACTGGCCCAATCATTTTTTCTAAAGCTTTTACTGCCTCATTATTTATACCTACATTCAAAACTGTATTCATAGCTCCCGGCATAGAAAACGGAGCGCCTGATCTTACCGCCAGTAATAATGGTTTTTGATTGTTGGCAAATTCTACTTGGCTGAGTTTCTCAAAACGTCTGCTTTGTTTATTCCAAGTTTCGATTTTTTCAATCTGGGTAATAATTTCCTTCCACAAAAAATCTGGAAAATAGTCTG
Source organism: Candidatus Pacebacteria bacterium RIFOXYA1_FULL_38_18 (assembly GCA_001787405.1). Lineage (GTDB taxonomy): Bacteria > Patescibacteriota > Microgenomatia > UBA1400 > PJMF01 > UBA10119. The sequence continues at coordinate 91,155 of MFWV01000009.1, forward strand.
GATAATTATTTTTTTGTAAATAAAAACCCAATAAATCAGGCAAAATTGCTCCTAGTGGGACTACTCCTTCTTTATAAAGATCCAATAAACCCTCTCCTTTACCTCCCAAAAATTTTTTGAGTTCGTGAAAATTCAAATCTCCTAAACTTGGGTGCTCAGCTACTTGAAAAATTTGATCGTAGGAGAGTGCCAATAGAGCCGAAAATTGTTCCAGGGTTTCTGTCGAAATTGTTCCAGTAATAATCTCTTGTCTAAAACCCTCCAAAGCTCTTTGAATGGAAAAAGCGGATGGTGACATTGTCTCTTTTGTCATTTTGTGTTTATTTTTCCAAACTTTTTCAAACAATAAAATCCGCTAATAAAATAAAAAAATTGAGTTAATTTTATTCGTCTATCTCGATTATTTCAGTCCGTCATTCTAATATAAATTTATCCTATAATCAATCGTCATGAAAATTTTTGATTAAATCTTTTAGTTGAAAAATTTCGATTGCCGGAAACTAAGTTTGTTCAAATAAATCACTGAACTGTACCAGTTAGCACCAAAAGCCCTAGCTTGGTAAAACAACATGCCTGCAGAGAACAAATGCCCAAATTGGTTAAGACCAAGTTATTTCTTAGACGATTTATTACTAGTCTTATTGGCGATCTTGATTGGTTTGTAAAAATCTTTAAATTCAAATAAGACGTATAAACCAATCAATAAACCAAATAAGGTACCAAAGAGAGAATTACCACTAGTATAAGAGAAAAGCAATCCTACCAAGTTTTGAGTAAGGCTAATTACTAAACTCACAAACAATAAAATCCAACCAGCCATCTGACGCATTTTCAATGGATTAAAGGCTAGTAGCAAAACTACTCCTCCCAAGATTTGCAAAACACCTGCGAATAAAAAATAAACTGGTGACAAACCAGCCAGTTTCATCCACCAGCTCATTCCCCAGCCCAACCAATTGCTTAACAATCCCAAACCAGAAAAAATATTTAAAACTCCACCCAAGCCAACTAACCAAGGAGTAATTGATACCAAAAACTCCACTAAACTTTTCGGTAAATGCGGTAAACCTTTGAAAGCCGGTTCCAATTTATCGATCGTTTCTGTTACTGGCTTGCTCGTCAAAGAAGAAATAAGTGTGCTCATATCACTCCCTCTGCTAACTAATATTAAGTTTAAGTATAACAAAAAAACCAGACTCTTGCTCCGAGCTTTTTTTCATTTAAAGTTTATGTCACCAACTTTGAAATTTTGATTAACAATGTTATAGTTAACTCCGTTGGATTGAAGAGTCAATAAAGTAAATTTGTAAAGGAATTTTATGAAGGGCGTCATTCTTGCCGGAGGACTGGGAACTCGTTTATATCCTCTCACTCACGTAACCAATAAACATTTATTGCCTGTTTTCAATAAGCCGATGATTTTTTATCCCATCGAAACTCTGGTAAAGGCTGGAGTCACTGAGATCATGATTATTACTAGTGGTCCTCACGTGGGAGACTTTTTGGGTACTCTCAAAAATGGTCAAGAATTGGGTTGTACCCATCTGGAATATGCCTATCAAGAAAAACCAGATGGTGGCATTGCTGATGCACTGGCTATTGCTGAAGATTTTGCCGATGGCGATAATTTGGCAGTAATTCTGGGTGACAATACGACTGATGCTGATATCAGTAAACCCATAGCCAATTTTAAAGATGGAGCCGTAATTTTTCTAAAAAAAGTAACAGACCCAAAACGTTTTGGAGTGGCGGTTTTTGATCCCAAAGATAAAACCAAGATTGCTAGAATCGATGAAAAACCAGACAAACCAGCATCAGATTATGCCGTTACTGGTCTTTACATATATGACAATAAAGTCTTTGACTATATTCGCATGTGTGATCCCAACTATATTGGTCGCAATCAGCTGGAAATTACCCAGGTAAATAATTTTTATATCGAAGACAAGGCTCTAGGCTGGGAAGAATTGAAGAGTTTTTGGAGCGATGCCGGCACTTTTGAATCTCTCTATCGATCGAATGAATATTGGGCCAAAAAAGAACTAAAAAAATAAACTTAAGATTTATGTCCAATCGTCAAACAGGAATTTACTTGCGCAATATTGTTTTTGGTGGCCTAGATGGAGTAGTTACTACTTTTGCCGTCATGGCTGGAGCTACTGGAGCCAATTTATCAACTAGAACAATCATTATTTTGGGTTTAGCTAATTTGTTAGCTGATGGTTTTTCTATGGGCGTAGGCAATTATATGGGTGAAAGAAGTGAACAACAATTTAATAAAAAAGTGCAGATCAAATTTAAAAGAACCAAGCCGTTTATTTCTGGTTTGGTAACTTTTGTCAGCTTTATGATTCTGGGTTTTATTCCAATAATTCCGATTGTCTTTTTCCCTCAGGTAAGTTTCCAAGGGGTTTTGCTTTTGGTGGCCGCCGTCCTTTTTATCCTAGGCAGTTTACGATCCAAAATTACTACCATTAATTGGCTCAGGGGCGGTCTCGAAATGACGGCGGCTGGCGTAGTTGCCTCTTTAATTGCTTTTTACTCAGGAGAGCTTTTGGCCACCTTGTTATAAATTGGTAACCAAATTAAGTTGATAACTAATCTAATTTATTGCTAACTAATTCAATCAAATTATCAAATTGGTTTGACAGCTTAAAAAAATTAAACTAACTTAATAATTATTCCACTAATACTTTATCAATCTACCAAACACTTTCCACCTCATAGTAGCGCTTGGACACATGAAGACCACTGCTGAGTCGATATTCTTCTTTCAATTCCAGTGTTTTGGGTTGCCAAAAATCACCAGTAAACTCTACATATAAACCAGATTCTTTATGAAGGCGTCCTGAATAAATTCTAGTACCTGATAAACGAAGTGATTCTGTGGCTGATGAATGATCATGATGAAGATCAAATGCAGTGTTACCTTCCTTAAGGTAAACTCGACAATAACAAGGCCAATCCTTACCGGTACGAAAAATCAAAACGTCTCTAGCAGCTTGTTCGCGCGTCACTCGATAAACTTTGGAAAATGGACTAGTCATACGAATATCAAAATTGGCTTTGTCAGGAAAGTGCAAAAAATGATATAGCGCCAACATGATCGCGCCTGAGTGAGGTTGCATGCCCGGTAATTTCATAAGAGTATTTTACTCTGGAATACCAAAAATGACAAAGAGTGTAAAGTTGATTGCCACTCGTCTTAAGTTTGCTGAATAATTTGCACAATTGCTGATTGACATCCCATATCATCATTCGTATATTTTTATATGATAAAAGTATGACGATTATTTAACACGTCTAATGAAGGTTTGATTTTATTTTTTAATTAAATTATGAAACTTCGTTCACTAAGCGCCGAATTTATTAAAAATAAACGTGTTTTGCTGAGGGTTGACTACAACACTCCCATGCAGAAAATCGGTCAAAAATATCAAATAGTAGATGATACTCGTCTGCAGATTACTCTCCCAACCATAAAATTTCTGCTCAAAAATAAAGCTAAAATCATTATTTGCTCTCATTTAGGTCGTCCTGAAGGTAAATTTGTTGCCAAATATAAACTAGATCCTATTGCCAAACATTTGGAAAAATTACTCGGTCAACCAGTCAAGAAAATCAATGTTTCGATCGGACCTGAAGCTCAAAAGGCCGTTGCCGATCTTGAACCTGGACAAATTTTAATGTTGGAAAACACTCGTTTTCATCCTGGAGAAAAAGCAAACTCGCCCGAGTTTGCGCAACAACTAGCTTCTCTGGCAGAAGTATTTGTTAATGATGGTCTGGCTGTTTCTCATCGAGCTCACGCCTCCGTGGTGGGAGTTACCAATTATTTACCTTCGCTAGCTGGTTTTGCCCTCATCGAAGAAGTCAGTCATCTGGAATCATTAATTAAAAAACCTCAACATCCTTTTGTGGCCATCGTGGGCGGGGCCAAGATTTCTGATAAAGTAGAAGCAATTCGTAACTTGAGTGAAATCGCTAATGTGGTTTTGGTAGGTGGCGGAGTGGCCAATAATTTTCTCAAGGCAGATGGCGTGGAAGTTTATCGCTCTTATTTGGAAGAAACTTCAGTGGGTGGGAAAAAGAAAAAAATATCTTTTGTAAAAATAGCTAGAAATCTATTGCGTAAAACCAAAGCTGAAAAAATGCTGTTGCGCGGTTATATTCCCCTACCCAAAATCATTTATCCTTTTGATGTGATCGCTACCGATAATCTTGATCATCCCACCAAACAAAAAACCATCATCCTTGCGGATGACAATGATTCCGAAGAAAAACAAAACTGGATGTTTGTTGATATCGGCCCCAAAACTCAGAAGCTTTTCCGTGAAGTCATTTTGCAAGCAAAAACTGTTTTTTGGAATGGACCAATGGGAGTTTTTGAACAAAAGAAATTTGCTCAAGGTACTCAAGCGATTGCCAGTGCCGTAGCTCAAGTTAAAGGCAAAACCGTAGTGGGCGGAGGAGATACTATCTCTGCCATTAAAAACTTGGGTTTTGAAAAACGCTTTGATTTTCTATCAGCAGCTGGAGGAGCGGCTTTGGAATTATTGGGTGGCAAATTATTACCGGGTTTAAAACCATTGCTTAAAAAATAACTTCCCATGAGAACTAAAACACGCCTAACCATCACTCTTTCACAAGAATTGGTCAAAAAAATCGACTCTCTCATTGATGGTCAAGCTATCAAAAATCGCTCTCATGCCATTGAGACCGTCATTCAAGAATCACTGGTTCCCAGTGTGCAAACAGCAGTAATTCTATTGGGAGGTAAGCATGGTGATGCGCCAGCTTTACAAAAAATAAATACCAATTATTTACTTACCCATACCCTTAATATTCTTAAAAAACACCACCTCACCAAAGTGATTATTTGTTTAAATAAAGGCAATCGAAAAATTAAACAATTATTTGGTAGTGGCGAACAATTGGGTTTGAAAATTGATTATAGCTATGAAGAAAAACCCTTGGGAACCGGTGGCGCCGTAAAAAACATCAAAAATATGCTCAATAAAAAACCTTTTTTGGTTATTTATGGCGATATTCTAACCACCCTAGATTTGTCAAATTTATTTGAGTTTCATTTCAATGAAGGTAGTTTGGCCACCATGGCCGTCAAGCCACGCATGGGCGAACTCAAGTATGGCCAGGTTTTTTTACAAGGCAATAAAATCATTAAGTTTCTAGATACCAGTAATGATTCCGGTATTAGTATCATCAATACTGGAGTTTATGTTTTTGATACCAAGATTTTTGATATTTTCCCCGCCAAAAATAACTTTACTTTGGAAAAGGATATTTTTCCTTATTTAGCACAAAAAAAACAACTCAGCGCTTCATTTTTTCAAGGTATTTGGTATGACATCAGCGAAGAAAAAGACTATCAAGAAGCCAAACAACACTGGCAAACCAAAGCTTAAAAAATAACAATTAATAAATAAGGAAAGAAGAAACCTATGCACGTTATTGATCAGCTCGCCTATCAAGCCGTTTTTGGTAAAAATACCGAAAAACAACAGGCATGTTTCACGATTTGGCAAAAAGGCGTCAAGGCAAACATTATTCCTAGCTCAATCAATGATCTCTATCTGGCCCGCGGTAATGATAAATTGCCCAATAACTTTACCGTTCCGGCCATTAATATCAGAGCCATGGCTTATGACATGGCGCGGGCCGCTTTTCAAGCTGCCAAAACCAATAAAGTAGGAGCCATTATTTTTGAAATTGCCAGATCTGAAATGGGTTATACAGCTCAATCGCCCCTTGAATACGTGGCAGTCATCACGGCAGCAGCTTTGCGTGAAAACTGGTCTGGACCGCTTTTCATTCAGGGCGATCATTTTCAAGCCAAAGCCGGTAGCATGGGTCAACCAAAAGCTGGTGAAATAGAAACCATTAAACAATTAATTCAAGAAGTTATTCAAGCTGGCTTTTATAACATTGATATTGATATGTCCACTTTGGTGGATTTGGATAAACCCACCGAAACAGAACAACAAATTCCCAACTATCAATATTCTGCCAAACTCACTCAATTAATTCGTCAATTGGAACCAACTGGCATAACCATCTCGGTAGGAGCGGAAATCGGTCATATTGGTGGAAAAAACAGCACCGTTGCTGATCTGACTGCTTTCATGACTGGTTTTAAAAAGGAATTACCAAGCAAATTAACCGGAATTAGCAAAATCAGTGTCCAGACCGGCACTAGTCATGGCGGTAAAGTGCTGGCTGATGGTAGCCTAGCCAACATCGACGTCGACTTTACTATCTTGAGAAATATTACTCAGGCTTGTCAAACAAAATATAAAATTGGTGGAGCAGTGCAACATGGCGCCTCTACCCTGCCCGATCAATATTTTAATCAATTCGTGAAGTTTAGTGCCTTAGAAGTGCATCTCGCTACTGGTTTTCAAAACCTCATACTTGATCATCCGGCTTTTCCCAAACAATTGTTGAAAAAAATGTATGACTACATTGATCAGCAACATCATGATGAGCAAAAAGAAAAGCAAACTCCAGAGCAATTTCATTATGAGTTGCGTAAAAAAGCCTTGGGACGATTTAAGCAAGAACTCTGGGAACTACCAGAGGAAACAAGAAAAAAACTGCGCGACTCTCTGGCTGATCGATTTGCTTTTTTATTCAAAGAGTTGAATGTAGTTGAGACTCAAGCCTTGATTGAGAAATTTGTTAAACCAATAATCACAACCAAAACACTGCAAGATTTTGCACCAAAAGCTAAAACAAAAATCACCAAAGGCTTGTCGGATTAGAAACTATCAAGTTAGTAAATTAACCGAGCGGGCTTGCCACCAATCATAAAAAGCTGATAGTGCTTTCTTTCTATGACTGAGCTGATGTTTGACATTTGCCTCAAGCTCACCAAATGTTTGATCATATCCTTTGGGAATAAAAATTGGATCATAACCGAATCCACTAGTTCCTCGTGGCTCCTGAGCAATTTGACCTGTTACTGTTCCGCGAAATAATTTTGTTTCGTTATTAGCAGGATCATACCAACAAATAACCGCTACAAATCTTGCCTGACGATCAGTTTGTTCCTTTAAAAGATCAAGGACTTTGAGATATCTGTCCCGATCAGCTCCTGCAATAAATCTGGCTGAATGAACACCGGGTTGATTATTCAAGCTTGCCACTTCCAAGCCAGCGTCTTCTGCAATCACGGGCAATCCGCTTGCCCGACCATAGGCTCGGGCTTTGAGCTTTGCATTCTCTTCAAAAGTAGCACCTGTTTCTGCTGGATCAATGTTTTTTAAAGCGGAAATAACTGTTGGAGAAAGTAATTCAAGGTCTACCAAAATTTCTTGGGCTTCACGCAGTTTATTACTGTTTCTGGTCGCAAATAAAATTTTTGACATATAAAAAATAAAACTTTAGCCAAAAAATTTAATTAATAAATCTAATTAATAAAAAATAAAACCCCCGACTAAAAAACGGGGGTTATTGAGCAATTTAAAAAAAATTAATTACCACCGCCAAACATACCTCCCAGACCACCGGTCATGGATTGTAGTTTTTTAGCCGCCAATTCTTGAGATTTTTTAATTGCTTGATTCAAAACCGCTACTGCTTCATCACTAGTTACTCCTTGCACAGAAAATTGTTTAATTTTCTGATCACCAGAGATAACTACCACGATATCGCCTTCTTCTACGCGAATTTCTTCCATAGCCAAATCTTGTTGCATTTTTTTGGCTTGAGTTCTCAATTTATTTAAATCTCCAAGCGCTTTTAATGGATTTGCCATACTTTTCCTTTCTAAATTAGGTTCTTATTGTACTACATTACTTATTTACAACAAAACTTCTTCTGCCAGCTCAGCTAAGTTGTCTTGTTTTTCTTCTACCTCCACCAAAGCCGCTCCTTGCGGAGTATGACGCAGAGCCACTTGTAATGGCAATGAAGCTCCCACTACATCTTTGGCGCAGTCTTGAATTAAGCTCATATATTTTTGTTGTTGTAACTGCTCTTGGTGAAATTTATAAAAAACTCCCACTTGAGGAATTCCGTCATCGGTTAGAGTTGGTTTGCCAGAACGTAAAAGTGCAGCCAAAGTAGCATTTCTTTGTTGAACTACTTGTAAAAACTGCTCCCATTGTTCCAATAAAACCTTGCCCAATCTTTGTAAATCTTTATCTACTACAGGTAAAACCGTTTCAGATAAAATCTTGCTTTCAACGAGTGTGGCTGATGGAGAACTCAGTTCAGTTTTCTGAAAATTCTTGATAATTGTTGCAGGACTTGGTTCTTCAACTAATTTTTCAGGATTTTTTATTTTTTTTTTGGTAGTAGGACCTGATTTCTGTTGGGCTCGTTCAATAATGTCTAGTAAAGCTAGTTCTAACGGTAAAAAAGGAATCGGTGAGTATTGTTGAAGATTAATTTTTAATAATTCTTGTAATAAAAAACGAGCTATTTTGGCAGTTAATTTATCCGCAGATTTTCCTTTCAAGCTTTCTTGAATAATAGCCTGATGTAAAGTGCTAAAAAGCACTTTATAAAAATAATTTTCCTGAACATTTTGCTCTCGTAGAGTATGAATAATGCTGGTAACAGCTGGAGCATCCTTTTGTAAAACGGCTGCCAATAGTTGATCGATTTTTTGTTGGGCACTGTGACCTAAAGTGAGATTGACTATTTCACTGGAAACACCACCACTTTGAGCTACCAACTCCAATAACTTGACTGCATCGCGAAAACTGCCATCAGCTCTTTTGGCAATTTCTGCCAAAGCTTCTTGCTCATATTTTAATTTTTCTGCTTTGGCTACAAATTCCAGAGCAGCCAGCATTTCCTCACTGGTAGCCTTACGAAAATCAAGCTTGGTACTTCTAGAAGCAATGGTGGCCGGAATTTTGTGCAATTCCGTAGTAGCCAAAATAAACACCGCATGAGCTGGTGGCTCTTCTAATAATTTTAAGAGCGCATTGAAGGCTTCTGTCGTAAACATGTGGGCCTCATCCAAAATATAAACTGCTATTTTCCCTTCCTGAGGTGGCAACATCACTCGTTCTTTGAGCGCTCGCACATCATCAATCCCTCGGTAAGAAGCTGCATCCATCTCTTGAACAACATAGGAATTACCCTCATAAATACGACGAGCAAACTCGGAATCTATATCTGGTTCTTGAAATTTTTTGAGTTTGGCTCCGGGTTTATTGAAAAAAACTTCATCGACCAATTGAGCATTTTTGGGATCATTGAGTAAATTGCCAATGATTCTAGAAGCTGATGTTTTGCCCGTACCTTTGGGACCTGCGAAAAGCAAAACTTGAGGAAATTTCCCTTGTTCCATCATCTGCTGTAAGGACTGCTTGATGTTGGTCAAATGCAGTTGTGCCACTAATTTGGGACGATGTTTTCTTTGCCAAGCCATAATAATAATTTACTAGATTAGGTTAATAATTGATAGCCAAAATAGCTTATTCGTGATGATAACCCAGCAGATGCATTAAGCCATGTTCAAGATAAAAACACAACTGATCATCTACTCGTTTACCAAATCTACGAGCCATTCTCACTGCTTCAGGAAAGCTTATCACAATATCTCCCAAATGAGGGGGGACTTCTGCAGGCAAAGGCACTTCTTGCAATTGTCCTTTATCGTGATGAGGAAAAGATAGTACGTCTGTGGGACCTTGATGTTTGAGTTTTTGCTCATTGAGTGTCTGTATTTTTCTTTTACCAACTACTAAAATATCCAATTGGGCATGATTGATACCTTTTTTTTCCAATATTTGTTGCGCAGATTGGCGCAATTTCTGTCTGTCTATGGGATAACGAGAACCGATAAATAAATTGATCGTGATCATAAGTCCTGCTCCTCAACAGTTTCATCACCAACATCAGTTCCAACAACCGAAAAACTTCTCTCAGCTCCCCAACTCAAATCAATCGGACCCAAAGGTATTTTGTCCTCTGGATCATCTACAAAAAACAATAAAATCCTGCCATGAGTTTTGGGGCTCCAAATTTTTCCTTCACGGATAACTTCTGGAGATCCACCAAACTGTTTTTTTACCCATTGAGCTGGACCAGCATCTCCCACCACACCCACTACAGCCAATTCTTCGGCTGGATTGATAACAATCATTTTACGAAATTTATACCAAGGTTTTAGAGTTTGATAATTTTCGTTCCAATCTGGTAAATACATTGTTTGCACAGCAAAATAATATTTTTCTCGCAAAATAGTTTCTGGTGTTAATTGGCCACTTTCAGTAAACCAACCAAATGCACCTCGGTTGGGAGCCATGCCAGCTTCTTGATAGGCATCATGTTGAGTAATGCTGTCACCGGGAAAACGCATTAAATGTTGCTCACCACCCATTACCCCGATACTATGATTGAGACGATGGCCGTCTAGTTCGGCCGTCACTTCAAATTGCAGCATATCTACCAATTGTTGTTCCAAATAAAGTTCTTCTTCTTTGGCTAAATGTCCAGGGGCGCGATTGGCAAAACCAGTCATTTTGGCTATGACTTCTTGATGTTCTTCTTGAGTTACTTGAGAAGTTAGCTCCGCTTCTTTTTTCATTTGTTCAACCGCCCTCACTTGAGGAATTTCTCCTTGCATATTGGGTTGATGCATGGCAATTTGTCCAGATAATGAAAGAGCTGCCAGTAACTGCTGTGAGGTGGTACGCAAATTCAAGCTCCGGATTCTATCCAAAAAAGCTTTTCTTACACGAGCAGAATGATTAATTTTGGTACTCATAATTGTTTATCTACACAGTCCCATCAATTTTTATTACAAATCATTAATTGCTGATAAAGCATCATTTAATCGCTCTGAAACCAAGTCTTTACCCAAAACCGCCATTGTCTCAAATAACGGTGGAGTGGCTTTCTTGCCGGTTACTGTCAAACGCAACATCATAAAAAATTGACCTTTATGCCAATCATGTTCTGCTTGCAGAGTTCTCAATTGTTTTTCTATTTCTGTGACACTCCAGCTCCCATCCGTCAATTTTTTGATCACTGCCATAAGCTGATTGCTAACCAATAAAGCATCAGCTTTTTTCAATAAAAGCTGTAAATCTAGTTTGATAGGTCGATAAAAAAACTCAGTCAGTTCTTCAACATCTGCCAAAGTTACCAATCGTTCCATCACCAAGGGTAAAATTGCCGTTGATTTTTCTCTAGGAAAATCTTTTGGCAGGAATGGTTCTAAGCGTCGTTCCAATTCATCTATTGATAACTGGCGAATATAAACACCATTTAACCAATTTAGTTTTTGCAAATCAAACACAACTGATTTGAGACTCACTTCACTGGGATCAAATTCTTGAATATACTCAGCAAGATTCATTATCTCTCTTTGATCTTCACGAGCCCAACCCAGGATCATGAAAAAGTTGAGCATGGCTTCTGGTAAATAACCTTTCTCCAAAAAAGAACGAGCCGAAACAGTTCCCTTGCGTTTGCTCATTTTTCCTTTGCCATCAGGATTTAAAAAGACTGGTATATGAGCAAAAACAGGTTTTTCCCAACCAAAAGCCTCATAAAGCAAAACGTGTTTGGGAGCTGAACTAATCCATTCTTCTCCTCGTAAAATATGAGTGATGTTCATCAAATGATCGTCTACCACTACTCCCAAATGATAAGTAGGATAACCATCTGATTTCATTAATACTTGATCATCAACCTCACTAGAATCAATCTTGATTTCTCCACGCAACAAATCATTGACGATCACGGGTTGATTCTCCGGCACCTTCAATCTGATTACGCAAGCCTCGCCAGCATTTTTGCGAGTCAAGGCTTCTTCTCTAGATAAATTACGACAATGCTTATCATATTTGGGTGGTTGTTTATTATTTTTTTGCTCCGCTTTTATTTGTTCCAATCGTTCTTTGGTGCAAAAACAATAATAGGCTTTGTCCAGTTCAACCAATTTCTCCGCATGTTCTCGGTAAGTTTCCAAACGCTGAGATTGAATATAGGGAGCATGGGGACCACCCTTTTCTGGACCTTCATCCCAATCTAAACCATAATCTCGAATTACTTGCTGAATTTCCTTGACAGCTCCTGCTATTTCTCTCACCTTATCGGTATCTTCGATACGTAAAACAAACTGGCCATGATTTTTTTTGGCCCAAGCATAATTTTTTAACAACATGGCCATGCTACCCACGTGCATTTCTCCCGTGGGACTGGGAGCCATTCTGGTACGTACAACCGCTGGGGAAGAATTTTTCATATTATTTTCTATTGACTAATGTATTGAGGATCAATTGCTTGTACATAGCCAACAAAATCATTATCTCCACTAAAAACATAGATTGGCTGTAGGTAGGCTTGTTCATTGAACCAGTCCTCATAGTAACCCAGAGTAACTTTGCGCACCACCACTTCTTCACCAACACTGCGAGCAATAAAACCTTCTCCTGTCTGTAAAATTTGCCAGGCAGATTTGGCTGAACGCAGTGGATAAGTTTCTACTTGAGTATAATCTATGGGTCGATAATGATTCTCCAGTCTCACGATGCTTTCTTGACCAGATAAAACTCCAGATAAAATTGCGGTAATCACTCCTTTGTCTGGCTCTGGACTATACATCTCCACACCATCGATGGGCGTGCGATCCAAATTAATTTGTAAAAAATCAGCATCTGACAGAGAAAAAGCTTTTTCCAATTTATTTCCCAATGATTTTAGAAAAATTACCTCGCCAGCGTTGGTGGCTACGTCTACAGGTAATAAATCAACTCTATCCAGAAAGGCCTTGACTCTTCTTACTGCCTCAAATTCTTCAGGTAGTCTGCTGGCGTTTGTTACCAATTCGGGTTTGGTTAAGTAATTAGTTTCCAATAAAAAGTTTTTGGTTTGTAAATCAATCTCTAGACTAGAATCCAGAGTGCCAGTTTTTGTCCAACGATAAAGACGAGAGGTTAATAATTCTGGTTCAAAAATAAATCCAAGGCCGGCTGCTATCTGTTTAACTTCCTGATCAGCCAATAAATTGGGGATGACTTTGGGGCTTAAAAATACTTTGGCACGATCCTCTTTGAGTTCTGGTAGCCGATTGCCCAAACCGGTTTCCAGCTTGAAACTTTTTGGTTTTTCTTTATCTGTTTGTGTAGGAAAAAGCAATTTGGGTAACAGACCAAAACCAACAGTGGGAGGCGGGGGTGGAGGTGGATTGATAGATCGCCAAAATTCTACGGCTGCCGTCAATAACATTCTGCCAACAATCATTACTACCAAAGCAATAATTCCGTACTTAACAGCCTTTCTACCCAAACGAGTGGCCATCGTTAAAGAACCTGTGTTTGTAGAGTTTGATGATCTGGTAGCCATATCACTATTTTAGCTGGTTTCTGTCGAGCTGGGGAGTACCAAGATCATGATTCAAGATCTATAAATCTTAGAAACTTTCCCAGCTTAAGTTATTAGTCAACCAATTTAACATTATTTGCGTGTCGGCATAACGATCGGCACTACCCATCACCACCAGCAATAATAAATGGCCTTGATGATCAGCCAAACTCACCAAAACCTCATGAGCCAATTTTGTGGTGCCGGTCTTGCCTGCCAAAATTCTAGAATCATGACCTAGTAATTCATTGGTCGTAAATAAAAAATGACGAGTACTTTTTTCGACATCATAAATAATTGCATTCTCTAAACTAAGCCATTCCAATAGCATCGGTTCTTGAAAAGCTGCCCAAGATAAAAGCCAAAGATCGCGAGCTGTAGTTAGATTGATGGGTTCGTCATAACCAGCTGGATTGCCAAAAAAAGTATCATATAAACGTAAATTTTTGGCTTGCTGATTCATCAGTCTTATAAATTCTGCTTGACCACCAGGATGATGCTCGGCCAAAGCAAAAGCTGAGTCGTTGGCACTACTGATCAATAAACTAACCAATAAATCTCTCACCGTCAATTTTTCATCAGGAAATAAACCTCCCCCATTGTTTTCCAAAACTGCAGCACTCGACACCTTCACTACTTCATTTAAATCATATTGATCAAGAACAGTCAGAGCAGTCATTAATTTGGTAGTAGAAGCTGGAGGTAAACGTTGCTCTGTATTTTTTTGCAACAAAATTGCTTGTGATTCTAAATCAATAACCAGATAGGCTTGGGCGGTAAGATTCTTCTCAAGTTCAGCTTTTGTCAATAAAGCTTGAGCTGAATTAGTTGCCTCCAAAACAGGAGCCAACACCGACGGCAATAAAGCCACAGTTTGATAATCAGCAGGATGCCAAATCAATTTAGTATCGATCAATACCCAGGAAACCAGAGTTATTGCTATCAATACTATTGCTAAATACCATTTACCGAAATTTCTCACAAGGTTTATTGTAGGATGTTTATAGAAAATGCTCTAGTGCGATTGTTTTTTTGAAGATCCAACTATTTTAATTCCCAGTTCCGTCAATTGCTCATCAGAGGCCTCATTTGGAGCATCCATGACTGCAGTTCGACCAGTGGAAGTCATAGGAAAAGCAATAGTTTCTTTGAGTGAGGTCTCTCCTGCCAAAAGCATTACCAAGCGATCTAAACCAAGAGCAATTCCGCCATGGGGAGGAGTGCCTACTGCAAAAGCCTTGAGCATATGACCCACTCCTGATTCAATTTCTTCTGCAGAATAACCCATAGTCTTGAAAGTCGCTTGTAAGGCTTCTGGGGTATGAGCACGAATACTGCCTCCACCCACTTCATAACCATTGCAAACCAGATCGTATTGGGTAGTCAAAATCTTGTCAGTATTTTTACCAGCCAGGTGATCAGTTTCATATTCTGGCAAAGGAGCACTAAAGGGATTATGAGTAAAGGTCCACCCGCTTTTACTATCGCGAGTCTCTGCTACATCTTTTTTATCTACTTTTTTGAAAAATGGAAAATCAACTACCCAAGCAAAAGCTAGCGTCCCATTCTCTTTTTCCTCTTCTGTCCGTAAATCAAAACGGTCCTCACCATATTTATCCATAGCTTCTTGGTAAGTAACTACTGGAAATTGTTCTTGCTGAAGTTTGCCACCTACGGTTTTGACTGCTTGCTTGACAACCATTTCTATTTCATTCATCACAGCTTGCCGATCTACAAAACTCATTTCCAAATCCAACTGAGTAAACTCAAAACCACGATCAGCTCGCAGATCTTCATCGCGAATACAGCGTGCCACTTGAAAATAACGCTCAAAACCAGCTGTCATCAGTAATTGTTTGTATTGTTGGGGACTTTGAGGTAGAGCATAAAATTTACCTGGTTGAAAACGAGAAGGAACTAGAAAATCTCTGGCTCCCTCTTTGGTAGATTTGGTCAACATCGGCGTCTCAATCTCCACAAAATCACTTTTGTATAAAGCTTCACGAATTTCTCTAAGAAATTGAGAGCGCAAACGCATGATTCTTTGCATTCTTTCTCGGCGAAGATCCAAATAACGGTGTTTTAAACGCGGTTCTTCACCAATCTCGCGACCATCAGTATCAAGAGTAATAGGTAGCTCGACTGCTTTATTTAGTATTTGATAATTTTTGACTTCAATCTCTATCGAACCAGTCAATTGATGGGGATTGACCAAATTTGCCGGACGCTCTTTTACCAAACCCTCGATTTCCACTACTGATTCTATGGTCAGCTCACTCATCTGACCTATTCCCACACACTGAATCTTGCCCGTACGATCTCGCAAATCAATAAAAGTAATCTTGCCGTGGTCACGTTTGGTATCCACCCATCCTTTTAAAATAACTGATTTACCAGCTTTATTTAAGGTTTCTATAATGAGAGTGCGTTGTGTCATATTCATTATTATAGCTGAAAATCACTATTTTTCTGACTTGAGATTCTTATTTAAAGAATAAAGTTTGGTTTTCGGTTACAATGTGCTCGTGAGTTTTAGCAAATATTTATTTACTGGTTTTTTGGTAGCAATAATTTTTTTGGCTGGTTTCTATTTGGGACATTTTTTGGATTTGGGAAAAGATGCTGCCCTTTTGTCTCCTTTCGGCACTATTGAGCTGGAACCCAAACGACCTTATCAACAATACACCATCGCAAATTTGGCCAAACGTCGCTATACCCCCAGCAACATTACTGTAGAAAAAGTACTGGAAGAAACTGACAAAATTACCAGTTTTTTATTTACCTATCAATCCACCAATCGTAAAATCACTGGCCAATTAAATATTCCCAAGCCATTACTTGCACCAACCGCAGATCAAACCACTCCTACTCCGGTCATTATTATGCTCAGAGGTTATGTTCCTGTAGAAACCTATCAAACCGGTATAGGCACCAAAAACGTCGCAGCCATACTGGCAGAAAACGGATATGTGACCTTGGCACCGGATTTTTTGGGATTTGGTGAGAGCGATCCAGAACCAGTAGACGTCTGGGAAGCTCGTTTTATCAAGCCCATCAATGTGATTGAATTAATCAACTCTATTAAGGCCAATCCTACTCTTCGCCCTTCTTTACTATCTGATCACACCGTTTTACTAGATGCACAAAATCTAGGGATCTGGGCCCACAGTAATGGCGGTCAAGTTGCACTAACTCTTTTGGAAATCTTGGGCGAACCAATTCCCACCACTCTTTGGGCCCCTGTTACCTCGCCTTTTCCTTATTCAGTTTTGTTCTATAGTGATGAAAACGAAGATGAGGGTCGTGAAGCTAGAGCCTGGGTAGCATTATTTGAACAAGATTATGATGCACGTGAGTTTAGTCTCACCCAATACCTCAATCGACTCACTGGTTTTATTCAAATTCATCACGGAGCAGTCGATGAAGCCGCTCCTCAAACTTGGTCTGATGAGTTTGTAGATAAAGTAGAAACAGAAAATAAACGCCGAGCAGTTTCAAAAGACATTGAACTGTCGGCAACTGATCTCACTTATTTTACTTATCCCAGAGCAGATCATAATCTACAACCAGACTGGAACACCGTTGTTCAGCGTGATCTGAGTTTTTTTGACACTCACTTAAGAAATTAATTTTTTTGATTTTTTATCGCTTAAAAAATCTCCGGAGCCTTGTCTATAATTATCGATTTTCTCGATCTTGCGCTCTAGTTGTTTAGTTCTAGTGGAAGTAATTTTTTCATATCCAGTGCGCAAAGTATCTATAGACCTGCCAAACTTCTCAAACTCATCCCTGAACTTTCCCCATTCACCCACAAATTCATCAATATATTTCACCACTCGCTTGAGTTTGCCGCCAATCATGAAATTGCGATAGCTTTCCCGCACCGTACTAGCAACAATCAAAAAAGTAAAAGGTGAAACAATGATTACTCGTTTTTCAATGGCATAATCAATTAATTCTGGATAACTCTGATTGATGAAAGAAAAAATCATTTCATTGGGAACAAATAAAATGGCATAATCCAAAGTATCAGACGCTGGATCAATATATTCTGATACTTTATCAATTTTTGCCTTTACATCAACTTTAAATTCTTTGGCATATTCCTGTTTTTCTTTGGTTGATTGAGCAGCACTGATTTTTTGAATGGCTTGATAAGGAAATTTGACATCTACAGGAATATTGCGATTCTCTGGTAATAACAAAGTAATATCCGGTTTCAAAGTAGAGTTGGCTTGTTTGGTTTGACGCACATAATGCACGCCTTCCACCAAACCACCTGATTGTAATAAATCCTCGATGATGCGCTCACCCCAAGCTCCTCGTTTTTGATTATCTGATAACACTTTGGATAACTGTTGGGTGGAGGTTTTCAGCTCTTCAGTTAGTTTACGATGTTCGGAAAGCGTGGTGGTAATTTCTGAAAATTTCCGGACCCTGTCTTGTTCTAGACTGCGAATTTCTTTTTGTCGTTCTTGTAAGTCTTGTTGCAAATTGGTAACCAGTTTTTCAATGGCTCGCTGTTTGTTTTCCAAATCAACCTTGATTGCCTCTTTTTCACCACTCAGAATCTCTTTACTTTGAGCTGCAATTTTGGGCACGCTCATGCCGAAAACCTTATTTACCAATCCTTCCAGATCGCTTTCATCTGGTTTTTGCAGTAATAATTGACGTAAACCAAAATACAACCAAGTAAACCCGGCAATTACTACTAGAATTAACAAAATAGTTCCAAGTGACATATACTACTGGAGTATAACGCACACGAGCAAGTCAATACCATGCCAAATAAACAAAAAGCCCGCTCTCGTCTCAAGCCTTCATCTCAAGATCAAACTAGACAAATTTTTACTCAACCAAAAAAACAATTGCGGGAAAATGCTAAAGAATTACGGCGAGTAACCACCAATCGCTGGCGATTTGTGCCATTATTAATCTTGGCTTTATTGTTTTATATTGCTGTTTTTTGGTTAGTAACCAAGATTCGACCAGGTAAAATAAGCAACCTCATCTTTCCCAACAGCTACCTGCCTTTTCACGCATTACTGCTACCAGCCAATTTCTTTTTCTTCACTTTCATTACCCTGAGCAAACGTTGGGGGATTTTGATTACAATCGTCATTCAGTGGCTTTTATTTCTCAAATTACAAGATTTTAATTTGGATTTATGGGCTTGGGGAAGTGCTCTGCTAATGGGAGTCATTGGCTATGGATTGAGAATATTGTGGAAAAAGCGCCGGACTTAAGTTGCTATTGATTCCAAGTCGTAGTTAATTCTAAGTTGCAGTTTCAGAATAACAAAAAACCACCTATAATACTTGATGTGACTGACCAAAATTTTTATCTCACCACCACTTTGCCTTATGTCAATGCTGCTCCACACATTGGTTTTGCTCTAGAAATCGTGGCAGGAGATGTGATCGCTCGCTATCAACGCGAGCTACTCAGCAAGCAAGTTATTTTTAATACCGGCACTGATGAACATGGTCAAAAAATTTATCAAGAAGCCCAAAAACTTGATCAAGATCCCCAAGCTTATGCCGATGAATATGCTGCCAAGTTTGAAGATTTAAAAATCTTACTCAACCTAAGTTACACTCATTTTTTACGCACCACTGCCAAACATCATCAAGAAGCTACTCAAGAATTTTGGCGTCGCTGTGATGAGCGGGGTTATATTTATAAAAAAAATTACAAAACCAAATATTGCATCGGCTGTGAGTTGGAAAAAACTGAGTCGGAGCTGATTGATGGACACTGTTCACTCCATCCACATCAAGAACTAGAACTGCGTGAAGAAGAAAATTATTTTTTTAAATTTTCTGAGTTCCAAACAAAATTATTAAGTCTTTATCAAAACAATCCCGAGTTTGTCAAACCTGAAAGTAAAATGAAAGAAATCACTGCTTTTGTCAAAGGAGGCCTGCAAGATTTCAGTATTTCTAGACTCAAAAACAAAATGCCCTGGGGTATTTCCGTACCAGGAGATGAAGCTCACGTGATGTATGTTTGGTTTGATGCCTTGATCAATTATATTTCTACTTTGGGCTGGCCTGATGAAAGTGAAACTGGTGAATATGCTTTGTTTTGGCCAGGCATTCAACTGGCTGGCAAAGATAATCTCAGACAACAATCAGCCATGTGGCAAGCAATGTTGATGGCTGCCGGTCTACCAACCGCCAAACAAATTCTCATCAATGGTTTCATCAGTATCGCTGGTCAAAAAATGAGCAAATCTTTGGGCAATGTTATTTCACCAACTGAGATGGTTGAGCGTTATGGAGTTGATGCTACTCGTTATTTATTAATGAATCTAGGACCCTTTGATAAGGATATCGATGTTACCTGGGAAAAACTTGATGTTGTTTATACAGCAAACTTGGCCAATGGCTTGGGTAATTTATGTTCCAGAGTGGCAAAATTATGCGAAAAAAATGATTTTACCCATCAACTACAAGAATCGAGTTTACCAACTGAATATTTGGTTAAAATGGATGATTTTCAATTGGCAGAAGCACTCAGTCAGTGCCAAACGATGATGACAGAACTTGATGAAGATCTGGCTGAAACAAAACCCTGGCAACTAACAACCGACCAAGCCCAACCAATCCTCGATGAAGCAATTAAAACAATTTTGGTCATCAGCAAGATGCTCACTCCTTTCATGCCAAAAACTGCAGAATTTATCGCTCATCATTTTGGTCAAGAAAAAATCGTATCACTCCAACCACTCTTTCCTCGTTTGGAAAATTAATTATGCTGATCATTGATACTCATTGCCATTACAACATGGAGCCTCTTTTTTCAGGTCAGCGCTTTATTTTTGATTTAAAAGATGATGATCCATTACTACAAATGAGCTGGCAGGATCACTGGCAAAATGCACAAGCTAAAGGAGTGGTGGGTGCCGTAGTAGTTGGCACAATGATTGAGACTTCTGATTTGGCTATAAAAATTGCTCAAAGTGAGCCAAATTTATTGGCGACCGTGGGTGTACACCCCATTCATGCTCACGAAACAACTCTAAAGCAACTTGATCAAGCAGCAATCATTTGGCAACAAAAAGAAATTCACGCCATAGGTGAAACCGGTCTGGATTTTTTTAGACTTGATCGGAGTAGTGAAGAATTTGAAGAAATTATTCAACAACAAAAAGAAGTTTTTCGTTGGCAAATCAAGTTTGCACAGCAAACTAAATTACCTCTAATTATTCATGTCAGAGATAAAACCGAGCGAGCTTATCAAGAAACTTTGGCCATTCTCAAAGATGAGCTCACTGATAATCAACCTTTTGTACTACATTGTGCTTCTGGATCAAAAGATTATATTAAAGAAGCGATAGAACTGGGTGCCTATCTCGGCTTTGATGCCAACATTACTTATCCAAAAGCTCAAGACATTCGAGATTTAATTAAAGGTGCGCCGGCCGACCGACTACTAATCGAGACCGATGCCCCATTTTTGCCACCACAAAATCATCGAGGGAAAGTTTGTGAACCTTGGATGATTCGGCAAACGGCCGAGTTTGTAGAACAACAGCTTAATTTAGACCTTGATCAAATTTTTCAAAACACCCAAAAGTTTTTCAAACATGATTTCGTGAAATAAACTTTCCAACAAGGTACAATACCCCTGCCATGATTCGCCGGTATTTTCAACGTCATCCTGTCCGCACCCAACGAGCTTTGGAAATCTTGCCTGGAGTATTTTCCTGGTCGCTGATTTTATTTCCGATTTGGGGCTCATTTGTTGTGCCCAATATTGTGGCTTACTACGTGATTACTTTTTCCGTTTATTGGTTTTATCGTTCACTGATGGTGGCAGTTTTGTCTGTTGCTGCTCATTTTAAAATCAAGGCTTCTTCTAAATTCGATTGGATTGCCGACCTAAAGAAAAACTTTCCTCAAAAATGGAATAAGATTCATCATATTATTGTTATTCCTACTTATCAGGAACCACTCACTACTTTAGAGAGAACTTTGGCAGCATTAGTGAACCAATCATATCCCATTGAGAATCTGCACGTCATGCTTTCTTTTGAAGATCGTGAGGGTAAAGTTGCCAGAGATAAAGCCAAAAAATTGACTCAAAAATTTGCTAAAAAATTTGGCCACTTGTGGTCTACTTTTCACCCGGATATTGAAGGAGAAGTAAAGGGCAAATCAGCCAATACTTCATGGGGAGCCAAAGAAGCCAAAAAAATATTGGTAGATCAATGTAAAATCCCTATTGAAAATGTTACTATTACTAGCGAGGACGCTGATGCCAAATTCCATTCTCATTACTTTGCAAACTTGACTTATGAATTTTTGACCGTTGAGAAACCTTACAATAAAATTTGGCAGGGAGGGATTGCTTTTTACAATAATATTTGGGAAGTACCTTCACCAGTCAGAGTAATGTCTTCTATTTTTTCTGTAACTCAAATGTATATCCTGATGCGCCGTGATCGCTTGATCAATTTTTCCAGCTACTCCACTTCTCTGAAACACGTTGATGAAATAGGTTACTGGGATACTGATGTTATTCCAGAAGATTATCGTTTATTTTTCAAATCTTATTTTGCCAAACACGGAGATTTTCAGGTTAACCCCATCTTTTTACCTGTTTATGCCGACGCAGCTCAGGCTCATGGTTTTTGGAAAACTATGTTTAATCAATACGAACAATTGAAGCGTTGGGCTTGGGGAGTGAGCGATGATGCTTATATCATTCGCCAATTTGTTTTGAACGACGCTCCTTTTTGGAATAAATTTCTGAGAGTCCTGAAAGTTATCGAGGATCATTTTTTGTGGCCAGTCAATTGGTTTGCTATTACGGTTTCTGCTATTTTACCTCCTCTGCTCAACGATGAGTTTAGCCGAACTATTATCGGCAAAACCTTACCTCAAGTAACTTCCACTCTTCTGACTTTATCCTTGGTTTCATTCATTGCTATTTTTGTCTTGGATGCCATCAATCGTCCTCCCAGACCCAATAAACGCAAACTACTTTCTTATGTTCTTCAACCTTTGGAGTTTGTACTTTTACCTGTAGTGGGTTTCTTTTTCTCGGCTCTACCTGGAATTGATGCTCACACTAGATTGATGTTGGGTAAATACATAGAATACAAAGTCACCGAAAAAGTTTGAGTTTCCCATCTTGAGTGCTACCCTAAAATGTGTGTACACTGATGTTGTGCACAAATTCCTAAAGAAAATTGATCAAAAATGTGATGAGTATAAAGAGGCCTTAATTTTACTATTGGTCACTGTATTATTGCGTATTCCCAATTTTTTTGAACCCTACTGGTACGGGGATGAGGCTATTTATTTGACGATTGGTACGGGTCTGCGCCAAGGGTTAAGGCTTTATACCGATATTATCGATCATAAGACTCCTTTAATTTATTATCTAGCTATGGTCCCCAATCAATTTAGTTTTCGACTTTTAAATCTAGGTTGGATGATGGTTACTGCCATTCTTTTTTTCTTGCTAGCCAAAGCTTTATTTAAAAAAACCAAACTTGCCTTCATCAGTGCCTTAATCTTTGTTTTATTAACTACTCTCCCTTGGTTGGAGGGTCATATTCCCAATGGAGAACTGTTTGTGTTGGGTTTTGTCCTGACAGGATTCTGGTTCATTGCCAAAACTGCACTTTGGCAAAATTTTTTGAGCGGTAGATCGCAGCAGGCTTTGGCAACGGTACCAAAAGAAATTTTATTATTAGTTGCCTCTGGATTTTTCTTTGGGCTGGGGGTGCTAACCAAAGTACCGGGATTATTGGATTTTGGAGTAAGTTTATTATTGGGCTGGTTTTCCCTAGCAGCTGTCTTGACTGTGCAAAAAAATGATTGGCAAAAAAATTTAAAGGCAGTTTGGCAGTTTTTGGTCAAGTCCGGTTGGTTATTCTTAGGCTTACTGTTTCCCATCGGTTTGTCCATTATTTATTTTGTTTCTCAGGGATCTGGTCAAGATTACCTAAGTTACGGTCTGCTTTATAACTTCCGTTATGCCAGTAGCTGGCAACCGCAACTTACCAATCCTTTATTGGAGTTTTTATTTACTTTACCGGGAAAAACTTTGATTTTGAGTAGCATTTTGCTGGGTTTGAGTTTTTGGAAAAAATACACTCCACGTTTTCAATTTATCGCTGGCTGGTTTGCCTTGAGTTTGTTTGCTGTCTTACTATCCAATCGTCCTTATCCTCACTACTTTATTCAGTTGGTGCCAGCTTTTTCATTACTGCTTATAGAACTATGGCAATCATTCAGAGTAGGAATGCGCAAAACCATGATTCTTTCTGCTCTGGGTTTGCTGATTTTGCCATTAATTGCCGCAGGTTTGCTAAATTTAAAACCCTATTTAACAAGTGAGTATTACGGTAAATTTTTCAAATTAATCACTGGTCAAATTACTCAAGATGAATATGATTATTCTTTTGATACTTTGGTCGAAGGTAATTATCAAGCTGCTGAAGTAATTCGTGGTTTGAATGGTCATCGCATTTTTATTTGGGGAACCAACCCAGCACTTTATGCACTCACTCAAACTACTCCCACTTCACGCTTTACTGTTTCTTTTCACATCAAGGATTTTCAAGATCATTTAAATACTTTGGAACAAATTAAAAGAGAAATGCCAAAATTAATCGTTGTCATGGATAATGAACCAGATAAATTTCCTGAATTACAGCGCTTTTTGGATCTTCATTACTATCCCAATAACCAATATGAATATATGACACTCTACCTGCTTCAAGAAAACCCACGATAGACTATAATAAACCTCATGCAGATTTCTTCGATAGATCAGCAAACATCATTGTCTTCTCGCACCAACCCAGAAATTAGAACATTTAGAACTGCTTTTTTACTAACTATTTTACTCACTGCCATCACCGGTATTTTCTTTTCTTTTTTACAACCGGTTATTCCCCTATTCTATACATTGGCTCAACCAGAAAAACAATTTGTTCATAAAGCCTGGATTTTCTTTTTCCCCCTGCTGGCTTGGTTGATTACTTTGGGGCATTTTTCACTCATAAAAATCATGAGCAATCTAGATGAAACAATCAAACAAATCTTTAGTTGGACTACAGTGGGTATAATTATTATTATCGGGTTGTTATTGGTAAGAGTTATTTTACTAGTTACATGAGAATTTTGATGCTCGCTATTAGCGGACTGATTGCTGCCGGTTGTGCTCCGTTTGTTATTCGCTGGTACACCAAACATAATTGGCTAGACGATCCGCAAAAAGAACCTCATCTTAAGAAAACTCATCATCTTCCAGTGCCTCGTGGAGGTGGAATCGTGGTTTTCCTAAGTATCTTATTGACTAGTTTAGTTTTTTTGCAAATTGATAGTTATTTGGTGGCTATTTTGTTTGGAGCTGGTCTTTTAACTCTAGTTGGGGTAATTGATGACATTAAAGATATTCATCCCGCAATTCGGTTGGGTACTGGTTTGCTGGCAAGTTTAATCGTGGTTACTGCTGGTATTGGTATTGCTTACATTAGTAATCCTTTCGGTTCCGGAGTCATTCATCTAAATTTTCCGATTTGGGAAATCATGGTTTTTGGTCAAACTCACG
Organism: Candidatus Pacebacteria bacterium RIFOXYA1_FULL_38_18; assembly: GCA_001787405.1. GTDB lineage: Bacteria > Patescibacteriota > Microgenomatia > UBA1400 > PJMF01 > UBA10119. The sequence goes on from MFWV01000009.1 coordinate 116,079, forward strand.
CCATTTGGGTATTGTCTAGCTTATTTGCTATCTTCTTTATCAATTGGAACATGAATATTCTCAATTGGTCAAAAGGTGTTGATGGCCAGTTACCGGGATTCGTAAGTATTGCAGCTATTTTTATTGGACTTTTATCCCTGCGTTTTCAAGATGATCCCACTACCTTCAATACAGCTCATCTCAGTTTTATTGTGGCTGGTGCTTATTTGGGATTATTGGTTTGGAACTGGTATCCACAAAAAATGATGCCTGGTTATGGAGCTGGCTCTTTAGCGGGGTTTTTCTTGAGCGTTTTGGCTATTTTATCCGGAGCCAAAGTGGCGGCTACCCTGATGGTACTCGCTCTGCCCACTGCCGATGGTATCTTCACTATTACTAGAAGAATTCTGGCCGGCAAATCTCCTCTTTGGGGTGATCGAGGTCACCTACATCACAAATTAATGGATTTGCTGGGTTGGGGTAAACGCCGTATCGCAATTTTTTATTGGTTGGTTAGTTTGCTATTGGGTATTATTTCTTTATTTTTGGGAACTACCGGAAAAATTATTGTTTTTGGTTTAGTGGTATTGTTTGTTTTTTGGTTTTTAATCTGGGCTAAAACATACTCTCTCAAAAAGAAATAAATTCACTCTTGTAGAGTCAGCCAATTTGCTTTACAAATCAGAATAATGTGGTTTCATACTCTATTTTTAATTTTGAAATCTGCCAGACCACGCCAATGGATTAAAAATATTGCGCTTTATGCTGCGCTGTTTTTTTCCGGATTTTTATTTTATGATCCCGTGGATGGCTTGCCTTATTTTGTAATCGTTACTTTTGCTGCCATTATTTTTTCTCTACTCACCTCTAGCATTTACCTTATTAATGACGTAATGGACATCAAAGAAGATGCCAAACATCCTTTTAAAAAAAGACGACCCATTGCTTCTGGAGAGTTGCCTGTCAATACTGCTCTAATTACATCTGGCTTGGGATTATTAGTGGTTTTTATTCTTTCTTTAGCTTTACCATTTTTTTTCCGCATTCTGTTGCTGACTTATTTGGGACTGCAATTACTTTATGCTACCAAAATTAAACATGCGTCTATTTTTGATGTCATTTCTATTGCTTTGGGCTTTTTAATTCGAATCTATGCTGGAGCAGTAGTGGTCAATTTACACATGAGTGTTTGGTTTTTGCTCACCGTAGTTTCCGCCTCACTCTTCTTGGCTGTAGGCAAACGTCAAAGCGAGCGTACTTTATTGCAAAATCGTGAAGTAGATTTTGCTCGTAAAACCTTGAAAAACTACTCTCAGCGTTTATTAGATCAATACACCGGCATGTTTGCCAATGCTACTTGGCTGACTTATGCCTTGTTTTCTTTTCAACATGAAACAGACTATATTGAATCGGCTTCCCTACGCTTTCCTTCTTTATATGTCTTGTTACCCAGAACTCTACAATCACAGAAACTACTAATGCTTACTTTGCCATTTGTCATTTTTGGAGTGATGCGTTATTTACAATTAGTTTATGAAGAAAATCAAGGTGAATCACCAGAAAAAGTGCTTTTGAATGATAAAGCTTTGCTCAGTACTGTTCTAATATTTGGTTTAGTAGCTTTTTTTGTCATCTACGGTTAATTTTGTTTAATTTCTCTGGACAAGCCTGGTTAATTCTCATACAATCTTATCTATTAAGGAATCAATATGAACATCAAAAAAGCCATCATTGCCAATGCTGGGTTTGGCACTCGCTTTTTGCCAATCAGCAAAACTATTCAAAAAGAAATGTTGCCTGTCATAGATCGACCAGTTGTTGATTATGTGGTTGACGACTTGATTAAAGCCGGCATTACCGAGATTATTTTTGTCATCAGTGAGCATAATAATCAGGTTTTACATTACTATCAAGAAAACCCTCGTTTGAAAAATTACCTAAAAAAAATGGGTAAAGAACAGCTTCTTTATGAAAAAGTCGAAAATTTACATCAAAAAGCTCAATTTCACTTTGTTAAACAAGCTGATAGCAATCAATATGGCACCGCAATACCCGTGCAGTTGGCTAAAAAATACTTACAAAATGAAGAAGCCTTCGTTGTATTGATGGGCGATGATATTTTGTACAATGCTGATGGCTCATCCGAAACGACCCGCATGATTGAACATCTCAATCAAACCGGAGTAAACAATCTAGCTACTTTTGTAAAAAAACCAACAGAACAACTACACGCTTATGGTATCGCAGAAATCGTTGAAAAAAACGGAATACAATATTTGAAAAAACTGATTGAGAAACCAGCTCCAGGAACTGCCCCCAGTAATTTGGCAAATATCAGTAAATATATTCTCACTCCAAAGATATTTGAGATTATAGAAACTCAAAAACCAGATTCTAGATCAGGAGAACTTTATATCACTGACAGTGTTACTTCTCTGGCAGAAATTCAAGATGTAGTAGTTTATGAACCACAAGGCACTTACCTGGATTGTGGCAATCCTCTGGGCTGGCTCCAGGCCAATCTGACAATTGCCAAAAATGATCCAGAAATATGGCCCAAATTAAAAGATTTTTTGGAAAAAAATAATTTTTGAGAAATTTATAAAAAATTTAAAAGAAGCTGGTTTTTTCAAACTCAAACTCCATTTATTTCTGCTTCAATCTCCAAAACTAATTACCTCGCAGTAACATGGCGTCAACAACTCGTTGAACCGCAGTTATATAAGTAGCCATTCGGCCATCAACTTGATGTTTTTCTTTGGTAGCCCACATCTCATCAAAAGCTTTTTCCATCAAAGGCTGAAGCTTGCCGATTACTTCCTTATGTGTCCAATAATAACCCTGTAAGTTTTGCACCCACTCAAAATAAGAAACAGTCACTCCGCCAGAATTAGCTAAAACATCTGGGATCAACAAAACCTTGTTTTTGGCTAGAATTTCATCTGCTTCGGGTGTGGTGGGACCATTGCCCATTTCCATGATGGCTCGCGCTTTAATCTTGGCAGCATTATCTTTATGAATGACGTTTTCCAAAGCTGCTGGTACCAAAAGATCAACTTCAAGTTCTAGCAGTTCTTCATTGGTGAGCGGTTTGCCAAAATCAACAACACTTCCTTGTTTCTTTTTATGTGCCAAGACTTTAACCGGATCTAAACCACCTTTTACATAAGTGCCACCCTTGGAATCAGAAACTGCCACCACTTGGTAACCTTGATCGACCGCGTGTTTGGCAAACCAAAAACCAACATTACCAAAACCCTGTACGGCAATGGTCACCGTTTCAGGCTTTAGTTTGAGAGCTTTGGTCAATTTTTTCAAAACAAAAACACCACCCAAACCAGTTGCTTCTTCACGACCCTGCGAGCCCCCCAATTCAAGAGGTTTACCCGTAAAGGTAGCCAGTGGATTTTCTTGAATTAAATCTTGTTTGCCCAAAGTTTGTTGATATTCATCCACCATCCAAGCCATGATTTGGCCAGTAGTGTTTACATCTGGAGCCGGAACATCTATCCAGGGACCAATCTTGGTTGCCAGCCAGCGAACATAGGCTCTGCTCAAACGCTCCAATTCTGCAACAGATAATTCACGAGGATTGACTACAATTCCTCCCTTGCTACCGCCATAGGGAATACCCGTCACCGCACATTTCCAAGTCATCCAAGTAGAAAGAGCTTTGACTTCAACCTCACTTACCGATTGGTGAAAACGAATTCCCCCCTTATAAGGTCCACGAGCATTATTGTGTTGAGCTCGAAAGGCCATGAATTTTTTCGCGGAACCATCATCCATAGTAATCTTTAACTGTGTTTTCAAAACCCTATCTGGTTCTGCCAAACGCTTGATGACCCGATCAAAATCTTTACTTCTAGCAGAATAATTGGGACGCAATAACAAAGCTACTTGATTTAATTGGGCAATAGCATTTTGATGAGGATTGTTCATAACAAAATTCCTAGATGATTATTACAAGTTTACTAGTCAAAAATTACAAGTTTTTAAATAAAATTATAAATTTTCCAGCCAACGCTCAGCATCCAAGGCAGCCTCGCAACCCTGTCCGGCAGCCGTAATAGCTTGTCTATAGCGAATGTCTACCACATCTCCAGCTGCAAAAACTCCCTCAACCGAAGTGCGAGAAGGATAAGTAATCATTTCTTTGTCATTGAGGAGATTTGTAGCTAAATTCAAACCAGATTTGGTAATGGTTCTGGCAGTAACAATATAACCTTTGTCTAGTTCTAGTTGTCCTTGAAAAAGATCAGTTACTGGTCGATGACCAATAGCATAAAATAAACCTTGAGCTGGATATTCTTTGCGCTCTCCATTTTCATTCACTATGATTTTTTCAATAGCTTCTTGACCAATAATTTCTGCCAAAGTAGTGTTCCATAAGACTTTAATTTTTTTGTTACTTAAGACTCGCTCCACCATGATTTTGCTGGCACTAAATTCACTACGACGATGAATGATCGTGATTTGACTGGCAAATTTGGTCAATGCCAAAGAATCTTCCATAGCACTGTCTCCGCCTCCCACCACAAAAACCTGTTTGTCTTTGTAAAAAGGAGCATCACAAACTGCACAAGTACTAATTCCTCTACCCATTAGTTTTTCTTCTCCGGGCACTCTCAAAGTAATGGCAGTAGCTCCTGTACTAATGATCAATGATTCCGCTAGCAAATCTGGTTCCAACTGTTTAGTTTGACTAATAATTTTTTGAATTTCTTCTGCAGAACCCAGTTTAAAAATTTCTGGGGAAGTATCTTTGGGCAATTTAGTCCAGAGTTTAAAAGGACGAGTCGACAAATCAACTGCCGTAATGTGACTATCTTGAATATCAGCACCAAAACGCTCTGCCTGAGCTCGCAAGTTTGCCATCAATTTGGGACCCAAAATTCCCTCTGGAAAACCGGGGAAATTTTCCACCGCGCTGGTGTACATCAACTGACCACCACTTTCGATCCCAGTAAAAATAATCGGATCCAACCTATCACGAGCCGCATAAATTGCCGCCGTGAAACCAGCTGGACCAGAACCAATAATTGCTAAACGCTGTGTTTTCATGAGCTAAATTTAATCCTTCAAAACGCCATCAATTAAGTTGCGATAACCACTTTCACCAGGAAAACCAACTTGTTTGCCCAAGATTTTGGCTTCTTTTCCTTCGTTTTTGAGAATCAAGACCGTGGGGATGCTCATCACTCCATATGCTTGAGCTGTATTGGGATTTTCGTCCACGTTGAGTTTGGTAATTAGGATTTTTCCCTGATATTCATCAGCCAATTTATCAATGATTGGGGCAGCTGCGATACAGGGACCACACCAATCAGCATAAAAATCCACCAAAACTGGTGTAGTAGCTGTTTCTAAAGTTTTTTGAAAGCTGTCATCAGTTAAATGAGTAGCAGACATTTTTCCTTTCCCTAACTTTTCAATATATTTGTTTAATTTAAAGTCTCAAAGTTAGCGATCTATGTCTTCCAAGTATACAAGTTTGTCTTTTAAAAAATATAGTCTCGCTTACATTTTTTTAAAACTTTTGTCTTTTATTTTTAGCTCAACGTTGCTGATTTTGCAACTTTACCACCTGACGAAGATATTTGGCCAATCGCTCTTCTTCTGCCAAACTCAATTTTTCCTGACCTTCCAAAGTGGAGATCTGTTCTTGAAGATCTTTGATTTGTTCTTGGATCACTTCTCTTTTGAAAGCAGTTAGTGTTTGTTGCCACTCTTTTTCAGGCTTGATTGTTTCTTTGAGCTGTAAAAATTCCGGTGTATAAATGGCATCAA
>MFWV01000010.1 GCA_001787405.1 Candidatus Pacebacteria bacterium RIFOXYA1_FULL_38_18
AAAACCTCTACTTTAAAAAATGAACAAATTCCCACGATTGCCAGAAAAAGAGTTAATAAAGATAAAATGCTATTTAAAGGAGTTTAGTTACTCCTGATATAATTTGCCCATGATCAATTCTAGTCAATTACGTCGCCAGTACCTTGATTTTTTTGCCAATCTAAATCACGCCATCATTCCTTCTTCGCCACTGGTGCCAGAAAATGATCCCACCACGCTGTTTACTAGTTCCGGCATGCAACCAATTGTGCCTTATTTATTGGGTGCCAAACATCCTCAGGGAAAACGAATTGCCAATTCACAAAAATGTTTCCGATCTCAAGATATCGAGGAAGTGGGTGACAATCGCCACACTACTTTTTTTGAGATGTTGGGCAACTGGTCTTTGGGAGATTATTTCAAAGAAGAGCAATTGAAATGGATTTTTGAGTTTTTGGTGGATGAGCTAAAACTTGATCCAGCCAAATTATATGTAACGGTTTATGGTGGCGATCAAAGTTTGGGTATTCCTCGCGACGATCAAGCAACTGAGCTTTGGCAAAAACTATTTGCCAGTCGTGATGTTGAAGCCAAAGTGGTTGAGCAAGCTCAGGAAAAAGGTTTGCAAAATGGCAGAATTTTCTTTTATGAAGGAGCAACCAATTGGTGGTCCAGAGCAGGTCAGCCGGCCAATATGCCGATTGGCGAACCGGGCGGACCAGATAGTGAGATTTTTTATGATTTTGGTGAGGAAAGAGGTTTTCACAAACAATCTGTTTTTGCTGATCAACCTTGTCACGTCAATTGCGACTGTGGTCGGTTTCTGGAAATAGGCAACTCAGTTTTTATGCAGTATCTAAAAACCGAACAAGGTTTTGAACCTTTACCTCAGCTTAATATTGATTTTGGTGGTGGTTTGGAGCGAATGTTGGCAGCGATTCATAACGAGCCGGATGTTTTTAAGATTGATTTATTTTTGCCCATTATTGAATATCTTGAAGAAATTTCTGGGAAAAAATACCAGGAAAACACGACTGCTTTTAGAGTTATTGCTGATCATATGCGAGCGGCAGTGATGTTGATTGCAGATGGGGTTTTGCCTGACAACAAAGATCAGGGCTATTTTGTGCGTCGTTTGATTCGTCGCTCAGTACGTTATGGTAGACAACTGAATATTACTCAGCCATTTTTGAAAAAAATAGCCGAACTAGTGGGAAAAATCTACCCGGAATATCCTCATGTTTTACTCAAAGCAGACACAATCGGTCAGGCTTTGCACCATGAAGAGCAAAAGTTTTTACAAACTTTAGTAAGAGGTTTACAAGAATTTGAAAAACAAATCATTATTGAAAAAGAATTGACTGGACAATTAGCTTTTACTTTGTATGAAACTTACGGCTTTCCTTTGGAGTTATCAATTGAAGAAGCTGAGCATAAAAACTTTCCACTGTCAGCAAAAATCAAAGAGGATTTCCAAAACATTAAAACTCAGCATGCAGAGGAATCTAGAACTGCTTCTACGGGCATGTTCAAAGGGGGCTTGGCGGATCACTCTGAAGTAACGATTAAATATCACACTGCTACGCACTTATTACACTCAGCTTTGCGCAAGATTTTGGGCAATCACGTAGAACAAAAGGGTTCCAATATCAATGGAGAACGATTGCGCTTTGACTTCACTCATCATCAAGCTTTGACAGAGCAAGAAAAACAACAAGTTGAGCAGCAAATTAATGAATGGATTGGTGCTGATTTACCAGTTACCAAACAAGTGATGAATAAAAATGAGGCTTTGGAAAAGGGGGCGTTAGCCTTTTTTGCAGAAAAATATCCAGACGAAGTAAATGTTTATACCATCGGTCTGGATCCTCAAAATGATTGGATATCCAAAGAATTATGCGGTGGACCACACGTTGTCAATACGGGTGAGATAGGCAGAGTGAAGATTGTCAAAGAAAAATCGGCAGCTGCAGGAGTCAGGCGCTTATATTTGCAGTTAACTTAATTTTTTACGAGATCCATTATTGGACTCAAAAACCCAGAGCCCTCTTTCATTTACTCCAAAATTCTGTTTAAATAGTCTAGTAAGCTCTTGATTGCGACCGATCTTGTCGTAAGGAGAGTTATGTTTTGTTATTTTTAACCTATGGGATTCAAAATTTTTGGCAAACAAGCTAAATCAGCATCCGCCGAGATAACGCCGCACACCTATCTGTGTTTAATGTTTGTCAATCAGTCTGTCCAGGCAGCTTTATGGAAGATTGATGGTAAAGAAATTCAAACCTTGGGTGAATCTAGTATGTTTGCTTTTGAAGATGATGAAGATGGCTTGATCAAAGCCGATCAAGCTCTGCAGGATTTGGGAGCCGATTCGGAAAACATCAGCGAGGTAGTTTTTGGCTTTGATCCACAGTGGGTGGATGAGGTTGGTTTGCTCAAAGAGAAAAAATCATTTATTAAAAGTTTGACAGAAAATCTAGGTCTTACTCCAGTGGGGTTTGTAGTAATCACTGATGCTCTCATTCAACAAATATTGAGCAAGGATAGTTTGGCTTCCGAAGTTTTGATTTACACTCATTACGATACAGTTTCTATTTTTCTAATCAAACAAGGTAAGTTAGTTCACGAGCTGTCAGTGGGTAGGTCAGATAATATTGTTCAGGATATTGTGGAGGGTTTGGCTAGATTTACCAAAGAGTTAACCAGCAAAGATGCTTATTTGCCTGCCAAGTTAGTCTTGGCTTCACCAGTGTTGTCGGTTCAAGAAATGAATGATGCTCAGCAACAAATCACTAGCTATGATTGGTCTGAAAATCATCCTTTTGTACAAGCACCAGTAGTAGAAACAATGACGACTTTGGACGTGTTGTATGCTGTAGTAGAGCAAGCGGGAACAGCAGTGGCGGAAGCAAAGGGTTTGTCTTCCAAAACAAATAAACAAATTGGATCAAAAATGCCTGAAATGGTAACTGATGCAGAAGAGTTTGGTTTTGAAAACATTGATTCTCCAGTAAATTCTGGAGATAATTTCCAAACCAGTGTTGATCCACAAGCTACTAGTTTTGGGGTTCCGATCTCGGTTTCCAAGCTACCAGAAGTTACTAATAGATTTGATGCAGTTAATCCAGTCGTCAAAAAGACAAAAAAATCACGCCAAATGCCAATTATTTTCAAAAAAATCCATCGCTGGTATAGCAATCATCCTCATAAAAAAATAATTTTGGGAGGAATAATAGGCGGAATCATCACTCTTTTGGCAATGTTTGCCGGTTGGGTAGTGATGGCTCATCAACTAGAAATCTCTGTTCAGTTGGCAGAGAAAGTAATCAAAAAAGATGTTGAAATCTTGATTGATCCTACTGTAGCTAGCTCTCGTCCAGATGAGCAAATTCTCAAGGGTTCATTGGAAAAATTGGAAATAACTGATAGTGAAACAATTGATACCACTGGAGTTACTTTGGTGGGAGAGCGGGCCAAGGGAACCATTACTTTGCTCAATAAAACCACTGCTCCCAAAACCTTTGATTCTGGTACTAGTTTATCTACAGGTAGTTTGAGTTTTTCACTGGATGAAGAAGTGACAGTAGCCTCAGCTTCTGACCAAGGCGATTCTTTGGATTATGGTCAGGCTGAAGTAGCAATTACTGCTAGAGAAATTGGCGCAGAGGGTAATATTGGTGAAGGAACTGAATTGACGATCAGCAATTTTTCCACTGGTACTTATTCGGCCAAAGCAAAAAGTGGTTTTAGCGGTGGCTCTAGTAGAGAAGTGAGAGTGGTAGCTACGGAAGATCGTACTCAGGTATTGAATCTTTTGAAAGAGAAATTGGTTGCAAAGGCTACTGAGCAATTTAGTCAAAAATCTGGCAATGGTACTTATTATGCTCCAACGTCCAAAACGGAAGTTATTGAAGCCAATTATAGTGCTGCTGCCGGCGATGAAACTGATCGGCTCACTTTAGATCTTACTTTATCAGTGGCTGGAGTTAGTTATTTGGCTGATGACTTGCGACCACTTTGGGAGGCTGCTTTAAAGGAGGATATTCCTAATGGTTATTCACTGATGGAGGAGAATCCAGAGTTTTTATCTGAGGTTCGTCCTGAGGCAACTGCCAGCTCTAGAGTAATCTTGGATGCTGCTGTCACTGCCAAAGCCAGACCGCCTTTTGATCAGCAAATGATTAAAGAAGGTCTTTTGAATTTACCACTGCGGGAATTAATCGGGCGTTTGACTGAACGACCAGAAATAGAATCAGCTGGTTATCAGCTAAAGCCTAGTATTGCTAGATTTTTGGTCAGAAAAACACCAACAACTGCTGACAGAATTAATATTATTGTTAGCAATCAGGCAGAATAATGGCTCGCACTCACTCTGCTCACCACCAACATCAAAATTTAGTGAAGCTTTACAGACAAGCGCTCAAAGATGGAGTGTCACTGGATAAAATAGAAAAAAAGGCTGATAAATTGGTTCAAAGATTTATTGCAGCAGACAAACAAGAAACAGCAGAGGTTCGTTATAAAGACAAACATTTTCGTCAGGCTATTCCCAAAGCACTGCGTTTGGGAGCAGCTATCTTACCCACGATTTTGCTCTTACTGGGCTTTGGTTTGGTTGGCAGTGCCACTTTTCCCATTTTGGCTTATTATGTTGGAGATTTTTCAGAAAATGTTTCTGCTCTCAAATCTCCAATTCCTCAAGATCAACTTTTGGAAGTTACTCCTTTGGTTGTGGCCAACAGTAGTCTTGCTGACGGAGAAAAGTTTGGTCAAGAATTTCAAAGTGATAGTGGGCCGGTGATGCTTAATTCAGCCTTGGATTATACTGATTTATCAAATTGGTTTTCAGAAACAGAGCTAGCAGTACTCGCTACTCCTCAGGAAACAGTGACCTATATTTTGGACATTCCCAAACTAAACATTCAAGAAGCAAAAGTTATCAATGATGGAACTGATCTTAATCGAAGTTTAATTCAATATCCTGGCACGGCGCTACCCGGTCAGCCAGGCTCACCAGTCATTTTTGGTCATTCGGTCTTGCGACAATTCTACAACCCCCAACTCAATAACCCGCGCCGTTATAATTCCATTTTTAGCACCATCATGACTTTGGAGCCTGGTGATAAAATTTATTTAACTCAAGATGACATTCGTTATACCTATGTCATGCAAAGCAAAACAGAAGTTAAGCCTACCGATACTTATATTTTGTCGCAAAACTATAACTCCAGACTATTAAAATTGGTCACCTGTGTTCCAGAAGGCACTTATCTGCGCAGAGGAGTGATCACTGCCCAATTGATCAAAGAATAAAAATTGTAAAAAATTGAAAGGTATTTTCATGAAAGTTTTAGCCATAGATTTTGGAACTAAACGTATTGGAGTAGCTATTTCTGAAGGTACATTGGCCGAGCCTTTGGTTGTTTTGGAAAACGATCAAAATATTTTCCATCAACTGCAAGAGATAATTGATAAATATAAAATAGAGCGATTGGTAATTGGTTTATCAGAAAACGAAATGGCGGATCAAACCCGTGATTTTGCTCAAGAACTAGAAGCAGTGATAGATGTTCCTTTTGA
>MFWV01000011.1 GCA_001787405.1 Candidatus Pacebacteria bacterium RIFOXYA1_FULL_38_18
ACGTCCCTCAGAGCTTCCAGTGCTTCGGGACTGTCTATCTATGATGATGGAACTAATCTAGCCATCTTTGTTGCAGATTCTGGAAGTGTCGGAATTGGCACTGCTTCTCCCGAAGAGCTTCTCACTGTAGGGGGTAATCTGCAATTGGGTACTACTGACGCTACTCGTTACATCTACTTTGATAACGGTACTGCTAATAATTCTGGCTTTAGGTATAACTCTACTAGTGACGTGATGGAGTACTCTGATGATGGAGTGACTTGGGTTTCTTTTACCAGTCTTGGGAGCACTAGCTTTTTCACCAACACAAATTCCGCAGTAACCTCAGGTTCCTATTTGGAAGTCTCTCACAATCAAAATACCGTCAACCTCCTTACCACTGCCTGGATCCACAATGGCACCAACTGGGTAGAGATCGATGACATGGGAAGAATTTCTCATAATATTTATGATCCCAATCTCGTTGCTTGGTATAAAACTGAGGAGGCTAGCGGTGATCTGGACAACGCCGAAGGTACTTCTTCCAGAGATTTGATTGATAAAGGCGCACCCACTTACGCCCAAGCTGGAAAAATCAATGACGCCATTTCTCTAGATGGCACTGATGATTTCTTCTGTACTGGTTCTGGAACTACTTGCGCTGACAACGACGATTTTGATTTTGGGACTGCCTCTTTTACTATTGGCGGTTGGTTTAAACACGACACCATCGTCACCGATCCAGATTATATGATGGTCAAATATTCTTCTGATGTTTCAGGTGGTTATAAACTCTACATGAACCCTGCCGGAAACTTTGTTTTTGGCATTGATGATGATGCAACATCTTTTCCTGCTGACTCTGCCACCAGCGCTTCTGACGCTTATGATGATAATGGGTGGCACCATGTAGTAGCAGTTAAAAAAGGAACTGAGTACATTCAATTATTTGTTGATGGAAAAGAAGTAGCCGGAGATTATTCTCTTACTGCTACTGGAGCACTTGCCAATGCAGAACCATTTTATCTGGGCGTAGATGCAGATGCTTCCAGTAACCCCTGGGCTGGGCTGTTTGATGAGCCCTTTGTTTATTCTCGCGCCCTCTCTCCTGGTGAAGTAGAAGAACTTTATCAGGCAAACACTTCTTTCAAAATAGAAATCGTGGACAGTAACATTGCCCGGCTTTACAACAATTCTGGTGATACAGCCAATCTTAAATTAAATGTCGTCACTGACGTAAATACCGAAGGACCATTAAATTACTGGAACCTGAGTGGTAGCGATATAAATTATGTTGCCGGCAACGTGGGCATTGGTACTGCCAGCCCTAATGATCTGCTGGAATTACTCTCCACTACAGATGTTCAATTAAGATTGGCTTATGATACTTCTAATTACCATACTTTACAGGTAGCTAGTGATGGTGGTTTAAGTTGGCTTGCTCTTGGAACAGATGCTGATTTAAATTTTAACTTTTCCGGAGCTACTGATGGAGACTTTTCAATAAATACTGATGATTTCTTTGTAGATACTAGTACTGGCTATGTGGGCATTGGCAACACTTCTCCAGGAACCCAGCTCGACGTGAGTGGTGCCATCCGCTCCAACGATCAGCTTATTTCTACGGTGGCCATCGGCACCTCACCTCTGGCCGTAACTTCCACCACTAAAGTAACCAATCTTAACGCTGATCGCCTTGATGATCTGAGTAGCGCTGACTTCCTCCGCTCCAACGATACCGACAACTACACCAGCGGTACACTCACCTTTAACGCTGGTACCAGTGTCGACATTAATAGCACCACTCTTACTATTGCTGATACCGATATTGCTCTCGATGGTGCTAGCACTAACTTGGACGCCACTGGAGACTTTTCAATAAATACTGATGATTTCTTTGTTGACAAAACAACCGGATATGTGGGCATCAACACAACAACTAACGCATTATATCTTTTAGACGTTAATGGAGTCGCTCGAATCGGCAACACTGTTCACGAATCCAACAGAATTGAGATAAATGATACCGGCTCTGGCAACCGCTATGCTTACATAGATTTCCATTCAGATGATACTAACACCGACTATGGGTTCCGTATTATCAGAAATAATAGTGTAAATGCTACTACAAGCCTACTTAATGCCGGCACAGGCAATATACTTGTAAGAGCCGACACCACCGGAGGTGTTTCATTAACCTCTGGTGCTACTTCCTGGGTTTCTGCTTCAGATATCCGCCTCAAAGAAAATATTCAACCTCTTGATAACGTTTTAGAAAAAATCAGACAAATTCAACCTATTAAATACAACTTTATCGATAATGAGAATAATCTCACCGAAATTGGCGTCATTGCCCAAGAAATCCAACCTCACTTCCCCGAGGTTGTCTTTACTGATGATAACGGCTATCTAAGCGTGGCTTATGACCGTTTGGGGGCTATCTCGTTTAGAGCTATTCAAGAACAACAACTTCAAATCGAAGATCTTCAGCAAATCTACTTAGATGATACTGGGAGCGTTGTCTTGACTAAAGATGGCGACACTTACACTGCCTATGACACTGCCACTAGTAAATCTTTGACTGGGGTGGCCGGCTTCTTGGATGCGGTGATTGCTAACTTGCGTGTGGGGTCACTGAAAACTCAGGAATTAATTGCTGATAGTATCACCATTGCTGGACAATCTTTGCGAGATTATATTCAAAACATCGTCGATCAAACTATTGCTAGTTTGCCAGAAAATTCTTTGGGTGGTAATAGCGAATTACTCTCTCCTCTTCCAGGTGATGACTTGACTATCAAACTAGATGAAACAATTGAGGGAGACGCCAGTACTTTGCAAATTACCAATCAAGAGGATGAGACTGTCTTGACTATTGACAATCAGGGCAATCTTTCCACCCTGGGTAAAATCTCGGCAGAAAGTATTGAAGCAACTGGTAGTTCTAGGCTAAATGATTTGTTGATAGCTGGTGAAGCTACTGTTTCCGGCACCCTGACTGCTAATGAAATTAATGCTGAACAATTCAATGCCACTTCTTCTCGCTTGGCTTATCTGGAGGGACAAATTGCTCAATTTGAAGAAGTCAAGGCTCGTACTCTTCAAGTTACAGAGGCTACTGTATCTGGCACTCTCTATGCTGAAAGTATCAATAATTTTGATCAATTGGTGGCCAGTGCTTTTGAAGAACCATCACTACTCAACACTATTTTGGGAAATATTGACGAAACAGAACCTTTTAATGGTTTTGATCTGGATACCGCCAGTGCCGAAGCTCTCAATCTCACTTTGGCAGATTTGAATCTGGATGTTAAAGACATAGCCATCAATGCCTCAGCGCTATTTATCAATGATTACTTCAAAGTGAATGGTTCAGGCTACATTGCTGGTTCTTTGGGTATCGGTCAAAACTTGGTAGTCGGTGATGGCATTCAGATAGGCAATGGCGCCATTGCCTATCGACCCAGCGTAATTGATGAAAATACTGTTTTTTACATTCAGCCAGAAAGAACGGGCACCCTGTCACTGTTTGGTAACCTCATGACTCTCACGGCAGACGGCAGAGTTACCATCAATGGTGATTTAAGAGTAGCCGGTGACGTAGATATTGCCGGAGAAACTAAGGTGGGAACTTCTTTACTGACCAATTTACTCAAGCCATTGGATCCAGATCAACCTTTCCAAATTCAACTGGCCAACGATGCTACTGAGTCTGGCCAGGTCAATAATTCTAGATTTGAAATAGTCGATGAGCTGGGAACACCGGTAGCTACTATCTCTGCCACTGGTCAGGCCAACTTCTCTGATGGAGTGGGTGTGGATACCGGCAACATTGAAACTACCAGTCCAGGAGTTTTCGTCACTACCAAAACCGCCGGCAAAGCTTACCTTCCAGCTGGATTAACTCAAGTAGTTATTCGCTCAGAAAAGATTACTGATAAAACACTAATCTATGTTACTCCACTGGGAAGTACCAATAATCAAACACTTTACATCAAACAACAAACCGCAGAGGATCCCCTCACTCTTACTAAAGAAGGCAATTTTGTAATCAGTCTGGACTTTCCATTGACACAAACCGTAGAGTTTAACTGGTGGATGGTGCAGTAAAGTTGCCAAAAATAATAACGTAATACTATCAGCTTTGACTTGCCAAAAGGATTGCTGATGCTTTAGGAAAAATATCAAAAAAATCGAGATTTAAAAAACTAAAAAATAACTAATTTACTAATCACAAATATAATATGCTCCACTAATCGGTGCACTGACGCTACAGCGACTGACGCTTTCTGCAATATCTCCATCAGAAGTATTTTCCAAAATTACATACAAAATATAACCATCACCGTCATCAACTCTAGTGTAGTTAAAATTCTCCGGTAATTCTTTCATGTAAGTTACTCCATTAACTCCACTGGTGGCAAAATTGGTGCTACACGCTGAAGTTTCTGGAGAGTCAGCTGGACCACAACCCGCAAGTGCCCCAGTGCTAGAATTTCGCGGATAATATTGATAGTCGTTATAAAACAAGCGCAGAGCATTTTTCATTTGGGATAGGCTGGCTTTGGCATGAGTATCTCTAGCCCTTTCCCGAATTCCCAATAAGTTGGGCAATAATATCGCCACCAAGATACCAATGATTGAAATCACTACCAAAACCTCTACCAAAGTAAATCCCAAATTAAATACCTTTCGTTGGTTACTTTTTTGGCTCTGATCTGAGCGATAATTTGGTTGATTCATAATCAATGCCTCGTTTAGATAATACTTAAAAAACTTTCTGTTTTTATTCTGTTACTAAAGCATGTCCGCTGGTTGGACCAATGTTGGTGCTGGCGATACCATAATTACAAGCACTTATTACGCAATCGGTTCCAACATAAACCATTACATTATCAGCTTCATCTTTGGTGAGGTCTGAATCATTTTCGTTTTCCAAATAGGCATAAAGCTGAAAATACGAACCATCTGTTGATTCATAGAAATAGGAAAAGTCATTGGGATCTGTGGGCAAAACATTCATGTACAAAGCTCCACCAGCAACGTCTGGATCTACAAAGGGACCTCCCCAAGCTTGGCCAATGATTCCAGTATTACCTGTAGAAATAGGATATTCACCCTTGTCGTTGTAATAAACTTCCAAAGCCTTGGCAATATTTTGCAAATCAGCTTTGCGACGAGAATCACGAGATTTAATTTGAGATGAAGCAAAACTACCCAAACCAATGGTAGTCAAGATCGCTAAAATCACGATCACAATCAATAATTCAATCATGGTAAAACCTGGTAAAAATTGATTTTTTTTCATTTTTTCTCTTTGCTCAAAACTCAAACTTTTTTATAAATCTTTCAATCTTCTTGGTTCAAATTTTTTTACTTAGCAAGATTCGAATTTTTATCTAGTACATTTTAAGTTTTTGCCCAACAAATCTCAAGTTTTTATCTAGTACACCTCAAGCTCAAGGGCACCTCTTCTTCTGTGCAAGAATTTGAACAACCGCTAACTGCAAAACACTCTACATAGGTTCCGTAGGCAGTAGGACAGCCAGCAGTTTGATAGTAATCATCAGAATAACAGCTACAAGTTCCATTAGGAGAAATTACCCATTGGCCGGAACAGACATCTGGAGTTGGAGTCGGGGTGGGAATGGGAGTTGGTGCCAACTCACCTTCTTGAACCCAATTATTGCCCGTCAAGGTTCCTCCCATGGCAATACCCAGATTGTAAGCCGGATCATCCCAGTAACAACCATCAATAGCATTACAACCAGCATTTTCGATGCTCGCATCATTGATGTTTTCCAAAGCCACTAGCACTCGATAGCCATGGCATTGATTTCCTCCCAATGAAAAATAAATATATGGTTCATTGGTTTCAGGATCGCAGGGAATTTCTCTCAAATAAGGAGAGAGCTCACCTCCGCCACAATTTTCCAGAATAGCTAGCTCGGGATAACAATTGTTGTCATTGTAATAATCCTCAAAAGCTACTTGAATTTTGAATAAGTCATCTTTTCGGTGAGTATCTCTGGCTTTGCTCATTTGTCTGGAAAAACCAAACATCACCATCATGGCCAGAACTGCAATAATCGCTACTACTACCAGAATCTCGATTACGGTCATGCCCTGATGATTGATTGGGGAGAATTGGTGCGAAGAGTTTTGTTGGGTAAATTTGAAACTAAATCGACTAAGCTTGCTATGCAACCAATTTGATCTAGAAAGTAAACTTATTTTCGGGTATTGTTTTGCTT
Organism: Candidatus Pacebacteria bacterium RIFOXYA1_FULL_38_18; assembly: GCA_001787405.1. GTDB lineage: Bacteria > Patescibacteriota > Microgenomatia > UBA1400 > PJMF01 > UBA10119. Next base: position 6,234 of record MFWV01000011.1, read on the forward strand.
TCATTTTGTGATCTTTGAGTTTTTTTTATCTTTCCTCTTTACTATTCTTTCACTTCACTTTAAACTCTTAGTACATGGTTGAATAATGACGAAACACATAGTTATTCAACTATAAATATAAGAATTTATAGTTATTCAACTATAAATATAAACTATTATTAAGTAACTATTAACTGCCAACTATGAAAAATAATTCTGTCCTAGTTATCATTACCAAGTTTGTTCAATTTATTCTATTTGCTTTATTATTTTTAACTCCTCTGTTGGTTATTCCTTATACTCGCAACTTGATTGTTGATGCCAAGTTATTTCTACTGTTTTTTGTTGCTATTATCGTCATGATTAGTTTTGCAACCAAAACTTTAGTAAAAAAACGTTGGGAAATTGCTATTTCTCCGCTCACCAAACCCTTGTTATTTTTTGGCTTGGCAGTTTTGTTTTCTACCCTGTTGACCAATCGCTATCCAGTAGAAGGCTTGTTGGGCATGGGTGGAGCTTATCTGGGATTCGTTTTAATCGGGATTTTTGGTAGTTCCTTGATTAAAGGTGACCATACAAAAACCATCATCAGATTGCTGGGCATTAGTGGCGCTCTGCTGAGTGTGTCTATGTTTTTACAACACTGGGGTTGGGGAGCAAATAAACTATTTAATGCCATTTCTGCTTTTAATTTGCCAAATAATTTACTGTTTAATCTTAGTGGCTCTTCTCTGGTAGCTATGCAGGTAACTGCTTTGGCTTTGGTGGGAATAGTAAGCTTAATAAAATTACAAAAAAAGGCAACCATCATTGAATGGGTATTGGGAACTCTTAACTTGGCTGGTTTTGGACTTGGGCTTTGGTCAATTTTGCCTGGAAAAATAGCTGTCATTACCCTGCTTCCTTTCCGAGCTAGTTGGACTGTCATGTTGAGAAGCTTGGAGAGCTGGCAGACTGCTCTTATCGGTTACGGCCCAACAGCCTATTCCAATGCCTTCACCATGCTCAAGCCTTTGTGGATTAATGGTAAAAATTACTGGCAAGTAAATTTCGGCTCAGCCACTAACACTCCTCTTACCTTAATAGTAACTTTGGGTGTTATTGGTTTGGCAACTTGGTTATTTCTAGCTATCCAAGTAATAAAACAGAGGAAAAATACTGACAAAGAAACCCAGCCTTTACTCTGGATGCTGATAGGTTCTTTCATTATTCAATTATTGATACCAAATAATCTAGTGCTTTTGACTCTACAAGCTGGGTTGTTGGTTTTCTTGATTGCTGCCAATCAAAAACGCTTCTCACTATTGCGTTTTCAATCAATAAAACTGAATACCAATTCAACTGGTAGGTTTGAATTTTTGAAACGTTTATTCAAAAAAGGCGATTGGCTGGTCAAAGTAACAGCCATTTTGTTAATTATCATCGCTTCTGGATTTGCTTATGGCGTGGGACGTGCTTATGTTGCTCAACACCTATTATATAAAGCTGATAAAGCACTCACTGAACAAAACATAGTTCAAAGCTATGACTATCAACGTCGTGCCGTAGCTACTAATCCCTATTTAGATAGTCTGCGCCGCAATTATGCACAAACCAATTTACAAATAGCCATTGCTTTATCAAATAAGGTTGATATCACTGAGCTAGAAGCTCAACAAATAACACAACTAATTGAGCAAGCGGTTGGAGAAGGCCGCGCCGCTACGATACTAGACAAACTTGATGTCGAAAATTGGTTCGTGCTGAGTGGAATTTACAGTAATTTGATCGGCGCGGCCGATGAGGCTGACACTTGGGCGATCAATACTTTAGTAACCGCAAGGCAAATCAATCCCACCAATCCCTTCATCTTCTTGGAGTTGGGCCGATTGACCTTGATCAATGATAAGCCACAGGAAGCTGTGCTATATTTCTCTCAAGCTGTGGAGCTTAAACCAGACTTACCAGTTGCTCATTATCAGCTAGGTGTAGCTTTCCAAGCTCTTGATCAATTAGAAAATACCAGAATTGCTTGGCAGCAAGCTCTGCAATTATTACCAGAAACTACAGAAGATTATTTAACACTGAGCCAGCAACTGGAGGCTTTGGAAGAAATCATGCTGGAAAGAGCAGCAAATTCTGCAGAAACAATCAAAGTTGATGAAACTACTTCTACCCCCAATATCACTCAACAAAATGTTTCACAACAAGAAAGTGATCTGGTAAAACCTGGCGATGATGCTTTATTGGAGCTGGAAACTGAACCAAAAAACTAGCACATCAATAATCTTCTGCTAGCTAAATAAAGATATTCTATAGAGATTTGTTGCGTACTTGGTTTTGGCTTTTGAGTTTGAACTTTTGGTCCCCGCTCTTGATTTTTAGCCGTAACTTATTTCAAGCCAACTTTTTCTCAAATCAATTTTCCCAATCGATTTTTCTCAAATCAATTTTTTTCCAAGCCAGTTTTTTTCCAAGCCAAACTCGCCACTTGTTTGGTTAATTCTGCCAAGCCCTCTCCGGTAAAACCGCTGAAGGGTAAAATAGTTTGCTGGGCTTTTTGAAAGCGCGAAGTGATTGCTTTAATCAATTCTGCAGGATAGATATCAATCTTATTCAACGCAATCAATGAAGGTTTTTGCAACATTTCTGTTTGGTACGCTGTTAATTCACTGCATAAATGTTGGTATTGTTGCCAAACCAAATCGGCTTTGGTTTTGGAAGTGACATTGACATCAGACACAATATTTTCCTCCAAAAACAAAATAAATAACAACACTCTAGTATTTTCAATATGTCGCAAAAAGTCATAACCCAAGCCTTTGCCACTATGCGCTCCTTCGATCAAGCCAGGAATATCTGCCACAACCAAATCTTTACCCTCTGGCAAGGTCAATACGCCTAGATTGGGCTCGATTGTGGTAAAGGGATAATCGGCTGTTTTGGGATTGGCACGAGTGATTTTGCTCAATAGAGTAGATTTGCCTGCATTGGGATATCCCACCAAACCAATATCTGCCAAAAGCTTTAATTCCAAAACAACTTTTTTATGCTCCCCAGTGGAGCCATATTCCACTTCCAGAGGGGTGGTATTTATTGAGCTTTTGAAAGAAACATTGCCTCGTCCCCCAAAACCACCTTGGCAAAGCACTACTTTTTGCCCTTCTTCCAAGATTTCCACTAATTTAATTTTCTCTGGTAAAAACTTCAGTTCTCCAACATCTGGTGAGGAAGGTTGCTCTGTTTCTTTTTGAGCAACATATTTTGTCATCTCTATTTCTGCTTTTGCCAGAGTATGCTCCAAACTGTATTTGTTGCGACGCCTAATACTCACTTCATTTTCTGCCATCAGCCACACTACCGTGCCCAGTGGTACTTCCCAAATCACATCATCACCTTTGGCACCGGTTTTTTTACGAGCGCCACCCACACCGCCTGCTGGAGCAGTAATTTCCTTGACACCAGAAAAGTGTTGAAGAGTATTGCGATGCTTGCTACCCATCAAGATAACACTACCGCCATCACCACCCTGACCACCATCAGGACCCCCTTTGGGCACATATTTTTCTCTTCGAAAAGATATTCTGCCATTGCCACCACTGCCGGCCTTGATCGTTAATGAAACTAAATCAATCATGAAGTTATTATCTCATGGAAAAATCATAAAATTAAAAACGTAAAATTTGAGGTTATTTTGGCAGATTGAAAATCAATTACCTCAAGAAAGTAAGCGGATTCAAAAGTGCTCCACCCTGGCGAATCTCAAAATGTAGGTGCACTCCAGTAGAGCGACCAGTAGAGCCCATCTGTCCTAGCACATCACCGCGATTGACTCTTTGGCCCACCCTCACCTGAACTACGCTCATGTGAGCATACAGTGTTACAAAACCATTGCCATGATCAATTACTACTCGATTGCCATAACCAGAATTGTCCACCCAGCCAGCAGTGACTACTACTCCTGAATCTGCAGCCAAAATTGAGCCACCACCTCTATTCGAAATATCAATTGCCTTATGATAAAACTGGTATCCCTGACTAATTTGTCCAGCAGTTGGCCAAATAAAGGCACCAGAAGCGGACACACTCCCTGCATCAGGAGTCAAGATTCCTACAGCAGTTCTACCCACAGAACCCGTAGCTGTCGGTTTCACTCCCTGAGGTACCATCAAATACTGACCAATTACCAACTCAAAAGTTTCATCATTTAAAAATTCATTAAATGGATAGTCAACAATCACCTGAGTTTGAGCTTCATCAAGACCATAGCGCTTACCAATAGAATAAATAGTTTCTCCTCTGGCAACTTTGTGTCTTACTCCATCTACTGGCAAAATTTTGAGCTCTTGACCTGGTTTAATTTTGGAAGTTTCAGTCAAATTATTTTCCCAAAGAACAGTATCTACTTGTAAACCATAACGAGCTGCAATGCTGGAAAGAGTTTCTTCTTCTTCCACTACATGAATAATAATTTCTCCACCACGATATTGCTGAACTTCCTCTGCTTGAAGAGTGTAAAAATCTGGAGCATAGGCAGTAGCCGTATTCAAAATGGGACCAATTGCTCCTCGCTCTTCTTCGTTATTTTCTTGCAAAATCAGTGGACCAGCTGTAATTAACAAAAAAACTAAACCAATAGTGCCAAAATGTAAAAATGGCCGAGCGTAACGACCGCGTTTTCTATATAACAAATCAACTAAAAAATCTTTCCCCATTTCCAGTCGAGCAAACCAATTATAACCACGCAGTCGAAAATACATGCGTAAAAAAACACCGTACTCGTGCCAGTCTTCCAAAAATTGAGATTTAGTAAAAAAAGAAAAAAAACTTTTTTTCATAATTGGACAGTGAGAAACCATTGTACCAGGAGTGGTAAAATTTATGAAACTACTCGGCTAATTTGTAAAACTACCCAACCAACTTGTGAAGCTTCCCAATCAATTCATGAAATTACTCAATCAACTTGGCCAACTTAGCCGAATGTTTAGTCGAGACGTCAACTTTGAGAGCCCAACTTTCTGACTTTTACCCCGTCTTGAGACTAGCTAAAAAGTCTTTATTGGAATTGGTGCGCTTCAATTTATCGATCAGCGTCTGAGTTCGCTCATCTTTGCCAAGCATATCCAACATTCTGTGTAGAGTCATAATTGATTGATAGGTAACCGAATCAATCATTAGATCATCTCTTCTAGTACCAGAGCGTTGTACGTCAATGGCTGGATAAACACGTCGCTCGGCCAAAGAACGTTCTAGATGCACTTCTTGATTACCTGTTCCTTTAAATTCCTCATAAACCAAGTCATCCATTCTAGAACCGGTATCAACTAAAGCCGTACCCACAATCGTTAATGAGCCTGGAATTTCAAAATTTCTAGCTGCTCCAAAAAATTTCTTGGGCGGGAAAAGAGCTGCCGGATCAAAACCACCAGACAGAGTTCTACCAGATGTAGGCATGGCTAGATTGTAAGCTCGAGCCAATCTAGTAATGGAATCCAGCAAAATCAAGACGTCCCGACCACTTTCCACCAATCTTTTTGCTCGTTCCAAAGCTAACTCGGCCACTCTCACTTGATCTTGAGCTGATTCGTCAAAGTTGCTAGCTGCCACTTCACCCTTACCTTTGGTAATATCTTCTATATGACGCTTGATATCAGTCACTTCCTCTGGACGCTCTCCCACTAAGACAGCCATGACATGAATGTCTGGATTGTTCTGAGCTGCTCCAGTAGCAATGTTTTTGAGAATCGTGGTTTTACCAGCCTTGGGCGGAGAAACCAATAAACTGCGCTGACCTTTGCCGATTGGCGCTATCATATCGATAATACGCAAAGCCAATGGTTCTTTGCCTATTTCCAACTTAATCTGCTCATCAGGATAAACAGGAGTGAGGTTACCAAATTTTTGTCGGTCTAATTTCATAAATTCACTTACTGGCTGGTCATTAACTAGCTCTACTTGTAATAAGCCCCAATAGCGCTCATTTTCTTTGGGACGACGAGCTGGACCCTCCACCACATCACCGGGACGTAAACGAAAACGGCGAATTTGAGAGTTGGAAATATAGGCATCGCGATCATCTTCAGAAAAAGAAACTCGCAAAATTCCATGTCCATCTCTGGAATTATCCAAAACACCTCTAATCATTTCTGTATCAGAATTCATTTTTCTAACTGGAGAAGCATGACGGGAATCAAAAGAATTTCTAATTGACGAACCTGGTTCAACACTCGCTGAAGAATCAGCTGTCTCGGGAACTTCGCTTTCGGTAGAAACAGTTTTTCCAACAGAAGCAGCCTCCTTGCTTGGAGTGGTTTTTTTGACTGAGTCGGTTTCTTCTTTAGTTGAAACATTTTCAACGACTTGGTCGGCATAAATTTTGCTTTTTGGCATAAAATACAAGCCCTTTCTCGGCTTAATTGATTATTTAATTACGATTGATTGTTTAATCACTAACTTGATTGATTCTCTCTTTATTCATCCCTGATTGTGGGGTTGTAGGTTCTTAACTTGTTATCCTTAATCTTTGTCATTAATCATTTAACTACTAACTTTGTTGGAGTTGGGAAATATGCAAAAGAAAACTACATTGAGAAAACTAAGCAATATTATACAAGTCACTGCAAATTTGTCAAAGAAAGTCTGTTTACAGTTTATTCAATAAGGAATTTTCTTCAGTAGGTATTAGCCTAGCATAACGGAAAATTCGAATAGGAGAATCTAGATGTTTGCAAGTGTAAACAATTAAATCCGCCTGGTAATCTGTAATCTCGGTTCCTTCTTCGCCAAAATATATTTCATAAACATATTTACGTTTATCAGCAATGATTTCTACGGTATCCCCTGGTTCTAAATCTGGTAAAAGATAAAAAGAGTGATAACGCCAATAATCATTTTTCCACCACCATTTAAAACCAAAACGGTGCCCGGCAACAATTATGGGTAATTCTTGATCGCCTGGTTGACCAAAATCAGGCACCAACCATACTCCGGTTTCCAAGGCCTCATTGTAATCTTTGGTTGCTTGTAATAAAGAACGCACGCCGATGCGAGGAATAATTAGCCAATCCCCCTCTGGTAAATTTTTATTATAAGGTGGGCGAAAATTGGTTTTTGTAGGAGTGGCTTTCCGAGCATCAATCTCCTGTTGATTGATGGTTAAATCAAAATTGCCCTGCAATTCTCCCTCTTGTTTTTGAGCTTCTTGAGGCTGGCTAGCTGCCAATAATGAACTGGGTTGATTATCAGACGATTCTGCTGATTGGGCTGAGTTGGTTTGTTGAGGCGGGAAAATAGCAAAATACCATTTTGGTCCAAACCAAACCAAACTGATTGCTAAACTGGCAATCATTATTAGATTGAGCGCTGTTTTGAGAGCTTTAGTCCAAAGTTTTTTTAGCTTTTTTACTAGTTTTTTATACCAAACGTACCATTTTCTCCCAAGTAAGCTTCTTAAATGATGTTTCTGGGACTTTTTCTGAGAACGCTTGCCCAGTTCTCCCAGCCAAAGCTGTCGAACATTTGGAAAACGAATCAGAACTGGTCGGAATGCTAGTGATGCTGAATATTCTTTCATATTATAAGATGAGGGGTATTCTAGCTTATAAAAGCCAAAAACTCAATATTATGGGATTATCGATCTGGATTAATTTGCAATTAGTTAACTAAATAAGTTTAAATAATTGAATGGTTGAATAATTAAATTAAGTTAAAAAAAATTTGAAAACCTCAAAAAAAGCCTGAAAAATTTAAAAGCCTGAAAAATTTAAAAAACTGAAAACTTTAAAAAAGCCAAAAACCAGAAAAACCGCGCAAGTCTGAAAAACCTTGAGCACTGGGTAGAAGTTCGGCAGCCTGCCCAACCGACCGAACTTCAACTCAACGCTCGATTGTTAACCTTTTACTATGTTTTAACTATGTTTCTAAATCTCAATAATTGAACTCATTTATTATACAACCTTTACCTATTTTTATCTATTATTAATCATTAATAACCATTAATATGCTGTTTACCTCACCCGACAAAAATGCTATCTTAAGTTTATCTTATTGGGCCTAGCCCAAAAAAGAACGGCAATATTATTTGTGGTTTATCCAGCGGTAATATTGCACTTTATCCACCTTGTTTGTAGTCTGCCTGCCATGTTTCAGACACTGCAAACAGGTGGATTTTTAATAGTTACTCAACTATAACTCTTTTTTTACAACTTTGTCAACCTATAGTTTTTTTAAATGTTAAAACTCAATGTCTTATAAAACTAATTTCTAGGTAAATCCAGGCTTTAAATAAAAGTTTTCAACACCAATCACTCAAAAACCCTTTTGTTTGGAAAACTTGGGAAAACTCTTTTCATTCTCCCAAACACTCTTCTTCTTTACTCTCCTAGGTGCTCTTGAGTTATACTAAATAAACACTATGACAACTCATACTTTGCTTGAGCTTCGAATCGGTCGAGATGCAGAACACACTCCAGAAACAGCGACTCAGCTTTTTTCTACTCTACCTCATTTGCACAACAATCTTTTTTATCAATTGATTGGCAAACAAGAATATTTAAGTTTTGAGATTTTTGTTCGGCGACAAGTTATTTATTTTGGAATATTTGTACCCACTCGCCTGGAAGAATATTTGCGAGGGACGATTTTGGCTAGTTATCCAGAGGTAATGATTATTGAACCCACCTCAGATCCTCTACTAGATTTCTTTACAGAAAATGGAAAATTAATCTCTCCCAATTTGGTCAAAACCGGTAGTTTGGGATTAAATAACGCCGATTATTTGCCCATGAAGACTTATCTAGATTTCAAAGAAATAGATCCATTAGCCTCTCTTCTAGCCTTTTTATCCAAAAGCCAACCAGATGATCTGGTGCATATTCAATATCTGGTTGATGATGAAGGAGAAAATTGGAAAAACAGAGGTTGGGGACAAATTCAAGGAAAATCTAGTGATGATAGTGCCGGCACTTATCACCGACAAAAAGCTCTTATCCAAGAAAAACTAGACAATAAAGGTTTGCGAGTTGCCATCAAAATAGCCGTTCAAAGCAGTTCCCCCTCTAGAAGTAAGTTAATTCTGGAAACGCTGGCTGCTACTTATAGCTCCATTTCCAAGAGTGAAGGCAATTCTTTGGTTTTGCGCAAAAATTACTTCAGCAAACAAATTTTTATCAAGAAAATGATGAAAAGAGTTTTCAATCAGTTTATTTGGCAAAAAATGCATCTGTCTTTAAATGAATTGGCCACCCTTTATCATCTTCCCAATAAAAAACTGGGAGTAATTCCAAATATAGCCTGGGGTAAAAACTTATTGGGCGAACCACCAGAAAATCTACCCGTAGTTGCGCACGATACTCCGGCCGAAATCAAAGACCACATCAATGTTTTTGCCGAGACTACCTTTAGAAATCGCTTGGTTAAATATGGCTTAAAACATACCGATCGCCGTCGTCACATGTATGTAATCGGAAAAACCGGTACCGGCAAATCTACTCTGCTGGCCAATATGGCTATTAATGATCTTAAGCAAAACGAGGGACTGTGTGTTATCGATCCGCATGGCGATCTAGTCGAGATGCTTCTCAATTACATTCCCTCTCATCGAATCAATGATGTAATTTACTTTGATCCGGCTGATCCTGAACGTACTGTGCAGATCAATCTTTTTGAAGGAGAAAACGTGGTCCATCGAGAGCTAATTGCCTCTGGTATTATCTCTATTTTCCAAAAACTATACGGTTATTCTTGGGGTCCTAGATTGGAATATATTTTACGCAATGCCCTTCTCACTCTTCTCAAAAGTGATAATGCTAAATTATCAGACATTCTGGAATTATTGACCAATCGCAAATTTCGCGATAAATACGTTGAAAAATTGAATGATCCTATCCTCAAAGGTTTCTGGGTTGATGAATTTAATAAAATGCAGGACCGACAAAGAACCGAAGCAATTGCTTCTATTCTCAATAAGGTGGGGCAATTTGTCTCCTCTCCTCTGGTGCGTAACGTGGTTAATGCTCAAAAAAGCTCTTTTAGTGTAGAAGAAATCATGGATAAAGGAAAAATTTTGCTAGTAAATCTTTCTCAAGGACGCCTGGGAGAAGACAATGCTGCTCTATTGGGAGCCATGATGATTACCAAAATTCAATTGGCCGCCATGAGTCGTGTGCATATTGATGAAGAAAAACGTCGTGATTTTTACTTGTATGTTGATGAGTTCCAAAATTTTGCCACTGAGGCTTTTATCAAAATTCTCTCCGAAGCCCGCAAATATCGACTTAATTTAACTCTGGCTAATCAATATATTGCTCAAATTCCAGAGGAAGTGCAAAAGGCCATCTTTGGTAACTGCGGAAGTATTGCTAGTTTTGTCATGGGAGCAGAAGATGCTGCTCTTTTTACCAGAGAATATGGAGAACACTACTCTCCTGAGGAGTTGGTATCTCTAGAGAGATATCAAATTATTAATAAACTATCGATTGATAATATTATTAGCCCTCCTTTTCCGGCTATTACTCTGGGGTTGGCTAAAAGCAGTAATAATAATCGAGAAAAAGTAATTCGAGTTAGTCGAGAACGATACTCCAAAAAAAGAGAGTAAGTTTGAGGAAAGCTAGTTGCATAAACTAGGTTCTTGAGGAATAGATCCTTGAGAAATTGATTTTGAAGAATGGGCTCTCAGAAAATGTTTTTGATAAATAAAACAATCAATAAGGTTTTGAATTAAAGTAAGTCGAGTTGTTGTAACACTTCCCTCACTGAGCGAGCATTTTCTCTGGAAATAATCTTGGTAAAACCAAGTCTCTTGGCTTCTTTTATACGTCTATCCAGAAAATTAACTTTACGAATTTCGCCCAACAATCCAACTTCTCCAATAAAAATTGTTTTTTGAGGTACTTTTTTGTTCTTTAGAGAGCTAGCTATGGCTACAGCCAATCCTAAGTCGACTGCTGGTTCTGTTACTCGGAATCCACCCGCCGCACTGAGGAATACGTCATTTGTGCCCAGTGGTAAGCGAGCGTGCTTTTGTAATACTGCACTCAAAACTTGAATGCGGGATAATTCTATGCCTCTACCCACTCTGCGAGGCATTGCTAGCTGTGAACTGGTAACCAAAGCTTGTACTTCAATCAAAAGTGGTCGGGTGCCTTCCATAACACAAACCGTGGCACTGCCTGGTACATTAGTTTCTTGATCCTCCAAAAATAGTTCGCTGGGATTGGTTACTTCTGCCAAACCATATTCCACATGCTGAAAAACTCCCACCTCATCAGTAGCTCCAAAGCGATTTTTAAGCGCTCTAACCAATCTAAGTTGATCTGATCTTTCGCCACTAATTTCTATAACTGAATCAACAATATGTTCAAGTACCTTTGGACCGGCAATTACTCCGTCTTTCGTCACATGACCCACTAAAAAAATAGGAATGTGTAAAGCCTTTGCCGTTTGAGCCAATCGTTCGGTACATTCACGCAACTGTCCCACACTACCACTGGCTCCGGTTAAATCAGTCGTACTCATTGCTTGGATACTATCTACTATCACCAATCTGGGTCTCTTTTTGAGAATGACCTCGATCAATTCATCAATATCTGTAGAAGTGACAAAAACCAAATCTTCCAAAAGTTGAGTTGTTTTTTTGGAATAATCAGTTTTTTTTGATTGAGTTGTTTTTGAACTAGTTTGCTGTTCTTTTGAAAGATATCTATTGATGCGCAGGGATATTTGTCTTGGACTTTCTTCTCCTGCTATATAGAAAATCGGCCAGTGATTGTCATCCATGCCATCAACTGATTTGGTGCCGTTAACTAATTTGGTGCCGTCAACTAATTTGGAATTGTTTTTTCTTGCTGGATTTTTTAAAAGTAAATTGGTGGCTACCTGTGTTAAAAGTGTAGATTTACCGATTCCCGGCTCCCCACCAATTAGTACTACTGCTCCCGGCACCAAACCCCCACCCAACACCCGATCTAACTCCTCAAAAGTAGTAGAAAAACGCTTTTTGCCGTCTTCTGCGAGATCCACATCTGGAAAAGATGTCAAAATTTCACCAGTTTCTCGTAATTTCATTTGTTTGCCGGGTTTCACCACCGCTTCTTCCACCAAAGTATTCCATTCTCCACATTCCGCACAGCGACCCAGCCACTTTGGATAAGTTGCTTCGCATTGTTGACACACAAATTTGGTCATGCTTTTGGACATCAATCAATCTCTCTTTAATTTATACTTCCATTTATAACTTACTCCACTTACCCAACTCCAAGTGTAACACTACTTTTTCTGATCACCAATCAATCTTGTTGAAGAAACTATTGGATTGTATTGATAGACTATCCGCAATTCGCCACCAATCAAACCCATTGCTCTCGCTTTTTCTTGAAGATGTTTGGTGTGTGACGAAACGGCCAAAATATTTGGTTGTAAAGTTTTAATTAACTCTTCGTGTTGACTGGGTAATTGAAAATTTTCTGGCAAAATAAAGACTGCATCAGCAATTCTCCAGGCCTCCAGCTTGCTTTTTCTGGCTTCCTGACTATTGATTGGTCGATCGGCTCCTTTGATCGCTTTTACACGCCGATCAGACTCAATGCCCACCAACAACACATCTCCTGTCTTTTGAGCTGCTTGTAAAAAATGGCGATGTTCTTTGTGTAATACGTCAAAAACACCAGTAACCAAAACCAAGATTTTTCCTTTTTCTCTGGTATCTTTGGCTCGTTGAATTAAATGTGGAGGAAGGTTGATCATTTCTGGAGTGTTTTTTGATAAAGTTCTTGCCAATTTTTAAAGATTCTTTCTCTGGTTTGAGTTGGGTGGAAAAAAGCACTGTGTCTGTCCGCCCTTTGTGGACCATGGCGTAAGCTACGATAGCCTATTTGAATAATCATTGCTAGCTCATTTAAACAATTCCAAAATAAATTGACAGCTAAATTCGCATCGGTTGGTTGATGAATTGGTTTTTGAGTTTTGAGGTTTTTCCCAGCCTGTTGCCAATTTTGCAAATATTCGGCAACCCAAAGATTGGCGGATAAAAAACGATGACGGGTTTGCTGACGATCAAACACCCAACGAGTTTGCATGATTTCATAAGCTTCATAAACAGTGTGTTTCGAGTTAGGTAGAGCGAGCCGAGTTTCGTCCAACCAAAAGTTTAGATCCCAGCTATGACTAATGTCTCCGTCTGGCAGGAGCGGGCGCCGACCTCGGCGAGCTGATTGGAATAGCAACCATAAACGAGTCAGCCACAAACAATTTTTTTGAGTAATTATCAAAAAATCAACATCATCATTGCTATCACTAGCTACTGCGTGAGAACCAGTAATTGCCACTCCCAAAACCCAAGGAATACTTTTGGCCAACTCAACAAATTCTCCAATGATGAGAGATTTCTCTTTTTGAATTGCTTGGGAATTTTGGCGCTTGGCAAAGGCAGTAGCTTGATTTGTTATCGCAAAAAACTCACCTTGTTTAAAAATTTTCTGCTGAACAACCAATGATTTTAAAGCCTGATTAATTTTTTTCAGATCAAGTGGTTGCTCTATTTTCAGCTTAGAATTAACTAATCGCAAGCCCTTCTCCGTCAACATTCTTTCAAAAATTTCTATAGCTGTTAGAGGATGACTGAACTGACCGCTGTAAGCTAATATTGTCAAAACTATTTTTTCCGACCTGGTTACCATAAGTGTATTCTAAATGAGGGTGGGATTTGTCAAAAGAGCCGATATAATTTACCCATGGCAAAAATCATAGCGGTCGGTGGTGGAACAGGAACTCCGGTAATTTTACGGGGCTTGAGAAAAAATTCAAATCACCAGCTTAGTGCCGTAGTAACAGTAACTGATTCTGGTGGCTCTACTGGTAGATTACGTCAAGAGTTTGGGTTTCTTCCAGTCGGAGACCTTCGTCAATGCTTGGCAGCCCTAGCGGATAATCAACTCTCAGACGAACTATTTAATTTACTATTTTATCGATTTGGCGGTAAAGGCAGTCTCAAGGGCCATAGTTTGGGCAATCTTATTTTGACCGCTTTTGAAGATATCAAAAAATCTCCAGGAGAAGCCGTGGCAACCGTAGCAAAAATCTTTCGCGTGCAGGGCAACATTTATCCTGTTACTGAAGATATTGCAGATCTTGTCATCAAATATGATGACAACTCTCAAGTGATTGGTGAACATATCTTGGATGATCACACTACTGGAGGAAAAACCATCGCTAAGCTGAGTCTTACTCAAAAAACCAGACTTTATCAACCAGTCAAAACAGCACTCATGGAAGCCGACATGATTGTTCTGGGTCCTGGTGACCTTTATGGCAGTTTAATTCCCCATTCCCTGGTTGAAGGCTTTAATCAAACTCTTCAACAAACTTCCGCCAAGTTTGTTTATGTCATCAATCTTATGACTCATTTTTCACAAACTCATCAAATGAGCGCCAATGACCATCTAAATACAGTTACTCAATATTTTAAACGACAACCAGATTATGTTATCGTAAACAACGGAGCAATTTCTACTGAACTTCTCAGGGTTTATGCAACTGAAAAAGAATATCCTGTGGAAAATAATTTGCCAAACAATGGAATGACCAAAATTATTCATGGAGATTTTGTCGCGCAAGTTTCTATCAAATTAGATTCAAATGATGAAGTAAAACGTAGTTTGTTGCGTCACGACGCAGACAAACTTGCTGCTCAATTAGAAAAATTAATTTAAAAAAATCTACCAATCAGCTCAAAGTCCATATTGTCTCAATTCTTGTTTCACTCCCTTTTCTAGAGTTAGCAATATCTCATCCATGTCTTCTCCGTCCAGAGTTGCGTTTACAGCAGTACGATAATAATCAATGATGTTGTCATTGATGCCGTTGTCATGAGTGGCAGAGCTCATATACCAACCACTTGCTATAGGCGCATCTTGCAAGACTGCTCCCACATAGGGATCTTCTTGTAAGCTACTAGCCAAATCTTGTCTGGAATAAGGTTCTCCAAATGTTCTTACCTGACTCTGAGCAGAATAAAGTTTTTGCATTACTTCAGCACTGGTTAGATATTTTAAGAAATTCCAAGCGGCAGTTTTATTAGCACCTCTTTCATTCACGCCCTCTGCCCAATAATTTGCCCAGGTCACTACTTCTTCGGATAACTGTGGCAATGGAGCGGTGGCAAATTTCAGTTGTGGATTGAGGTCTTGAATTTCATGAGCTCTCCAAGAAGGAGCAAACATCATTGCCACATCACCTCTGGCAAAAGCTATCGTAGAGTTTGGCAGACTATCATCCCAAACCAAATCTGCTTTGACAAAATTTGTATAAAATTCCAAAGCACCGCTTACTTCAGCAAAAGCCGGTTCAGTCAAATCTCCACCATTTTGTAAAATAAGAAGCGCCAAAATGTCAGAAAAGTGATCAACGTTGCTGGCATTACCGATTGCTAAACCAGCTCGCTGGATACCATCATTACTTCTGTCAGTTTTATTGGCTGGTACGGTCAGTTCGTTGGCCAATTGTCTAATTTCCGACCAAGTGCCGGGAGGCTCCACTCCAGCAGTTTGTAAAATTTGAGTGTTGTAGTAAAGCACCAACCCGTCATACATAATCGGCAAACCAACGATTTTCCCCTCCAGTTGAAGTTGCTGAGCAGTAACTGGATAAAAAGTGTTTTGAAATTCTTGAGCAGTCATTACATTCGCTGGCAAAACAGCTAAATCTTGAGCAAGCATTGGCACCCAGGTTGCGTGATAACGAAAAATATCAGGGCCATTTCCAGAGGCAATTGCTGTTTGCAATCGCTCACGATAATCTTTGTGAGATTGCACACGATAATCAATTTTCATGCCAGGATTTGCTTTTTCATAATCACTAATTACCTCTTCCAAAACTGCCGTAGGTTCCCATAAACCCCAATAAGTGAGAACTGTTTGTTGAACTGGCGCAGTGGTTTGATCATTAGATTTGGTGGGAGCGGACTGATTGCCCAAAATACGACTAATGAAAAAGATCAATAATCCCACGCCCAATAATGCTCCTAAAATAATTATTATCCATTTACGTGGGTTTTCCTTAATTTGAGCAACAAAAGGTTTTTTGACTATTGATGAATCAGCTGGTTTTTTACCTGCAAAAACTGGGGCCTGCTGGGGCTTTGCTGGTTGAGCTGGGGAGTCAGATTGAGCAATTGGTGCAGCTGGTTTGGGAGCCAAGGCTGGATTGATGTTTGGTTTTTCTATCGAAGTAGAATCGGTGGCTGGCTTTTGAGGTACGGGAATATTTTTACCACCCAATTGTACTTGTTGACCGGGAGGAACTGGTGGAGTGAGGCTTGGTTGAAGGCCTGGTTTGGCAAAACCTGGTTTGGAGGCTGCTACTGGTGGAGATTGTTGACTGACAGATTGAGAAGACGAAGTAGACAAAGGTTTGGAAACAGTGGGGTCAGTCGACAGACTGGCTTTAAAAACTGTTTGAGCTGAAGAGCCTACTTTACCAGATTGATTGCTCGTTTTTGCAGTAGGATTGGTGGGTTTGGGTAACGGATCGCTCATTTTATTTTATGATTATTTAAAAGCTAAGATTAAGTTACAATTAAAACTAAACTAGATTAAGTTTAAAATTTATTTATAACAGAACTATTTTAACTTCCTTATCCATTATGCAGTCTTTTACCACCCCTATCAAGCAGTTATTCTTCAAATTTTGGTCAAAAAATGAACAATCAAGTAAACTGCCGATAAAAAAACCAACAATTAAACTGATTGATTTAAGAAAAACCAGTAGATTCTTGAGAACAAGCGGAATAATTCTATTATTAATCATCGGTTTATTGCTTTATGGCTTCATCAAAGATTCACAAACCAAGTTTTTGCCTCAAACTACTATCGCCAATCAAATAGTTGGTGGATTAACTATAGAAGAAAGTCTGACATTATTGACTAGTAAACAATTGATTCCTCCAGAGCACACTGTGGAGCTGATTACTTCCACGGCTAGCATTGCTTCTTCTAGCGCTCAACTTGAGGCAAATTACCAAATAGACCAGCAGATTGAAGAAATATTGGTTACTCAACAAAGTAATTTTGCTGATTGGTTTTATCAACTGTTAGTCAAAGAGATTGCCCAGCAATATGAATTACCCATCACTTACAACTCAGAAAAATTGACAGAAATGGTAAATCAGCTCAAAGAACAAATTGCTGACGAACCTCACCCGCCCACTGCAGATCTTACTATTTCTGGATCAACTCAGAGCTTGATTATTGATAGAGGAAAAAATGTGTTTGATTTACAGACAGAGGCCACTTTGGATAAATTGGGGAAAGTACTAGAAAAAGTTACTGTCAATCAGATTAATCAATTGAATGGTGGCGCGCTGTCGGTTAACGCAGTCACTACTACTTTGAGCCAACAACTAACTGATGAGCAAACAGATCAGGCCAGACAGCGCGCCACCAACCTTGTAGGTAAAAAAATAGTCCTGGGCGAACAAGAAACAAAACGAACTCTATCAGACATTCAATTAATTGCTTTTTTACAATTTCCAGAGGGATATCGCACTGATTTACTGGATGAGCTATTGACTGAGTGGGAAACAGACCTCAATCGTCCTCCCGCCAATGCCGAATTTGAATATGATCCCCAAACCCTCAAAGTTGAAAAGTTTGTTCCTCATCGCAATGGTTTGACTTTAAACAGAGAGGAAATAAAGCAAAATATTTTGAATGGACTTGATGAATTGGAACATACCGACCTGGAAAACTTGACCGATGGTACTTTGACCAAAGAATTGGTACTTCACGAAACACCTCCAGAAATTACTCTGGAAAGCACCAACGATCTGGGTATAAAAGAGCAAATCGGTTTTGGTGAAAGTTATTACTATCACTCTATTCCCAATCGAGTCTATAACGTCTCACTGACCACTAGTAGAATTAATCTAACCATTGTTCCGCCCGGAAAAGAATTTTCTTTCAATCAAACCCTGGGAGAAGTTTCTAGTGCCACCGGCTTCCGATCCGCTTACGTTATCAAAGATGGTCGAACTTTATTGGGAGATGGCGGTGGAGTTTGTCAAGTCAGCACTACCCTATTTAGATCCTTGCTTGACGCCGGCCTGCACGTCACCCGTCGCCTTCAACACAGTTATCGTGTTAGTTATTACGAATTAGATCGCCAGCCTGGTTTTGATGCTACTGTTTATGCTGGCAACGTAGATTTACGTTTTATCAATGATACCGATCATCACATTCTCATTTATGGTCAAGCCAATCCGGAGGCACTCTATATGACCATAAAAATTTATGGCACTAGTGATGGACGCACTACCGAAATCACCAATTACAAAACTTGGGATGCCAGAGGCCCATTGCCCCCAGAATACATTCCAGATCCTTCTCTAGCTCCAGGAGAATTAAGACAGGTAGATTGGGCTGCCAGTGGTATTAAGGCTCAATTTACTCATATCGTCCGCGATCGCAACGGAGAAATAACCAGTGAAAAAACTTATTATTCCAATTATCGCCCCTGGTCGGCCAAGTTTTTACAGGGCGTTTAACCACAAAAAAGACAAAACTAAGATAACGTCTGATTGACCGCCACCTCCTTTTCTATTTATAGTGGAGTCAGATGAAAATTGTTTCCATGAAACAACTAAGACAAAAATTTGCTCCCATTCGTAAATCTCTAGAACGTAATGAGGAGTTTCTGCTGATGTACAGATCAAAGCCTCTAGCAATCCTTCGTCCTTATTCATCAGCAACTGATGCTAAGTATTTAAACAACTCTGCTAACTCAAACATTGATATCAAAACACCCCCCCTCGTCAAACTTCCAGATCCGAAAACTATTTCTTTTAGTTCAAAATTCAACCCAAACGCCAAGATTCCTTCTTTCAAACCCGCAACTCAAACAGAAATCAATCCTTCAACTAGACCTCTTGATAAATTCGGAATAAAAAGAGTTCTGGGTTAAATTATTTCTTCTCAATGTTAAACAAGGGACCAACAATTTGAATATTGGCTGGTGCGCGTAAATTAAACCAATCCTTAAACTCTGAACCACTGAAAGAATGGCCTTCTATAGTAATATTGGTGGTCAAGCCTGTTCCCCAATCCACCCCAGAGATACTAGCGTTGGAAACATTGGTTAGAGGAGAAATATTTCTATTCTGTAATTCTTGCCTCACGCGAGCTGCATCCCAAACCTCTCCCCCATATGGATGAGGCTTATCCGTCTGATACAAATGGTCTTTGGTCGAACCGTCTGCCCGAGCCAACAAAATCACATTCACAATATCCGCCACCTCCTCACCCTTGAGCCAAGCTGATTTATTGTATTGACTGCGATATCCCTGAGCCGAGTACATACAGGGAGAGTCTTTATCATAGGCTTTGCTCAATAAATCACCGAAACTGCCCACGTCACCATTTGTATCACGCAGACGTTTTGTCCACGGTCGTTGTGATCCACCCCAAACATCACTATTGGTAAAAGTATAGCCACCAGCAGTAGAAGCATACCAAGCAGAAATAGGCTGGCCACCAGCAATCATTACTTTCCCAGCAGTCTCGCTAACCGCTCCATCCCAATCTCCACCTTTTGGTTCTGTCTTAAAAACTTGGCAATGTTGATTGGCACAAATCGAATCATTGCCATTATTGGTAACCGCCAGAACATATGAACGAGCAGCAATGGCTTGAGCTTTGAGTGATTCTATAGGCCAACTGGCCGGAATTTCATAAATTCTCTTGATATATTCTTCCAAACTACCCGTCCAAATTACTTCACCTTGATTGATGCCATTACCATTATTAACTTTAACAGTCACACTACCGCGATCTTCATAATTGTCAAAATTGAAATAAGCCCGAAGTATTTGATCAGCTGATTGACCAGCTTGAGCTCTGCCATAGGCTCCATATTGACTCATGCCCACTCGATGCGGAATACCAAAAGTATAAAAAGCATAAGCATTGCCAAATCCGGGATCAAGTTTGCGATCATCCGTACAATAAAGCGGTCCAGCACCCAGACTAGAAGGCAGATTTAAACTGCCAAGTTTCTGAGCAATCAATTGTTGTTGCTGAGCGGTAAGGGAAGCAATTTTACTGGATAAATTCTTTTGATATTCTTTGGCTTTGTCAATTTCTCCAGCAAAAAAATCTGCCTGGGTTGCCAATTGTTTTTCCATGGCAGTCAGGGCTGCTTGGTCTTTTTCCAGCTGAACAATTTCTTCTGAGAAACTACGAATCATGCGATTATCTTGAGCTTGCACAGATGAACCATAGGCTATGTTTTTGGTCAAATCACTGGCGGAAGTACTTTGAAAAAGTAACATCAACAAAGAAAAAGTTCGAGAACGTTTGTATTGTTGAGCTACGCGACCAGAAAGTAACGTGTATTGCACCGCTACATCTTCTTCTCGTTCTTGGATTTGTTGCTTGGCAACGGCAATGCCATTTCTGGCGTTTTGAATTCTGTTCTCCAAACTAACTAATTCTGTCTCCAAAGGTTTAGTCGCTTCCCTAGAAGCTACTAGATCATTGGTTAATTTTTCAATTTCTGCTCCGAGCTCGTCAATGGTAACCGCGAAAAGAGCGGCGGGTTTGATAAAAACAAGCCCAACGCCCAAGATTAAACCAACAATCGATAAAACTATCCTCCGCTTCATGTCTTCATTATAACCATCGGTTGGTTTGCTGACAGCTTCAGTTCTGTTTAACGGTTGCAATTACTCAATTTGACCAATCGCCCAACTTCTAACCTGACTAATTCCTCTTTTTTTATCTTCAAGCGCTATGTACAATAGCAGGGTGAGAAAATTCATTGTATTTTTTTCGTTTTTAGTGTTGTTTTTGGTACAAACGCCTCAAAAAGTTTTGGCCGCTGTTAGTTGTTCTTTTGGTTCAGGCGGATCAAGTGGCTTGGGAGTTGAGATACCAGATTATACAGATGGAACTTCTCATACTGTAAGTTTTGACATGAGTAATTACGACCAAGAAGAAAAATACGTACTCTATGTCGGCGAAAATTCTGGAGGAACGTTGCTAGGTGATATCAAATCGGAACCATTTACTTTGGGTGAAAATAAAACTTTTTCAAATAAAAATGGAGTTGTAACTGTTCAAGGTTCTAAAGTCACTTGGAAAATTACCAACAAAACAGCCTTAAGTCCAAAACCTGCTGGTAATAAAACAAATTATGTAAAAATTTACGAGAATAGACCTATCACTGGTGTTTGGAATTATATTTGTACTGCCGGTAGCTTTGAAGTTACTCATGATCCCGATCCCAATGTAGAAACAGATTGCGAAATTTATGTCTGGCAAGAAAAAAATGGAAAGCGATGTGGCGCCAGCGGTTGTTTGGTTGCGGGTGGAGTTACTACTTATATAGAAGCGAAAAATATCAAATTAAACGACCAGCTTTTGGATAAAAAAAAGGTGATTTTTGAAATAGGGTCAAATAAGTTGGGAGATGTAGTAGCTGATAAGTCTGTTGATATTCGTAATGGCGCTGGTAAAACGGATTTTCCAGCTCAAGCTACGGGCACTCACACTGTTTTAATAAAATCATCTTCACCCAATATTCAAACACTCTGTCCCAAAGTTGCTTTTGAAATAAATGATACTTGTGGCGATCTTTGTTCACCTGTAACAAATATTTATGATTCTGGAGATGCAGACCAACCTCTCTTTGAATTATGCAATCAAGTCACTGAAGCAGATCAAGAAAAATGCCTGGAATGTATAGATAAACCAGGAGTCTGGACTGCCATTGGCTGTATTCCCACCGATCCACAGGGCATTATCAAAACCATGGTTCAGTTGGGTTTGAGCATCGGTGGAGGGCTAACTTTATTACTCATTCTGGTCGGAGCGTTTCGTTTTTCGGTCTCTTCTGGCGATTCCAAGCAAGTTGAGGAAGCCAAAGAACAAATTACCTCAGCGGTGATTGGTTTATTATTTATCATTTTTTCCATCACTTTGCTCAGATTTATTGGAGTACAATTTTTACAAATTCCAGGATTTGGAGGTTCATGAAAAAAATCAATCAACTTAGGTTTGCCAAACTACTCAAAATTGTCTTGACTGGCTGGTTTTTAATAATGATGTTGGTTTCTCCAATTTCAATCAATGCACAAGACCCCGCAGAAACTATTGATCCAGATACTTTTCGCGTTACAGATGAAACCCTAGATGAGTTTGATCCCTTATTGGTTGACCAATCAAAACAAGCCGAAACACTTTCTACCCCCGGAGGAATCATTAGCAGAATGTTGGAGTTTGCCTTTCCATTGGCCGGCATGGTGATGTTCGTGATGATTGTGGCGGGAGGATTCCAAATCCTAACTGGTGCTACCGGACAAAAATCAATGGAGGAGGGAAAGAAAAAAATAACGACTGCTATTATTGGTTTCATTTTACTTTTTTCTTCATATTGGATCGCTCAAATATTGGAAAAGATTTTTAATATTAGAATTCTTTAATTAATTTGCTATTTTGCAAAAATCACCCGATAACGCCTCCGGCAAAAACCGTTATAATAGTGTTGTGAAATCCGTACTTATCAGCCTACGAATTGTTGTGTTTTTCTTGACTTTTGTTTGGTTTATTGGACCAAGTTCTGTTTTGGCTGCTTCCAGCGATGATGTAATTGATACAAATTACTTGCGTCGCGATCCAGAAGATTATAATTATTTACCGCTAATACTGACCCCCAAAATGTCCACCGGCAATACCGGTGCTCTCAGAGACATTATTTCTTACAACATGGCCTATGATCAGGGTTATGAAGTGCAATGTGCCAAACCAAATTGGGAAATTACTATCCAAACCTACGGCGCTTTGAAAGAATATTTTGAACTATATAGCTCTCCCATTACTCTAAGTAATGATGCTACCTACAATATAGATTTCGGTGGTGGACGCATTCCGCTTTTTAGAGGTGATGAAGCTTTAGAGGACACTACCAAAATTTCCTCTTATGAAGGTTTTTTTGGTGCCGATTACCTCAAAGACTCCCCGCCAGAAACCAACTCTGCCGGAACAGCCAACTTGTTACTTAATCAAGCTGGTCAGTGTGCCGCCAAATATAACAATCTGCGAAGTCTGTTTGGCGAAGGAGAAATTTGTGCCAAATTATCAAATGACGCTGAGTGCTCACTAAATAGAGATATTGCAGACACTGATTTTACTACCGTTAAACTCTATTCTGCATTGGACGAATTATTTAAAAAAGGTAATGGAAAACGACAGTTAAACTGTGGCGACATTGTTGGTGGCTGGAAAGAAGAACTTTTAGAATTTGATATTGATGAACAAGAATTTGATAAAGATATCAAGCCTGTAGTTGAAGCGGTGGAAAAAATGCCTCTCAATCTAGATATCTTATATCGCTTGGCCTTTTTGATTATTGCTCCTAAACAAGAAACAGTCGTCGGAGATGACGTTTTTCAATTTTTGCAGAATGAATCTCCCTTTCCCAATCCAATCAGCCATACTGCCATCAATGAAAAGCTTCAAGCCCCAATCGTAATTGGCTTTAAAGTACCTTTTACTGCTACCAATTCTATTTTTAGTCTGCCCAGTCTTCGCGATTCTTCTCTTTTAACTGCTGATTTATCCAGAGAATTGACTCAAATTGAAAGTCTACAAGATATTGCTCAAAAAAAACGTGAGCAGTTTGTACAGAGAATCGAAGCTAATAAAACCAGCCAGCCTCTAATTAAGTGTGAAGGCATGCCTCAATGCATTGGCGAAGATGAGTCTCAAGTCGTATTACGGGCTTTAATCGATCTGATCAATGGTAGCGGAGTAAATTGCAGTAATTTTAAAGGCCCCTATGAAAATGCTGGAGATTTGGGTTCAGATACTGAAGTTAGTGAAGAAAAAAACTTTCAAAAACCCTACGGCATTTCTATTATGCCTATTAATAATTCAGCTAAATTTAACTGGACACTGGAAGTGCGCAATGAAGATGTACAACGAGATTTAAATAATGAAAAAATTCCAGTTTCAGCTTATTTAATTACCCCTTATGGCACTGATTTGGAATACTTGGAAAATTCATTAAAAAGCGTCTTTTTTAGTGACACAACTTTGAGAGAGGGAGATCTATCTGAATGGGAAAGATTGGTACAAAATAACTGTATTTCTGATTTTAATGGAGAATGTGGCATGATTCCAGAATATCTTGCCCTCAGTTCTATTCTGGCTGATCTAGATAGTGGTAGCGATAAATTTAATTTTTTCGCTGGTAGTTCTTCTAAATGTGCCGGTATTACTGATCCCATAGCCAAAACAGAGTGCGAAAAAGATGATACTGAATCTTTTGGAGCTACCGCTGTAGAAAAACCCAGAGATCCATTGCGCGTTTTGGGCGGAAAAGTGGGTTGGCTGATCAAACAGATTCAGCTCAAACTGCGTGATGTAAGTACTAAAGCTCACGAATATATTGCCAGTTGCGAGCGAACTGAGGACATGTTCTTGGGTAGATGTTTGGGTTTTCAGGGTACACCTGGCGGTCAAAGCTCTAACGCCCCCAATTCATGTAATGATTTTCTGGGTCTTACCGTTGATTTGCCTACCATGGATGAATTAAAGAGAATGACCTGCGAAATTGCCAGAAATGATTCCAATGATGCCCAGCTCCTTTGGGGACTGATGCAGATTGAAGGCAGTCCTTTTTTGAGAAAAATTCGGGCGGGCGATAAAGAAATGAGTTGCGGTGATATCATTACAAATGACTGTGGTGCCTCGCAGATTGTAGGAGTTTTGATTCCTCAGTGTATTGATCTAAACGGCTGTCCACAAGCTGAAGAATACAAAAACGACACCAATGATCCCTGGATTCAAGAAGCGCGAGAAAATCCGGCTATTGCTTGCGATATTTACACCTCCATGAAATATGTTCTACGTAAAAGAAAAGCAGAAAGAGCTTGGTTGATAGAAGAATATAAAAACGCCAATGGTACAGAACCGTCTACCAAACAACTCTATTACATGATGGCTGGTAGAAATTATGGAGTGCCTATAGATTACCTGACTAAAGAGGCTTGCGGTGATTATGAAGAAACTTCTGGCTGTGGTGGAGCAAACTATTGTGTCTGCGCTATGGAGACTTTTCCTTTTAGTTGTGATGACATCTAGTGCTTAGATTTTCTAGATTTTTGTTGCCGTTTAACTACGATGTCTTGAGTTTTTGATTGATTTTTCTTATGAACTTGATTTATTTTTTGAGATCGTGGATTAATTGATTTTGCTATTTTCTTTGTACGTCGTCCTCCAGAGCGCAATAGTTTGGCTACGATCTCAAAAGTCTCGGCATTTGCTGAAAAAGATTGTAAGTTCTGAGTGTTCGTCTCAATCCCCCGCAATAAATCTGTAGCCATTTCTTCATTGATAGGAATTTCCAAACTATCCAATAAACCCACCAAAGATTCACTTAGACTGCTAGTACCAGATAAATCAATCTGCACTGTCCCTAGTTCTGGCTGGAAAGAATTGAGCGTTACTACAAAAGCATTCTCATAAAGTGATTCATAACCAAAATAGAGTTGACCAAGATCTTCCAAATCATGGACTCCTACTAGAAAAACCAAATCTGCATCAGCGCCAGCATAAGTAAAATTAACACTATTTTTATCTAGTGGTTTTTTGCCTTTTTGGGGTTTGATAGTCAAATAAAATTTGTTAGTTTCCTCACCAATATGATAGCTGACTTTATCGACAGCATCTTCATGATAATCAAATTCTACAATTAGATTTTGCTTTCCCAGTTCAGTTTGAATATTTTGCAAACCAGCAAATGATCCTTCAATTTTTTTGGGTGCATAAAAACCCACTTCTTTATTCAAATTAATTAAACCCAGGTATAAAGCGCTGGCTACTGCCAGTTGATCATTGGTGGGCTTGGAACTCAATATTACCAAGACTGATTGAGCCGTTTGAAGATATTCTTTGAGTGAAGAAACTTGTTCTAGTGCGATCATTAGTGGTTAGTATAGACTATCTTTGAATAGTTTTGAAGTAGTTTTTTCTTCCACTTCCAGCTCAGATAAAGTGTTTTGCATCCAGATCTTTAATGCTACAATATAAAATCATGACGCGTTTCACTAGGATGCTTAGTTTGTTTGTTTTTTCGCTGTCTCTGTTTTTGGGAGCAGTTAACTCCGTATCAGCCCAAAGGTCTATGTCAGATGAGGCTATCGGTATTTTTAGAAGAAATAGTAATATCGAAGAAAATTTAGCCAAAACCATCAATGCTGTGGTCAAATCCGAAAGTGAGGGTTTGCCCTCTAGTGAGAGTTTTGTTGATAGTAATTTGGGAAGTTTGCAAACCTCTGCTTTTCTTTTCCTGGCCGGACCTCCTGATAGCGTCACTGCCAGCTTATCTGAAGAAGAAAAACGCATTGTTTATCAGCGCTATGGCAATGGCGTTATTCCCGAAGTCTCCAATGCTATCGCCGCCCTTTTTAATCCTCCAGCCTCAGCTCAAACTTATCTGGCAGACGTGATGGAATCAGCTCATATCATTCCCAAAGCCCAGGCTCAAGGACTGGGTTTTTCTGCCCTAGATCCTATCTTGAATGTTTGGAAAATTTTTCGTAACGTAGCCTATCTTTTCTTTGTCATTATTTTTCTCATTGCTGGTTTTATGATTATGTTCCGTCAAAAAATTAGTGGTCAGGCAGTAGTTACCGCTCAGCAAGCCCTTCCCGGTGTCATCGTTGCTCTTATTTTTGTTACTTTTTCCTATGCCATTGCCGGCTTTCTCATTGACCTAATGTATCTACTGATGTATTTGATGATCGGTATGTTCCAACCCACTGGCGGAACTTCCTGGATTAGTAAGGATATTTTCCGAGCCACCGCCGATGTTCTTTTGGGATCTGGAGATACTGTTTCTGCTTTTTCCTCGGTCAATCAAGCCGTAACACAGCTAACACAATCCATTGTTGGCGACCTTGGAGATTCTATCTCTGATTTCCTGGGCTGGATTGGTGGCATTACAGTGGGCTTGATTGTTTCGGTAGCAGTCCTGATTGCTTCTTTCAAAATCTTTTTTGAGTTACTCAAAACTTACGTTACCCTAGTTCTTTCAATCGCCACTGCTCCTATTATGCTCATGATGGGAGCCATTCCTGGTAAAAATAATTTTGGTACCTGGATAAAAAACATTGCTGGTAACCTATTGGCTTTCCCACTAGTGCTCATGTCCTTTATTATCTATGACATGTTTTCCAGAAATGATCTGAGTACCGGAGGATTTTTGCCTCCTTATCTAATCGGTCAAGGCAATGGTGGAATAATTATTACCATGGTCGGTATCGGCATCCTACTCATTATTCCAGAGTTAATTACTCAAATGAAAAAGGCCATGGGCGTCGACGGCGGCATCTGGACACAGTTGGGTGGAGATATGTTGAAGAATGCGAAAGATAATGCAAAAAGTGCAGTTCGTGCGGGTATACCTATTGGAACATATGGGTATAGCTTAGCAGATAGTGCAGTTACTGGAATAAGATCATCTTTAGTAGATGATAGCGAAACGGGAAGAACTAAGGTAAATTGGAAAGCCATACCGCAAGCTACAAAACAACGATACGCTCAACAAACTCCTAGTAGGATGAGAAAGGCAAGAAACATTGTCACTGGGTTTGAGAATTTTGTAGAAGGAAAATGGGTTGATCCTAATAGCTATGAAAATATATTGGTAAGAAATTACCTCGCAGATCGCGAGCGAAATGAGAAAGAAGCTCAATCTAAAAAAGCTGAACAAGGAAAACCGGAGTAATAATTAACGCGAAGCATTATTACTAGTATCTTTTTCTGCTTTTCCTTTCCAAAATCTTGACGTATCTATAGCATATCCATCTGCATCTCGCTTTCTTAAGCCCACCACATCCCCCAGTATGGAGGGAACAAATTTCATTCCAGATTCTAAGCCATGAATAAACCTTCTTGTATGTTTGAATTTCCAGTCTTTATATATTTTGGCATCAATAATATCCTTATTTCTTATTAGATAGCTTGGAGCTATTACCATTCTAGAAGTAAGTTGTCTATGATTTTTAATAATTTTAGCAACTCCATTCTCATCAACTTCTGTTTTACTGAAACTTGCTATTATCTCTCTTGATCTATACTCTGGCATTAATAATTTATTTCCAACATATTCTTTGACAATTGGTGGCACACCCCCAGCCTGAAATAATTCGTTTACTAAAACAGCAATTTGTTCTTTTACTTTGCTACGCTCTGTAGCTGCACCACCATAATCCATTTGCATTTGAATAAACCTCATCGTCATCGGCCCAAATAAAAGCCAATGTCTGCCTGGAATAAGCTTTGCTTTGCCTATAATTTTATCTATCCATAATTTAAAGTTTTCCTTTATTTCCGAAGCACTGATATATGTATCTGGTGGAACTTGCCAAAATTTTTCAAACATAGATCCCATTGCTGGAAATGCAACATTTGTGTACTGATCTAATGTAAGACCCTTTAATTTTTTCAATCCTACACCTTTTATTATTTCTCTGGCTGGTATGTTTTTTCCATTTTCATCTTTTATGATAGTTTTATCTAAATATCCTAGTTGTTTAATTCTCTCAATAAAATCTAAGATTTGAGCATCGACATCTTTATCATTAGATTTTAAAAGTTGGCGCGATTCATTTTCTATTTTGAGCAAATTAATCACTATCTCACCTGGTAATGGAAGCATGGATTCATTAAGATTAATTTTATTTTCTGGAACATTGCGATTTTTTCCAGAAACATCAATAATATTTCTCAAATCTTGAACCCAAGAAGGAATCTCCCCCCATGTGTATTTTCGAAAAAGCTCAGCTCCTTTTGCAATAAATTTTGCCCAAGATATTTTTGCTTTCTCATCTTTTGGAAAAATTTTCTCGATAATTTCTTCATTGTAAAATAAGTAATCTTCTGAAGTCTCATTTTCAATTGAATCTCCATATCTTTCTCTCGTGTAATGACTGGCGGCGAATGGTTGACAAGCAAATAATTCATCAGAAAAATCTTGTTTTCTCATACCAGCCAATGCTAATCCATGACTTCTAGTTGCACCTCTTAATAACCATGGTATATATCCCACTGACAATCCAGCCATTACCTCCGTGTACTTAATCACTTCATTTAGCAATTCTTCGTTTAACCCTGGATATTTATCAGTTAAAAATTTTTGATGAAGATGTTTGTAAAATCTTTTTATTTTATCTCTTCCTTGCAGTGTATGATAAGAAAATTCTTCATCTGATTTTATGAAATCTTCGTTATACAAATTTTTATAATATTCCTCATCAGGATCATCATTTAAACCGCCATTTTCAGGAGAATGCTTTATTCTAGCAATAATGTAATCCCACACTGCTATAGCATCCATATTTATCTCTGCTTCATCCATTTTTTCTGGAGAAGCTAACTCTTCTGGTGGGTCAGGTCTTTTAATAAAAAGCGCTCTGGCAAGATTAATAAACTCAACTCCCTTGTCAGCTAATTCTTCCATAATTTTGTCAAAGAAAATATCAAAACGAGGCACTCCAGTGTCACCAGCAACAACAATAGCCTGTAATCCCCTCCTTGTTCTATACCAAGATTGAAGTTGAATATCTTTAACATTATCTATTTTATTAAAATATTGAGCGTTGAGATCTTTAAGACGATCAGTAGGGATTATTGAACCAGAAACTTCATCAATTACTTCTGCAATATCCATTGTATAGGGGTTTTTAAGATTCTTTATTAAACCCAAATTTCTCTGATCAGTTTCGCTTACATAAGACTTTAAGTTTTTTACAACATTTTGAAAAAGTTCATGAAGAAACAACAATAGATCTTTGGCTTTTTTATAATTTTTTCGTTCAATAAAAATCTCATCTTCCTGATTTGCTCTCTCTGCTTGCAGAATCTTCTTTGATAAAAAGGGGTCGAGAGGTTTTTTTCTTATCTCAAAATCTGATATGTCAAGAAGTCTGTCTTGAATTCTTTTTTGAAAATTAAAAATATAATTAAGAGTGGCAGCAACTTGTTCTTTATATTCTTGAGGAATATTATCTACACTAAATTTTTGTTCTTCAAGAGCATCCATTAACGATTTTGCACTATGTATGATTTCTTTTACATCATTTCGACCAAGATTTTCGCTTGAACCAACAATTAACTTACTAATATTTAAATATTCTTCCGCCTCTTCAATTTTTTTCTTCTCTTCTGAAGAACCTAGTTCAGAATAAATACCTTGATCTCCACTCAATGCATCATCTTCAATCTTTTTCTTTGCTTGCGGTTCTACTTTACTTTTATCTTCAGCTAATCCCATTCTAAGTCGATCATCAAAAGATAGATAATCTTCCGCACCCTGTAGAAGTTTAACGTAATCACTTATTTTCTTTCGAAGTTTTTTAGCGCTATTAATTGCTGTCTGTTTTGTTTCTTGATCTGGAAATGGAATTCTATTTATAAGGGCATCTTGAATAAAATTATAAGCAACCTCATCAGAAAAATTGGCTATTTTTGCAATCGTACTTTTTATTTCTTCGTCTAAATCACTAAAGTTTTTATCTTTACCAATATCTCCAGTAAGATCTTCCATAACTACAAGAGCCTCCTCAAGTGTCATATGAGCGCTTCTAGTACCACTTTTAATTTCACTTGTAAATTTAAGGAGGTCTGAGCTTGCTATCTCCGTCTTAATTTCATCATATCTAAAAGGTTGCTCCGTCATAACCATAATTTTACCACTCTCAAGTGTATTTATTAAGACGAAAGTGAGTTGAGCTTTAAAAAATTTGCATTCGTTTAATTTTTCTGCTCTAATATCCTCAACATCAAGAGTGGTAGGGAGGGATTTGGTCCTGTGATCTACCCGGCAACCTGTTGATGAAATTAGCCAGGTGGCGAAATTTGGCCAAGTAGCTAACAAATCAAACAAGGTGCTTCATCCAACCTGAGGGGAAAGATGTTCTAGTGGCCTCTCAAAAATTATTAATTAATTTGGAGAGGCTTTATGTTTACCCCTCATATTTTTACTTCTGAATCTGTTTGTGCTGGTCATCCTGATAAAATTTGTGATCAAATTTCCGATGCTATTTTGGATGCTGCCCTCAGTAAAGATCCTGCTAGTAGGGTGGCGGTGGAAACCTTGGTAACAGCAGGTCGGGTAGTTATTGCTGGTGAAATTACGACCAAAGCTAAGTTGGGTTTGGAGAAAATTGCTCGTCAAGAAATCAGACGACTGGGTTATATCAAACCAGAATGGGGATTTGATGATCAGTCAGAAATATTAATCTTGGTTCACCAACAATCACCAGAGATTGCTACTGGCGTAAATGGAGATGGGGCCGGCGATCAGGGGATGATGTTCGGTTTTGCTTGCCAAGAAACACCTGAGTTGATGCCTCTACCCATCATGTTAGCCCACGGCCTGACCGCCGGCCTCGATCAATTACGGGAAAGCGGGAAAATTCCATACTTACGACCAGACGGTAAATCACAAGTAACAGTGCGCTATGAAAATAATCAACCAAAAGCCATAGAAACCGTAGTGATAGCCGTCCCCCATGACGAAGAAGTGAAGCTCAAAGAAGTAAAACAAGAGCTTTATCAGCAATTGGTAGAACCGCTTCTATATCGATATGGCTATCAAGTGAGTGAAAAGCGCTTAATCGTCAATGGTACTGGCGTTTGGCATCGGGGCGGACCAGCCTCTGATACTGGTGTTACCGGTCGAAAAATCATTGTTGATAGCTACGGTGGCTACGCTCGCGTCGGAGGCGGTGCTTTCAGTGGCAAAGATGCTACTAAAGTTGATCGCTCAGGAGCTTATGCTGCACGCTTTTTAGCCAAAAATATTGTAGCGAAAGGATTGGCGGAATATGCTGAGGTAGCTCTGGCTTATAGCATCGGCAAGGCACAACCAATAATGAAAAATGTTGAAACTTTTGGTACCAATACCGTCGAACCCAAGTTAATTCACGATTTTGTTGACAATCTACTGGATACTTCAGTGCATGGAATTATCAAGGCTTTTGATCTGCAAAAACCAATTTTTCGCCCTACTGCAGCCTATGGTCATTTCGGACGCGAGGACTTTGCCTGGGAAAAAATCAAGTAATTTGCTCAAAAATCATTATTTCTAAACCCATTTGATATATAATGATCACATACGGATCAGTGGCAATTGCGCTACTGCTTCGTAAATCCATAAAAAGGAGGTGCTACATGAAAGCCCTTCTTGCTTTACTGGGTGTTATATTGCTCGCTCTCTTCTGTTCCGCGGTGGCTGATCTTGATTTTTGCGGAGGATTAATGTTTGCGCTCGTTATAGTTGCCTTTATAGCTGTAGGCTTAGGTAACTAGCGCAATTACGCGACCAAAAAAATAACACCACCCTTCTCCCCAGAGCAATCTGGGGAGATTTCTTTTAAAAAGCTTGTATTAAAAAAAATAAAAATTCCTCGAAATCCTAAAGCGCCATGGCTGGATTGGGAGCACCCAAATCAATCGGTCGTTCAAAAGAGACCAGCGTGGGTAGCTTGGCTTTCAATTTATTAGCCAATTCTTGCCAAGATATTATCGCTGTTAAAATTCCCCTTTTATCTTCCTCTAGTTTTTTTTCCTCGTCAGAAAAAATCACTACCGATTCATTAGTTCTCTCTCGCATCGTCATTCCAGTAGTTTCAATTGTCTCTAATTGATCAACTGCTTGTTGATTGGCTGTTTTTTCTTGCTCCAAACGATTGAGTTCGGCTGCATAAAACAAAAGAGCCTTTTGAATTGCTCGTTCCATGCTGACAATTAATGATTGAGTGGCATCAGATTTCTGTTGCACTTCCAATTGAGCAGCCAGCAAATCTTCACTCAACTGAGTAAAAACCGGCACTGCTAATGGAGACTGGGGCAAACCAAATCTCTCCCATAAGCGCCGGGCGGCCTCTTGTTCTGCTGCCGATTCCAATGTTTCACTGCTCAAATCTGCTAATAACTCCGGTAAGTTGGCTGCCAAACTTCTAAAATACGCCATTAATTCTGCCGGTAACGCTTGAATTTCCGTTTTTAATTTTCGAGTCTCATCTTGATCGATCCCGGTAGCCAAAGTCACAGCACTCCCCCCCAGTTCTACTTGTTCGCCAAACATACTGGCCAAAGTTGCTCTTGATTTAGTGCTGATTCTTTCCGACATTATTGCCTTTCTTTGGACAAACTGTCCTGTTTTAATAAAAAAATTACTACTTACTGAGTGTGCCGCTGGAAAGCTAAAGATTTTCTTGGTCGGGGATCAAAAAACTCCCCGGCGGGGAGCATCAGTGATTGGTGAAAAACCAAGTTTGATGCTCGTCAAAAAATTGGCTGAAGATCGGACTTTTCTTGAAACTGATCAAGAGCTCACCGTTGCGGCACAGTGGTAGATTTTCACTACCTTCCACAGCTTGATTAAGCTAACATTTCCAAAGAACTAGCACAATACTAAATGTAGATTTACCATCACTCACATTAAATTTAGAATTCAATTTGAAGCAGTCAAATTAAAAAAGCCAACTAATCTCTCGTGCGTTTCACTCTGGCTGACGATATAATCATTGATGATGGCTGATACTGATTTTCAATCACCAAATACAACTACCAGAGAGCAAACTCCGGGAAATAAATCAACGGATGCAACCGGTTCTAGCACTGAATATATTTTGCGTCGTCTGCACCCAGACGCCGACATCTCCACTTTGCGCAGTTTTTTGATTCAACTAACCAGCATTCAAGAAAACAAGCATCTTTCAGTAAGTTTTTCCTCTCTGCTCAAAGATACTGTTGCTTTTAGTTTGCGCTATACCAGCCAGTCCCCTTTTGACGATCAATATCCTGCTGAAATGTATTTGTTCAAAAGTGAAATAGCGCTCATTTTTTATGATTGGCTCACCCGCCAAAAAAATCTTAAAGAAAATCTTACTACGATTTTAAAAGAAAAGAAGGCAGACGATAAAGCAGCCAATGCCTTGATAACTATCGCCAATTATTGTCAAAATATCGGAGCTAATGAAACGGTAAAAGTTGACAAGTCTAGAGAAAAACAATTTAGCCAATTATTGGAGCGAAGTGGTTCCGTTTCTGCGATTGCCAAATTTATTCTGGATTACTTGGATCATCCCCCAGGGGATAAAGCAACTGAGGAAGAAGGAGAGAAAGAGTCGGGTGGATCGGGAGGTGCACAAAAAGATGATCTATCGACCGATCAAGCAGAAACTACTGATAAATCTGGTCAAGAAACTGGTGAGGATGAAGGTGGAAGTGAAGATGCAGATGAAAAAGATGTTCAGCAACCGACCACTCCTCCAGATCAGCTTCAACCCCCACGACCAACCGACACTGATCAAATAACAACCAAACAGCTTTTTAGTTCTGATGTCCTGCGTGAAACTGCTCGTTTCACTCAAATTGCTCTCATTCAACTGGAAAGATTCCATAATTTACCAGAGGGAACGCTACAAAATTCAGCAGAATTGAGAGCTCAACTCACCCAAAAAAATCAAGAGTTTTTTGCCACCAAATTGTCCAAGGATCATTTCGCAGAAATATTGCAAGATCCTATGGAAAGATTGAAACTCATTCGTGAGTTTTACTCTAGTGTGTTACACAGTAACTCTTTACAGCTAGAAACAGCTAGGGCACTTCAACAAGCCGTTACCAATTCAAAAGATCCTCAGCTCAAAAAACAAATCCTCACAGAAATAGAAAAAGCCAAACGGGGAGAAAATGTTTCGGAATTAATTGGTGGTTTGGCAGAAAATCCAGAAATAACCGAGATTATTAAAAAAATCCAAGCAGCCGATCCCCTATTTCAAAATGATTCTGTAGTCATCAACGACCAACTTTCCAAAGAATTATTACAGCGTCTAAAAGAAGCTGGCGTGCATACAGATCGTGTTCCGCTGGCTTATGAAAATATAATCGGCCGGTTGAACTCCATGGTAGATGGTGGCTTTGATCCCAGGGTTTTAGATCATTTATCTGAACAAAATTATAAATTGTTGTTTTCTGAAAATGCGCCATTTAATCCAGAATTTACTGAGTTTCTAAAAGAATTTATTATTCTAAAAAAAGCGATTAATAATCGAGCTGAAAATAGTCTGACGGGTGATGAATTGTTTGCTTTGCAAGAAGCACAAAGACTGCTGGATGAAAATAATCCTGAAATTAATCCTCAACAATCCCAACAGATTTTTATTCACGGTGTTTTACAACCCACTAATAAAATCATTACAGACAAAAGAGAATTGGGGCTACAGAGTAACCAAACTTTTGCTGAAGCTAGAAATCTTAGTGAGCAGTGGGAAAAAAATTATCGCGTTTATCTACAGGGATTGTGGGAAGAATTCATTGCCGACCAAAAACAAATCGAGACTTTTCAACGCTTTGCTCAATTTGAGGCCGTTCCTCTAGAAGTACCTCAGCAAGAATTTGTAATTTATCTGCAGTCTGCTCAAGCCGGAGCTGATTATCCTCTATTTGAAGCTGGCGAAGAACGCATGCTCTCTCCTTTGGCCGGCATGTCAGATTTTGGTAATAAAGCTCAGCAATTTAATCAAATTAGCCAATTGTCCAAAGGACTAGGTAGAGGATTGTTAAATAGACTAGGTGGCAAAGCAGCAGAAAAAAAGACACAGGAAGCTGTTGGCAAAATTGCGGGAGGTCTTGTAGAAAAAGCTGGCTCCGCCTTGCCCGGAGGACCGCTTACTGGCAAGGCCTTGGGTTGGTTGGCCAAAAATGCCACCACCAAAGAAGGGCGGAAAAAAATCTTATTGGTTGGTGGTGGCGGATTGGGATCAGTTTTAATACCGTTAACTACTTGGGGTGGAAGAATTGGTATGGCAATCGGTGGTGGATTGGGCGCTGCTATTGGTAGCCTATTTCCAGGCGTGGGTAATGTTTTGGGAGGAATAATTGGTGGAATTGGTGGTGGCTGGACTGGCATGGGAATAGAAAGAGGTTTTAAAAATCTATTTGGTGGTGATAGCGCTACCTCTATTAGTTTTCAAAGTCCCAATATTGGCAGTAATATTCTAAGAAGCGGTGGGACTATTTCTAGTGGCACAGCTGGCGGAGGACTTTCTGCAGCCAAAAGCGCTCTAGCAACATCTATGACCGCTACTGCTTCTCAAGCTGTCTTAACCACAATGGGAGTGGTGGGTTCTGTCTTCTTATTTACCAGCATGAATTTTACCGGTGCTTTTTTGGCGGAGTTTCCGCAAATAGATCCTTTGGGTACTTTTGTGCCTGGTTCACAAGGAAAACTGTCTGAATATGTCACTATTGAAAAAAGAGTTTTCATTACTGGCTGTCCAGAAAATAAATGTGAGAATCCTGCTTTTCCTATTAAGGCAGAATATTCCATTATTATTAGACCAAAAGATAATTATAGTATCGCTATTTTGGATGCCACAGATACTTTGAAAGTAAATCACAGCATAAAATCGTGGGAGGAAGAAGGGAAAACTCCTCCCAATATCCCTGAAAGAGTAAAAACCATTGACGACTTTCCAGAACTTTATAAAGATCTCACTATTAACCCTGGAGAAGAACTCGCTTTTTCTTATACTGAAACTTTTGATGAAAAATACAATCACGCCTCTATTGTTAATAATTTTGAAATAGAGATATTTTTTAGTGATCCAAGTTCGGGAGCAACGGGTACTGATAATGCTATTACTGGCGAAGTTATTTACATAGGTAAATATGACCA
The DNA here is from genome assembly GCA_001787405.1 of Candidatus Pacebacteria bacterium RIFOXYA1_FULL_38_18. Classification (GTDB taxonomy): domain Bacteria; phylum Patescibacteriota; class Microgenomatia; order UBA1400; family PJMF01; genus UBA10119. Next base: position 42,933 of record MFWV01000011.1, read on the forward strand.
AGGAGCCGGTTGCTGGCCTACCAATGGTTACATTACTCAAAATCCAACAGGAGAATGGAAAGACTCTAGTGGTAATTTACACAAAGATGGTACACATTTAAATAAAATGGATGCTTTTGACATCGGAGCCTCAACAGGCTCTCCTGTTTTTGCTCCCTTTGGCGGAACAGTTTGTCCAGCCAGTATTGATTCTGGATATGGAATACATGTTATTTTGGATAGCCCCGGAATAGGAAGGTTTCTTTTTGCTCACTTCAGTAATACACCCATTAGAAGTTGTATTTCCAATGTTAGTCCGGGAGAAGTTATTGGCTATGTGGGAAGCACTGGTAATTCTACGGGCCCCCATCTTCACTTTGAAATAGAATGTAATGGTGGTTGGTTCAGATGTAGTGGCGTGACACAAAAAACTTCTAGCTTGGCACCTCTCATGCCAGACGGACTTTCTATTCCGCTTGGTTCACCTGTGAGGACATGCAATAATTAAAAATATGTTTAAAAAATATTGGTTAAGATATCTTATTCTTTTGGCTGCGATAGGAATTGTTTTGAGTTTTATATTGCGTCTGCTCACACCCTCACCAACCATTATTTCCAAAACTGATTTCATTACCACTAATAAAAGCGGAGACTCCACTAAATTTTCAAAAATTACCTATGTCGGCTCTCCTTATACTGAAGTTCCGGAGAAACTTTCTTTACTCACGATTCAACCAAATTCTACAAGTTTGGAGTATGTAAAAAACACCATCATAGAGCAATATGATCTAGAACAGATCATAAATCTGCCCAATTTATGGCAGGGAACCAATTTCTCTCTTTCTTATAATGAAAATGATGATGAATATGTTTTTTCTTCAAATTATGCTTCTCCCACTCAAATAGTTGCTTCCCTTCCGCAAGCAATAAATACGTCTCAACAATTTATTGCAAAAATTTTTCCCAATGTTCAGTTTTCTGTTTTGGATGAGCAAGTTAAATATTTTGGCGGATCTTTTCAAGTAAATGAAGTAAAGCCAAAAGAAGCAAATATTGTAGAAATTCCTTTTGCTTATTCTTTTGATAATATTCCTGTTTATTTAAATCACAAATCTGGATCGGCACTGCGTATTATGGTCAACGGTCTTTATGAAATTCAAAAAGTGATTTTTCAACCAGATATTCTCTTGCTTATTCCTACTGAAAAAACGATAGGGATTATTTCAGTAGAAACAGCTTTGGAAAATATTAATAATCACAATGAAGCTTCGGTGGTTTCAGCTTTTGAAATAAACACTGGTATTTTTACTTTGGAAGAAGTTCGGGAAGGAACTCTTACCTCTGTTTCATTGGAGTATCGTGCTGATTTAAAAACAGGATTTGCCTATCCTTTTTATCGATTTGTTGGAGAATTGATTAATCAAACTGGGCAAGTTATCCAAGCTGAAATCATCACTCCGGCAGTGCCTACTAAATAAAGTCTAGAAAAACTGCGTTTAACTTAAAAAACACTTTATTTTTAGATGCTCTTTTTTATCATCAGGCTTTAAAGTTTCTCTTAGAACCGTTAAGATAGTATCACATGCAAGAACATCCAATCCCGCAAGACGTTACGGGTTATAAATTTCATATTGTTGGCAACATGACTTTGAAACAATTTGCTGAAGTGGGAGCCGGTGTTTTGTTGGCAATAATTATCTATAACACTAACTTGCTTATCTTTATCAAGTGGCCACTGATTGTTCTTGCGGTTGGTTTGGGTGGCATGATGGCTTTTGTTCCTATTGAGGAAAGACCATTAGATCACTGGATCGTTACTTTTTTTAAAAGACTCTATAACCCCACCAAGTTTTATTGGCGCAGAGAAACAGAATTGCCTTTTGCACTCAAACCACAAAAAAAGACTACTAAAATAGTTGAGCCAACTTTTGAAATTGATCTCACTCCAGCCAGAACAGAAAGAATTCGTCAATACATTGAATCTGTAAAACAACCAACTGCAGAAGAACCCTGGATTAGTGAAGAAAAATCTAGGGTGGCAGAAATTTTAAATACTTTTGAAACCGTTGAAGTAAAATCCGTTGATTCTCAAAGTCAAAAAATAAAGCCCTCGCTCATTCCCAGAATCAGAAATCTTCTACCATCACAAAAACCATTAACTCATCAACAAACTGTTTTTCAAAGTGAAAATTCCATTATCAAGCAAGACTCAATGGGTGAGCTTAATAAAATAAAGCAACCAACAATAGAACAATTAACAGAAGAACCAACTCCCCTATCAGTCTCAAAACCAATTGATACTTCTGCAGAAAAAAAAGTTTCGGTAAATAAACAACCCCTTAGCAAAGAAACTACTTTTGAAGATCAACCAGAAGAACAAATGATAAATTCTACTCAAGCTAATCAATTTAAACCGCCGGTAGAACTCCAACCCATTCAACCTCAAAATGCAGTTAATACCAATGCTTCACTCCCCTTTCCTAGAAAAGAACTAGCTCCCAATAAAATCGTTGGTATGGTGATGACCAAAGATAATAAACTGGTAGATCGAGCAGTAGTAACTATCAAAAATGCCAAAGGACAAGTGGCTGGTGCTTTCAACACCAACGTGCTGGGTCAGTTTTTTGTTTCCACTCCTTTTCCCAACGGAACTTACACTATTTCCGTGGAGAAAGCCGGCCTGGAATTTCCCCAAGCCTCACTATCTCTGTCTGGAGAAGTAGTAGAACCATTAGAATTGAGAGCTGTTTAATTTGAAAAATTAATTAGCTGATCAAGAGATTGGTCAAGAGAGTGGCACTAATTAGAAATACTGACTTAAATATAACAAGCAATACTACCTCTGGGTAAAAACTGGATTGCACATTGCTAGCTACTAAACAATTCTTGTAATATGTCCTAAAGAATAAAATGAGTGAAAATCAAGATATTTCTTCTACCACCCAAAAATTCCTAGATATTTTTGATATTACTAGTGATGCCACTGTTCTGCGTGATGGCACGGTTTCTATCATCTTGGTGGTCAGTGCCATGAATTTTGGTTTATTGGCAGAGGCTGAACAAGACTCAATTATTTATTCTTATGCATCACTGCTCAATTCACTCAATTTTCCTATTCAAATCGTGATCAATTCCAAAACCAAAGATGCCACTGCCTATCTTCAACTTTTGGAAAATCAAATCAGCAGAGAAAGTTCTGAGGCCAAAAAGGCCATGATTAAACGTTATCAAAACTTTGTTGCTCAGCTAATTAAAGAAAGAAATGTTCTAGATAAAAAGTTTTATGTAATCATTCCTGCCCAACCCATCGAAGTGGGTATGCTAACAGCTCAAAGCGTTCTTCCTGGTAAACAAGTCCCAGAAATTACTCAGGAACAAAAAACCGCAGTAATTGAAAAGGGGTTGGGTATTCTGGAACCCAGGCGCGATCATTTAATTGCTCAATTTAATAAAATTGGCCTTTATGCTAGGCAATTGGTTACCCAAGAAATTATTGAGATTTTTTACAATAATTACAATCCTGAAGCTTCTGAGGGTCAACAAATCACTGATAGTAAAAACTACACCACCGCAATGGTAAATGCTGGCACCACCAAAGCTCCCTCCCTGACTGAAATTCGTCAACAGATTGATGTTAAAACTCAATTGGAAAAACTTTCTGGGCAAGAAAAAGAATCCATTCTTGATAAAGAAACCGAGCCAATAGGAGAATTGCCACAACTAGATAAATCAACTGATTTACCGATTAATCAGCCAGTTCAGCCAGTTGGTCAAGTAAATCAGCCAATTAATCAACCCACTCAACCAACTGAGCAAGTGACTCAATCGGTTGGCCAGCCAGCTCAATCAATCGATCAGTCAACCCAGCCGACCGACCAAACAATTCAACCAATTCAACCAATCGAACAAGCAAATCAGCCAAGTATTCAACCCATTAAAAATGACGAAGCTCCTCTGCCCCCAGTGGCCGAACTTTAAGTCTTTGTTCTCAATCTGGACAAATACGTTTACAATAAACTTTAATGCCTATGAAACTGCCATTTAAAATTCCATTTTTAAAGAAAACAAAACAGGATGAACCTGTGGCTACTAGTCAGGAGCAACAAGAAATAAAAAAACTTGAGGAATTTTCTCGCGGATTAGTCACTATTCAGGATATTATTGCTCCAGAAGCTATTGAAGTAGATTTTACTTATCAAAAAATAAATTCTACCTATACTAGAACAATTTTTGTTGCTGGCTACCCTCGGGCTGTACCAGCAAACTGGCTTTCACCATTAATTAATTATCCCAATCAAGCCAGTATCTCTATGTTTATCTATCCAGTTGATTCATCTGAAGTACTAGATAATTTAAAACGCAAAATTACTGAAATGGAGGCAGAGATTCAATCAGATGTCCGCGCCGGCAAGATCAGTAATATTAATACCGAGATTAAACTAAGTGATGCTCGTTCTATTCGGGAGCAACTCGCCGCCGGCGCGGAAAGATTTTTCCAGTTTGGTTTATACATTACTTTGTCTGCCAAAAGCTTGGATCATTTGGATAAAGTGACAAAAAATGTGCAATCAATGTTGGGTTCACTACTGATTGTTTCCAAAAAAGCCACCATGCAAATGGATGAGGGATTTAAAACTACCCTGCCTATGGGAGAAGATAAATTATTGGTTACCCGCAACATGGATACCACCTCACTGGCTACTACTTTTCCCTTCACTTCTTCAGAACTGACCATGGAAACAGGCATTTTATATGGCATTAATGAACATAATGATTCTTTAGTAATTTTTGATCGTTTTAAAATGGAAAATGCCAACATGGTCATTTTTGCTAAATCAGGCGCTGGTAAATCTTATGCAGTGAAACTAGAGATTTTACGTCAATTAATGTTTGAAACAGAGATAATTGTTTTGGATCCAGAAAAAGAATATGAGGAATTATCCAAGGAGGTAGGAGGAGAATACATTAACTTTACTTTTGGTGGCAAATCAAAAATCAATCCCTTTGATCTATCAGCTCTTTATGAAGAGGGCGAAAATGAATTGGGTCAAAAAATTCTTTCTTTGCATGGACTTCTAAAAGTAATGTTGGGGGAAATGACTCCCCAACAAGAGGCTCTACTTGATCGCGCGCTAGTAGCTGCTTACAAGTCTAAAGGCATTACCCCAGATCCAGCCACTCAAACCAACGAACCTCCTCTTATGGAAGATCTTTATAAAGTTCTGATTGGTATGGAAAATAAAGATGCTGATGACTTATCGGCTCGCCTAGAAAAATTCATCACTGGTTCTTTCCGCGGTATTTTAGACAAACCATCAAATATCAATATCGTCAATCAATTTACGGTTTTTTCTGTTAAAGAAATGGAAGAAGAACTAAGACCAATTGCCATGTACATTATTCTAGATTTTATCTGGACAAGAGTTAAAAAGGATCTGAAAAAACGCTTACTTATCATTGACGAAGCTTGGTACTTTATGAAACATCCCGATAGTGCTTCTTTTATTCACTCCATGGCCAAACGTGCCCGAAAATACTATTTGGGAATCACTACCATTACTCAAGACGTTGAAGATTTTTTACACAACGACTACGGCAAGGCCATCGTGAGTAATGCCTCTATTCAATTTTTGATGAAACAATCTACTGCTTCTATGCCAGTCCTTTCCGAAACTTTTTATCTTTCTGAAGGAGAACGTCAATTATTGGTTTCTGCTGATATTGGTGAGGGCATCTTTTTTGCTGGACAAAATCATGTAGCTATTCGTGTCGTAGCCAGTGATGAAGAGCATCAAGTAATTACCAGTAATCCAGAGGAGATTTTACGTCAGAGAGCAGCTCAAAAAGCAGCTGGCCTGGCCTCTATAGATCAAACAACAATACAGCCAAGTCAATCAATCAGACCAAGTGTTACTCAAATTAATAAATCTATCAATCAACCAACTAATCAGTCAGTCAATCAGATGGCTCAGGCTAATCAACCGACTCAACCAATTAATCAATCAGCTAATCAATCAGCCGATCAGCCAATTTCTCAAACTTCAGCTCAATCAGCTAATATTGATAAAAAAGAAAAGGACGAACAATCACCTTCTTACTCTGGTCACTACGACATAAACGACTACTCACCGCCAACTTCCCCTTGACAGTTTGTGGGAAACTATGTGTATAACTATGAACGATCAATGGTAGCTACTAACTACCATGTAGATTACATTTATTATCCTTAGTTTTTTAATACAGCCGCCCAAGAAAAAAATAGTATGTTTACTACCACTCTCGAAGAGAGCGAAATTATTAAAATCTGGTCTGCTACTCAAAAAGAATTAGCGGATCAATTAACTCCAGCAGTTTTTAATACCTGGATTGTTTCCAATCCTTTGACAAAAATTGAGGTTGACCAACAAAATAACGCCTTAGCCACTATTGTTTGTCCTACTGCTTTCCATGCCACCAATCTTAAAAAAAATCTTTATACCCAAATCAAGCAATCACTGGAAAAACAACTCAAAAAAAACACCGAACTATCTTTTATAGTTGGTTCTCCAGTAAATAAACAAACAGATGATGAACAAAAAAATTCTACAAGAAAAGCTACTATTGGTAATAATTTTTTAAAGATACCCCATCAAAAATCTCCCTCACCTACCGTAGATGAACTATTCTCGGCTCACACCCTACAAGCTACTATTCAAGACAGAATGAAGGCTGCGGCGCGTAGAGTAGGCCTACGCCCCGATTACACCTTCAAAACCTTTGCCGTCTCCACTAGTAACGAACTAGCCCACGCCGCAGCCACCGCAGTCTCCAATAATCCAGGTACTACCTATAATCCCCTTTTTCTTTATGGCGGGGTAGGGGTTGGAAAAACTCATCTAATGCATGCCATTGGCTACAACGTGCTTCAACAAAATCCGGAAACGAATATTATTTATAGAACTGGAGAAGAATTCACAAATGAAATCGTAGCAGCCATTCAAACCAAGAAAGCCTTTGACTTTAAAAGAAAATATCGCAATGCTCAAATATTAATGATCGATGATATCCAATTCATTGCCGGAAAAATGACTGTTCAGGAAGAATTTTTTCACACCTTCAATGCTCTCATCAAACAATCCTTCCAAATCATTCTTACTTCCGATCGCCCCCCTCATGAAATTAATCTCATGGAAGATAGATTACGCTCTCGTTTTGAAGCTGGTTTGATGATTGATATCCAACAACCTTCTTTTGAACTGAGAACTGCCATTTTACTAATTAAAGCTCAAGCCAATAATTTAGATCTCCCCATGGATTTAGCTCAACATATCGCTTCCAAAGTTGATAGTGCTAGACGCATTGAGGGTATTGTCACTCAACTTCGATCAGAAATAGAATTAAAAAATAAAGTCATTTCTCTTGAGTTGATTCAGGAAATTACTAAAAGCGAAAAAATTAATCATCAAAATATTTTACGAGTTAATCCTCAAGACGTTATTAAAACCGTAGCCAATCATTACCGTATCAAACAAAGTGCTGTCAAAGGCAAAAGACGTACAAAAGAGGTAGTAACCGCTCGTCATACTGCCATGTTTTTCTTGAGGAAAGAACTTAATATGCCTTTAGAGGAAATTGGGAAGTGGTTCTCGGGTAGAGATCATACTAGTGTTTTGCATGCTATTAAAAAAATAGAGAAAGAAACTATTGAAGAAAACTTGGTTCAGCAAGATATTTCTGCAATAAGAATGTCGCTTAATGCTCTTTCAAAATCATAGTTTTCCCCAAATGTGGAAAACTTTGTAGAAAACTCTGTGGATTATGTTTGGAAAACTGTGGATAATTTTGGGCAATTGTGTAAAGCCCTTGCATTTTTCCCCGCTTTTCCCTCACAATACACATAGTTTTTCAGGTGGTAAATCAAGAGAATCCACAATGCTTTTTATGTTTTTACTTGATAAAAAGCGCGGTTTTTCCCACTTATCCACCGTCTCTATTACTACAACAAATATAATTAAGTAATAAGAAGATAGGAATGAAAAAAATAAAATAAATCATGAAAATTACAGTTTTACAAGAAAACCTAAAAAATGCTTTAGGTAGTTTGCAAAAAGTTATTCCCAACCGACCGCAATTACCAATTCTTTCATCTGTTTATCTAAAAGCAGAAAAAGATTCATTGGTTCTGGCTGCCACAGATCTTTATTTGGGAATCAAAAATACTATCCCAGCCAAAGTGACTAAGGGAGATACTCTGGTAGTACCAGGAGATATTCTTAAGAATTTGATATTTTCTTTTTCAGCTGGAGAAATAGAAATAGAAAAAAAAGATAATTCTCTTATTTTAAAATATGGTAATAGTATCTCCTCAATCCCCTATCAATCAGCAGAGGATTATCCATTATTTCCAGAGATATCAGGCGAGAGTTATTCGCTTTCTACTAAGCTATTGGAAAAAATAGAAAAATATATTTCTTTTGCTGCTGCTATCGATCAAACCAGACCTATTTTAGCTTCATTATTATTTTCATTTAAAAAACAGGGATTAGAGATAGTAGGTACAGACGGTTTTAGATTGGCTACTCTAAATACGACTGAAAGTATTAAAGATTTTGAGGAAGATCTTCTCATTCCAGTTAAGGCTTTAAGTGAAGTATTTCGTATGGTTTCCCAAACAGAAGAAAAACAGGTGGAGTTTAAAATTGCCAGAGAATTAAAACAAGTTTTGTTTTCCATTAATGGTGCTCAAATATATGTTCGTTTGATTGAAGGCGAATATCCACCTTATAAAAAAATTATTCCACCTGATTTTGAACACAAATTTGCTTTGGATTGGGATGAATTAAATACACAAGTCAAGAGAGCCTTTATTTTTTCCAGAGATATTTCCAACATTATTCGCTTTGAGATTAGTAAAGGTAGATTGGAGATAAAAGCTAGTTCACCCGCCCATGGTGAATATCAGGGTGAGATTAGCATCTCTCATCAGGGAAATCCATTGGAAATAGCCTTTAATGCTGTTTATTTATTGGATTTTTTGGCTACCCAACGAGCGAGTGAATTAATTTTTATGATGAATGAAAGTCTAAAACCAGCAGCGTTCAAAATTCAGGAGGAAAAAGATTATTTATATATCGTAATGCCTTTTCGCACTACAGACTAAAAAACAGTCTGGTATAATTCCACATCATGCCAAAAAGAACTTGGAACCCTAAAAAGAAAAAACGTTTACGAACTCACGGTTTTATAGAACGGATGAAAACCCTGACTGGCCGTTCTGTATTAAAACGTCGTCGCGCTAAAGGGCGACAAAAACTCACTGTGGTTAAGAAAAAATAACTACGTGTTTAAGTTTGCGTGAGCACTTATACTAAAGCAATATGCTTGCTCGTTTTCATAGACTCAACTTTCGTTTGCAAAAAGATAGAGATCTTTTTCGTTTTGGAAAATTTCAGCAAGAGAAGAATTTCCAATTAGCCTATGATTTTAAAGGTGAAAATTTTCAATTTAGTGTAATGGTTCCCAAAAAAATCATTAGTTCTGCTGCAGCTAGAAATGCTCTACGTCGTACAATTACTACAGCGCTACCTAGAGAGTTTGTAGAATTTAATAATTTACGCCTGGCAATAAAGATTACTTCCAGAGATGCTACTTTACTCAAACAAACAGATTGGAAGAATTTTTTTGATAATTTATTCAAAAAATTATCAGTGCAATAAACTCAATTCTAAATAAAAAATCAGTTTAGAAAACTCAACTTAAAAAGACCGACTTAAAAACCTAATCTAAAAAACTCAACGATGTTTAATAAAAAAGCTTTTAATATTTATCGATCTTTGGAGCCGATTAAACAAAGAATTCTTTTTACAGCTTTTGGTTTTAATAGCCACTGTAAACATTTTCCCACCTGTAGCGTTTATACTGAAAAACAAATTAACAAGCATGGTACAATCATGGGATCTTTAAAGGGATTTATAAGAATTTTAACTTGTTGGTAATATGAATTTTTTAATCACACAATTTATCCAATTATTGTCTTTTTTAAATGAATTTTTGGGCAGTTTAGGCTGGTCAATTATTGCTTTTACTCTATTGGTTAGGCTTGTTTTATTACCCATCACTCTCTCTTCTATTCGTGCTCAAAAAAAACTAAAAGACCTACAACCAGAATTAAAGAAAATATCTGGTAAATTTAAAAATAATAAACAAGCTTTACAACAAGCTCAAATGGAGTTGTATAAAAAATACAATATTAATCCACTGGCTGGTTGTTTACCCCAAATTGTTCAGATTTTCGTCTTGATTATTCTTTACCGCGCCTTATTGGATTTCCTAGGAAATGGTACTGCCAATGGAACTAATTTACAGTTTTTTTGGTTAAATTTGGGAGAACCAGATAATACCTATATTTTGCCAATTTTAGCTGGTGTTAGTCAACTTTTCTTATCTTTTATGATTGCTCCTGGTGCAGAAATTCCAGATGTAGTATCCAATAAAAGCAAGAAAAAGAAGATTCAAGAAGCCAATAAAAAAGAAGAGAAAACTGCTGATATGGCCGCTACCATGCAACAACAAATGTTGTTTATTATGCCTCTGATGACCGGCTTTTTAGCGGCACGCTTTCCTTCAGGATTAGCACTCTATTGGGTGGCAGCCACGATTTTTAGTATAGTTCAGCAATATTATGTTTCTGGCTGGGGAGGTTTAACTTCCTATTGGCAAAGATTGTTAATTAAAATTAAAAAATAAAGAGCATATGAAAAAGATTAAAGATAGGATCTTAAGAATTTTTGATTTTTATGAAATTGAAGAAGCAGATATTGATTTTGAAGAAGTAAAACAAAACGAAAAAATTTATTTAAACATCCTCTTACCAGAGGATCAAGCAAAGCATTTTATTGGTAGTAGAGGTGAAACGTTGGAAGCATTGGAGCTTTTGACAAGACTAGCTCACTTGGACGAGTTGAGCGAGGGAGAAAAGTTAATAATTGACATTAATGGTTACCGCAAGGAGAAAGAAGAAAAACTCCGAGAACGGGCGATTAGAGCAGCTCAAGGGGTCATTGAAACTGGGCGCGAATATATTTTTGCTGATTTAAATTCCTATGAGCGCTATCTCGTACATAGCGCTATTGGAGAAAATCAGGAATTAAGTCAAGTAGAGACTGTTTCTGAAGATGATGCTTATGGTCGGGTTTTGATCATCAAACTTAAAGTTTAATTTAATAGAACATGCAATTAACTATTCACACTGATGGAGGTTCTCGGGGCAATCCCGGCATTTCTGGCGGAGGAGCCGTGGTTTTTCAAGATGATCGAGAAATACATTCTATGAGTGCTAGTTTTGGAATAAAAACCAATAACGAGGCAGAATACTTGGCAGTGATAATGGCTCTAAAATGGTTGAAAAAATTTTCTCAGAAACAATCAATCAAACAAGTAAAGTTTTTTCTTGACTCAAAACTGGTTACAGAACAACTCAATAAGGCTTGGAAAATCAAAGAACCACGTTTGAGAACTTTAGCTCATAATTGTTGGGAAATTATCGAAACACTCCCCTATTCAGTTATTTTTTCTCATGTGAGACGTGAGAAAAATGCCGAAGCAGATTTGCTAGCCAATCAAGCGATGGATACAGCTACAATGTAAGTAGCTGTCTATGTCTCGTTTAGAAACCTTACCGGCATCCCAAAATCAGCGCGTCCTCTTAATTGGAGCTCAGACGTGGTTATTTTCTTTAATCAAAGAGAGATTTATTGACTACGATATCCAAGTGATTGAAGTAACTGAGATTGATTTTCTAAAAATTGATCACCAGAGTTTACATCTAGAAACCATTTATAAAATTATCTGGTGGGTTGACTTCACCGATTTGAGGACTCAGCAATTGGTGTCCAATAATCTCCAATCAATGAAGGATATTTCATTCATTATTTTGGGTAAATTACCAGAATTATTCCTATTGGAAACAGAGAAATTACCTCAAGAGATTACTAAAGCTCAAGAATTTTTTGTCAATCTTGCCGGAAAATTTACTTCAGCTCAATTGTTTTTTGTCAGAGATTTGGTAAATGAGGAAGAATTATCAGTAATTTTTCAATTTGTTTTTCGAGGGTTTAAAAAAAACATTCTCCTAGATCCTCAGGCTCACTGGTTTTTCTGCACTCGGCGAGATTTTTTTAAAGCCATCGAGCCCTATCTAGTCAGACCCCATGCCGTGCAACGAGTCTTAATCCAGGGTAAAAAAATTATTAGTAGTGTGATTCTAAAAAAAATAGTGGATTTATTAGCGCGTTATTACAATCTTTCCTTCAAAGTAATTTCTGTTATCGCCGAACGCCACTCTCCCCCACTCTTGGGTTTTGCAGAAGCTACCATAACATCACAAACAACGAATTTTATTGATGACTTTATTCGTCAAAAAAAATCGTGGCAAAAAGTGGCTGAGGATCTCCCCTTTCCTTCTGAAAAACATCTCTATCAAGACCTTTTAGAATCAAACGAAGATCGGCCTTTAGACAATATTCAGTTAAATGAATCAATTGAACTGATGAAAGAGAATTATTCTGAGAGAAATTCAATAAATGGTAAAAAGCCAAAAGTTTCTATTTCCGAGTCTCAAAGTAATTTTGAGCAACAGGAGGTTGATAAAGAAAAAAGATTGATAAATGGGGAAGAAATTACAAAAGAACCTGTGGAAGAAGAGAAGATAGAAAGGGAACTAGCTCGCATTTTTCATCAGCAAAGAGATGAAAAAAAGCAAAAAAGAATTGGTTTTAAAATAAAAATAATCAAAAAAATAGCCCAAAAATCCAAAAAAAATAAAACACTTTTTTTTGGCGGAATGGTTGCCGTGTTTGTGGGGGGAGTAATTCTTTCTCTCTGGGGAATATTATTTCTTACCACTGTTTTTGCTCGCAAAGAAGTGATGGCTTTTTTCACGACAAATTCTTCTCAAACAAAGCAGGTATATCAACCTGATTTCTGGACTCAAGCATTAATTTCTCAAACAAATTTTTATCAAAATTTTTTGGATAAATCCTGGCTTGGAGCTAGTGGCGAGTTGGCAGAATTTAGTCAAGATTTTACTCAACTCAGTCAACAGCAAATAGAAATTAAAAATTTGGGAGGGCAATATCTTTTAAGTTTATTGAGTGGAAAAGAGGCTTTATCAGATTTATCGTCCTTACTGAATGAAAAACTGACCGAGGTTCAAAAATCAACCAATAAGATAGTTAATTCCGCAGAACTGGTTTTACCAGGCATATTAGATTCAGAAAATGATTGGTTGACGGCTTTTCAGCAAACCACTCAAAATCAAGCCCTAGCACTTCAACTGCCAGACCTATTAAGCTCTATTTTTGGAGGAGAAGGAAAGCGTACCTACGCAGTATTATTACAAAACAATTTAGAATTAAGACCAACAGGTGGTTTTATTCAAGCAATTGGTTTTCTCACGTTTGATCAAGGATTGTTAATTGATAGCCAAATTGTTAATCCTTATGATCTTGATCAGCGAGTGTTGGCCTCGGTTTTGGCTCCAACAGAGATAAGAAAATATTTGGGAGAAAATAATTGGTATTTGCGTGATAGTAATTGGAATCCGGATTTTCCAGAAACTGCCTTAAGAGTATCTTGGTTTATTCGTCAAGCAATTGGCCTGCAGGTGGATGGGGTTTGGGCCATTAATTATCTTGCTCTACAAGATATGTTGGAAGCAATTGGCCCATTGGAATTAGCCAATTATAATGAGCTATTAACAGAGAAAAATCTTTTGGAAAGAGTAGAGTTTCATTCAGATGATGAGCTAACCAATGTTAAAGAACAACAACAAGATTATGCCACCACTGTTTTTAATCAATTTTTATTGCAATTACAGACAATGTCACCAGAGCAAGCTACGGCGTTTTTGGATACTTTACAACTTGGTTTAACCAACAAACAAATTTTGGTTAGCCTATTTGACCAGGAACAGGCAGAGCTTACAGAGAAAATGGGTTGGAATGGTCAGATAATTAATCCAATTTGTCCCACTCGATTTTCACAAGTAACTTGTTTGGTTGATCAAATTTTTCAAGTAGAAACAAACATTGGACTGAATAGGGTAGGGGCTTATATCAAAAGAGAAATAGAACATCGCGTAGATTTGAGTGACGAAAAAATTGCTCATACTAGATCAATAATTTTTAAAAACACCAGTCGTTCCGATGGTTGGCCCCTGGGTTCTTACAAAACCTATCTTCGTTTTATTCTGGACGGGGAAGCTCAGCCCAGTTCCATAAGCATTGATGGTCGAAAAATCGTGGGCGATCAAGTGATGATCTATGGAGAAGGTGGTAGGCGAGTGGTGGGAGTGCCGGTAGAAGTACCCAAGCAAGCAACGGTTACAGTGGAGTTTTATTACTTGACCGAGACAATACCTCAAGAATCATTCTCCTATTTATTATTTGATCAACAACAATCTGGAGTAGAGGAGACACCAACCAAGATTGTTATTTATAATTCCGATCAAAAACCAAGCCTAATAGCTCCTCGAGCTGAGTTATTTGGCAACTCGGTGGAATTTAATCAAATCAAGAACGAGCATCTATTTGTGGGAGTACGCTATTAACATTATTAGTTATTAAATCAGCATTATTAATTTCAAAAATAAAAAACAACTCAAAACACGTTGTGAAAATATACTGTTTACTAATTATTCATTGGTTTTTATTCGCCCCACTTAGATTAAAAATTGATTAAAAAATCCTTAAAAAATGCCAAAATTATTTTTTTAGGTTTTGCCCTTTTCACGTGAGCTCCCTCTGGTGTACATTAAAAAATCCTTAAAAAATCGAGTTTTCTCAATTATTTAATAATGATTTGTGTTAGAATGTGCGCTTACTTTTAATCGATTAAACTAATTACTTGAATTAATTGATTAAATCAATCGACCATCAAGTTAAATAAAAAATTATGACCAAAATTACTTTCCCAGTTCAAAAACGGGCAACTCAAAAACCAAAGGAACTTCGTCGAGAAGGAATTATTCCAGCCAATATTTTTGGCGATGGCGACTCGATTGCCATTCAGGCGGATACGCTTGGTTTTAGTAAGCTTTATGAACAAGTGGGAGAGACTGGACTAGTTTACTTAGAAATTGAAGGAGATGCTGATCAGCATCCAGTCTTGGTAGAAGAAGTGCAAACAGATCCAGTTAGTGGAGAGTTATTGCATGTTTCACTCAAACAAGTAAATCTAAAAGAAAAAATCGAGGCCGAAGTGCCGGTCGAGACAATCGGCGAATTTGATGTTCCTCAAGGTGTTTTGGTGGTAGTCAAAGACCAAATCGAAGTAGAGGCTTTACCAGCAGATTTACCAGAGAAATTTGAAATAGACATTAGTGCTTTAACTGAAATTGGCCAAATGGTAACTTATGCTGATCTGAAATATGATAAAAATAAGGTTCGTTTGATTTTGGGTGAAGAAGGTGAAGAAGAACCAGTGGTGTTGGTACAAGAGCAAAGAGCTGAGGAGCCAGAAGAAGAACCAGAAGTGATCGAAGGTGAAGAGAAAACCGAGGGCGAAGCTGAAGGTGAAAAAGCTGAGGATTCCAAAGAGGCTGGTGAGAAACCTGAGGAAGCTAAAAAAGCCGAGTAAAAACTTGACTGAGATTTGGTTGAAGCTTGGTTTTGAATGAGTTGGAGTCTGGTTAAAAATTGATTATAGCTTGGTTGAAACTTGGTCAAGATTAATTTAAGCCAAATCTGGCAATCGATAATTTAAACTTCAAACTTGTCTTTTTAATCAATAAAAAAATCTCTATTTGGATTGATAAAACGTGCTAATTGTAAGTATTTATTTGCTTCTTCATATTGTTGCGCTTCATGAGCCAAAATGGCCAAATTTATATAATCGGCCTGAGGGATAAAGTTTTTTTTCAGGGTTTCAGTGCGGTAAGTTTGAAAAACTTCACTCAATTGCTCGTTTTTAATAGTGCGATAAACGGGAACTATCTCTTGACTATTTTCCAAAGAAATATTTAATTTGACAGCGTGTTGAGGCTGGGCGTTTGGTAACCAAATCAAGCCGGCTCCAAGCGCGATTAAACAGACAGTGAGGAGTAAATTGACCACCATCAGCCGAGTGATTTCCAACGGAAAGAAAATCAATTGACCAAAAGTCAGTCCAAGTTTGCCGATTAGTTTTAATGTAAAAAGAGGGAACTTAAGTTTCCACATAAAGCTATTATTCTTTGGATTTAGTTGGCCATAAAGCAGTAATTAATAATGGTTCATTTGTTATTTTTTTCTCGACCAAAGTTTGCCAAACAGCTTCTGTTACGAAAGGCGTAAATGGATGAAGTAATTTAAGAAAAGTTTGTAGACCGGCAATTAGTTGCTGGCCGCCGAGCTTGCCAGCTTTGGCGGTTTCTATACATTCGTCGCAATACCAATGCCAGAATTCGTTATAAGCAGTCTCGGCGGCCAGCCCTAATTGAAAATTAGTTAGATTCTTGGTAATTACTTGACTAACTTCCTCGATTTTTTTATTAAATTGATCATTAATTTTTTCTTCACCTGCCTGAGTAGTATCCAGGTGTTCCAAAACAAATCGGGAAGCATTCCAAAGCTTATTGGTTAAATTGCGCATGGCTCTGAAATCTTGTTCACCCACGGCTTTGTCCAATCCCGGCGTCGACCGGATTATTAAGGCCATTCTGAGCGCATCAGCACCGTATTTTTCGGTTAGTTCCATTGGGTTGACCACGTTACCCTTACTCTTACTCATTTTTTGACCTTTGGCGTCTCTAATCAGTCCGTGTAAATAGATATCAGTGAATGGCAGTTTGCCAGTAACATATTTTCCCATGAACAACATTCTCATCACCCAAAACATCAAAATATCATAGGCAGTCTCCAGCACTTGAGTGGGGTAGAAGCGTTCAAAATCTTTTTCAGACAAACTCTTGAGGGTAGTAAACGGCCATTGTGCCGAGCTAAACCAGGTGTCCAGCGTGTCGGTTTCTTGAAGATAATTTTCACCGGGAGATTTGAGAGCAATCATATATTCGGCCGTCAATGGTGCGCGTAATTCTTGTAAACCCTGTCCAATTTCTTTGATTGCATAATTTTTAGCTAATAATTCTGAGCTAGTTCCAGTAATTTTTTCTCCAGTTTTGGTCAAAAAAGTAATTGATAGATCTAGATTTTTTTCTAGGTCGTACCAAACCGGCATTCTAATTCCCCAAACAATTTGACGTGAAATATTCCAATCATAGAGATTTTCGAGCCAGTGTTTGAGAATTTTGTCGTAACCAGTGCCATGAATACGAATCTTTTTCTCTTTTAGTGCTTCCAACACTGGTTTAACCAATGGCTTAACTTTGATAAAAAATTGCGGTAGCAAAAGTGGTTCGATGACGTGCTTGCAACGATAACAGGTTGCTATTCTATTTTTATATGATTCATCAATCTTTTCTATCAATCCATTTTTTTGCAAATCCGCTACTACTTGTTCACGAGCTACCTTAACTTTCAATCCAGCATATTTCCCCCCAGTCGCGACGATTCGTCCCATCAAATCAATTGCTGGATTAATAGGCAAGCCAAGCTTTTTTGCTACGGCAAAATCTTCTCGATCATGAGCGGGGGTAAGTTTAACCACGCCGGTGCCAAAGTCCGGATCTACAAAATCATCACCAATAATTTCCATTTCGACTTGAGTTAGAGGATTCAAAACCTTTTTGCCAATTAGTGCTCGTCTCTTTTTATCTTTGGGATTTACTGCCAAATGAGTGTCGGCAAAAATTGGTTCTGGTCGAACCGTAGCCACAGTCACAAACTCACCAACCCGATCGACCAAAGGATATTTAACGTAATAAAGCGGAGTAGTTTGTTCTTGATGAATTACTTCCAACTCAGAGAAACTAGTCCCGCAGTGAGTGCAGTAATTGACCAATTGTTCATCTCGATAAAGCAGATCATCTTGGTCTAGTTTGAGCAGGGTTTTTAATGCCTCATCGACGGCTTTTTGATCAAGAGTAAAAACAAATCTAGACCAATCAGCACTTGCTCCCAATCTTTTCATTTGTTTGATAGCTACTCCAGAATTTTCCTGAACATAATCCCAAATCATCTGGTAAAGAGTTTCCCGATCAAAATCAAACCTGGTTTTATTTTCCTTTTTTAGTTTTTTTTCAAAGACAAATTGAGTTTCGATTCCGGCGTGATCTGCGCCTGGTAACCAGAGGGTATCATCACCCAGCATACGATGAAATCTAGTGAGGACGTCCTCGATTGCCACAAACATGGCATGACCCACATGCAGAGGATCATTGGCATTGGGTGGAGGCATGATAATGGTAAAGGGTTTTTGATTTTTAGCTAGCTGTTTTGCCGGAGAAAAAACCTGATTTTCTTCCCATAATCCATAAATTTTTTGCTCGTATTCTTGATGATCGTAACGCTTATCCATGACCTGAATTGTATCACGATGGCCTCTGGGAAGAGAGCTCGAGCATGATTTATCTAAACTTTTTCGACTAATAATTAATTACAGCAAGAATAGTTATCACCTAGTGGAATATTTTTTATTCAAATTTTTAGAATCATGACCCGATCCCAACTCTCGCCTCAATTATTAGCTCGCCGGGTTGTATTAGTTAATGAACAAGATGAAGAAATTGGCTCGGCTAGCTTAATTGAAGCTCATCAGAAAAAAGGATTGTTGCATCGTGCTTCTTCTGTGTTTTTATTTCGTAAAAAAAATGGCAAATTAGAGTTTCTCATCCAACAGAGAAGTCCACAGAAAGTTCTAGCAGCCAATCTATGGGCCAATACTGTTTGTGGCAATGTTACTCCAAAGGAGGATTGTAAACATTGCATTACTCGTAGACTTAGAGAAGAATTGGGGATTGAAAAATCAGATCTGACTAAATTAGTAAAATATCGCTATCAAGTTGATTGCGGTGGTGGTTTTGCCGAAAACGAAATAGATCAAATTTTTGTGGGTTGGTATGATGGCTCAATTAATCCCGATACTAGCGAGGTTATTCAAGCTAAATGGGTTGATTGGCAATCATTTTTGGCTTTTATTCAAAAGGGAACTATACCAACTGATAAAAATGAAAAACTAATTTTTCAACAAGATAATTTTGCTCCCTGGATAAAATTGATGTTTAATGAACCTCAAGTTTTGGAATCATTGGAAAAATTTATTAAACAATCATGACAACCCCCCAACACGTAGCGATTATTATGGATGGCAATCGTCGTTGGGCACGCCAACAAGGTCTGCAGGCCTCACTGGGCCATAAACAAATGGTGGAAGAGGGAATTGAGCGGATAGTAAGAGGGGCGAAAAAGTTGGGAATTAAGTATCTTACTCTTTGGGCTTTTAGTACGGAAAATTGGCAGAGGGATAAAAAAGAAGTGCAGTTTTTGATGAAACTTTTTCGCCAAATGTTTACCAAAGAGGTTAAAAAACTTCACGAAAAAGGAGTAAGAATTCGCACCATAGGTGATCTGAGTCGTTTTGATCAAGATATTCAGGATAGTATTGCCAAATGGGTTGAAGAAACAGCAAAAAATAAGGATATCACCGTGATTTTTGCTCTTAATTATGGTGGCCAGGATGAAATCTTGCGAGCAATAAATAAGATTACTCAAGAAATAAAATCAAATAATTCTCAACCAAAAAAACTTAGTCAGTCAAGATTTGAACAATACTTGGATACGGCTGATTTGCCCAAAGTGGATTTAATCATTCGTCCAGGAGGAGAACAGCGTTTATCAGGTTTTCTTGCCTGGCAAAGTGCTTATGCGGAATTGTATTTCACGGATGTATTAATGCCGGATTTTGATGAAAATGAATTAACAAAAGCCGTGAAAGAATTTCAACGTCGTCAACGAAGATTTGGCAAATAATAAAAATACTTAAAGTGGCCACTGAGTCTCGGGCCCAGGGATTCTGAATTTTAAAATAGTTTTTACCCCTGTAAAATCACTGATTAGATTGAGAATAATAAAGGCAGACAGTGCTACCACTAGGCCGATTACTGCAGAAGTGATTGATTTTTGGGCTTTTTCTACGTTTTGACTATTTCCACCAGATAGCAAAATATTAAAGGCAGCCACAACGACCATGATAAAGGAAACTATTCCTACTAAAGTTAAAAAAGTAGCCAAGACATTGGCCAATAAACATTGAAAACCTTGGATAGTGGCTACCGAGCTATCATTTTCACTCACACACACTCCACTCCAAGAACTGGTTTGGGCTAGAGCAGGGGAGGCGCTAGCTAAAAAACCAAGCAAGGCAGAGCCGATGACCGCTATTTTCCGATTAATATTTTTCATATAAGCGTAATTATACATACAAAATCGAGATAAAAAAATCTATTCAAAGCTGGACGGTTTGGTTTTTTTAAAAAATAAAAAAAAGAAGCCCTCGCACGTTAGTGAGAAGGCTTCTGAATTTCAATTAATTTAATTAACCATTGATGGTTCTAGTTTCCAGCACTTCATTTAGGTCTTTGAAGCCCAAGAAGTTCAAGGCTAAAGTAAGAATGGCATAAGAAGCAGCCACTACGATCAAGCCGATTATCGCTGAGGTAATTTTGTTTCTAGCACTTTCGGTTTTACCTTTATCACCTCCGCTAGTAATCCATTCAATACCTCCCCAAATGAGATAGAGAAAGACCATTAAGGCTGCTAACACCATAACAAAACTCAAAATACCATTTAACAACTTACCAAAATCAGTGGCGAAACCCTGACCTGGGGTAACTTGAGTTTTGGCGATATCCACAGCTCCAGCTGGGACTACGGCAGCAACCAAGCTGGCAATGGACACACTGGTTGACAGAGTGAATTTTTGAAATTTATTCATGATTCTCCTTTTATTAATTTCTAAATTTTTTTACCCTAAAACAAGATTGCTGATCATTATACTCATATCTTGCCATAAACGTCAAAACATTATCAGTTCGCTTTTTCCAGTCAATCTCGAATTTTAACAAGTTCCTCCAAAATCAAGTATGCAGATATTTAAAAATTTTTGCAACAAAATAAAGAGTGCGGTGGTAGAAGCCAGTACGATTAAACCAATTAACGCTTGAGTAATTTTATTTCTAGAACTTTCTAGTTTGCTTTTATCACCCTCACTAGTGATCCATCCCAAGGCGCCTAGCAAAAGATAAATAAAAGCGACCAACACTGCCACCACCATGATTGCGCTCATTAGCGTACTCATAAAACCACCAAAACCACCTTTGACACTAGAACCAGGCAGATTGGCTTGATCAGCAGCACCGCTTAGATTGATGGTAGTCTGTTGGGCGATTAAATTATTCATGTTTTTTAATTCAAAGCACTAGGAATAGTTATTTTCAAAATATTAAAACTTTCACCAAAAAATAGGTCGCTAATGAAACTTAAAATGACGAAAGAACCAACTAAAATAATCAAACCAATAATTGCTTGCATGATGCGATTTCTGGCTTTTTCCAGTTTACCCTTTTCACCCTCACTAGTAATCCACTCAAAAGCTCCCAAGATAAAGAATACCAAGACCGTGATTGCTCCAATGCCAATAATGGCGCTCCAAAGAGTTACGAAATAATTGGCAAAAGTAACTCCGCTAGCTGCTCCTTCAGCGTCATTACCCAGCGCTCCCTCGACTACTGGATTGGTTAATTGAGCAAAAGCGGGAGAAGCTGTTGCCAGTGTAAAAACACTCAGGGTTGATAGAGCGCTGCCGATTTTGATTATTTTTTTCATAATCCTCCTGAAACTGGGGCAATAATATTTTGAATTTGTTCGGCAGGATTCAAGAAATCAAAGCCCAATAGACTGCCCAACAACCCAATAATGCTGTATGAAGCGATGATGATAATCATACCCAGTGCTCCATGTACCATTTGATTCCTAGCTTTTTCCAGTTTGCCCTTATCTCCCTCACTAGAAATCCATTGAAAGGCACCAATGACAAACTGCACCACAAAAAACAACGCACCCAAAGCAGTTAAAAAGCCAATTATATTGGAAACAAAAAGTTCTAGATTGGTTAATGCTCCAGTACCAACATCTGATCCTTCACTATAAGCATCAGTGGGGGGAGTAAAACCACCTAGAGGAACATCTTCAGTAGCACCTTTACCTGCTTGAGTGATTAATGAAAAAAAACTAAATAGCATAATTTGGACTCCTTACGAAACTCCTCGCAATGTAGGATTGATAATGTAAGTAGCATCACCAAAGAAAATCAGACCGATGATTGCAGCAATGGTATAGGCCCCCACAATCAAGCCAAGACCAACCAGACTATTAGTCATCATGGAGGAAGCTTGAGTAACACCCTTGCTGTCTCCAGAAGAAATAATGTATTGCCAGCCAGCCAAGATAAAATTGATCAGCACCCAAACTCCAGCAGCTACGGTGGCTAGACGAATGAGATTGGAAATAAAAGTAATAAGACCAATTCCGCCCTCACCTTCGGCGTTATAACGATCTACACCCGCTGGGGCTTCGATAGTACCAAAAATACTAGTTTCATCACTAGTTTTAGGATTAGTGGGAGTAATTTGACCTACGGCAATTACTGAATTGGTAAAGCCACCCAGAAAAATTCCCAGGACAATTGTGAGAGAAAGAAAAAACTTGGTTAGTTGGTTGGTCAAACTAGATTTCATTTTCATCATGATTGTAGTATAGCTTTCTCTACAAAGGAATATCTGCTCCCGTGATTACTTTGATAATTTGTAAAATCCAATAGGCAGCAAACATGATAACTAGACCAGCCACCATAGTGCTGGCGATTTTTTGGGCTTCTTGTAAACCTTTTTCTCCTTGAGCAATGAATTTATAACCGATCACAATAATAAGGACCATGATCACTACGCCAGCAATAACGAAGAGATTTGGTACTATCAAATTGACTAAATCAGCAGGGGTGCTAAAGACTTCGCTAACAGGTTTCCCTCCTTGTAAAATATAGGATGATCCAAGATCTAAATCTCCTTCACCGGTGTTTTGAGCAATGAGTAGATCCAGCATTGAATGGTATTATATCAGCAACCGGAGAAGAAAAAAACGTGTCATGCACATCTTAATCAAAGACGAACAAAAACTAGTTGAACAATTGAGACAAGGCAAAAACCAAGCCGTAAAGACTTGGTTTAAATTATTTTCTCCTTATTTATTAGCCATTACCTTAAAAAAAGTTTCCAGCCACCAGGATGCAGAGGAATTAGTTCAAGAAACCTTCATCAATTGTTTGCGTCAACTACCTCTGTTTGAGGGTCGGTCTAGATTAAAAACCTGGATGGTAAGTATTTTGCATCATGAAATTGCGGATTTTTATCGTAAAAAATATGCCAAAAAAACTCTGCAGACTATTCCACTAGTCAATCTTATTTTGACTCAACCGATCAAAGATGCGAGTGAAACTTCACAAAAAGTACGACAAGTACTATCAAATATGAGTCAGCGCAAGAGAGAATTACTATTGATGAAATATGTAGACAAAAAACAAGTCAAGGAAATCGCTCACTATTGGCAAAAAACAGCCAAATCAGTAGAAGCTGAACTCTTTCGCGCCAGAGAGGAATTTCGATTGCTTTATGCTCAATTGGAAAGAGCTTAAAAAATTTAGATTAAAAAAACCTAAACAGTTTAATTTGAAAGAAACAAAAGATATGCAACAAGCTCAATTTTTACAAACCCTTGCCGAGGAGGCTCGTTTACAAGCTCAAATTAGCTCCACAAAAGTAGTGCCAAAAAGTTTGGAAAGAATGGCTAATTTAATCGGCAATCATACTTGGAAATTATTATTAGTAGTTTCTGGAATAATGTCCCTGCTCACAGAAATATGGCAGCGATGATACATCAACGATCTTTACACATTGCAACATCATTACTGTATTCCATTGGTCAGATTACCCAGGGTTTGTTTTTGCATCCCTATCAAACTATGCAGTTGTTGGTTCGTGAAAAAGTATTTTTTTGGCTGACTTTTTTACCTATGGGAGTGTGGGTGGTGGCTAGACTATTTTGGGGGTTAATCATCGTGCCTTTGGTGCGCTTGACTTTTTCCTGTAGCCAAACTGGCTTTATGGGTTGTGATTTGATTTCTTTTTTTAGTCGTTGGTTATTTTATTTTTGTATTTTATGGCAATTAATATTGTTATATTTGTTTGTCAGATTTAGTTATGCTTTTTTCAAAAAGAACTCATGAAAGTAGCTAAAATATTTTTTCAACACTTTCGCTTGTTTGAGCAACAAGAAGTAACTCTAAATGATGTTACGTTGTTGGTGGGTG
The DNA here is from genome assembly GCA_001787405.1 of Candidatus Pacebacteria bacterium RIFOXYA1_FULL_38_18. Classification (GTDB taxonomy): domain Bacteria; phylum Patescibacteriota; class Microgenomatia; order UBA1400; family PJMF01; genus UBA10119. Next base: position 67,188 of record MFWV01000011.1, read on the forward strand.
ATAATGGTTCCGGCAAGACTTCTGTAATTGAAGGTTTATATTTACTTTCTCACGGTGAAAGCTTTCGAGCTTATAAAATTGATGAAATGATTGCTTTCAATCAGGAGTTGGCCAGAGTAGGAATTTCTTTGGTAGAAGAGATAGAAGAGAACAAATCAGCTTCAAGTTCAAAAACAGATATTTTGGAAGTGACATTGACTCGGGGATTGGTACAGGGATCGCGAACTAGAAAACGATTGTTTTCCATCAATGGAGCTGGTAAAAGTCAGAAAAATTTTGTAGGTGAATTTCAAGCAATTGTTTTTCAGCCAGAGGACATGAGGTTGGTAGAAGGCTCGCCTGGTCGTCGCCGTTCTTTTATTGATGAAGTTTTACAACTAACTAATCCAGAATATGCTTATTCGTTGCACACTTATGAACAAGCTCTTAAACGGTTAAATAAATTTCTAGAACAAGTTCGAGAGAGAGAACAGCCTCGCTCGGTGTTGAAATATTGGGAAATGCTTTTGGTCAAACATGGAAAAATTTTGCAGACCGACAGACTTGAGTTTTTTGAGTTTTTACGACGCTTAGATTCACCTTTTAGTTTTGATGTGCGTTATTTAATTTCTGAAATTTCTGAAAAAGCACTTGATTCTCGTCAGGAAAAGGCTATTGCAGCTGGTCATGTCTTGATTGGTCCACATAAAGATGATTTTGAGATTTTATTTGCTGGTGAAAATTTAGACAATCGAGAATTGTCTATTTATGGCTCGCGTGGTCAACAACGCTTGGGAGTTTTATGGTTAAAACTAGGCGAATTGAGGTTTTTGGAAAAAATAAAAAAACAAAAGCCGCTTTTACTTTTGGATGATATTTTTTCTGAGTTGGATGAAGCTTCGGAAAACTTAGTGCTTGAATTGGTTGGTAAATATCAAACCGTAATTACTACGGCCAATGAAAATACTAAAGAATTTCTAAAACAAAAACTAAAAAAATTAACGATTAAGAAGATGAAAAATTAATTTGTTGATTAAGAGTTTGATAAAGAGTCTCGCAATGTTTGCCAAAGAACTTGAGGAATGGCGGTAGCCAGATCACTAGTATTGAAATATGGTCCGACAGATTCATAAAGAAAATCGCCGGTTTTTTTATTAATATAACTACCAACGACACAGGCGGTGAGGGCGTCATGAGTGCAGTAGAGCGCGGCGACGAGGCCGGCCAAAACGTCGCCAGTGCCACCTTTGGTCATACCTACATTTCCACCCTCGATTTTTATTTCCACGCCGTCGCCGCGCACTACATCCACTTGTCCTTTAAGTAAAATCACGGCCTGAATTATTTGCTGATCAGTTAGTTTATCTTCAACGATCTTCATTTCTCTGGAGTGGGGCGTGATGATGTGATTTGATTTTAATAGTTGAGGTTGAATCATTTGCAGGGCACCGGCATCTAGCACCCATTTTTTGGCTGAGTATTTTTTTAACAAAGTATTGGTTAATTGTTCAGTTTCTTCAGTTCTTTCCATACCTGGTCCAATCAAAATACAATCAGCTTCTTCGATATATTTTTCCAGCTCATCACGTGGTATCACAATACCATTCCAGAAATTACCCTTGGCCTCCTGAATGAGTTTATTATTACTGGGTATGGAAGAATAAAAAACCATGTCAACAAAGTGGGAAGCCACATCCAAACTCCATTTGCTGGCAGCATGAAATAGCTCTGATCCGCCGATAATCAATAATTTGCCATTTTGACCTTTATGAGAGCTTGTCATGGGCAAATGAATGTTTTGTAAAAATGATGCGATGAAAGTAGGAATCATTATGATTTTTTCTTTAAATCAGTTTCTTTTTCTGCTTTATATTCCAAAGTTTTTTGAATTCTGGCCAATTGCATGGTGACCAATACCGCCAATAAAGTCATGACTGTGGCATAAATAAAAAGAGAAATTGCTCCGCTTTTTTCTCCCAATAGAGGATCAATGTAAATGGTAACGGTATTTTTGATTGCTTCATTCCAAGCCAAAGCCACTACCAAACCAAAACCACTAGTTGCCAAGGTAATGATATTGGTGACGATTGCCAGGGGCATATCTTTGATAGATTCTGGGGTTTTGATTTTGGACATGAAATTATTATACCAATTGGCTAGGAGCGGCAACGAAGTGAAAATATTCCTTGCATATTTTGCAAAAATTCTTTTACAATACGGTCAAAATGTATCAGCCTCAATTTCGAATTACCAATAACCTACTCACTTACATTTCCAACATTGAAGCCAGCAAGGCTGTGATCAACAATTCTCCACTAGTTCCTGCTTGGGAAGCCAAGTTTCGTGATGATGCTCTGACTCGCACCGTTCACTTTGGCACCAAAATAGAAGGCAATGATTTGACCAAAGATCAAGCGCAAAAGGTTATTCAGCTCAAAGGTGTTTCCAATAGCAAAGAGGCATCTGAAAAAACGGGAGTCACTGCTCGCGAGCGAGATATCCAAGAGGTAATTAATTATCGCAACGTTTTATTGTGGATTGATCAACAAAAAGCATTGGATCGCAAACCAGACATTTCATTGCAAACTTTGCACACCTTACATTCGCTGACCATGAAAGGTTTACTCGATGAAAAACTAGTTAGTCATTTTCGTCAAAAACAAGTTGTTGTGCAAGGAATAGGCAACAGCGAGGTGGTTTTCCGTCCCCCAGTTTCAGTGGAGGTGCCATTTTTGGTAGATGAATTATTTGCTTGGATTAATAGTCCAGAAGCCCAGCAATTTCATCCCGTTTTTCGAGCAGCTATTGTTCACTATCAATTAGTTTATATTCACCCTTATGTTGAGGGAAATGGTCGTACTGCCAGAGCCTTAGCCACACTGCTCATGTATTTATTGGGTTATGATTTCAAACGCTTTTTCTCATTGGAACAATATTTTGATGGCGATGTGGATCGCTATTACAAGGCTCTTTTATCAGTTCAACAACAGAGTGGAGACACAACTTATTGGTTAGAATATTTTTGCTATGGTTTGGCAATAGAGATAGATAAAGTTAAATCACAAGTGCAAAAACTTTCCAAAGATCTCAAGATGAAAAAAGAACTAGGTCGACAAGTGGCTTTATCTGAGCGACAGATTATTTTGCTTGAGCTTCTTCAAAATCAAGGAGAAATTACTTCAGACGATGCTCAGGAAATTTTACCCAATATTTCAGTTGATACTATTTTGCGAGATATTCGTGATTTAATCCAAAAAGGAGTAGTGGCAAAACACGGAGTGACCAAAGGTGTGACTTATAAATTGGCTTAAAAATTAGCCTAAAAATGAATTTTAAAATAAAATGTTTCCTGAGTTTGAGCAAAATTCTGTTAAAGTAAAGGTAATCTTATGACTTTTTTTACTTTTGCCCAGCATCTCAAAAAAATCGAGGCAGTTAGCGCTCGATTGGAAATTACTAGATTATTATCTCAATTATTTTCTGAGTTAAAAATCAAAGAAATTCCGCCGGCAATTTATTTATCACTTGGTCGATTGGTCCCGCAATATCAATCATTGGAATTTCAACTTTCAACCAAAATGATTCTTCGTGCATTAACCAAACATTTGGCTCACCACCCCGATATTTATGGAGCCAATGGATCAATGAGTAATTTGTTTAATGAAACAGATGAAAGTTTATATGAAGAGCGAGTAAATAAACTTTATAAACAAACTGGTGATATTGGTGAGACTACTGAACAGTTGTTAAGCTTGGGTGATAAAGAAGGCCTGAAGCCTGATTTACTAGAAGTTTATGAGCAATTGGTACAGATTGCCAAAGAGGGCGGAACCGGCTCTCAAGAGCGAAAAATAGCAGGACTAATTGATCTTTTTGAAAAACTAGATTCCAATTCTCTGCGTTTTATCGTGCGTATCATAGTGGGTAAATTGCGTTTGGGTTTTTCTACTATGACCGTGCTTGATGCTCTGTCATGGACTAAACACAATGATAAGTCTGAGAGTGGCAAGCTTGAGGAATTATTTCAAAAAAAAGCTGACCTAGGATTATTAGCTCAAGTTTATTTGGATCCCCAACATAATTTAAAAGCAGTGCAAAAACTTTATCAAATTTCTGAGGGTATTCCAGTCATGCCGGCTTTATGTCAGCGACTCAATTCTGCCGAAGAAATTATTGCCAAAATGCCAAAAGTAATTGTTGAACCAAAATATGATGGTTTGCGCATTCAAATTCATTTGGGTAAAGACAAAAATAGTAAAAAATGGGTGCGTTCATTCACTCGTAATCTGGAAGAAACCTCTCAGATGTTTCCGGAATTAAATCAAGCTTTGACAAAACTGGATTGTGTTAGCTGTATTTTGGATGGGGAAGTGGTGGGAGTAGATAAAAAAACTGGCAAGATTGTTGCTTTTCAAGAAACATCTACGCGTCGTCGTAAACACGGCATAGCAGCAAAGGCTGAGGAATTGCCAGTGCGTTTTTATTTATTTGATGTATTAGAAAAAAATGGACAATCATTAATTGACACACCGCTTAGTGAGCGCAAAACAATCTTAAAACAAATCGTGAAAGCCGATACTGATGTTTTTACCACTGCGCCTTTTATAGTCACTAGCGATCCCGAAGAATTACATGATTATCATACGAAACAATTGGCATTGGGATTGGAAGGAGCAGTAATCAAAAAACATGACTCTGTTTATAAAAGTGGTCGCAAGGGCTGGCGTTGGGTGAAGATTAAAGAAGAAGAAGGCACTAGTGGCAAACTTAGTGACACACTGGACTGTATCGTGATGGGTTATTACGGTGGTCGGGGTAAGCGTGCGGCTTTTGGAGTGGGCGCTTTTTTAGTTGGTTTATTGGGTGATGATGGCAAAATTTATACACTGGCCAAGATTGGTACTGGACTCACTGATGAACAATTTAAAGAACTAAAAAAGCGCCTCAACAAACACGAGGTAAAGGTCAAACCCAAAGTTTATAAAGTACATAAGAACCTAATTCCAGATGGCTGGATTGAACCATCTTTTGTGGTGGAAATTGCTGCTGATGAACTGACTCGTTCGCCAGTTCACTCGGCTGGTAAAGCCCTGCGCTTTCCTCGCTTAGTCAAGTTTAGAGACGACAAAACTTGGCAAGAAGCAACCACTCTCAAAGAAATGGAAACCATTAAAATTGGTTGATTTGGCTGAAATTAATTGGTTGAGCCGATGAAAACCAATTTAGTTGCAATTAATTGGTTCGGCTGAAATTCATTGGCTACGAGACTAAATTAAAACTGAAGCTCGCGCAAGTTTTGCAAAATTTTTCTGGCTCTTTGGCGTTGTTTCTCTGAAGCTTCTTCCAGGAGCTTACTCAATTTTTTGAAAGAAAAACTCTTGACTTGATCATAATATTTGCCACCCTTCATCACGTAACCAAAGTCTTTATTGCTAAAATCTTTACCCTGTAAATAACGCAGATTCATTTGGGCAGCTATTTTGAAAAACTTTAGAGTGCCCTCTTTGTTCATTCTGCGCAATGAATAATAATAGACAGGTTTTTTGAAGAGAGAAAATGAATATCCTTGATTGACTAAATTTTGCACAAAAATAGTATCTTCATAAATTTTCTGTTTTTCATCAAATTGATAGGTTTTTAGCAATTTTGTTCGACAACCAATTAATGCTCCAAAAGCAGAGACTCTACCCAATAAATGGTAAAGCTCTAGACCGTAATTGATACCTTTTTGAGTGGCTTTTTTTAATAAATCTTTATTATTTTCTACTTTAACCAAACAAGTAAAAACATCTGTTTCTGGATTTTGCTTAAGTTGTTTTTTTATTGTTTTTAAAAAATTTTTATCCAAACGATTGTCTGCATCCATAAAAATTACCCACTCACCTTTGGCCAATTTAGCACCAGAGTTGCGTTGATGAGCTACATTTCTTTTAGTTACTACTTTGATTTTCAAAGTTAATCGATCGGCAAATTGATCAGCCAGCTTCACTGTTTGATCTTCAGAATTTCCATCTACGTGAATGACTTCAAAATCGTCAAAAGTTTGACTAGCAAGATCTTTTAATAGCAAAGGAAGATATTTTTCTTCATTTAAAGTGGGAATTACGATTGAAAAAAAAGGTGATTTTGATATGGTCATAATTTTCAGTTCGTATATTGTAAAGCACATTGCTAGAATACTTCTATGAGAGCAATCATTGGTTTGGGTAATCCAGAGGATCAGCATCAGAAAACTCGACATAATGTTGGTTTTCGAGTAATTGATATTTTAGCCAATCAGCTTGATATTACGCTGACAACTTCTCCCAAACTTTTTTCATTGGTTGGTAAAAATAATGATTGGTTGTTGGCCAAACCGCAAACTTACATGAATAATTCTGGCCAAGCAGTGCAAGCAATTTTGCATTTTTATAAACTCACTCCTTCAGATTTAATTGTTATTCATGATGATTTAGACATTCCTTTTGGTTTTTTTAAAATCCAAAAAGGAACAGGACCCAAAGCTCACAATGGTTTGTTATCTATTTATGAAGCTTTGCATAGTAAAGATTTTATCCACGTTAGAATTGGTGTTGAGAGTAGAGAACAAGATCGATCTATGCCTGGAAAAAACTATGTCTTATCATCTTTTACCGATGAAGAAGAGAACCGACTGCAAACAGTGATTGGCCAAGCGGTTCAAGAATTGCTACCATTGTCCAAAGGTAATTAAGTTAGTTGTAAGAATTAATTGCTCCAAATTACATGCCCGCCATCAATTTTGCCAACTCTCATCATTTTAATTGGCCACGAATAGGAGTGGATAAATCAAGCAACATGCGCATTTTATTTGGTATTCGCATGTTGAGAGAGCTGGCAAATAAATTTGCCCTGTTTTTTTTACCAGTATTTTTATTTCAATTGGGTCAAAGCACTCAGTTTTTACATGCTCAAGGTTTGACTGAATTTCAGAGTGGAATCGTGCTCATGTCATTTTTTTTTGCTGGCTCCAGATTGTCGGTACTATTATTGGTTTTTCCGGTTGGAAAATTTATTCATAAATATGGTTTTACTGCTAGCTTGATTCTTTCTCATTTGCTATATGCAGTGATGTTGGTATGTTTTCGTATCTCCTTGGATAATCTTAGTTGGTTGTGGTTGGGAATGGTGGCAGATGGAGTGAGCACCTTGTTGATGTGGAGTTCTTTTCATACTATTTTTTCCAAAAATGCTCACAAATCCAGAATGGGTCGTGACTTAGGCTTTATGCAGGTTTTATTAAATTTGATCTGGATGATTGCTCCTGCTCTAAGCGGTATTGTGATTTTCTTGTTTGGTTACGAAATATTATTTTCTGTTGGTTTGGGAATAATTGGTTTGATTATCATCATTGCAACCTTTTTGAATGTGCCTCGTGAAAGAGATGAAGTTAGTTTGAAGGAATTATCGCTTTGGATTAATGAGCGCAGATTTATCAAGCTCGGCTTTTCCATCGCTGGTAAGACTTTATACGATATTGGTATTTTTGTTTGGCCACTATATGTTTTCTTATTATTGGGTAACACCGAACGAGTAGGTATTTTGTATAGTCTTTCGTTTTTATTATCCATGATTTTCAGTTTATTTATTGGTGCCAAACTAGATCATAAAGAACGTAAACGGCCATTTCTTATCTCTGGTGGTTTGCTATCAATTTTGTGGATCATTCGTTCGCAGATTTTTAATTTTTGGTCGATTGCCATCGTAGATTCTTTTGATAAATTAACGAGCAATTTTCATTGGTTATTTTTCGACAGAGTGCTTGTGAATAGAGGTAAAGGACGAGAAGCTTTTTCCTATTTCATCTACCGAGAGATAATTATTAGTTTAACGGCAATAGTTTTTTGGTCGGTTTTTGCTTTGACGTTTTTGATTTGGCCATTGGAGTGGAAAGGATTGTTTGTTATGGCAGCAGTTGGCGTGTTAATGAGTTTGCTGATTAGCAAGAAACACGATCAAGTTTAATTTCTTTTTCATTGGCAATACCTGGTAAAATAAGGGCAGTGTCAACTGCAAAAACTCAATCAACTGTATCAAATCAGTCAGTCGGTCCATCAGATCGACCAAGTCAACCAACTGCGCCTAATAAGCCAGTCGGTTTCCAGTCAGCCCAAGGCTTGTTTGCGAATTATAAATTGGAAGACAAGGGCGGTTATATTACTCGGGAATTTCAAGATTATGGTTATCGTTTGGCAATAGAATTGGGAGATTTGCCACACAAAAGTTTGTATATCAAAATGGCCAAACAAATAGAGCGAGGAATTTTGGAAAAAGCTCTTTCTTTTGTAGCAGATTCTCAAGCAGATAGTAAAGCCAGATTGTTTATGTGGAAGGTTAAACAACTAAGAGAAGAAGCCAAAACTAAAACCGAGACTCAACTAAAAAACAAAAAAAAATCATGAAACATCGTTCTACAAAAATACTTATCCTCCTACTTTTAATTGGAGTAATTCTGTCTGGTTATAATTATTTTCAGCGACCATTTCTACAACGTTTTCTTCAATCAGAACAGACAACCGAGATTAAACGAGAGGTAGAAGTAGATCCCAGACAATTGATTTTAGAAAATCTTTCCACCAAAGAAAAAATTATGCAGACTATTGCTTTGCCAGTAATTTTGGGCGAAGCTACTCCTTCGGCTGATGCTCAGTTAGCTTGGATCGAGACTAATAATCCCGGTTTTATTACGATTTTTGGCAATAATCTGACGGCAACGGAGGTTGCTAGTTTTACCAGTCAATTGAGTAAATTGGAAAGTCAGCAAAGACCACTGGTGGCAGTAGATCACGAAGGAGGAGCAGTGCAACGTTTGCGCGGACAAGGTTTTATAACTCTTTCCAGCTGGAGACAGAGCTGTCAAATGGACTCCGATTCTAGAATTAAGATATTTAGTCAATCAGCCTCAGAACTCAATCAAGCTGGGGTTCAGATTGTTTTTGCTCCAGTAGTAGATGTTGCTCGTGCTAATTCTTTTTTGGGTAATAGAGCTTGCACTGATGCTGAAGAAATTGTAGCTACTACCAAAGATTATGTGACTAGTTTTGCTCAATACGGAATTTTATCAGTCATTAAGCATTTTCCAGGAATTGGTTCACTAACTAGTGATCCTCACAATCAACTAGATTCAGTTTCACTGGAATCGAGTGATACTTCAGTTTTTAATCAAGTTTTAAAGACTTTTCCCAATCTTGGTGTGATGACCACTCATGTAGCAGTAGAAAATAAAACATCAGGCTTACCTTGTAGTTTGAGTGCTTTATGTCTCAATTCTTTTTCAAGTAATTTTCCCCAAGTACTTATTTTCACTGATGCGTTGGAAATGGCTTCCGCTGGTTTTAGCTTGGAGGGCAACTCGGAAATTGAATCACCCAAATCACTTTCCCAACGTGCTCAAGAAGCTCTAATTGCCGGTAACGATGTATTGGTTTTTGGGGAAACTATTGATATGGAAAAAATGATGATTCTAGTTGATGAATTAGTTGACCGATATGAAAATGAAGAATCGCTTCGCGATAGAGTAGATGAGGTAGTGTTCAAGATTTTGACTCTTAAAACATCAGCAGAAAAATTATAAATGTTGACAAATAAATCCAATTCACAAGTATTGATCTTTAAAGCATTGGTAGTGTTGGCCTATTTAGCAATTTTCTTTTTTCTCATTCCTTGGGGTTGGCACGTACTCTGGTTTTCCATTGGAGTATTGTTTGGACTGGGATTTTTATTGGGTGACGAAAAGTTTTTTTTCAGTTGGTATCGCGAACAAGTCACTGATCGATTTTTGGTTACGCGCTCACCTTTGTTTTTGTTGTCATTAATTCCTCTGACTATTTTTGTGATGACTTCATCAGGAAGTTTTTTGGCCAGTGGCATGATGGGAAGTATAGTGCTTTATTTATTATTGGAAATGACGGAACTCAAACACGACTCGCTCGCGTTTGACCAGCGTTTTTTACAAGGTATTAGTGGTCAAGTTTCTACACAAGCAATTCAATTAATCTTACTTGGAGGTTGGTTATTTTTCTTTTTAGTTCATTTATTAATGATTTATTGAATATGAAAAATAGAACCAAAGGACTTTTGGTTGCGGGTTTTTTGATAGCGGTTTTTTTATTGAGTCGATTTGCTGGTTTGACTAAATTTCAGCAGGTGAAATTACTGAATTTACCAGATCATTCAATTATTGAGTTCCAAATTAGGGGAAAACGACTAATAGTAGAGGTAGTTAACACTCCAGAAAGTAGAAATAGAGGCTTGAGTGGACGAGAAAGATTGGAAACTGATGGTATGTTGTTTGTTTTTGATCGTCCCCAAATAATTGGTTTTTGGATGAAGGAAATGAAGTTTCCCATTGATATTATTTGGTTAAACAATAATTCGATAGTTGGCTTGGAGCGCAATATTCAACCACCATCGCCTGATATTTTAGATGAACAACTAGAAAAATTTCTCTCTCCCCAGCCTGCTAATATGGTTCTGGAGACCAATCCTTTTTTGTTTGACGACTGAGTTTGCTGCGGCTCTTTTTTATGCTTGAGAAAACCAGTATTATAAAGGAGTGACTGATACTGCCCAATCCACTACTGGCTTGGTTCGTCGTTTAGTTAATGATCCCAATTCAACTATTGGAGCAATGATTAAACGAGGCTCTTTAGGAGTTTCTTCTGGAAGTCTGATTAATGGGATTAGTCAGCCACTTGTGATGGTTAATAGCTCAAGCGATCAATCTACCGATCTTACGAAGAAAAAATCAACTAGAGAATTGGATTTTTTAGAGCAAGCTATTAATGAAGCAAAAACTGCAATGTCATCCATTCAATCAACTCAACCAATTAATTCTGATTTTCAGTCAACGCCCCAACCTACTCAGGCTCAAAACTCGGATGATTTTTCTTCAAATCCTCAACCCGCAAGAGCTCAGTCGTTAACCGATCAAACTCAAAACTCTCGGAATTCTTGGGCTTCAAAAACGCAACCTTCAAACACAGTAGCAGAGGGAGTGATGTCTCAAGCCATGCCTCAAGCTATTAATCAAGCAATTGATGATGCCGGTCAACAACAAACGTCGGTGACTGGTAAAAAAGAGGCCATAGAAAATGTTGGTTTGGATCAAGTTGCCATTGATGCTGCTCGTGGGGCGCAGTTGGTGGAAACAGAACCACAACCAGAGATTCCACCAGAAGTAGAAAGTTATTTAGAAAAAGTGGAGGAGCGCAAAGAAACTGCGCCCCAAGAAATAGTCATTGCCGATGGAACTCAAGCCTCACCAAACAATCGTTCTTATCCAGCTCAACCCGTAGTGGTTTTACCCATTACTGCAGCAGAAGAAAAAGAAGGAATCAAAAAAAGCCCTAAATTTAGCATTCGTTGGTTGGTAGAATGGAGCAAGAAGCTAATGAAGATCTTTATGGGAAAAGTAATTTATAGACCAGTAGAGGAGAAGATAGACCAGTAGAGGAGAAGAAAGTTTGATGTTTATAGAATCTGATAGTTTTGTCACCAGTGTTTCTATGTTTTTCATCAATCTCTTTTTATGGATAGGAATTATTGGTTTAGTACTTATTTTGGCTTATTTATTTTTACAATGGTTTAAACATCGCAAACGCGAAGTCTATTCTCTGGACTTTGTAACACTACTAGTTCGTCTTCCCAAAGACAATGAAGTAAAGATTGATGCTGCCGAACAAATGTTTGCCGGACTTTATTCTCTCAAAAATGATGGAATTTTCTCTTTCTTAAAACCAGAAGAAATCATTAGTTTTGAGATAGTGGGCCTCAAAGAAGAAATTGCTTTTTATGTTAGTTGTCCCAGAAAAATTAGAGATTTAGTAGAAAAACAAATTCATGGAGCATATCCCTTTGCTGATATCAAAGAAACTGATGAGGTAAATATTTTTAGCGAAAAAGGGCGAGTAGCTTTTTCTTCATTGAAACTTAAAGAAGGTCACTCTTTACCTTTAAAGACTTACAAAGATTTACCAACAGACGGCTTGTCATTGATTACTTCTGCTTTTTCCAAAATGGGAGAAGGAGATGGTGCGATCTTGCAAATCTTGATCAGACCGGAAGGCAATCGTTGGCAGAAAAAAGGCAGAAACTACATCAAAAACGAAAAAAAACGAGAAGCTGATCCTCAAAAAGCAACTTATGGCCATGATCCAAAAGAAATGGAAGCAGTAACAACCAAAGTTGAAAAACCAGGCTTCAGAACCTCAATCAGAGTAGTGGTATCTTCAGCTCATGAATCAATAGCCCACTCACATTTAAATAACATTGACGGTGCTTTTTCTCAATTTGCTTCTACCTATAACCAACTCACTCATTCTCGTTTTTACATCAAACATCTTTTTATGATTGATTTTATTTATCGTTATATGCCGTTATTTAATATAGGTACTTCAATTTTGAATACCGAAGAGTTAGCCACTGTTTTTCACTTTCCCAATAAAACTGTGGAGACTCATCACATCAAGTGGCTACAAGCCAAAAACGCACCAGCCCCGCATCAAATTCCCAATGAGGGACTCTTTTTGGGCAAATCTCTTTATCGTGGAGAAATACGAGATGTGCACATGAAGCTGAAAGATCGTCAACGCCACATGTACATCATTGGAAAAACTGGTACCGGTAAATCTGAGTTTTTGAAAGAAATGATCATGCAGGACATTATTAAAGGAGAAGGAGTTTGTGCCATTGATCCGCATGGTGAGTTTGTAGAAGATATTTTGCAATTAATGCCACCAGAACGGGCAGAAGATGTCATCTATTTCAACCCATCAGATCTAGATCGGCCGATGGGTTTGAATATGATGGAAGCAGATTTTGAGGAACAAAAGCATTTTGTGGTGAGTTCCATTATTGGTTTAATGTACAAATTATATGATCCGCATCGCACTGGTATCATCGGTCCGCGATTTGAGCATGCCATCAGAAACGCTATGTTGACAATCATGTCTAGAGAAGGTTCTACTTTTATTGAGCTAGTTCGGGCCCTAACAGATCAAAAATTTGTTGAAGAGCTCTTGCCTTATGTTAAAGATCCGGTAGTAAAACGATATTGGACTGATCAGATTGCTCAAACCAGTGATTTCCATAAGTCAGAAGTGCTTGACTACATTGTGTCCAAATTTGGCCGTTTTGTGACCAATAAAACGATGAGAAACATCATTGGCCAGCCCAAGAGCTCTTTTAATTTCCGCAAAGCAATGGACGAGAAAAAAATTATTTTATGCAACCTTTCCAAAGGCATCTTGGGTGAGGAAGATGCCAAGTTTCTTGGTTTGATTCTAGTGCCAAAAGTCCTAACTGCTGCTATGAGCAGACAAGATGTGCCGATGGATCAGCGAACTGATTTTTTTCTCTATGTGGACGAGTTTCAAAACTATGCTACCGAGGATTTTGCCACCATTCTTTCAGAGGCTAGAAAATACAAACTCAATTTGATTGTAGCCAATCAGTTTATTGGTCAGATTGATGAGGAAGTCAAAAACGCGGTGTTTGGTAATGTTGGCACCATTATTTCTTTCCGCATTGGCGTAACAGATGCCAATTTCCTACAACATGAATTTACTCCAGTTTTTAACGAAACAGACTTGGTTAATGTAGAAAAGTATCACGTTTACATTAAAACCATTGTCAACAATGAGCCAGTATCAGCTTTCAGCATGTCATTGGAAAAAGACATGGACGCCATCAAAGCCCAAATGAATCCCAAGTTGGCAGAAATGATCAAACAGCTTTCCCGCTTAAAATATGGTAAAGAGAGATCCGTAGTTGAGGCAGAAATTTCCATTAGAGCAAGATTATAAGTTTATTTATTTGGCAAACCTCAGTAATCTTTGCATGATTTTGATAGATTTTGGAGACTATCTATATGTGTGTTATTGCGAATGTGTTGTTGTAAATATGTTATTGCAAAAAATTTATAAATATTAACTTTTTTGACTTGAAACAAACACATAAACGCACTCAAAACAAATTATTTTTTCAATCATGAGCATAAACTCAACTTCTCTGGGAAAAATTATTCTTACGGGGGAGCATAGTGTAGTTTATGGTTACCCCGCTTTGGCCATACCTACCAAATTAGCCACTCATGTAAAGGTTTGGAAAAAACGAGAGGGAAGATCTACCAAACAGTCACTTCCTCTCAAAGTTGTTCAAGTTATTGACGTCATAGGTGAGCATTTTCCAGAACTTGATTTAGGTTTATCTTTTCAGATTTTTTCTTCATTGCCACAAAATTCAGGCCTCGGTTCCTCTGCAGCGCTGGCTCATGCTCTTGTAAAAGCTATTGCTGGATATTATCACCGCCAATTAACAAAAGAACAGCTTTTTCAGATTGTTCAAAAATGTGAAAAAATTTTTCATGGAAAACCCAGTGGAATTGATGCTGCTACTGTAGTTTATGAAACCTGTCTGCGTTTTATAAGGTCTAAAGATCAAGTTACCATTAAAAAACTTGATTGTCTGAAAACGATTCCACCCTTTCTTTTACTTGACTCTGGAAAGGCCACCGAAACAACAAAAGCAATGATAAAAATTGCCAGCGGCAATCCAGCAAAGAAAAGCATTTTAAAACAAATAGGCGCAATTACTCAAAAAATCGAGAATCTTTTACAAGATGAAAAATTTTCTCCAGAACTTATTACAGAGAATGAAAGATTGCTGGAGAAATTGGGCGTGGTTGGTAAAAAAGCCACTCTCATCATTCGTGCTATCGAAGAATTTGGAGGTTTTGCAAAAATTACTGGAGCAGGGGGAGTGGCGAGTGGTTCTGGCGTCATTATTGCTTTTCACAAAGACATCCAGAAATTAAAGAATTATTGTAAAATCAAACGATTTCACTCATTCAATTAAATAGAAGCTAAAATTAAAATGGCAAAAGAAAATAATTTATGAATAAGATTCAAGCCTCTGCTCCAGGAAAATTAATGTTGTTTGGTGAGCATGCGGTGGTGTACGGACATCCGTGTATTGTTACTGCCGTTGATCAGCGCATTTTTGTAGAAGTTCAAAAAAAAGATAATCATTCTTTTTCTGTTGTAGCGCCCGAAGTAGGAGTGGACAAATATACCAAAAGTTTGATTGAAATTGGAAAGGCAACTATTCCCAGATCTGTTGTTTTCCTAGAGAAATTATATAAAAAATTTATTGAAAAATATTCTGTTGGTGGCGGAATTCAAGTCACGACTAGAAGTGAGTTTTCTGCAAAATTTGGTTTTGGCTCAAGCAGTGCCGTTACAGTGGCTTTTGCAAAAGCTTTGACAAAATTGTTCGCGATTGAGTTATCAAAGAAAGAATTATTTGACCTTTGCTATCAAACCGTTATTGATGTGCAAGGAGTTGGATCAGGGTTTGATTTGGCTTCAGCAATATGGGGTGGCACTATCTATTATATTAAACCTGCAAAAATAGTAGAGCAACTTTCTGAAAAAGAAATTCCCATCAGCGTGGCATACACCGGCATTAAAGCCGATACTACAAGTCTGGTAAAAATGGTTGCGGAAGAAAAGGCCAATAATGCAGACAAGATCAATGAGATTTTTGAGCAAATAACCATTATTACTAAATTGGCAAAAACGGCAATATTGGCAAGTGATTGGCCACAGGTGGGGAACCTTATGACTCAAAATCAATTGTTGTTGGCAGAATTGGGAGTGAGTAGCACAGAGCTGGATTCGCTCATCTCAGTCTCATTGTTATCAGGAGCATATGGAGCAAAATTATCTGGTGCTGGTGGAGGTGATTGTATGATTGCTCTAGCCGATCAGAAAATCAAGAAAAAAATGGAGATAGAGCTTGAAAATGTTGGCGGTCAGGTGCTACAGGTGCATACCGGCGCTGATGCAGTAAGATTGGAAACAGAAAGCAAAAAATGAAGAAACAAACAGTACTAGCTCATTCTGATGTAGCGCTAATTAAATACTGGGGTAAAAAAGACGTAGCAACTCAACTTCCAGAAAATAGCAGTGTCTCAGTTGCTCTAAATGGATTGGATACCATCACAACTGTAGAGTTTGACGATAAATTATTGGCAGACGACATTGTTATCCAAGGCAGTAGAGAAGCCAAAGAAGTAGAGCGAGTAGTTTTACATTTGGAAAGAATTAGAAACTTAGCCCAAATTAAAACATACGCAAAAGTTGTATCAAAAAACACCTTTCCCAAAGCAACTGGGCTTTCTAGTTCTGGTTCTGGGTTTGCTGCTCTGACTTTGGCTGCAATTGGTGCTCTTGAACTGAAACTTTCCCCCAAAGAAATAAGTATTCTTGCTAGAAAAGCCTCTGGTACAGCTTGTCGTTGTGTGATGGGTGGTTTTATTAAGTGGCTCGCTGGAGATACATCAAGTTCTTCTTATTCAAAAACAATTTTTGATGAAAATTATTGGGATATTAGAGATGTAATTGCCATTGTTGATTTTGATAAGAAAAAAGTATCTTCTTCTGAAGGTCATTTATCAGCGCACTCAAGTCCGTTTTATCAAGTTCGCTTACAGCGAATTCCCAGTAAAATTAAAAAAATTAAACAATATATAAACGATAAAGATTTTTCATCCTTTGGCAAACTAATCGAATCAGAAGCTTTGGAATTTCACTCAATTCTTCTGACAAGTAAACCCCCACTCATCGCTTGGTATCCTGGCACTATTGCGGTGATGAATCTTGTACAAGAAATGCGAAAACAGGGTATTGAGGCATATTTCACCATCAATACGGGCTTTAATGTTCATATATTAACACTTCCTCAATTTGTAGATGAAGTTCAGAAGAGAGTTTCAAGTTTGTCATTTGTTCGTGATGTTATGAAAGCAACCGTGGGGGGTTTTCCCCAAAAATTGGATACCCACTTATTTTAAAAATGAATATTTTGGTTGCGAAAAACTAAAAAAACTTGATTTCAAGAACATAAAAAACTATTGCGAAAACTTATTTTGGATAACTTTACCGTGCTTCGTAACTATCTACCACCTGTTTGCAGTAAAGATATTGACCGTAATCAATAGCCTTTTGCTGAATACTGGGGCTACTCTCATCTACTTGAATACTGGTTCCTAGAACATTTTTTGCTTGAGTGCCAATTTCTTGGGCGCGAGAAGACATAATGGCAAACTGCTGACTGATGTTGCCCTGAAGAGCATCGATTTCTATGGGAAGACTTGGGTTATTGGCTAGGGAATTATTTTTAAAGAAATAAATATAGCCAGCAACCAGGAGGCCGATAATAGCCAGCGTGATATAAATTTTTCTTTTCATTACTTTTGAGTATAACTTAGATTTACTCGTAGCGCAGAGCTTCGATAGGGGAAAGTCTAGAAGCTCGTCTGGCTGGGGCAACGCCAAAAATGATTCCTACGGCTGCTGAAACACCAAAAGCCAAAAGTACCGCTTCCATAGTGACTTTGGCAGGGAAGAAGGCTTGTATGGCCAAAGAACCTAAATAGGCGATTCCCAAGCCAATCAAGCCACCAATGACCGATAATAGGGCTGATTCGATTAAAAATTGAAATAAAATTTGATTGGGTGTAGCACCCAGGGCTTTACGCAAGCCAATTTCTCGGGTACGTTCAGTCACTGACACCAACATGATGTTCATGATTCCTATTCCGCCCACGATCAAAGAAATTGCTCCAATCCCACCCAAGGCAATAGTGAGTGTTCCCAAAATACTATTGATTGTGTCTAGCAACTGAGTTTGATCAAAAACCGTAAACTCATCATCATCCAAAAATTTACTCAGGCTTTTTTCTACACCAGCTTTTGCTGACTCAACATCATTTTGGTCCACTGCTTCAAAAGTAAATGAATCAATTAACTCAATATTGAAGTCATCAAACAGAGTATTGAGAGGCAAATAAACATAATTATCAAAATTTGGTCCACCAAAACTACCTCCCTGTTTCATCAACACACCGCTAACTGTGTAGGTTCGACTTTCAATGCGGATACGTTTACCTACCGGATCAATTTTACCGAATAATTCTTCTGCGATACCATTTCCCAATACCACCACTCGCTCACTTCTGGATTCAGAGGCTTCATCAAACCATTTACCTTTTTCAGTCTCCATTTTGACTACTTCACCATAATTGGCGGTTACGCCATAAAGAGTGATGCGTTTTGTGATTTCGCGGTATTTAGCTTCACCAGTGCTAAAGCCACTAGCTACTCCTGCTCTTATTATTCCTCGATTGTCACGCAAGACCTGATTAAGATAGGAACGTTTTAGGACTGGTTTGGTGCTTTCTATAAAACTGCTTTCACCAGAAAATCCAGATCCTTCACCAAAAGGATTTCCTGGAGAAACAAAAATAATATTGCCTCCCAAACTGGCAAACTGATCGCTAATGTAAGCTTGCAAGCCAGCACCGATTGAAATGAGTAAAACAACGGAGGACACACCGATAATTACTCCCAGCATGGTAAGAAAAGCACGTCCCTTATTGACCGCGATGGCTTTAATGGCAATTAAAAAAGTATTTTTTAGATTTATATTCATGATTTGAGTTTTCCGTTTACGATTTTTCCGTCAATCAAAGAAATATGTT
Organism: Candidatus Pacebacteria bacterium RIFOXYA1_FULL_38_18; assembly: GCA_001787405.1. Classification (GTDB taxonomy): domain Bacteria; phylum Patescibacteriota; class Microgenomatia; order UBA1400; family PJMF01; genus UBA10119. The sequence continues at coordinate 85,729 of MFWV01000011.1, forward strand.
TTTTGGCAATCTCAGCCACGTCATGTTCATGAGTTACCATGATGATGGTTTTGCCCTCGAGATTGAGTTGCTTGAGAATTTTTTTAACCTCTTCACCACTTTTTGAATCCAAGTTGCCAGTTGGTTCATCAGCAAAAATAATAGCGGGATCGTTGACTAGGGCTCGGGCGATAGCCACTCGCTGTTGTTGGCCGCCAGAAAGCTGAGAGGGGCCGTTATCCAGACGATCTCCCAATCCTAGTTTTTCTAGAATATTGCGAGCTTTCTGGCGGCGAGTAGTTTCATCTATTCCAGCATAAACGAGAGGTAAGGCTACATTTTCCAAAGCAGAGGTTTTGGCTAACAAATTGAAAGTTTGAAAAACAAAACCAACCTCTTTATTTCTCAAGCGAGCCCTCTCTATTTCGTTGTATGTACTGGTATCTTTACCATTAATCAAGATTTTACCCGAACTGGGTGTAGCTAGGATGCTAGCCACTTGTAAAAAAGTCGATTTTCCAGAGCCAGAGGGTCCCATGACAGAAAGAAATTCGCCTTCTTTGACAGTCAAAGAAATATCGTCCAATGCTTTGATTGTTTGTGTTCCCACTTGATAAATTTTGGAAACATTTTTTAGTTCCAAAATAGTTGAATGAGTTTTTTTGGTATTTTTTAACTTACCTGAGTGTTTATTTTGAGGCATTGCATTGGTTGAGTTGATCAATTTATTCAGGCAATAGAATCTCATCAGCTTCTGACAAGCCTGATAAAACCTCTATTTTTTCTTCTGTTTCCATTCCAGTAACAAGCTCCCGCTCTTCATAGGTATTTTTACCAGTGCGAAGATCAACATAGACTTTTTCATCACGTTCTCTAGTGGCAATCAAAGGAACGGTGAGAACATTTGCTTTTTCTTCTATTTTTATCTCAACATCCCCATTCATGCCCAACCGATATTTATTCAAGCTATCTATCTGATCAATGGGCATTTCTACAGCAAAAACTGTACCGCTAGCAGACAAGGTGCTCTGATAAGCAATGTAATTTATGAAACTATCTATGTTTTCATCAGCATATGCATCCAGACTAATTACGGTTGATTGATTGGTCTGAATCAAAGAAATGTCTGCTTCGTCTACTAATGCTCGGAAAATAAGTGTTTTAGGATTGACGATCAGAAAAGAATCAGTTGCTAGTAGTTGTATGCCAGACACATTGGTCGGGGATTGAACTAAAATGCCATCAATGGGTGAAGACATCACGGTATTGGCTACAGTAATAGCTGCTATTTCCAGATCTATGACTGAATTTTCCAGATCTAATTGATTTTTTTCTACAGTACGGTTTTCCTCCTGATCTATTGTTCTGTCTTTGACATCATCAAGTTGTTGATCCCAATCCAGACGTTCTTTGGAATAAAGATTTAAATATTTTTCTTTACTTTTGGCAACGCTGGCAGCATCAATTTGAGCAATTGTTTGCCATTTTTTTACCGAATCACCCTCTTTAGCTCCCAAATAAGTAACTTTACCACCAGCTAGAAAGCGTAAAGAAGCTTTTTCTTTGGCATCAATTACACCAGAAACCTCCAATGTTTTTATCAAATTTTCTCTAGTAGGAGAGATAAAAATAAGTTGTTCTTGATCTTGTGATTTAGCCAGAACCAGGCGACCGGCAACCAACAAGATAACTAAACCAATAATTATCCACCAGCGCTTTGTTTGCCAGAGATTTTTTAGTTTATTTAAAAACGGTTTAAAAAATTTCATGAGCAGCTATTCTATCAAATTATTGCAAGTGCGTGCGCTAGGACTCGAACCTAGAACCACCAAGGTATAAGCTTGGTGCTCTGACCAATTGAGCTACGCACGCTTTAATAAAAGAAATTATAACGGATGTTTCATAAAAACCCGAGAGAGATTATCAAAATGTCCAAAATATAAAACGTGATAAATTTGATTGGATTAGAGCAAGAGTAGTAGTAATGCTCCTATTCCCAGAGTGGCTAAACCAACTTGTAGATAATTTAGCCAGTCAGCAGGACCGCTTTTGTATAATTCTTCAGGATAATCAGGTTGTCCGTCCGCAACAGATGCGGAAGGTGTTGAGGTTGGAGCAGAAGTAGGCGTTAGTGTAGTTGTTGGTGTAGTAGTTGGTGTAGTCGTTGGCGTAGTAGTTGGTGTAGTCGTTGGCACTGGCTCTTCACAACAACTAGCAACTGTAGGATTGGCAATACAGGCATCTTTATAATCTTCTACTGCACAGTATTTTTCTCCATCATCAGCAGTAATACAGACCAAGTCGCCAGCGCAGTCAGTATCGGTTCCACAAGGAGTGTAACCACACTCACTAGGTTCAGCTGGCTCTAATACAGTAAAGGTCAAAGTACAACTTGATTGTCGAATAATAGAGGCTTCTGGGAAAGATTGCGGAGCACTAGGAGCTACTGGCTCTTGACTCAAGTATTGTTTTTGAGCAATCAATACGCCCACCAAACCAATAGCAAAAAACACGATCAGAATCAAAATTGTCCAGATTGTTCTGGCTATGGGTGGTTTTTGCGGAGGAACAGCCCGTTCTTTGGCGTAACGCTTGGCAAATTCCTGTTGCTTTGGCGTTGAACTAGTCATTGGGGCTTGGTTGGCTGGTGGGTTTTGATAAGTGTTTTCCATCAATTTATTCACAAGTACTTGGTGTATAAGGTTCCCAATCACAGATAGTAGTGTTTGATGAGTTTGTATAACAAACAGCACATTGCACTGCATAACTTCCAGCTAGTTCAATGTCGTAACTTATTCCCCAGCTATTTGATATAAGTTGCAAAGGCGAATCGTGGTGATTACTGCCACATGGTTCCCATATTTTGAATGAATAGAAGTATTCATCATTATCTATGGGAGTAGTAGCCGAACAAACAAAATTAACAGTAGTTTCACCGGGTATAAAGCCAGCATCGTCTTCACCATTCAACGCAATATTTGTTCCACTAGTAGGATCTAACATTGTTATACTATGACATTGTGGACCGACGGGTGATGTAGGTGTGGGAGTAGATGTAGGTGTGGGAGTTGGTGTAACGGAAGGAGTTGGTGTTGGGGTTGGCGTGTTGTCGCAGGTAGAATCATATTCACAGGTACTATAACGAATTTTCTGCACTTGATAAGTGCCATTGGCCCCAGTGCAAAAATTACCATCTTTCATACAATCGAAAATCCAAATCTGGCACCTATCTGTTCCTACACATCTTGTGTCTACACAATGATCTGCATATTCGCTACAACCAGAAGGACAACTACTCACAATATCATCCTCAAATTGTGGTCTATGATAGCAAGCATTATTGTTTACGCTACCACCTGAAGGATAACTAGTTGGAGTGGGAGTGGGTTCTTCTCCTGCTTTAATAGGAGTGGGAGTGGGTTCTTCTCCTGCTTTAATAGGAGTGGGAGTCGGTTCTTCTCCTGCTTTGGTAGGAGTTGGAGTGGGAGTGGGTTCTTCTCCTGCTTTATAAGCCTGCTGGCGAACGTCCTGACTTTGTTTGGTTAAAAATAAACCTACGGCCGCTCCTATAAGGAGCACTAATAAAACTATACCACCCATCCAGAGTGACAATGTTTTTTTTTGGGGACTAGAAAATTTACTAAAGTCTTTATTTGGTTGTGGACTGATAAAACTAGAATTATTTTCTGACACAGTGTTAATAATTCTTCGCTTTATTTCAAAACCATTTTTATATAAGTGAAGAATCTTTCTCCAGTATATAGAACTTTTTAGGTAAAGGTCAACTAAGAACGCTTGGGAATTTTTTTATTTTAATTGATGAGTAATTTTAAATGAAGAGCAGTAACAAAGCTCCAATTCCCAACATGCCCAAGCCAATTTGCAAGTATTTTAGCCAATCTTCTGGTCCGGTTTCAGGCAAAGTGCTGGGAAGAGTGGGCTGATCATCCTGATAGCCAGTGGTACCAGTGGTGGTACCAGTAGTCGTAGTTTCAGTATAGGCGAGAGTATCGGTATTTTCATCAGTCTCATCAGTTCTAGTATAGGCAAGAGTATCGGTATTTTCATCAGTGTCATCAGTGGTGCTAGTTGGAGTGGGAGGAGTTGGGGTAACAGTCGTTGTAGTAGTGGTGCTAGTTGGAGTGGGAGGAGTTGGGGTAACAGTCGTTGTAGTAGTGGTGCTAGTTGGAGTGGGAGGAGTTGGGGTGATAGTAGTTCCGCTAGTTGGAGTGGGAGTTGAGATGACAGTAGTTCCACTAGTGGGAGTGGGAATCGGTTCCTCTCCCGCTTTGGTAGGGTCTTCTCCTGCTTTAATAGGAGTGGGAGTCGGTTCCTCTCCTGCTTTGGTAGGGTCTTCTCCTGCTTTGGTAGGGTCTTCTCCTGCTTTAATAGGAGTGGGAGTCGGTTCCTCTCCCGCTTTGGTAGGGTCTTCTCCTGCTTTATAAGCCTGCTGGCGAACGTCCTGACTGATTTGAGTAAGATATAAACCAGCTCCACCACCTATGATGATAATCAATAATCCTATCAAGGCAATGATAGTGTTTTTTGACAATTTACCCTTTTTCTTTGGTGGTTGAGTTGAAGAGGGGGTAGCAGTTTCTGATTTATTTGGAACTTTTTCCTCGTTCTTTGTTTGTGCGCTAGTTGGCTCGCTTATATTTTCCTTTGGAAGATCAGTCGGCAACTCTGGAGGCAAAGAATCTGTAGGCTGGGGTGTAGAACCAATAACGTTGATCATAAAAATGAAATTAAGATTTATTAAATAAATAATATCTATTGCTGGTAAGCATAGATTATGAACTAGAGAGGTGTAAAGAAGAAGTTATGGTTTGATATTTATTTCTGATATTTATGAATATTGCTGCGAAAAAAAATGCCATAATCCGCGGTCTTATGAGGCGAACCAAAGAAGAATCATTTTTAATAATTAATTTGAGAATATTTAGTCTGATAAGAATTTTTTTAATTTTTGGTTCATATTTTTTAAGATGCCAAAACTTCAAAGGAGGAAACTCAGCGAACCACTCGATTGGCAATAAATGAGCCAATATGAGAATTTTCCAAGATGTATTTTTACTAATAAAACTTGGAGTTGAGTATCTAAAGAAACAATTGCTCAAAATTATCATCAACCAGGCCTCATTTTGAAACTGATATTGTTTTGCTAATTGTAAAAAATTAGACCATTGACTTGGTTTTTTATAGGTTTGAGTTAATTTTCCGATTTCATAAAGCGTGCCCAGACCCGTTGCTAAATCATTGAATAAAAAACGAATGCACAAAGACAGTAATTGATAGTTTTTATTTTGAATGTGGTGATTGTGTTTTGTGTTGTTCAATAGTGCTGTGGAAAATTTCCGCACAATTAGGATCTCTTGCGCATTGAGAGTGCCAAAATGTGGATGTGCAATCATGCTATGAATATCAAGATTTAAATAACGAGCCTTAGAATAAGTAATTTCTTTGGGCGGATAAATGGTTTTTTTATAACCCTGATTGGTTAACCATTGATCAATAATCATCATGCCCTGCTTGTTGGTAAGCAAATCAAGATCATTAGTAAGAAATAATTGCTGATTTAGTTTGTTTTTAAAATCCTTAAAAAAAATACCTTTTATTTTTGTTTTCTCCAAAAAAGAAATTAGACGTTGTTTTTCTTTTTCATATAACAAGCTGGAAAAAATGCTATTTTTTTGATGTTTGATTAGTTTGTTTTTAAAAGATTTATTCAAATGTTTTTGACAATTTTGACAGTTTGTAAAGTGATCTAAGGCATGGAAAACTTTATTAAACATTGCTTTTTCATAGAGTTTGCTAGTGCTTTTTTTAACTAAATTGATTGGAGGACAAACAGAGGAATTGTTTTGCAATAAAAAAACCAAGATTTCTATATCGGCATTTAACATAGAGTGATTATAATCGTTGTTATGATATCTGTTTTGATTGCTACTAAAGAACGGCCAGATTCATTACTTGTGTGTCTTCAATCAATTGTCTCCAATCAATTCACTCAGTACGAAGTGATTGTTATTGATCAGAGCAATGTTGTCAGTGCGCTAATCAAACAATATCTTAAAAAGCATCATCGCATACATTTTTATCATCTGCCAAATAGGGGTAGGGAGAGGGGCAAAAGTTATGCCCTACAACAAGGATTGATGAAAGCAAAAGGAGAAATCATTGCTTTTACAGACGATGACTGCATAGTGGATAAAAAATGGTTAAAGATTCTTTGGCAAGGTTTTGCCCAAAACAAATGTGATGGTCTATTTGGTCAGGTTTTACCATATCAGCCAGCTCAACATGCTGATGAAACTTGCCCCTGTACAATGCGTTTTGCAAAAAAAGAATTTGTTCGTCAACCGCGCTACCATGTTTCCATTGGTTACGGCAATAACATGGCTTTTAGAAAGCAAGCTCTTGATGAGATTGGTTCACCAAAAACCTGGCTCGGTCCCGGATCAATTGGTTCGAATGCGGAAGATGCGGAGCTTACCCTACGGGCATTATTTGCCAAAAAAATTATTTTGAGATATCCAAAATCTATTGTTTATCACAATCGTTGGTTGAATGCTCAAGAAATGAAAGAACAGCAACTCTCTTACACTCAAGGAGAAGCGGCTTGTTATGGCTATTTTTCCTTTCTTGGATCAAATTTTTGCAAACAAATATTAATTAGAGGAATCAAAGCCAATCTTCAGAATTTAAAACGCAATCTATTGTCAGTTTTTAGTTTTAACAAAGGTAAGCGGACGCGAAACAACGTTTATTGGAATTTTCGATCATTACTAGCTAGTGCACGAGGATTGAGTGTAGGATTTTGGTTTTTTTTAACAGAGTCTTTAAAATAGTTTGATTAAAATTATGTCAATATCAGCTTCAATTATTATTCCAACCAAAGAGAGATTTGAAACTCTCCAGCATTGTTTATTGGCTACAATTAAACAATTATCCAAAGAGGACGAAGTAATGGTGGTAGAAAATGGTCAAGCTTATCAAAAAACTAAACACTTAATTAATATTTTAGCCAAAAATCACCAAATAAGTTATGTTCATGAATCACGACTTGGACCAGCTTTTGCTCGCAATAAAGGAATTAGTTTGGCTCGCAATGAAATCTTGATTTTTTTGGATGATGATTGTGTGCCTGGTCCGGGCTGGTTGAAAGCAATTAAAAAGCGTCATGAAAATGAAAAAAAACACCAGCAAACAGTGGTTTTTCAGGGAAAAATTAATTATGTTTATAAAAAATCGAATGCATTTGTTGAGTTATTTCATTTAAGAAATCGGATGGATTGGCAAGTAATTCGGAAAACTCCGGGATGGAAAATGGGGAAATTCATAAATTTTTTAAATGCTGGAATTTTTTCTGTTCGAAGGTCGGTTTTAGTTAAAAATAAGATTAAATTTAATGAACTTTTTTTTCCTTTTGTTGGTGAAGAGAGAGATCTGACAGCGCAATTACATTTGCATGGTATTTCCATTGTTTATGCATCGGAAATACAAGTAACACATTACAAAGATAGAGGAAGCGTAGTGAATTCATTAAAAAGATCTTTTCAGGCGGGATTGGCACAAGAAATACTGAACGTTTTATATAAAACCAATCAATCAACAAAATCTTTGTTTAAGAAATCTTTTCGAAAAGAAAAAAATGGAATAATCGCTGAATTGTTAAAACAATTTAATCAGCAGTCACTATTTACCATTACAGGTATGATCATTACTTATTTGCGATTGAGTATGTTGGTCCTGGGAAGAGTTTATGGCAAATTTTGGTGTCTGTTGCAAAAAAACAAGCTTTATGAACATAGAAAAAAGCTATTTTTATCAATCACTAAGAACTAATAAGCTTGCGATATAGATGTTTTAAAAAAGGATATTTATAAAGATTTTTTATTTTTAATAAATTTGGAAAATGGTGATTCAGTCGTGAATACCAAGTCAGAATAAAAACAAAAAACCGCGAGCGATTATTTTCCAAAAAGATAGTATGCGAAGGATATATGATTTTTATAGCTTTTCCCATGAGTTTTTTAATATCAACCTGGTTATCATAATCTAATTTATTATCGCCCTTGGTAATAACATATTTTTTTTTAATAGCCATTAAGCGATGAAGAATTATTTGATTGTTTTTTTTAAAAGCTACAATATCGCCAACCGTATATTCTTGAGAATAATTAAGTTTTAAAACAACTTTTGCACCATGTTTAATTAAGGGTTCCATGCTATAACCCTTGCTAGTGGTTTGTATAATAAGCGAATGTTTATTAGTAATGAATTGAGTAATTAATGAAACATTTTTCATTGTCATTGTGCATTGCTGATTTGATGATTTTACTATACACGAACACAAATCAAGAGCATGATTTTTTGGCAAACAAATATGAGGACTATATAGTAACGGACAGTCAAGAAAAAACTGCAGTAGTATCTATTGCTTGCGGTTTTGAACATCGTGAGAAAGAAATTCCCAGCTTTGTTTTTAAAGAAAGTGTAATAGAGAGGTTTGGTTTATTTAGTGAGTTTTTCCGCAAAATATTAATGGGAGTATTAAATACTCATGATGGAGCTTTATTGCATGCCAGTTCTATTGTTTATAAAAATCAGGGCTTTATTTTTATTGGTCATGAAGGAGCAGGCAAAACAACTATTCGCAAATTACTAAATAACTACGTTTCTTTGGGCGATGATACAGCTATTATACGAATTAGAGGGGAAAAGACTTATCTATATGGTTCTCCACTTTATCAACGAACTAAGCGTTCTTATCCGAATAAACGAGTTTTGATCTGTGGTATTTTTTCTTTAAAACAAGCAAAATATGCTCTAATTAATGATCTTGATCTCAATCAGCAAGTGAAAGCGCTGTCGTCAAATGTTTTTTTATCTGGCTTAAAAGAATTTAACAATGAAAATAGAAAATTAAGTTTGACATTATTTACTTTGGGACAGCAACAACTTGTTCATAATTTATCTTTTGCCAAAACATCCCCAGTATCAAAAGTACTAAAAATATTTGCTCAAAAACCCTGGCAAAAAAAATCAATCAAGAACCTATTGGTTCAAGCCAGCACTGTCTTTGTTCAAGAACTCCAAGATCATGTTGTTTGGTCGAAGGGTGTTGCCGATCGCGACTTTTTAACTCAATGTTTGATAATTAATGAACATAGTTGGATTTTTGAATTCGGTTCACAGCGAATTTTGAAAGTAATAGCAGATAAAATTATTGGAAATCAAGAAGAGGCTTATCATCATTCTCTTGTGTTTAAAAAAATTAAACAATTCAAAGAAATCAAGGTTTTGCCTACGATAGTTGTTGTTCGAAAAGAAAATAATTTTGTAATTATTGATGGCAATCATCGGGCATTGGCTTGGTATTTGCATAATAAAAATAATTTAACTGGAGAAATTTTGGTGTTAGTAGGAGATTTAAAAAATAATTTTAAAGAAAATAGTAAAATTTTTGCTTATTTATAATTTTTGATTTTTTATAAAACTAATTAAGGTTGAACAATTATTTTCAAAAACTACCGAACAACGTCGATTGTTGGGAGTTTGGGCACATCCAGATGACGAATCACTCAATATAGAAGAAATTTTGGCTCTAGCAAACAAAGCTAAAATAAATACGCAAATAATTTGTCTTATGGAGAAATGGGCTTATCTCAAAATAGTGCCTTAGGGACTCGAGGGCGAGATGGGAAATCTGGCAAGAAAGCGATCGGTCGTGGAAGCTTTATTTTAGCGTTCTGGAACAGGACATAAAACGTCTTTATAAACATTCCAGAAAACTAACGATTTGGAAAAATATGCTAAAAGCAGATTTTCAAATAAGTATTACCAAAACAACTGATCAAAAAATAACGGCCTGTTTAGCTCACGTCAGCCAGTTGTCAGTTCTCAACAAACCAATCCCATTAAAAATAATTTTTAAAATGTTTGATAATGAGTATTTACATCTAGTAACTGCACAAAACAAATATAATTTTCAATTTGTGAATTTTTTCACTCAAAGGTATAATTATCGTGTCAAAAACAAAACCGAAGGCTTTTCATAATAAAAAGGAATATTTTATGGCTAAAAAATTTGACGATAATACTATGATAAAAAGAATGCAGGGCATTGTTTATAAAGAAGTTGAAGGGGTGTTTTATATTTTGAACTATCAAACAGTAACATTGCACACACTCAATGAAACAGCTAGCTTTGTCTGGAAAGAATTGGCCAAACCCAAAACTATTAAACAATTAACTGAAACGATCGTTGATAATTTTTCAACAACGAAAACTCAAGCAAAACAAGATCTTGAAAAATTCATTATCAAGTATAAAAAACTTGGCTTTCTTGAACTGATATAGTTATCAAATAAAAATTAAAAAATTATTTACTGGTATGATTCCAGAGTAAAAACATCTATTTCAATTTTTTCAACTTTTTCCGCTGGAGCCTTGTAGGCTTTTTTGGTTTTTTGGTTTTTGTTCATAAAATCTCCTATTTTTATTTGGTATTTTATTACTTGATAAAGTATTTCATTTTTAAGAATTAATGTCAACTTTGTATTGAAAAATATTTTTTTCATTTAATTGGTTATTAATCTTTTTTTTGTTCGAGAAAATCCCAATAAAATTTCCTTTGCATTTATAAATTTGAGTATAACGGGCGATTTTAATATATTTTTCAAAAAATGAACGATGATCGATTGATGATTTTTTCAAACCAAAATTGACAATGACGTACTCACTAGATGCGAGAATTTTTTTAATAAAAATACTATTTTTTATCTTTGGAACAATAAGATGATCGACAAAGAGATCAACAATTATAAGACCATATTGCTTTTTATTTTGCGAAGTATATGCAAAAGCATCAGCTTGAATTAATTTAATTTTAGAAATTTTTGATCCAAGAAAACTTTTTCGCAAGGGTAAAAAATATTTTTTAGCTACTTTAATCATAATGGGAGAAATTTCTACTACATCGCTGGAGATTTCAAGACTAGTCAATAATTCCAATGGAATTACTGCTCCGCCCCCACCTAGCACTAATGCAGAGCGTTTTTGAGGTTGATTTTTTTTAATTAATTTACGAATGAAGTCTAAATACAACCAAGAATTATGATTTTTTAAATAAATAGAAGAATAAGATACATTAGATTTCGGCTGGCAAATTGTTCTCAATGATTTGGATGGATGTAAAGGAAAAAAACGATCTCTAACAATGAAATGTTCCTTATTTTTTTCGATTATTTCTTTTTGAAAAACAGTTATACCTTTAGTTAACCCTAAAAAAACTAAAATAAGAATAATATTAATAAAAACCAAAGTAATAACGACGAAAATTTCTAAGGGAAGTTTAAATACTAAATTAAAAATTAACCAAATGATGAATGAAGATAAAAAAAATAAGATTTTTTTATAACCAATAGAGGTTTTGGTAATCCAAAAAGGTTTTATTTTCATTGTAATGATCGTATAAAATTGACTAAAATCTGCTTTGACAAATTATCAATGACGAACCAGAACATTTTTTTTATAAGCTTCTATAGCCCTTATTCCATCATTTTGAATAAGTTTTCCTTTTTCCAGCCAAATGATTCTCGTGCAATGATCTTTTAGATAATCCAACCAATGACTGACGCTAATAATTGTTTTACCTTGTTTGTAAAATTGATTGATTTTTTGCAAAGATTTTTTTCTAAACTCTTCATCTCCCACAGCTATTGCCTCGTCCAAAAGTAAAATATCTGGATCAGAGTGAACAGCAATAGAAAATCCTAGTCTCAAGGACATTCCAGAAGAATAGGTGTAAAGGGGAGAGTCAATAAATTTTTTTAGGCCGCTAAACTGAATAATTTTTTTATATTTTTTTTCTATTTCTGGTCTCGTCATGCCAACAATAAGTCCATTGAGAAAAATGTTTTCTTCTCCAGTGAGTTCAGGATGAAAACCCGCTTCAAGTTCTATTAATGAAACAATTCTTCCTTTAGTGATAATTTTTCCAGTTGTGGGAGCGGTTATGCCAGCGATCATTTTGAGAACAGTTGTTTTTCCAGATCCATTGGGCCCAATGATTCCCACTTTTTCTCCACTATATATTTCGAAAGAAACATCTTTTAGAGCCTCAAATTTTTCTCTAGATTCCAGTCCCAAAAATGATCCTACCAGAGTTGGTTTTTGGTGTTTAAGAACGTATTTTTTACAGACTTTTTCAAAATAGATAACTGTTTGTTTTTTGCGTTTCATTTTTACATCCAATCATCAAAATATTTTTGTTCTTTTTTAAATACCAGAATTCCCAGAATGGTAATTATGATCGTAGAGAAAATTGGCAACCAAAGAGCGTCTGGAGAAAGAAGATAATCTTGAATACCAAAAGAAACTCTAAACAGCTGAATGATAGCAGTGAGTGGATTTAAAAATAAGATTAGTTTAATTTTCTCTGGAATTAACTGAATTGAGTAAATGATTGGAGTGGCATAAAACCAAATAGGAATTATGGCTCTGACAAGAAAACTCATGTCTCTAAACTTCACATTAAGACTAGCAAAGAATAAAGAAATGCCGATTGTAAAAATAAAAATCCAAAAAATTGCCAGAATGAGTGTGAAAAAATTGATCATGGTTAAAGAAAATGGAAAAACCAAAATAAAGCCCACTATAAGATGAAAGAGATTTGATAGAACCAAAGAAAGAATCAGTGATTCTCTAGGAAAAACTGCTTTTTTGATCAAATGTCTTTCATCGACAAACAAAGAAACAGCTTTGGAAAAACTGATTGAGAAAAAATTCCAGGGCAAAAGTCCTAGAAAAAGATATAAAAAGTAATTTTCAGTTCTAATTCCTGGGAAAAATTGCAATACAAACCCAATAACCAACATTTGCAATAAAGGGTTGATTATCAGCCACAAAAACCCCAGTACCACATGTTTATATCTACCCTTGAGCTCTCTGGTAGTTAGCGCAAGCGTAAAATCCAGCCATCTTTTCCATTTTTTTATCACCCAATTTCCTTTTTTAAAAATTTTTTACAGCATCAGAGATAGCAATTATCTTATTCTTCCAACTGTTTGCAAGGGAAAGTTTTTTTTGTTTAGTTTTTTTGTTTTTAGCATGTTTCTCATTCAACAGAGAGCTTATATGTTCTTGCCATTCTTGGGAAGAGTGGCCTATTTTAATCAAATCTATAAATTTCTTCAGTTCAATTATGGGTGTAGCAATTACTGGTTTACCTAAATAAAAATACTCAAAAATCTTCATGGGATAGGAGTATTGATTGGATTTTAAGGCAATATTGTAGGGAATCATACAGACATCAAATTGCTTGATGATATTTGGTAACTCGCGACGATTAGTGCTTTGGCCAAAGAACACGTTTGGTAGTGTTTTAAGCTTTCGGTTAGTCTCGAAATCGTCGGTAGCTTCAAGATCTTGCCTTGGTCCCCAAAAAACAAATAACCATTGGGGATTCTGTTTGATCAATCGATGTAGGAGTGCAAAATCTAGGCGGTAGTCAACCGAACCAACATAGCCAATGATAGGTTTGTTTTTGGGAAATTTTACTTTTGTTTTTAGAGGTCGTTGAAAATCATTGAGTCTGAACCCCTGGGGAACAATGGCGGTGGGTTGTCTAGTTTTTGAGTGAAGTTTGGCCAATACTTGAGAGTTAACGAAGAAGAAATCAGAGTTTTTGATCAATTTTTTTTCTTGAATTCGCAGTAATTTTCTCAATTTTATCTCGCAATGCCAGACATAATCCACGCAGTCATATAGAGAGATCAGTTTGGGATAGAAAATCTTTATTTTGGGGTAAAACCAAAAGAGGGAATCGAAAATCCATAAGACAGTGTGCTGTTTTCCACGACCATAGCGAATTAACAAATACCAAAGATTTAGCAATTGATTGAGTTTTTCTATCCATGCAAATCGGCGAAAAGGAATGAGATAACGAGGTTGGTAGGCTAACAGATTGGCTTTTGATGGAAAGGTATTTAGTGGTCGTGGTTTAAGAAAAAACCTGGCATCAGCATTGATGTAAGCCACTACTAGGTTGTTTTTAGCCAGCTCCAAGCAAGTTTGCATTTGATAATCAGCAGACCAATTCCAAGGTAATTGAAAGGGAATGATGATTAAACTTTTTTTAAACATGATTTGTTGTCTTTTGGTCAAATAAAGCAAGGCCTACATATAGAAAAAAATATGAAGAGAGTTCTGGATGATTGAGAAAGATGGGATAAAACATGGCACACAGTAAATAAATGCCGGCAGCCAAGTTATATTCTTTGATAATGCCAGTTTTTAATCCCAAAAAAAATGGTTTGACGGTCAAAAAGCCAAATAATAAAAAGAGCGTTAGACCAACAATTCCGGTTTCGGCTAATAATTGAAAAAATAAATTATGCGGATAAGTAGGATCAAAGGCAAGTTGCTCTCCTTTAAATTCAGTTGCTAAATAATAAGGAGAAAGATTGATTCCCACTCCGAACAACGGATTATCCAACGAAAGGCGAGTGGCGTAGTACATCATGCGCAAGCGATAGGTAGCACTACCATATTGAGTAAATACGTCTGATAAGGTTTCTATTCGGCGAGCTAAATAAGGGGCTAGGGCAATAGTAATGATTATTAAAATCGCAGCGAAAACACCCATTACTTTTGACGGAATCCTTATTTTATTTTTTTTATTCGATTGCTGCCAGCGCTTCCAACTCCAAAAAGCTCCCACCAACCAGATGCCATACAAAATTCGACTACCAGTAAAAACCAAGGCTAGACTACCCAAACCAATTGATAAAAGAGTAATTATTTTTGAAGCATTAATAATTCTTTTTTTACTCAAAAGAGCGGGAAGCAAAATAGCCATTTGCATCAATAAAAAAGTACCTAGAATGCTGGGTTCAAAAAAAGTACCGGCAAGTCTTAATAAACCTCTGTTTTCCGAAGATAAAATACCAAGTTGGGCTCCGGGTAAGTAAACCTCAATGTCTTTTCCCAGCGGTCCACCAGCCAAGCGTTGAACAAGCACCCAGCCAGCTTCAAACAATAACACGGCCACAACAACGCTAAAAATAATTTTTCTCAATTGAGTTTTCTGTTTGGCAAATAATAGAAAAGGTAAAGCTATCAGCATCATCATTCTGACTAGTTGCAAGGAGGACAATAGACCAATCTCAGGAACAATGCTGAAAGTGCCACTCAAAATAGTCCAAACAATGAACAAAAAAAACAACCAAAGCGATTTGTTTTTTTGAAATGATAACTGAATTTGCTTGGCAGTCTGTTTGCCACGCAAGTACAAATAACCCAATAAACCCAAGAAAATATCTGCAATATAGATTGGAAAAAAATAACTAATATCAAACCACGCCCAACGTTCTATATCTTCTTTGGGAAGCAACATTATTTGATAGGCTCGGCCTTTTGGAAATAAAAGAGTGGCAATCAATCCAGCAAAAAGTGATAATTTCAAATTTTTGGTGATGCGATAAATTATTAACCAATAAAGGAAAGTAAATAAAATGAGAGTGCGATTGCTTGTGCTAAAATACAGGCTAACATAATAAAGGAGTGTAACAAAAAAAAGCCTGAGCGAAGGAGCTGAAACCATTACAATGGTTCGCCCAATAAAGCTTTTTGATATGGTACGCAATAGTTTCATGAAGTTCATTATACCTAAACGTTTTTTGGGAAAATTTAATATCTTTGACCTGGTTATAGCGGTTGCCATTTTATTAATTTTTGGTTCGTTTTTATGGCTGAGAGTTTCCAGAAAAACTGAATGGATTTCATTGCGAATGGTTGTCTCAAATGATGAATGGTGGTACGAGGGGGCAGCTCCTCAATGGTGGTACACGGATGGATTGACTGCTGGCCAAACAGCCAAGAATACTTTTGGAGAAGTAATGGCAGAAATTACCAATGTACAAAGTTTTGATATTGGCAGTTATCGCAGGAGAGTTTTTATTGATCTAAAAGTTAAGGGATATTTTGATACCAAACGAGGAATTTATATTTACAATTATCAGCCATTACAAATCGGCAAACCACTTGACCTAACATTTGGTAAAAATAATTTACGAGGAGTTGTCACTTATATCGAAAATGCCCCAGAAGATTTTATAGAAAAGACTATTGAAGTATATATTCCGGCAGTACATTTATGGGTGGCACAGTCATATGAAAAAGGCATGCAAGTCAAGGATTTGCAAGGTAGAATTTTGGCTGAAATTGCTTCTGTAACAATTACTCCCACCACTGCTCTAGAAATAACTGAGATTTTTCCTGGTGTTGCAGAAAAGAAGTTTGGCCCCGAGCAATTTTATGATTTAAAACTAGTGGTTAAGATTAAAACTTTTGAAAGTGGAGGAGTTAATTATTTTGTTGATCGATCAGCCATCAAAATAGGTGAATACATCTGTTTTCAATTTCCACAAACAACTGTTCGTCAGGCAGAAATTATTGGGATTATAGAGTAAAATAATTTTTTTTAAAATTTCATGTTTAAAAAATTGCGTGTTTTAGCATATTACTCCTTTTTGCCTTGGTCAAAGCGTATTTTTATCTCTTTCCGCTTACTCAGTTGTCCTTTTTTAGAATTGATAGATTACATACCTCAAAAAGGATCCTTACTTGATGTTGGCACTGGTTTTGGTTTATTGCCATTATTATTAACAAAGACAAAACATAAACAACAAATTATGGGTATTGATCCAGACATCAATCGTATTAAATGTGCTAAAAAAGCTAGTCAGGCTTTTCCCAATCTTCAATTCAAGTCAGGCATTATTCACCAGCTGAAAATCAATAAAAAGTTCTCAAGCATTACTATTATTGATGTTTTATATTTATTACCGAAATTACAAAAACAAAAAATGATTCAATCAACTCGAAATTTGTTAAAATCCAACGGGCAACTTTTGCTAAAAATTAATGACCGATCTTTTAGTTTGAGTTTTTTTCTAACTTGGTTGCAGGAAAAAATTACTATTCATCTGCTTGGAGAAACAACTACTAGTTTTCCTGATGTATATTTTGAAAATGTAGTGGAAGTTAAAAAAATGCTCAGAAATAATGGTTTTAAAGTCAAAAAAACAGTTAGATTGCGCACTCCCTTTCCATTTTTTCATCAACATTGGTTGGTGATTGGTGAAAAGAAACATCAATGACTAATCTAATTAAGTTTTGATTCGGCATGCATAACCATGATCGGCTTAATTGGAGAATCGATAACTTCTTTCAAGATAAATTTTTCTTGATAATATTTTTCATTAATATATTTTTCAAAACTATTTAAACAATCAATTTTAGTAAAACTATCCTGCACATCATGACAAATGATATATAGAACTTTTGGTGAAGTATTTGATTTACGCTTGGCTTTACTAGTTTCCATATCGATGTCTACTAAATATTGATGGGTTATTTTTTCTAAAACATACCAATAAAAAGAAGTCTCCCAACCATAAGGGTCATAATTACTAATTGCCAGAAGATCTATGTCGGTTAATTGCAATTTTTTTTGTTTCGTATTTTCCAAAATAGCTGTAATAGTAATATTGGTTTTTTCTATGTGGTTAAAACTACTGTTATTTTGGACTAGTTTTAAATCATAAAAAATTAAAAAGAATATCAAAAAAACTATGATTGGTATAAATAGTTTTTTGTTTAATCTACTCAATAAAGCTCCTAACCAAAGAAGTAAAAAAGGAATAGCGATAAATAAGTAAGCTCTTTCATCCATAAGATGAGGATTTTTAAAAACGATAGCCAAAAAAAGTATGGGACTAAACCATAATAAAAATATACCCACGATTTTTTTCTGTATTAGTTTCTGATTTATCATTGAATAAATTTCTGAAATTATTCCGCCCAATATGATGAAAAACAAAATTGTTTGACTAAAAAAAGTGGGGAAAATATATTTGAGCATTTTTTTAAAACTAACAACAAGTCTTGTTCCAAAAGAATCTTCCGTGATAGTGAAATCTGGATTTTGCAGATAATTATTTAAGGTTTGAAAATTAATCCAATCATATTTCAATTCAATTTGAAGTAGGGGTAAATAAATTAAGATAGCACCCATTAGAGTTAGTGCCATTGTTTGTTTTTTCTTTTTAATTTTTTTGAAACCAAAACAGTACAAACCGATTTTGATTGGTAGCAAAAGATACATGGGTGGATAAAATTGAGTGGCTAGCAAGCTAACTAGGGAAGAGGCAATGAAAAATTTGTCTTTTCTTTTTTTTATAAATTTAGCTGCCAAAAACAGAGCAATACTTTCAAAAAAGACCGCTATTACTGGTTGAGATGTCCATATCGAAGCATGAATCATACTATGAGAGAACAGTGCTAAAACGAGAGCTGTCATACCAGCCTGTTTTCCCCAAAGAGATTTGGCTGCTTGATAGAGTAAGTAAGCTTGAATTAGATTGAGAAAAACAAAAATTAGGACATATCCCTCAGCAGTTTTAAAGCCAAGCAAATAAACTAAGCTAATAAAATAATAACCCAGAGGAGAATTGTGCATTAAATATTGATTTTTTGTGTCCAAAGCACTAATTTCTCCTACTGTTGGTAGAACCTTGTATTTGATGAAGTGCTCTGCAGTCAGTAGTTGTACTCCCTCATCTCCTGCAAGAGTATTTAGGTGATTCCAATTAAATACTCTCATCACTCCAGCGATCAAAAAAAGAATGATAATTGGTAATTTATTTTTAACAAACTGAGTAGTTTTTTTTTGACTATTTTTCATTGACCAGTAAATCTATTACCAATAAACAATCTTCAGAATTGCCAGCATAACAATCATAACGATATTGATATTGAATTATGCCGATCAAAATAATGATAGCCCAAAAAAGAATTGGTTTTTTGATTAATTTTTGTAGCAAGACTAGAAACAATAGGTAAAAAACAGGCAAAACTGGGAAAATATATCTGGGTAAAAAATAACCAAGTTTAGTTATCATGAGTAGGCTGGGCAGAGAAGTAATACCCAAAATTAAACCAGGGATAGATATCTTTTTGATTTGTTGGATAAGTTTTTTACTAGTAAGCAACATAACAAAAATAGATTCAGAAATAATATATCTTCCCTGACGAACAGTGATATAAACAATGGCGTCCCACAAACTTTGCCAGGGTTGTTCATCAAAATATCTCTCAGGTGAATAGATCCACCAACCAGTTATTTGCAAATGAATGACCAACCAGAGGACTGTAGTTAATAAAAAGGGGAAGACATAGCGAATGATCCAGTTTAATTTATTGGTTATTTCTTTTTCCAAAAAAAGATAGGCAATTGCTGATGCACTCAAGAAAAGACTGTTATCAATTCTGGTTAAAATAGCAATCAAGCCAATGATGGTAAAACGTAAATATTTTTTTTCTAGTAAGAAAATTACAGCTAGAAAGCGCAAAGCTGTGCCAATGATTTCAAAATAAACCAAATGTGTTTGTGCTAAAAAAAGAGGGTTAGTTAAAAATAGTAAAACCAAAGCCATGCCTACTTTTTTATTAACCAATTTGTTACCCAATAAGTACATAACAATAAGGAAAAAAATTGAGAGCAATAACCCTAGTATATGAATGAGTAGCAAATGATTGCCTGGCATTTGCAAAATTAAAGCAATAGCCAGAGGTAATAAAAAGGTGTGAGGATAATCACTAAATCCCAGATAAGAAAATAAGTTGCTTGTTTCAGCAATTGATCCAGCTGCAGCTATCAAAAACCATTCGGTATCCCAGTAGAAAGGGAGCAAAAATCCTTGTTTTAGGATCCAAAAAAGAAGAAAAACAACAAAAATAAAAAATAAAACTAAATATTGATTTTTTTTGATTAAAATTTTAATCATATAAATTGCCTGGGTGAGTAATGTTTGTCTCGATCAATGGACTCGAAATTCTGTTTTTTGTCAATGTAAGTGAAAAATATCTGGCAAAAAACAAAGCTTGTAAAACACAAAACATTAAATATTTATGAGGTCTAAATATCAAGTAAGAAATAGTAGAGGCAGTGCTTCTAATCGATAATTTATATTGATTGGTCATTTTTACAACTAGCTGATTGAGTAAATTAAAAGTATGAATGTGCTGTTCTGAATCAACGTAAGTCGGTGAAAGAGTCAATGATTCAAGTCGCTTAAACTGATTATTTAACTCTAGATCAATTTCATTTAATCGAATTTGCCCAAATAAAAGTTTTATCAGAAAAATAAAAAGAGAGAAAAAATTTCCTTGATGATTTACTAATGATGGAATTAAATAAGATTTTGTTATTGGTTTACCTCTAGTTAAATTAAAATGAAGACCAATTTTAATTTGTTTTTTGAAATGAAGTAATTTTTGAGCTTCTGATTTAGAAATTAAGTTGGCCAATACGGAAACGCCGTCCAAGTTTTTGGCTTCGATTTGATTTAATATCGCTTGATCAACAAGCGGAGATAAACCGTAGTCATCAGCGATTATTAATTTATTTTTTTGATATATATTTTTTCGGTCAAAAGTATTTATCAAATAAAAACTCGCTAATCGATAAAGATCAATCAAAAGAGCTCTCATTCTTTTCCAAGAAGTGTAGCGACTGGGTCTGAGTTCAGTAACTTTAATAGGAATTTCCTTAATAGTTTGCTGTTGCTGGTGGAGTTTTAATAATAACTCAGTATCTAAAATTTCATGTTTAGTGGCACAGTTTCTTAGAGTATTAATCAAGATTGGAGTAAGGCGAAAAGCCTTCAATCCATGAGTGTCTGTACCTGGATAAGCAAATAAAATTTTCAATAATTGATGAAATAATTTGGTTTGTGCGCGTCGCAATAAATTTCTTTGATCATAATTTTTAATTAGGGTTTTTGAACCAATTATTATTTTGTGTTTTTTAAGTAATTTCTGGGTTTGAGAAATAAAATCATGATCAAATAAATCGACATTGAGAATATAAACAAATTGACCTAAAGAGCTTAAGATTCCATGTTTGAGTGCTTGTCCATAAGAAGCCTTGTTGACACGCAAGGCTCGTAAGCTCGAATATTTTTTAGTTAATTGTTTAATAATTGACCAAGATTGATCACTACTACCATTTTCTACCAGTAGAACCTCGAATTTAGTAATGCGCTCTTTATTTAATAATTGATAAAAAAGTTTTATCTGTGAAGAAAGATGAAGAGCCTCATTGTGAACTGGGAAGATAAAACTGTGTTTTTTAGGGTGAATGATTTTTTTTGTCATTAATAAATCTGATGGTTTTTTTTAAGAACACTATCATATTTTTTCATAAACTTATCATTTTGATCAGTATTGTGATTTTTCTTTATATACTGATTATTATCGTTTACCATTTTTTGAGCTTTTTGGGGAGAAGAAAGAATTCTTATAATTGCTTCAATGAATTGTTTTGTTGAATTTGCTTCTAAATAATGTTTATTTTTTATCAATTTTAAACCTTCTACTCCAAGTGATGTAGAAACAATTGGTAGGCCGGCGGCCAAACTGGTAAGTGCTTTCAATCGCACTCCACCACCCATTTTGAAAGGCAAGACAAAAACATCTGCTTGGGCTAAAAATGGTGTTAAATCAGTTTGATAGCCATGCAAAATCACATTTTTTTTGATTGGTAAGGTTTTTTCAAAAGGAGGATATGATCGACCCACAATATGAAACTCAACATTGGGAATTTGTTTTTCTATTGTTGGCAGTATTTTTTTGATAAACCACCTCACAGCATCTTCGTTTGGCGGCCAGCCGAGCATGCCGATAAATAAAATATAAGGGTTTTTTGAGCGCCGTTTTTTAATTGGTTTTGCCTGGTAAATTAACGGCTGAGCCGCCACATGCTCCACTCCAAATATTTTTTGCAAGCGCTTTTTTTCAGGTTCAGAAATCGCAAAAATAAAATCAAATTTGGGCAACATTTTTCTTTCATAAAAATAAGTCAGCACCATCTCAATCAACAAATATAATTTACGCGTTGGTTTGATGGTGTGTACAAACCTAGTCCAATAAAGATAGGTTTCCACATTATGATGTTCCAGAATCCATTTTTCTTTTTTTATTTTCGGCAAGTATTGCGCAGTATTGAGATGATCAATATGAATAATGTCTGGTTGGAATTGTTGGATGGTTTTTTTGATAAACCTACCGGCCGGTAAATGAGTATATTGAAAAACATAATGAGGAATACCTTGTATAAAATTTTTGAAAAGCCCCCACAGATCACCTTTAACCGAAGCCAAAATTGTAGAACTATAAAAAATCTTTACCCGGATGCCCGCATCGGTTAAAACCTTTACATCACTTGGCTTTGGTTTTTCTTCAGAAATAAAAACCGCAAACACCTGATATTGCTTAGCCAGAGCAAGTACGGTATTAAGAGTCTTAATCTTGCCACCAGAATCTGGTGGATAAGGAAAAAGTTGACTAAGATAAAGAATTTTTTTCATTGTTCAATATAAAATTTTTCTATAGTATATTTTTCATCCTCATTATTTTCGTTGATTGTAACTTGATAAAGTGTATTAAAATTTTCAGGTTCAACAACAGTTGGTTGAGAATTGCTTATTACCACCAATTCTTTTTGTAGTTTTTCTTCCAAAAAAAGCCAAAGAGCAGAATTGAAGGTACTATCACTATCAGTTAATTCATAAACTTCATTAATTAAATTTATAGAAAAGTGCTTGCTGTTATTATTTTTACTTACATCCAAGCTAATTTTTTGAGAAATGTCTTCTAATAAAGCGATTTCTTTTCCAGGCCAATAAATTAATTTAATTTTAACACTCTGTAAATATAAAAATACCAATAATAATCCCAGAATAATTCCAATATTTTTAAATTCTTTTCCTGATTTACAGATATAAAAAATTGCCAATGGTATTTGTAGATGAAAAAGTATTAAAAAAGGAAAAAAATATCCTCCATAAAATATATAAAGGAAGCCACTTATTGAAAGAATAATTAGAGTCGATGTGTATTTATTAAAACTTTGATAAGAAGCAGATTCTTTGAAAAATGAAAGATAAAAAAACAAGAATATTAGAATCAACGAACCTATTAGTAATGATTGATAAATATCACTTAGCCAAAAATCATTGATATTGAATAATGCTTGAGTAGCAATATTAATATTGCTTACTATTTGCTGAGCATTGGTTGTAATTAATGAAGCTTGACTATAATTTTTGATTAAATAATTTAAGTTAAAACTAAATGATAATCTGAAACTAAAACTGATGACCATAATTGTAAAAATTATTAGTCTTTTTTGTTTAGTCTTAAAAGACTTTATCAAAACCCAAATAAACATCAGAATTACTAAAATGAAAGTGGAGTAGTGAAGATGAATTAGTATATTACTAACAACGAAAAAAATAGCCAGTTTTAGCGAAGCTTTATTGAGGCTTTTTACAGAGATTAAATTAAAAAAAACAAAAACCAATAAAGGTATAAATAATATTAACAAATGCATTTGCCAAACCCATCTAGAAGCTTCAACAAAGATTGGATTAATAGCAGTATAGAATGCCAAATAATAACCAGCAGTTTTATTTTCAATTTTTTTCCCCAAAGCATAAGCAACCAAGACAACAAGAGATTGAATAATGGCAAAAAGGATTATCATTCCTTCAATAGATGGTGCTAGAAACCATAAAAAACCAATAATTAAAAAATAAAGCGGTGAGTTACTTAAAAAACTGTTTGTGGTAGCAGGACGAGCGGAGAAAGGCGCTGAGAAATTTGCCAAGTGTTTAGCAACTAGCAAATCTCTGCCTGTATCACCCATGATAGAAGTAGTATTTAAAATATTGTAAGTTCTCAAAAAAATCGCCAGAGCCAAAATGACCAATAAAGGAGTAGCTTTTTTCACCCAAAAAACCAAAGATTGCAAATTAAACGAGGGAGGACTGATTTTGAACACTTATTTATTAAATAGCAGTTTTCGCATTTTTGCATCATTAAATTTTTTCAATGAATAAAATATGAAATTTTTTTGAGTGGGTTTTTTAATTGGGTAAGATGAAAAATAATGGCTGCACTACCACGTATTTCACTCCAAATTTTTCTATAGTATATTTTTCATTCTCATTATTTTTATTTTTTAAAATCATTTATTTTCTATTTACTAATTACTTTTTGTAAGTAATTTTTAATGCCAGATCAGTTTCAAAATCAGGTATTAACAAATTATTATTTCCCGCTATTACGCTTCCGCTCTCTACTTCCAGACCAGTTTGAGGATCCAACCAAATAAACGTACCATCAAAATTGGCTAAATAAACAGAATCGTCAATTATTGTTGCTGGAAAAGGACTGTAATTTTGAGCAGTAAACTCCCAGACTAAATTACCAGTATTTTGTTTTAGAGCATAAGTGTTGTTGTTTTGACTGCTAAAAATTATTAAATCATCGTCAAAACTCAAGTTGTCAAAAATCTCAAGCTTGTTATTTGGTCCGATACTTTCATCACTATAAAATTGCCAATTTACGGCTCTACTATTAATCAATAAAAACAGACAGATAGACAAACTGAAGATGATTATTGGTTTTAAAGTTTTTTGATTGAGTTTAATTTGCATTGAAAGTCTTTTTTATTTTTTTGAAAAGATTAACGGAAAATTGTTTGCTAATTAAAAAGATAAATAAAAAATTGAAAACCAGATAACGCCGGCCCAATCTTCTTGGTTCCTGCAATAATCTAAAAAACCATTCCAGGCCAGCTGACCTCATCCAATGCGGGGCTTGTTTCACTCGACCGGTTAAAAAATTAAAAGCCGCTCCCACACCAATTGCGATACCGGTTTTCAAGTTTGGTAAATTGTCGATCATCCATAGTTCTTGTTGTGGGCAACCTAACCCTATAAAAATTAATTGTGGTTTAGCAATATTAATTTGTTTAATAATTTGTTGATTTTTTTGTTTGGGCAATGGGCGCACGGGAGTATCAACATGACCAACCACCCTGATACCAGGAAATTTTTTTTGCAAAACATTTTTGAGTTTTTTACTTTGCCCCCTTATTCCGCCTAATAAAAAAATTGTTGCTCCAATTTGACTAGCTCGTGCACAGATTTTAAGCATCAAATCTGGTCCATAGACTCGTTCAACGTGTTTTTGTCCATCGGCTTTCAGCAACCACACTAGGGGCATCCCATCCGGAGTGACCAATCCAGCTCGATTTAGTCCAGCCAACAATCGAGGGTCTTTTTGACACTCCATGATTGAATGAACCGCGGCCACACAAACATAATTTTTGCGTCGGTTTTTAACCCAATCGAAAATTATATTAAGTGCCAGCGGATAGTTAAGTTGTGAGACTTTGACTCCTAAAATATCGGTATTTTTGTTCATCATATGTGACTATTCCAGTGATGATTTTTTTGCAAACTGAGCTTGAATAATCTGTAGCAATTGTTGTTGAAATTTTTGCTCACTAAATTTCGCAGCTTGTCTTCGGCAATTTTGGGCAGACCAAGTATTTTTCTCGAATTCTTTAATAGCTCTTTCCAGAGATTTTATCGAAAACCTATCAAACAACAAGCCTGTTTTTTTGTGAACCACTGTTTCCTTGACTCCTCCAGAGGCAAACGCAATCACCGGCACTCCACAGCTCATGGCTTCCACTGGTACTAAACCAAAATCTTCTTCGATGGCAGTATAAATCAATGCTCGAGCTTGACCATAAAGTTTAATCAGTTGTTGATCGGTGACAAAACCGACAAAACTAATATTCGGACCTGCGATCTTTTGCAGATATTTTTTCTCTGCTCCCGTACCAATCACTATCAGTGGCTTGTTAAGTCGATTAAAAGTTTTAATGACTAATTCAGCACCCTTTTGTTTGACTAGTCGGGAATGAAATAAATAGTATTGGGGTTGAGCTGCCGATCGTTTTGACAGTTCAGTTGTTTTGGGTAAAATAGCCGGCGGATAAATCACTAGACTTTTTCTGTCATAATATTTGGCAATGCGTTTTTGAGTAGTTTGGGAATTGGCAATTAATTGATCGACTCGTTGAGCGGCTTGCCAATCTTTTTTTCTTAAATAAGTGAGCCAGCCAGAAAATATTTTTTGAAAAAAAGGTTTTTTAACCCAATTCATTTCGTTGAATTCACGATACAGATAGCGGGGGGGAGTATGAAGATAAGCAAGGTGCAGAGTGGAGAATTTAGTTTTAACCGATTTGGCAGAAAATGAATGTGACGAAGAAATCACCAGATCGTATTGATCGAGTTTGAGCCGTTCCCAATAAGCTATCACCAATGGTTTTAAAAAACTAATATATTTTTCTGGCAGTGGTATCTTGTTTAATAAGGAAGTGTGGATGGTGTGTGTCCGACTCAATTTTTTCCAATAAGGTTTTTTAATGAGGGCAATATAGACCTCAGCTTGAGGAAATAATTTTAAGATGTTTTCTAAAACTCGTTCGGCACCACCGAGGTAAAGGTAGCAATCATGCACCACTGCAATCTTGAGTTTATCGAAATCAATGACTGGCAGTTGTTTATTGGGCAACTGGGTCTGTATTGTATTTTTATCTTGCCTCATAATTGATTAAATAATTACCGCTTATTTATGATCTTATACGTATGATACCTTCTTTTGTAGCAATTCCATCTATTTTTTCCTTATTTTCAATCTTTTTTTTATTGCTGGGTGAGTCTTTTTTGCGTTGGTACTTTATGGGATTGTTTGCTTTAGTTTTTTTGATAATTTTCAAAAAACTTAATTTTTCTCTGGTTGCAACTTTATCAAAACAGTTTTTATGGTGGGGAATATTTTTATCAATTCTTCTTGTTTCTTTTTTATTTACGCACAACATGCCCCTAAGTTTGGATTCATTGTCATTTTACTTGTTCGCTTTTTTAACATTTATTTTGTCTCTAGCAATTGATTTTAAAGATTTTAAAAAAGAATATTTAGCTTACTTTATTTTTTTTATTGGTTTTGTTTTTTCTCTTTTGAGTTTATTTTTCCTTTTTAATCAAAAGCTGGCGGCATCTTTACCAGGGATGAATTTGATTTATGCAACTTATGGTCATAATCACTTGGCTGCTTTTTTATTATTGATTTTACCTTTGAGTTGGAGAGAAGTATTTATTTCTTTTCAAAATAAAGAACGAGGTCTTTATTTACTAAAGTTGATTGGAACATTGTTCATGAGTTTTACTTTGTTGATTAGTTTTGGTCGGACAGCTCTTTTTATTGGTATTTTGCAACTGTGTTTTATCTGGATTTTCTATTTTCGTTCTTGGAAGAAAAACCCAATATTATCAAAATTTATTTTTCCTTCTATGGTTTTAATCTTGATTGCTATTTTAAGTTTCAAAATGTATTTTTCTTACTTTTTATCTATGGACAAAGAATTTACTTGTCCATTTCCATCTTGGATTGACAGTAAAATCTGCAAACCACTAGATTCAGAAATGCGTCCACTTTATTTTGCCCAAACTTTTCAAACGATGCATGAGTACCCTTTGGTAGGTTATGGTCCGGGAAGTTTTCAGCTTATCAGTACAAAATATCGGCAATTACCTCACTCGAGTACTTTTTACGCTCATAATCATTTTTTACAGGTGGGAGCGGAAATGGGAATTCTGGCAGCAGCAGTATTTTTGCTACTTATAATTTCTCTTTTTTGGCAAACAGGTAGAATCGCTTTTCCCCGGAGAGCCAAAATCAAGATTTTTGATTTTAATCAAGCTCTTTTTATTGGTTCTTTTTCTTTATTAATTAATGCTTTTTTTGATTTTGACTGGAGTTATTTAGGAATTTTTTCTTTGACTTTGTTTTTTCTTGGTTTGATTTTACGAACAAAACAATCAATCTCTAGAAAACAAATTGATGACTCGTTGGTTGCTTTTATTTCTCAAGCTATTGCCATTCTTTTATTGTTTTTGGCCAGTCTTTATTTATTATTGGAAATTTTAACCAGGACAGGCAGAGTGGGGCTGGCTTTTGATATTTTTCCTTATTTCAAAGAGCATAAAAAATTATTTGAAAAAGAAGCGGATTCTTTTTCTTCAACACAAATATCCAAATTGACAAAGATATATCAATTTGATTCCTCAGCCTATTTTCTTATTCAAGAAGACTTGGAAAATCTAACAGATGAACAATTGGCGATCAGAAAAAATCTTTATTTAATAGATCCCTGGTTGAATCTTACTTCAAAAGATATTGATTGGTATCTGAAAAAAGGTGATTATCAAACAGCAGATCGCAATCTTGCCAAATTAATTGAAGTAGTAGAGATTGCTGAGGAAAAACTAGCTCATCAATTGGGTTTTACCAAAAAATTTGAGTTAGCCACTCAAAAATTGGATATTGCTGATTACTATTTCAAATATGGAGAGTCACGCAAGACGGCAGAGTATTATCTTTGGGCCAGAAGTGTTGAGCCTTGGATTTTTGCTCATCGTTTGCCACCGGTTTCCAGTCAGACTTCAGTCTCAGATTTAGAGGAATTTTTATTGGTTACGATGAATCAAAATCCAGAAGAGTGGGGAGAGAATTATTACAATTTTATCAATTGGCACTTGAGAGTCTTTAGAAAGGCAATCGCAGACGGAGATGCTGAAAAAATCAAGTTTTGGTTTGAATTGATTGATCAAAAATTTTCCAACCTGACATTTTTTTTATGGAAGATTGGTTCCACTAGTTTAATAGATTCTTTAAATGATGATTCAAAAGCAAATAACTCCGAATATCTCCAGCAAAAAATTACGCTTTGGTCTTCACTGTGGGAAATTTATAATCAAAATTCTGTAAAGAAAGATTTTGATGAATACGAAAAAGAACTTTCAGAGTCTTTGATTAATCTTAGTCAAATAATGGTAAATAATAGCAATCTTACCAAAGAACAAAAGGATTATTTTCAAATGGGAATGGCTTCAGCCTCGAATTTAGAAGGCAGACTGCAATTGGCCATGGAAAGTTATTTTGCTTTGGAAGAAACAAGATTGAACGACATCACTATGAAAATGCTCTCTCATGTTAGAAATTATCAGTAAAATTTCAAGATTTTCGGCGCAGAAAAAACATCAGTATCAGTTTGATTGATGAAAAGATTTGTTGTAGGTCTTCTTTTAGACCTCCTTTTTTTAGGGTTGTTTTTTCCAATTTTTCCCAGTTTTCCAGGGACAAATGTTTTTGGGGGGAGGATGACCATTCAGAAAACACTCCTGGTCTGACTTGTTCACGCCAAAATCGCCAATCTTTGGGTAAAGCTCGAGCTTCATTGATCGGCAGTGGTCGCGGTCCTACAAAACTCATCTGACCACATAAAATATTCCATAATTGAGGCAGTTCATCTAGACCAGTGCGCGATAGTATCCAGCCAATTCCAACAAATCTGGGATCTCGAGTAATTTTGAACATAGGAGTAGGAGCTTCATTAAGATGGATATATTTTGATTTGAGCATGCTGGCATTTTTTTGCATGGTGCGGAATTTATAGGCAGTAAAAGTCTGACCATTTTTCCCCAAGCGTTTCTGTTTGAAAACAATTGGACTGCCTGCACCTAGTAGCACCATCAATCCAATGATGATTAATAGTGGGCTGAGCACTATTAATAGTAACAAAGCCAAAAATATATCAAAAACTCTTTTTTGAATTGAGAAATAATAATGATGAATTTTCATAATTAATTAATGTTATTGATTTGGTATTGCAAAATTTATTGATTCAAAATAATTTTATAAGAATTATACCTCTGGGACTTTGCTCGAAATTAAACAAACAGTATGATATACTTCACGGATCTCAAATGAAAGGGGATTATTAATTTATGGCTAAAACAGTAACAAGTAAAGTAAAAACTACCCAAACGACAACCGTAGTTAAAGAAAAAACTACTAAACCCAAAAAAGAAACTAAGACAAAAAAGACAGCCGTTGCGAAATCCAAAACTTCAGCAAAAGTAATTCAAACCGAGGTTTCTCAAAAAACTCCAGAAAAAGTTTCAGCAAAACCAGTTTCCGCCGATAAAAAACCAAAAACAATGGAAGAGCTGCTTTCACAAGCGGACTATTCTCTGGTGGTACCCAAAAAAGGTGGTGTTTTAAAAGGCATTATTACCGTCAAGAAAAAGAAATCATTGATCGTGGATTTGGGTGCAAAAACAGAGGGAATTGTTTCTGATAAAGAATATGATTTTGCCTCAGAATTCATTAAAGATCTCAATGAAGGTGATGAAATTAGTGCATTGGTGGTTTCTTCAGAAAATGACCGCGGTCAAGTGGTGTTGTCACTACGTTCTGCAGCCTCTGATGCCAAATGGGAATATTTTGAACAAGCTCAAGAAAATGATGAGATTTTGGAAGCCAAGGGAGTAGAAGTTAATCGTGGCGGATTGATCGTAGTGGTCAATGGTGTGCGAGGTTTTGTTCCTTCCAGTCAATTTGGTCGAGAGTTTATTGGCAAAATTAATCAATTGGCGGGTGAAACTATTGAAGTAAAAGCTATTGAAGTAGATCGAGAAAAAAATAGATTAATTTTTTCAGAACGTCATGTGAGTGAAGCGAAAGAACTTTCACAAAAAGATGAAGCTCTCAAAAAAGTAGTAGATGGCGAAGTTTATGAAGGAGTAGTTTCTGGAGTCATGCATTTTGGTTTATTTGTTACGGTAGAAGTGCCGGTTGATGATAAAAAAGATAAAAAAGGCAATCCAGAAAACATCGGCTATGTGGAAGGTTTAATTCATATTTCTGAAATTAGTTGGGAAAAAGTCAATCACCCCAAAGATTATCACAATGTAGGCGATCGATTGAAAGTCAGGGTTTTGGGTGTTGATGAACGGACCAATAAACTCAATTTATCAATCAAACAACTGCAAGATGATCCTTGGATTACCATTGGTGAAAAATACCCAACGGGCACAACTTTTACTGGCAAAGTAACCAGAGCAGAAGCTTTTGGTGTTTTTGTCAATGTTGAGCCGGGAGTAGATGGTTTAATCCATTCTAGTAAATTAGATCCCACCAAAGAACTCCATCCTGGTGATGAAGTAACGGTTAACGTAGAGAATGTGGTTCCCGAACAACGCCGGATGAGTTTGAGCGTTGTTTTGACTGAAGCACCAATGGGATACAAATAGTCCCTCTCGAGTTTTTCTGCGAATAATGGTATAATACCCTCATGGCAAAACAACGCATGATTGTGACAGATGACCAGTTGCTCATTGATATGGATTTACTTTTCAATGCTATTCGCGAAGCCGATGGAGATTGGGAAAAAGTGGAGTCAGACATGAATGATTATTTGGCTACCATTCAAGCAATGTCCGAATATTCTGGTGACGAAAATAGCAAAAAATAATTTTCGCTTTTTTCTCAATTTGATAATTAAAACAAGAAGAAAGACTTTATGGCAAACAAACCAGCCCCTTATGTTATTACCTGTGGCGACGAAGGTGTCCAAATCAATCACGGCACCAGATTGTCCTTTGTTGGGGCCGGTTATGAATTACCAGGTTTTTCTCAAGCAGTTAAGATTTTAAAAAAGATCTTGGATCCCAAAATTAAGATTGCTTCCAATCAAGAAAATGATTGGATCAGAAAAAAAATGAATTTAACCGATTGGGATCAAACCAATGCTTCAGCTCAACAGCAAATTGAAGCCTTGGCTGACCAAGAAGGTTTGCTTTATGTTGGTTATTTGCCTTTTGCTGACCCCAGAAAACTTAAATACGATATTAAGGGTCACATGGTTCGCCCCAAAAAAGTGCATGTAGCCAATAAAATCTGTTTTACTTTGGGTGGTGGTGAGCAAACTTACAACTTAGGTTGTTATCAAATTAGTGCCGATTGGGTTGGCAGTGCTCCCAAGAAAATCGTTGAGCAAGTTATTTTGCCCCAATTGGAGTTTTACAAAAAATTGTCCGGCATAAAATTGCCATTGGTTTATGAGCTGGCTGGTGTTTTGGGTGAAAAAGTGGCTCAGAAAAACTTGAAAGCTCTGGAAAAAATTGGTCTGAAATTATCACCATTTGCTTAAAAAATAAATTTTTATTGAATATTTTTATTAAGTATTTTTATTAAGATTAATACTTTTATTTTAATACTTGTATTAGTAGATAAATTTTTTGATAGAATCAACATCATTAAATTAGGAAAACTTGCATGATCAGTCAAAAGGAATCATCAACTATGTCAGAAAAAGTTTCTTTAACCGAAGTAATTGCCCACGTAAAAAAAATGAGAGTATTGGCTGACGACTCAACGGCCAAATGTGTTGACGGTGGCTATAAAGAAATGGAAGCAGTTGGTGCTTTAGCTATTCCTGGCGGACACTTGGGAGTTTCGATGGTTTTATTAAAATTGGGTTATTTTCCTCAAGAAGCTTTTCAATTAGTTTATGATTTTGTGATGGAAAAAGAAGGCAAGTATGGTTGGCACACCGACACTCATGAAGGGCATCACGGTGTAAAATCTGGTTGTGGCCATTGCAACGCTGCCATCACTCAAGAGCAAAAATATAATATAGATAGCAAGAAAATTGAGGCATTATTAGAAATTATCAAGGCTAAACAAGCAACTGCTAATGAGCAAATGGAATTTATTATTCTGGATCGAGAGCATCAGGAGCAAGCCATTTTAGTTGTGACAGGTACTACTTATACAGTCAAACCATGGGATGAAACCGAGAATCATCAATATTTTATTTACGATCAAGCCAGACACCAGGCTTTTCTTCAAGAATTTGCTCAATATCTCCAAAATTTGAATCATCAAACCTCTTATGAAGATTTACTTCAAGTTTCTGATGAACAAACTAATCTCACTTTGGGATTATTGGCATCTAGTCAGGGCAAGCCAATGTATAGTGTCAATGCAGATAATGAGGTTCCAGAGGTTAATTATTTGCAAAATGCTCCAATTTTATAAAGGTGTTTTGGATGTTTTTTAGGGTCTCTTGCATTTTTGAATCTCTCTAGTTATAATGTTGTTTCTCTGTTCGGGAAAACAGATAAATTATCCGCTTTAGGCGGAATTGATATTCTCTCTGGCTCGCCTTGAGCGAAGTACCAAAGCAGAATCCCTCGCCCGATTACAAAAAAAGAAGAAACCAAAAAGTGGCCGTGATTTTGTTCAGTTTTATTGAACAAAATCACGCTAATTTTTGACTTGGGGCCCTTAGCTCAGTTGGCTAGAGCGCTACATTTGCAATGTAGAGGTCAAGGGTTCGAGCCCCTTAGGGTCCACTTAGCCTATTTTGTTTGGCTGTTTCTTATTCGTTTCTGGTTTCGTCTACCGACGAGACGAGGGCGAATAACAAGCAGCTAAAAAATGCTTGAAATTGCTCTTTAAAAAGTGAAGAGAATTATCATCTAATTAATACATTCGTCGAGAATGTTGAAAAAAGAAAAATAATTTCGCTAATAATGTGAATTAACGCAAATAGTGAATGCCTAGGCTTATCTAGCCGATGAAGGACGCCAAGCCCGCGATAGTCGCCGGGGAGCTGGCTAAAAGCGCCGATCCGGCGGTGTCCGAATGGGGTAACCCGGTCATGAGAGATCATGATTACCCTAAACCCTTGTGGTTTAGGGGGGTAAGCAGGGGAACTGAAATATCTAAGTACCCTGAGGAAAAGAAATCGTAAGAGATTCCCTGAGTAAGCGACGAGCGAAAAGGGAAAAGCCCAAACCCCGCTAAGGCGGGGGGTTGTAGGACTTCAATATGAGACTTTTTAAGACAAAAGAACACTGTGGAATAAGTGGCCAAAGAACGTGAAAGCCGTGTATTTAAAATCAAGAAAAGCTCTAGAAGATTCCTGAGTAGGTTGGGAGACGGCAAACTCCCTTCTGAAGCTGGTGTGACCACACTCCAAGGCTAAATACTAGATAAGACCGATAGTGAACGAGTACCGTGAGGGAAAGGTGAAAAGAAGGGTGGAAGACCCCGTGAAATAGATTCTGAAACTATTTGCTAACAATCAGACAAAGTTCTGCTTCGGCGGAATAATGTCGTGCCTATTGAAGAATGAGCCAGTGAGTATTTGATACCTGCTTTTGGTTAATCCGTTCCGCGGAGAAGCCGTAGTGAAAGCGAGCCTTAATAGGGCGTCTGGTAGGTATTGAATGACCCGAAACCAGGTGAGCTAACCATGACCAGGGTGAGTTTCGTCGAAAGACGGAAGGAAGCCCGCACCGGTGTATGCTGCAAGATGCTCGGATGAGTTGTGGTTCGGAGTAATATGCTAATCGAACCTGGAGATAGCTGGTTCTCCCCGAAATATATTTAGGTATAGGGTCACGTTAAGCATGCTGGGGGTAGAGCACTGATCGGGTGTTCCCGTCGAAAGATGGGACATCTAGTCAAACTCCGAATACCAGTGTGTGTTTCGTGGCACTCAGTATCCGGGAGCTAAGTTCCGGAGGCAAAAGGGAAACATCCCAGACCTACAACTAAGGTCTCTAATACATGTTGAGTGGAAAAGGAAGTTTGTGTCCTAAGACACCTAGGAGGTCGGCTCAGAAGCAGCCATCCTTTAAAGAAAGCGTAACAGCTCACTAGCCGTAGGATGCATGCGTCGAAAATTTAACGAGGCTAAAACATGTAACCGAAGTTTAGGCTTCCTCGCTTTAGCGAGGAGGGGTAGGGGAGCGTTCTGTGTACTGTGAAGGTGTCCCGTGAGGAGACGCTGGAGTGATCAGAAGTGAGAATGCTGGCATAAGTAGCGAGATTGGGGTGAGAATCCCCAACCCCGAATGTCCAAGGTTTCCGCACCCACGTTCGTCGTGTGCGGGTTAGGCGACCCTAAGGTAAGCCCTGTTTAATGCAGGGGTAGCCGATGGATTACTGGTTAATATTCCAGTCCTTGGTATAAATCGTTTGACTTGGGTGGTGACGGCGATGGATAAGATATGCTCGGAAATGAATTTCGAGTCTAAGCACTAAAGCAGTTTTGACAGGCAAATCCGTCAAAGCGTTTATCTGAAGTGTGATGGGGCTTTTCCGCCTAGCGGAATTGCTATGTCTGATTTCATTGTCCTAGAAAAGCCTCGCAAGAAGATTTGTATCAAATCGTACCGACAACCGACACAGGTGGACAGGTCGAGTAGACCAAGGGGAGCGAGAGAAAGTAGTTTAAGGAATTCGGCAAAACAGCTGGGCGTAATTTTGAAAGATGCCCTTCCCGCCTCTGGCGGGACACAGCAAATGTCGTAGGGTTGACTGTTTAACAAAAACACAGGTCCATGCCAACTCGTAAGAGGAAGTATATGGGCTGAAACCTGCCCGGTGCCGGAAGGTTAATTGACTGGGTTGCTCTCCACTTCGGTGGGGAATGGCCTGGAATCGAAGCCCCGGTGAACGGCAGCAGTAACTATAACTGTTCTAAGGTAGCGAAATTCCTTGTCACTTAATTGGTGACGCGCACGAACGGCCTAACAAGCCCTACACTGTCTTGAACTATTACTCGGCGAAATTGAAATGGCCGTGAAGATGCGGCCTACTAACAGCAGGACAAAAAGACCCCGTGAAGCTTTACTACAACTTAACACTGATTTTGTAAATGGAATTGTCTAGGATAGGCGGGAGCTTCGGCATTTATTGTCGAGGCGTCAGTGTAATACCGCTCGTTTTATTTATAAAATCTCACCGTCTTTACTGCAATCGTAAAGAGGAACACTGTTTGGTGGGTAGTTTAACTGGGGAGGTTGCTTGCTAAAAGGTAACGCAAGCGCGCAATGGTACCCTTAGCCTGGATGGAAATCAGGCTGGACGTGCAATAGCATATGGGTGCTTTACTGTGAGGCATACGAGCCGAGCAGTTGCGAAAGCAGGTTATAGTGATCCACGTGAACTTTGTGGAAGGTTCCGTGCTTAACGAATAAAAGCTACTCCGGGGATAACAGAGTCATCTCGCCTAAGCGTCCCTAGCGTCGGCGAGGTTTGCTACCTCGATGTCGGCTCATCGCATCCTGGGGCTGAAGAAGGTCCCAAGGGTTTGTCTGTTCGCCAATTAAAGCGGTACGCGAGCTGGGTTCAGACCGTCGTAAGACAGGTCGGCCTCTATCCGCTGTTAGCGTTAGATAATTGAGGAAATTTGCCCCTAGTACGAGAGGACCGGGGTGAGGAGATCCCTAGTGTTCCGGTTGTCGCTATCAAGCGCATTGCCGGGTAGCTACATCTCAAAGGATAACCGCTGAAAGCATCTAAGCGGGAAGCCCCTTCCAAGATTAATTATCTCCATGAGACCCGTGGGAGACTACCACGTTGATAGGCGGTCGGTGTAAGCTTGGTAACAGGCTGAGCCTAACCGTACTAAGTGTCCATTGAACATTATTAACGAATTTCTTTTTAAAGATTTCAGACTTATGTTTGAAAAGATGATAAACACTCTTCACTTTTTAGTGAGCAAAAACAACCTTGCTTGAATGCTTGGTTGAATACTTGGTTAAATGCAACTTAACATAGAATTAGAAAAAGCGTTTTATTCTGGTCTCTAGAGCGAGGTGGAACCAACTCTTTCCATCCCGAACAGAGTCTTGAAACGCCTCAGCGCTGACAATAGTGTTTCCTAGTTGAAACGCGAAGATAGGTCGAGGCCAGAATTAAGCGCTTTTTTTGTGGGAAAATCGCAACTTTTACGGTAGCTATTTTGCTTTCAAGTAATTTGAAGTTACATCC
Source organism: Candidatus Pacebacteria bacterium RIFOXYA1_FULL_38_18 (assembly GCA_001787405.1). Taxonomy (GTDB): domain Bacteria; phylum Patescibacteriota; class Microgenomatia; order UBA1400; family PJMF01; genus UBA10119. Next base: position 122,338 of record MFWV01000011.1, read on the forward strand.
AGAGGATAAAGTATAAAAATAAGCCGAGAACGAGCAATAAATGTATCCAGCCAAGCAGAGAAATTTCTGGCTCAAGCGTGGTAATCAAAGTTTTTTTCATGATAGTAATTTGTCGAATGACAACAAAAGAGAATAAAAAATAGAGTCCGCCACCGATGATGAATAGCAATTTAATTACTATTAGTAGGGCATTATCAAGGCCGAAATTCATCGCGCTCTCCCTTCTATTTTTTCTTGTTCTTCTTCCAAAATCAGCTCATTGAGTAGAGCTGCCACTTTTGCTGGTTGAGGGATATTTTCAAATTGAAGCTCTCTTTGTTCTCCAGCAGTTTGGATATAGACCGTGCCGTAATTAATCACTGAGGCCAAAAAGCCACTTGTTTTGGAACTAATGTCTTGAATGGCATCGATCTTGGCAGAAGAAACATCTTTGAAAAGCAAAGAAACAAAATCCACATCAATGATGCGCTCATCAGTGATGATAAAAACACTAAAAAACCAGATGAGAAACGTAGATAATATATAACTGGAAATCAATAAATACCAACCCAAATTAAGGCCCAAAATGTAAGAATCAGGTAAAAATTCCGCAAAGAAACTACCCTTAGTTAGAATAGGTAAAAATAAAGCAATAATGATAATAACTATTTGTTTGAGAAGGGTAATGGGGTGTTGTCTGAGAATTAAAATAATTTGTTCATCTCTAGTCTGAGTGTCAAAAGTAATCTTTTGAGGTTTTGGTAAAAATGATCTGAAATTATTTCTAGATGATTTTTCTTTGCGCATAATCTCTGAATAATCATCAACATGACGATGATGGTTTTTTTTATTTTCTCGATCATCATCAGTTTTTTGATCAATAGATTTTGTTGGTGAATTTTTCAAACGAGAGAGGGCGTTAAAGATGTCAGGCATAACTGGGGAGAATTATATCATCTTCAATCGATACTATTCATTTACAGAAAGTTTTGGTATGTTCTATTGATATGTCTAAAAATTCTAAACAAATCAAAAGAGCTGCCTCCAGAAAAAAGGTTAGCAAAATTGAAACTACTAGCAAAACAAGCCAGCGTACAAAAGTCTCAACTTCACCAGTTGCAAACAACTTTTTTCAAGCAGAAAAAGTATTGCGTGCTTTTGATCTAACCAAAGTACGTCAATTTTTTGGTAAGCAACGCAATGTAGTGGCAACATTAATCATTTTAGTTATTTTTGGTTCGCTTTATCTTTTGAAAGATGTTTTTATTGTAGCGGTGGTAAATGGCCAGCCTATCTATCGTTGGACGATGATTAATCAATTGGAAAAACAAGGTGGACAGCAGGTATTAAGCTCATTGGTTACTGAAACCCTAGTAAAACAAGCCATAAAAGAGGCAGGAATAGTAGTGGCCAAAGAAGAAACAGAAGCTCAAATAGCGGAAATAGAGACGAGTTTGGCTGCTCAAGGAATTACTTTGGAACAGGCTTTGATCCAAGAAGGAATGACTAGAGCTGAATTGATTGAGCAAATTGAGTTGCAAAGTGCTGTGGATCAATTGGTTGCCAAAGACATCGTCGTTACCGAAGAAGAAATAGATCAATATATTACTGACAATCAAGAATTTTTACCGACAGAGTTGACCGGTGATGCTTTGCGAGAAGAAGTTCGTCAACAGCTTTACAACATCAAGGTTAGTGAAGCCACTCAGGCTTGGGTGCAAAGTCTGCAAGATCAAGCTCAAATTCTATATTTAAGAGATTACGGACTTAGTTTCTAACCTGAGATTAATTGGCTTGATTATTCAAAACTAACTTAATTTTTCAAAACAGCCAAAAAGGTTTCTTGGTTGAGCTCGACTTTACCAATTGATTTCATTTTCTTTTTACCCTTGCTTTGTTTGCGCAATAGTTTTTGTCGTCTGGTCACGTCTCCACCATATAGTTTAGCCGTCACATCTTTGCGGTAGGCCTTAATAGTCTCCCGGGCAATGATTTTGCCACCGATGGCAGCCTGAATTGGTACTTCAAACATTTGGCGAGGCATGACTTCTTTGAGTTTGGCCACCAGTGAACGACCTTTTGCCTCAGCCTTACTTTTGATAGTAATAAAACTTAAAGCCTCAATAGCTTCTCTGTTGATTAAAATATCAACCTTGATAGCATCTACCAATTGATAGTCGATTACTTCGTATTCCATAGAGGCGAAACCAGAGGTAATGGATTTGAGTGAATCATGAAAATCCGTAATCAACTCTGCCAGTGGTAATTTATATTCCAAGCGCACTCTAGTACCACTATTGATAGTGTTGATTAGCTCGCCTCTTTTTTCTCTAGTCAATTTATAAACTGCTGGAATATATTTTTCTGGCGTAAAAATCGTGGTCCTAGTCATTGGTTCTTGAATGGTTTTAATTTGACTGGGATCAGGAAAATCAGCCGGAGTATTAATAGTTAATTTTTCATCTCGATTATTGGTAATCTGATAGCTGACCGAAGGGGCAGTAGCGATCAAACTCAAATCAAATTCTCTTTCCAATCTTTCCAACACAATCTCTGCATGAAAGATCCCCAAAAATCCCACGCGCAGACCATTGCCCAGTGCTATCGAGTGAGTGGGTTTATTTTGCAGAGCAGAATCATGTAGAGTAAGTTTGGCCATGGCATCTTTGAGAGCCGTAAAATCATCGGCATCTATAGGATACAATTCCATAAAAACCATAGGTGTTGGTTCTTTATAGCCTGGTAATTTTTCAATAATATTTCTATCTTGTTGAGTGGTCAGAGTATCACCTATCTTGAGCGGTTCGATTTTCTTCAGCCCAGTCGCCACATAACCCACCTCGCCGGCAGCAATCTTATTTTGTTTTGTTCGTTCTGGTTTGAAAAAACCAATCTCAACAGGACTAATAGTGGTATTGGTGGAAAGTAAATGCAAAGGTTGTTTAACTAGCTCGCCGTCAACCACTCGCACGTAAGCAATCGCTCCTTGATGATTGTCAAATAAAGAAGTAATAATCATTGCCCGTAGGGGAGCGGTGGGATTACCCAAGGGAGCCGGAATTTTTTCTACAACAGTTTGTAATATTTTCTCGATACCGGTTTCATTTTTGGCAGAGGCAGTCAAGATTTCATCTTCAGGCAAACCCAAAACATCCATGATTTCCAATTTGGTTTGTTCTACGTCTGCACTTGGTAAATCAACTTTATTAATGATAGGAATGATTTTGAGCCCCAAAACTCTGGCTTTTTCAAAATTAGCCAAAGTTTGAGCTTGTACACCTTGACTGGCGTCGATTAGTAGCAACACTCCTTCACAGGCAGCCAATGAGCGACTAACCTCATAACCAAAATCCACATGTCCAGGCGTATCAATCAAATTCAAGATATATTTTTGACCTTGATATTGATAATCCATTCTCACTGGAGCCAGTTTGATTGTTACCCCCTTTTCTTGTTCAATAGGATTGGAATCCATGATTCTTTCTCTGGACTCAGTGGCAGAAATAGTGCCTGTGGCACGCAATAGAGCATCGGTCAGGGTGGTTTTACCGTGATCAATGTGGGCGATGATTGAGAAATTCCGAATATAATTCAAAGCGTTGGACATGATGTGTATTGTAAATGATTAAGGTTAAAATTCAGAAATATTCTTTACTTTTCTCCTTTTCAAATCTTGGAAATAAATTAAGTTTAAATATTTGCTCAAGCAATCAGATTCTCTCAGCGATTCAGTCGGCAAACAAAGAATATTTTTTATTTCTTTACAACCTTTTTTTTGGGAGAAACGGCTTTTTTGGCAGGAGCTTTTTTAGTTATTTTCTTGGCGGAAGCTTTTTTAGCTGGTTTTTTGGCAATTTTTTTGGCTAACTTGGGTTTTGCAGCCAACTTAGTTGGTTTAACCAATTTAGCTAACTGGGCCTTCATGCGAGCGCCTTTATTTGCCTGGTAGATATTTCTTTTTACGGCTTTATCAATGGCTTTATAAGCTTCTGATAAAAGTTCCATGCTTGGATTTTTGCGCATCAAAACTATTGCTGTTTTGGTTCGAGATTTCACTACCTGGTTATAGGCAGTTTTTCGCTTGCTAGCTCTGAGAGCTTTTTTGGCATTATCTAAAATTGGCATGATGGGGAATTATATCAGGCAGTACTTGATAAGGCAAAGGGAGAAAGCCAATTTGAAATAATTGTGAAATTAGCCTATTTAACTTGAGAATTTAATTCTTAGCTAGCGACATAGTATTAATTTACCCATTGACAGCCAGCTTGTTACTTTTTATCTGGTCAAGCACCTACTTTGTCAAGTACCTTTAAAAAAGCAAATAGTGTAGACTTATGTATATATAAAAGTTAATCCATGGTGTGAAAATTCTTGCGTTTTCAACAAAATATTCAAAAGGTATTTACTCATTGTTTCTTGATATATAATGATACAATAAATGTCTGTTTTTATATATTTATATATAAATAGTAAATTAACATAAACTGAGGGTGGACCTGAGGGGACTCGAACCCTCATTAGAACTTTTGGAGAGTGCTGTTCTAACCCTTTAAACTACAGGCCCACCCACAACTTATGTTGAAGAACATTAAAAACTATATACTGAGTTGGCGAGGAAAATTTTAACTAAACTAAATTAGTTATTTTCGTTTGGTTTCATCAACGAGTGTGAATCTTTGATGAACACCAAAATTATTTGGAGGTGTGATATCACCCTTGCTAAGGGTAATTTCACGACGGCTTCCAGCTGGACGATATTGTCCACTTCTGGGCGCGCGATGCCCTGTTTTGGCGGTGATTTTTTTCGTCATAATTAGAATCTCCTTTCTGTAAATGTCTCCGTAGAATTCCATGTTTTCATGGTGGAGCAGATGAGGGGGTTGGCCAACCCAGTGTGTAATTTTTAAAGAGCTTTAATTACTACAACAAAACCACACCGTAAATTACGGGTGTTTTTTGTTTCTGATAGTGAATTAAACAGGGATTATTGTATCGTAATAATTCTTTTTCTCCATATCTATAAAGCACCCATACACCGGTTTTAGTGCTTCTAAGCGGCTTTATAGCGATTTTCTCTTTTAAAATATTCTAGTAATTGTTGAAGAACGATGCATCTAAAATTATTTTTTCATAGTATTTATTAAAAAATGTAGCAATTATTTATTTTTTTTCTGATAGTATAAGCTTACAGTGGAGAATCTTGATGAGACAGCATTAAATATATTTACTGATGGTTCCATGTATTCCCATCCACGAAAAGGTGGAATAGGAATCAAGTTTGTTTGGGTTGGAGATGATGGAAATGAAGAGAGTTACGATCATGAAGAGATAGGCTACAAAGGAGTAACCATTCAGCAGATGGAATTATTGGCATGCATAATTGCTTTGCGAGAAGTTATCAAAGAAAACCCAATGATTAAAAAAAATACAGCCAAAATAGTAATATATACAGATTCAATTTATGTTAGTTCAAATCAAAATAATGCAATTTATAATTGGCCTCAGAACAAATGGCTTACCAAAAACGGAACTCCAGTTTTAAATATTGATCTTTGGAAAGAACTTGTGAAGTTGCAAAAGAAAATTGGGAAGAGAGTGGACTTCAAGTGGCAAAAAGGGAAGTCAAGTGCGCATACTAAGGCTGTTGACAAACTTGCAAAGAAATCTGCAACAAGTGCTATTAGACCTAGTATTAGTGTAAAAAACGTAAGGAGAAAGAAGAGTAAAAAATCGGTTTCAAACAACAATCTGGTTATGAAAGGACAAAGAGCGATAATAAGGATAACCAGCGATGAATATTTAAAAAAACACAAGCTTTATAAATATGATATTGAAGTTAAATCTAAAAAAAGTGATTATTTTCGTAGCGAACAACCAATTTTCTCCGAACGACTAATGTCAGCTGGGCATGAATATATGGTCCGTTTTAATAAAAACAATAAAAACCCTAGGATTATAGAGCTTTACGGCGAAATGAAATAGTTCATCTTCCACCTGCAAGTTTTGTTTTCTCCTACTATAATTAGTTTTAATGATTCTCAAACTCTCTCAATTTTTTAGCAACAATGGTAAGTGGCTGGAAAAAAAGCAGACCTCGATTTTGTCTGCGGCGCTGATTATTACGATAGCCAATATTGCTTCTTCATTAGCGGGCTTGTTGCGAGAGAGATTGCTGATTTCCTCGTTTTTTGATTCGATAGAAACACAGTTAGCCTATGAAGCTTTTCAAGTGGCTTTTCAAATTCCTGACATGCTTTTTCAATTGGTAATTCTGGGTGCGGTGGCGGCTTCATTCATTCCACTGTTTACGGATTTGAAAAAAAGTTCAGAAGAAGAGGCTTTCAGATTTACTTCTTCGGTTATGAATCTTTTATTACTCATTTTTATTATTTTTTCACTAATTATCGGTATATTTGCCTATCCACTAACTGAGTGGAGAACAGGAGCAGCTTTTACTCCAGAACAGGTTGGGATCACGGTAGGATTGACTCGATTAATGCTTTTTGCACAGTTATTTTTTGCTGTGTCAAATTTTTTGACCGGCATGTTGCAATCATATCGGCGTTTTATCATACCGGCTATTGCACCCGTGCTTTATAACTTTGGAATTATTTTGGGCGTGTATTTATTCAAGAGTTCTTTTGGCATTTATTCTGCTGGTTTGGGCGTGATTTTGGGAGCTTTTTTGCACATGATCATGCAAGTGCCTCTAGCTTGGAAGATGGGTTTTAGGCCCAAATTAATAATTGATTTTAAAAGTGTTGCTTTGAGAAAACTTTTTCGAATGATGCCTCCCAGAGTGCTGACGATTGGTATTTCTGAGTTGCAAAATTTGGGATTGGGCTTTTTTGCGACCACGATTGGTGGGTTGAGTTTTGTAGTGATTAGATTGGGCATGAGACTGATGACTATTCCAATTCGTTTATTTGGAGTGCCCATCAGTCAGGCCTCATTGCCATTTTTGGCGCAAGAAACAGGCGAGGAAGAACATCAGCGTTTTAATTCATTGGTTATTCAGTCACTACATCAAATTTCGTTTTTTGCTCTGCCAGCCTCGGCTTTGTTATTGATTTTGCGTATCCCCATTGTGCGGTTGATTTTTGGAGCAGACAATTTTCCTTGGCAGACCACATTGTCTACGGGTAGAGTAGTAGCAATTTTGGCTTTTTCCGTGGCGGCTCAAGCCATGACGCAATTACTAGTTCGGACTTTTTATGCCCTAAAAAATACCAAGACGCCTCTCTATATTACTTTGGCTGCATCTAGTTTGTTTTTTACGATTAGTGCTTTGGCAGTCGCTTATACATCTTGGGGGGTTTTGGGTTTGGCTTTTTCATTACTGATTAGTGCTTTTATTGAATTAATTCTCTTTATTATTACTTTGCAAAAGAAACTGCACTGTTTTACTTTCCGAGATTTTTGGTGGCCACAAATCAAGATGATTTCCTCAAGTTTTTTGATGGCAGTGTTCTTATATTTACCGTTCAAGATTTTGGATGAACTGGTGTTTGATACTACTCGTACTTTGGAATTGGTTGCTTTGACTTTGAGCACCAGCACAATCGGCATGTTGGTTTATATTTATTTCTCTATGTTATTTGAAGTGAAGGAGTTGAATTATTTGAATAAATTATTCTCAACTATGACTCGTTGGCGTCAATTTTTGGCTAGCTCCAAAGAAGTACTCGTGGAAACCAGTGCCGATGGTAATGAAATGTAAATGAATGATTAAAACAATAAATGCCTAGTAACGAGCGCATTTTTTCTCTACAATGGATTTAAGCTAACTGTCTATATGAAAAACAAATTAGTTGCCATAGATATAAATTTGGTTCCCAAAGATCCTTTTTTTGAGACTTCTTTGGGTAGAATTTTGCAGTGGTCGCTATCTGTGGGTAGATATATCGTGATGTTTACTGAGTTGATTGTGGTGTTGAGTTTTGCCACGCGATTTTATTTGGATCGACAGGTTACTGATTTAAATCAAGCCATTACTAGAAAGGAAGGGGTGGTGGCATCTTATAGCGAGTTTGAACAAGAATTTCTGGCTGCTCAAGAAAAAATTAATCAATATCAACAAATTGCTCAACGAGAAAATTTGGTAGAAATTTTTCCGATTTTGAGACAGGTTATTCCCAATGGAGTAGAACTTGAAGAATTGGCAATTTATCCAGATAAAATTGCTATAACCGGAGTAGTTCTTTCTCAGCAATCTTTGAATTTATTGATCAATAACCTTCAAATTTCACCCAATTTTGTCAATGTAGTAGTAAACACAATTGAATCACAGGGTTCATTGAGTGCTGGTTTTACTTTTAGACTCAATGCTCAGACGGTTTTTACATCAAAAGAATAAAAATGGCTGATCCTAAAAATAAACAACTAACAACTTTTTTGGACAAATTTTACTACAATCCTGTGGCGATAGTGTCTTTTGAATTATTTCTTTCGATTGGAGCAGTTATCTTTTTTGCTCTTTTTGCCATCCGTCCCACACTGTCAACTATGTCCAATTTAATCAAAGAGATTGAAGATAAACGAAAATTGGACACGCAATTATCTCAAAAGGTTTCGGCACTTAATATTGCCCAGGAAAATTTTTCTGTTTTGCAAGATCGATTGTTTGTTTTGGATGAAGCTATTCCTAGGGGAGCAAACATGACTTACACTTTGAAAGTCATAGAAAAAGCAGCCAGCGATCAAAATTTAACGATTGCCAATCTGACTGTTTTGGAAATTCCCCCAGAACCACCAGCTGATGCTACCATCGACGAACTGGAGAGACAGTCAATGCCGATTCAACTGACCGTATCTGGTAGTTACGAATCAATTCGTGATTTCACCAATCAGCTACAGTTTTCCAGAAGAAGTTTTGTAATTGATAGAATTATATTTACAACCAAAGACATTCGAGGCCAACGATCTTTGGAGGGGGTGTTGTTGCTGAATGCCCCATATTTTGGAGTAAAAACAAAATGAGTCCTTTTAATCTCAACGATCAGCTTAAAAAGTTACAGCAAAGAAAAGATTTATTGATTATTTTCTTGTTATTTTTTGTTATCTCGATTTTTTGGATTGCTATTGATGTTCTTTCTTCTCAACAAAAAACAGGTATTTCTGCCGAGCAACGTCAACTGGCTAAACCTTTGAGCCCTAGTTTGGATAGTCAAGTGATCGAAGATTTGGAACAGAAAATTATTTATTCTGAAAGTGAACTGAGAAACTTTCCTATTTATGTGATTAATCCCAATCAAGCAGTGACAATGACCCAAACGACAGAATCCGCTGATGAAACAACTAGTCAGGATCAACAAATAACTTTACCGATGGAATTGGAAGGTGCCTTAAATCAATTGGAGGAGGGTTTATAAATTATGTTGCTTTCCAACTCCAAATACTGATTTAGTTACTTCTTAAAATTTGTTTACCAGAGTAAAGAATGAATACAAGTATTTTTTTACCACCTTGTAGTTTTCTTAATTTTTCTCTAGAGTATTATCAGGTGTGTTTTAATATACATCTCTGTTTATTATGCCAGTGACTGCCAAAAAAACACCGCTTGCCAAGAAACAAATTCCTACACTCCTTGGTTTGGGAATCTTGATTGTCTCTTTGATAGCCGGGGTCTTGTTATTTGGTGATGGCACCGGAGTATTTGCTCCTCGCGCTACACCAGAAACTACTCCTAAAAACGTTACAATCAGCAACTTGACTGACAAATCTTTTACGGTTTCTTTCAATACAGACGAGGCAACTAGTGGTTTTATTAAATACGGTGAAAAAGAAAGCTCTCTCAAATCACAAGCCAGTGATGATCGCGATCAGCTATCTGGATCAGTAGGAGAGAATCGTTTGCATCACATAACGGTCAGAAGTTTAATTCCCAATACTACTTATTTTTATACCATTGGCACTGGTTCGTCAGCCAAGTTTGATAATAATGGGGCACCCTTTACTGTTCGCACTTTACCCGCTCCATCTGGAGATTCCCCAATAAACAAGACTATTTATGGTACTGTCATCACGGAATCAGGTGCACCAGCAGAAGGAAGCATAGTTTATGTTCGAGGAGATAATATGGGCGAAATGTCTTCACTAGTTAAATCTTCTGGTAGTTGGGCGATTGCTTTGGCAAATGCTCGAAATAGTGATGGCAGTAATTTTGCTCAACTGACCGATGACACTATTTTGAACATTATCATTCAAGGAACGGATCCAGCCAAAAGTTCGATATTTTCTATTCCTGTCAAAGAAGCTCAGCCAGTTCCAGAACTTACTTTAGGGAATGTCCCGCCTGTTCAAACAACCGAACAGACAGATACTAGTGGTACAGATAGTAATACTCCAGGAGGTTTAACTGATTTGTTAGATGAAATAGCCAGTGAAGAAGAGGCGAGCGAAGGTGGAATAAGTGAAAATGAAACAATAACTACAGACGAGAATTCAGAACAAAAAACTCTTGACTTATCAGAAGTAGTAGAAGAAGATCGACCGACGGTTAATTCCACTCCGCTTATCAAAGGTACGGTTGCTCCTGGAGTAGCCGTTACTATTGAAGTAAATTCAGAAACCCAAATTACTCAAACCTTGATTGCTGATGAAGATGGCAATTTTAGTTTGGATTTAGCTAGCCTAGGACAAGAACTAGAACCAGGCGAGCATAGTGTCACTTATACCTACACTGATCCCACCACTGGTGAATCGGTGACCAAAACTCAAGTATTCTTGGTTGAAGACACCAGCAGTCAGTTGGCTTTAGCAGACACCAACGATGAAACTACGAGCTTTGGCTCTGGAGATCCTTTTCCAGTAGAAGCTACCCCCACACCTACCCCTGTATCGGTACTAGACACCACTCGTTCTGCAGTAGTTTCTACAGAAGAAGGCAGTTTCCAGGCTGGTTCGGTAGAGAACACTATTATCTTGATTGTAGGTGGGATATTCTTTATTTTTGCTGGAGTTTGGAGTTGGTGGCTAGCTCACGAAGTAAGAGAAGACTAGTTTTTAATTTCCAGTTCTTGATCTATTACGTTCCATAAATCTCTGGAATTTCCCTCATAACCCAATGACCAAATAGCAATGCCAGCCAAGTTTAATTGATTAACATATTCTAGTTTATATGAAACTGAGGCAGCATTCTCAAAATAGATTAAGTAATTTTTTCCATTTTCAACATAACTTAAATAAGGAGCTAGGGCATTTTTATCCCAATGTTCAACCAATGCCAATTCTTCTTTGCGAGCTAATAAGTCTTTAACCCGTTGATAACTGGCAGTAACTCCAGTGCGAGGTAGGGTAAATGACTCTGGTTGAGTGGAAGTGGTTTGCCACTCATAGCCATAAAAAGGAATGCCCAAAAGTAGTTTGTTGGTGGGTGCTTTTCTGGAAAAATCTCTCAAATAATCATTGATATTTTCTGACCAACTTGCTTCTTTTTCAAAAAGAGGAGCCACTGGTCCTGCAGTAGGCGAAGAACTGCGATGAAAATCGTAAGCCATCACGATGATGTAATCTACCAAAGGCACGATTTTTTCTACTTCCCAAAGCATATTTTTGGTTGCTGCACCAGCATACATATCAACTGTTAGTTCAATATCATCATAGGTGTCGTTTAAATGATCTCGAACTTTTTGTAAAAAAGACGTATATTGTTGACGCAATTCTTGAGAAGCAAGGCCAACGTATTCAATGTCTAGATTAAGACCATTAAAAGGATAGGCTAGTAAGAGCGAGTCGATTTCTTGCAAAAAAGTTTCCTGGGCAGTTGAAGAAGCCAAGAAAGCCTCAATCTCATCATTATCAAATTGAGAGAGCACAATATGAGTTTTACTGCCATAAGTTTTGGCGGTTTCATTTATTTGTAAAAAATCTTCCGACTGCAAATTTCTAAAGCCTGGATCAGTCTCTCCATTGCTGACGGTTAATAAACTACCATCATCTTTGATGGTCAATGAAAAATAAACCAAATGAGTCAACTCTGGTTGGAGTGTGACTTTTTTCATATTCCAGTAAGGCAGAAAACCATAAACTATTTTTTTGGTTTTAATATGAGGAAAGCTGGAGAGAAATCTAGAAAAAGGATTGTCTCCCAAGGGAGAGAGAAGAGGTGGTTCAATGAAAATCCAGATTACTACTAAAATGCCAATTAAAATCAGCAGAATGGTATTAATGATTTTTCTCACCCTCAATCTTTTTCTTTTTTGTCTTTACCCTGACCATTATTTTGAGGAGTGCTGCTAGCTGGCAGGCTCATATTTTCTTGAGCATAATGCTTTTCGTAAATAATTTTTCCTTCTTCGTCTACTGCTCGGTTACAATCTCCGCAATAAAGTTCTGTGACGGGATCTTGATAAATCATATGAGTTTCCAAAACTAAACCCTCTGCTTCTTCACCATATTCAGGAGGTAAACCGGTTTCAGGTTTGATCCAAACTTCTTTACTAATAATAGTTGAGCGTGATGGTTTGCCTTCTGCCCAATAAAGCTCTTCATTGGTTTCTGTACAACCCTTTTCTTCACTCTTTTCTTCATTCTCAGACTCGGTACTAGTGACGGTCAATTCTCGTGGTAAACCACTAGGACAAACCGTTCCCTTCATTACGTCTGCTGGTTTTTCTTGCCAGCTTGGTTCTTGATTGCGCAAGACATAACTCATGATGTCATTGAAAATAGGGGCTGCTCCAGTGATGCCGGAAGCTAAATAACTCATTGGGGTATTGTCATTATTTCCCACCCAGACAATAGTTAGGAATTTTGGAGTAAAACCAATCGTCCAGTTATCTTTTAGATCATTGGTGGTACCGGTTTTTACACTGACTACTTGATTAGGAATTACCAATTCAGAATTGGTGCCAAAAGCCAGTGTTCTAGCGCTGTTATCTTGCATGATGTTACTAACCAAATAAGCTGGGGCTGGATCCATAACTCTTTGCAGTTCACCTTTATTTTCATCAGTTGGATTGGCGAGTAGAGTTTGTAAATTTTCCAATCTCTCTTCCAAATCAATTTCCAGCAACTGCTCTCCTTTAAAATTTTCTATTTTCAAAATAGGTAAAATCGGTACCTTTACTCCTTGATTGGCCAAGACTCCGAAAGCCAAAGCCATGTCGATCATGCGCACCTCTCCACCGCCCAAAGCGAGAGAAGGACCGTATTGAGAAGGATCTTGCCAGCCGGTAATGCCCATTTTGGTAGCCTGAGCAATGAGACTTTCCACTCCAATGGTTTGGATCGCTTTGACTGCTGGGATATTAAGTGAATTACCCAAGGATTGACGAACCGTTACCGGTCCTTTGAAATCTCCAGTATAGTTTTTGGGACAATATTCTGGCTGGTTTGGCAACTTGATGCAGGTGGGAATATCCAAAAGCATAGTGCCAGGATTCAGAGTTTTTTCTTGAAAGGCAGTACCATAAACAATGGGTTTGATAGAAGATCCTGGTTGTCTCCTGGCAAGAGTAACATTAACCTGACCATCATCTTCCAGATTAAAATAATTTTTGGAGCCGATCATAGCCAAAATTTCACCGGTATCAGGTTTAGTAATTAAGGCAGCTCCGTTGCCCACTCGTAAGCGCGCTAGACTGTCAACTTCTGCGGAAAGAGAAGCTTGAGCTGCTTCTTGTAGATCAATATCCAGAGTGGTGGTAACCCGCAAGCCACCTTTCTCCACCATCTCCTCTCCGTATTCTTCATATAACAAATCTCGCACGTAAAATACAAAGTGGGGAGCTTTGATATCGGTTTTTTTTAAAGCAAATTGTAGAATATCATTCTTGGCTTCTTCGGCTCGGGGAGCGTCAATAAATTTTTCTTCTACCATTCTGCGCAAAACTTCTTGTTGACGAGTTTTAGCTCTTTCCGGATCTGAACCAAAAGGGGAGTAAAGGCTGGGAGCTTGAGGTAGGCCGGCCAACATGGCTGCTTCTGCTATGGTTAGATCTTTGGCACTTTTGTCAAAATAGTGTTGAGAGGCTGATTCAATACCAACGGCTGTACCGCCATAAGAAATATAATTAAGATACATTTCCAAAATATCTTCTTTGCTGTAAATCAACTCAGTTATGACAGATAAGACCGCCTCCTTGATTTTTCTAGTCCAGGAGCGTTCGGGGGTTAAGAGGGCATTTTTTACTAATTGCTGAGTAATGGTCGAACCACCTTCTAGGCGTTCACCAGTAAAATTATTTTTAACTGCCCGCAGAATACCCTCTAGATCAAAACCCCAGTGTTTATAGAAATTTTTATCTTCTATGGCGATTGTGGCTTGCAAGACGTGAGGGGGCAGACTTTCTATTTCAATGGGAATTCTATTTTCATCAGCAAAAATTTCGTAGAGTAAAACACCATTACGATCAAAGATTTGAGTGCTGACAGCAAAGTTTTCTTGAGAAGTCAGTCGGCGAGGTGAAGGTAGATCGCGGATGAGAAAAGCAAAAACTGCCAGACCAGAGAAAAAAACGGCCAACAAACCGTAACCCACCAGTTTATTGCGAAAAGGTAAACTCAAAACTCGTCCAAATGAATGCCAGCGCTGGCGTTGAGTTGGTGTTTTAACTAGTTTTTTTTCAAGGGAATCAGGAAAACCTAGAAAAGTTTTTTTCAGATTATTCAATATTTTTTTTTGGTTCTTTGCAGAAGATGTTACTTTTTTTGATTTACTCATGTGACTGATTATTGATTATATATAAAATATTTTACCTTTAAGTTGCGTAATTGTTTAAGGTGAGGATAATATGTTATAACTTTGCCCAAATAGGTTGAGTTCCTCAGACCTTGAATTATCTCTTATTTATAAAGGTACGGCAAGTTAAAAATATGTCCAATAATCCACTTTTTATTTATAAAAATATTACTATTTCTGGTTTACCAGGAGCTGGTTCGACTACTTTACTACATAAACTCAGAGAAGCACTGGATAAAAACTGGCAAGCTTTTAGTGGCGGAGAATTTATGCGAGCATGGGCTGCTGAACACAATTATTTTGATAATAATGACAAATTTCATCACTCTTCTATAGTTTATGGTGAAGAATTTGATAAAGAAGTAGATATGGGTATGCGCCATAAACTAGAAACAGAAAAAAACTGGATTTTAGAATCATGGTTATCAGGCTTTGTAGCGCAACAAGTGCCAGGAGTACTCAAGGTTTTATTGGATTGCAGTAATGATTCGGTGAGAATTGATCGCATTGTAAATAGAGATACCGCCACTGTTGAAGAAGCTAAAAAACACATCAGTGCTCGCTATCAGGAGAACTTGACCAAATGGTCAAGGCTTTACACTAAAGAATGGCAAAAATGGGTAGTAGAGCCAGGCACACTCTCTGCAAATGAGCCAATTGATTTTTGGCGCCCAGAACTTTACGATGTAGTTATCGATACATATTCAACTAATCAAGACGAAACACTCAAACAAGTTTTAGATGCCCTCAAGAAGAAAACGCCGTCTAGCCACTAAGTCAAAAAGTCGCGCCCAAACCGGCTCTCAAAAACGATCGTATGGTACCAAAAAAGCCCAACACGTTGCTTTTTTTCCATTATTAATTTTAAGTTTTGTTTTTTGGTTTATTTATCGGGGAGTTTTTCAATTTCCAGTTTTTTTTGATGAGCTAATTGGCAAGGCAATTTTTTTTGGATTGCCAGTTTGGCTTTATATTTTGGTCAGTGGTTATAGAGAAATAGCCGATACTTTTGCTCCTTATAAAATGAAGCGAGGTTTGATGATGGGCATTGCTATCGGTGGTTTGTATGGTTTTGTGGCTACTTTTCTGGCTGTTTTACAAAGTAGAGCTATTTATCCCAGTTTTGCTTTTTTGACCAATCAATTCTGGCTGGAATTTATTCAGGCTTTACTGACTGGTTTTTGGGAAACACTCTTCTTTTTTAGTTTTGTGATGTTGGTAATACAAAATAGTTTTAGAAACTGGTCTTTATTGAGCAAAATTCTCTTAGTAGTATTGGTTTTTCTCGTCTTTCATTTACCGAACACCTTTTTACGCTTTCAAGGTGCGGATGGTTGGTACCAAGTTATTTTATTGACACTTTTTGCTCTAGGTCAGTCACTTTTATTTTTAAAAGAAAAAAACGGCTACAGTTTGGCAATCTCACATGCCCTATGGGGGATGGTGCTAATGTTTCATTTTTAGCAAAATAAAGAGAGTTTGTTGTTTATCAAGATGACGTTTATAATCCAGTTCCTTATAGATTTGTCCACGAATTTTTAAAACCTAAATTAATTAACTAACTTAACATGAAATTTATCATCAAATCCTCTCCTCAATTATTATTTCTTATTTTTGGTGGAGTAGTAGTTTTGATGTCACTAATGTCTGCCAATCGCATTTTTTCTCAAGGGTCTGGCTTGGAACTGACCAAACAGAAACTTTATTTTCAAGGAGAGATTCTGCCTGATCATTTGTTATATCCCACTTTTGCAGGCTTGGATCGTTTGCAAATAATTATGGCTAATAATTCAAATAAAGTTGATTTAAAAACAGAATGCGCTTGGAAAAGGTTGGCTTATACTCAAGCTCTTTTGGAAAAAGGACATCTGGAATTATCATTTTCCACTTTGACGAAAGCATATAAATATTATCTTGATGCCCTGATTACGGCTCAATCTCTATCTTTGACTACTTTACAAAAAGAGAGATTGATTGAGAGTGTTGAGATTTTTCAATTTACAGCTAATGATTTATTCACCAGTTTCTCTGATTCTCAACAAGAAGAGCTGAACAGATTGGGCAATCAATTAACCGTATTATCTCAATTTTTTATTGATTCCATTTGATTGTTTTTGTTCTATTGACTTAAGTCTATTGGGTATGAGATTCTTTATACCCTGTTAATTAGTGACACAATAAGCTGTGTTCTGTTATAGAGGGAAACACTATATATAGTATATTTTAATAATTTATGCTTTGTCCATTTTGCCAGTCTGATAGTCTATCAGTTATTGATACTAGAGAAGCAGAGGGTGGAGAAACCACTCGCCGACGCAGAGTTTGTAAAAAATGTCAGCATCGGTTTACTACATATGAGCGACCTGAAGGCATTGATCTAAAAGTGATTAAAAAAAATGGAGCAACTGAACATTTTAGTAGAGAAAAAATTAAAAGAGGCCTTATTAAAGCAACTTGGAAACGACCAGTTTCTATGACGCAAATCGAAGACTTGATCAACGAGGTAGAAAGCAAGCTTCGTATCAAAGGAGTGCGTGAGGTAAAAAGTTGGGAAATTGGCAATTTGGTTATTAACAGATTAAAAAAATTGGATCCGTTGGCTTACTTATTATTTGCTACGGTTTATCGAGATTTTGACACGGTTGAAGATTTTAAAACAGAAATCGGAAAACTGGAAAAACAATCATAAATTATTTGGAAAATTATTTAGAAAGTGCCATATGACCTCTAAAGCCTCAGCCACTCTTCCCAAGAAAAAAATGCAGTTTATTGATAGAAAATTGGCTAAAGGCTTGGGAGAAGCAGTGGCAAAGAGAACTATTTTGCGCACCAGTGATGATGGCAAAATAGAAACTTGGGCCGAGGTGGCAGAACGAGTGGCAAGCGGCAATTCTTCACTACTGACAACTTTTGGTAAAGGCAAAAAATTGGGTAAAGCCCATCAGCAGGAAGAATACGAGTTATTGCGCAAACACATTGCCAATGCCTCATTGTTAATGAGCGGACGACATTTACAACACGGTGATGAAACTCAGCCTGGCAGAAACATAGAAGTTTTCACTAACTGTAGCACTGCTTCCAGTTCTTTTTTATTATTTTACTTGCTGCTCAATGGTTCGGGAGTGGGTCGTGCCTATGATGATGACTTGATGGTCGTTGATTGGAACAACATGCCCATTGTGCGCTGTGTACTAGACGAGAATCACCCAGATTTTATTTGGGGAGAAGATGAAAGCATCAGAGATGCCAAACACAAATATGAAAAGGTTTTTTGGTATGAAGTGCCAGATACTCGCGAAGGCTGGGCTCAGGCCATAGAAAAAATGGAGACCATGGCCTATGAGAAAAAATATAAAGATGATTTATTGATTATTGATTTTTCCAAAGTTAGACCAAAAGGTTCAAAGATTAGAGGCATGCAAAATAGGCCAGCTTCTGGACCCAGACCACTCATGCAAGCTATTCAAAAAGTAGCCACGGTAAAAAATGCCGGCATTCCGCTTTGGAAACAAACTATTTATGTTGATCATTACTTGTCAGAATGTGTTTTGGTGGGTGGGGCACGTCGTGCAGCACGAATTGCTACCAAAACCTGGACTGATCCAGAGGTTTTGGATTTTATTTCTATCAAACGTGGTGGTTTCTTATGGTCGGCCAATAACAGCGTGGCAGTAGATGATAAGTTCTGGAAACAAAAAACTCGTCACTCCAAAAAAGTTCTGGAGGCAATCATGCAGGCTTCTTACTTTGATAAAACTGGTGAGCCTGGCTTTATCAATCAGCACAAATATGTACAAAATGACAAGGGTTTCAATGGCTATACCGATGGTAAATATGCCGATAGTAAAAAATACCAACCCGCGCCCAAAACTAAAAAAATGCTGGCCAACATTGCCAAAAGAGTCAACGCCAAATATTACACTCAAATTCCCAATCCTTGCGGAGAAATTACTCTCAATATGTTGGGTGGTTATTGTGTGATTGCAGATGTGGTGCCTTATCATGCTCCTGATGTTGATGCGGCTGAAGAGGCTTTTCGGGCAGCCACTCGGGCTCTTATTCGTGTGAATACTATGGATGCTCTTTATGCTCGTGAAATAAAACGCACCAATCGAATTGGAGTGGGGATGACCGGCATTCATGAATATGCTTGGAATGCTTTTGGTTTGAGTTTTAGAGATGTGATTGATGAGAAAAAAGCCAAAGATTTTTGGCTGACTCTTTCACGCTTCAAAAGAGCGGTGGCAGAGGAGGCGGAAAGTTACTCCAAAAAATTGGGTTTAAATCCTCCGCATACCAACACCACTATCAAGCCGGCCGGCACGACTTCCAAATTATTTGCTCTTTCGGAGGGAGCTCATTTGCCGGCGATGCGTGAATATATGCGTTGGGTGCAGTTTAGCAATGATGATCCTTTGGTCAAAAAATATAAAAAAATGGGTTATCCGGTAAGAGAATTAAAAAGTTATAAAGGCACGACCGTGATCGGTTTTCCCACTCAACCAGAAATTTGTCGTTTGGGTATGAATGGCAAATTATTGACGGCTTCTGAAGCAACTCCGGAGGAACAATATAAATGGTTGATGTTGCTGGAAAAATATTGGATTCGTGGAGTAGATGAGGCTGGTCAACCACTGGAACCAGATACTGGCAATCAAGTTTCTTATACTCTCAAATATGATCCGGAAAAAACCAGTTTTAAAGAATTCAAAAAAATGCTCAAGAAATATCAACCACAGATCAGAACTTGTAGTGTGATGCCCAAAATTGATTCTACGGCCTATGAATATCAGCCGGAAGAAGCGCTCAATGCCAGTGAGTTTATGAAAGTAATTCGCGAAATCAATGACGAAGAGGGAGTGCTGGAAGATATTGATTTAGAGCAATTAAAATGTGATACTGGTGCTTGCCCGATTTAAAAAAAGAAAAAATGCCTATAGACGAGCAAGAGAGAAAAAGAAGAGAGGAAGAATACAAGAAGTTTGGCAGATTGCCGGTTGCGGCATATGATCTTTATATAAATGGTATTCAGAAGATTGCAGAAAAAAGAGGAATTTCCATTGAACAAGCTGCTGCAGAATCAATTTCTGAAGCGGAAGAAAGACACGCTCACGAACATATAGATTTTATTAAAGCGGCTTTGAAATTTTTACAACAACAGCGCGATGGTGACAAGAAAAAGAAATAATTTTTTTCAAGATTGATTAGTTTTTCAGCTCATTAGTTTTTATTTTTTCCAAACAGTAAATATTTTTTGTTTTTTTAAATTATTTAAATTTGAGCGTCAATTTTGAAAACTGGGTTCTTGCACAGTGCCAATTGGCTGACTATAATTCCCACCAACATGGTGGGAAAAAAATTGGCAAAATCACGCAGAAAAAAAACAAAAATCTCTCGTCATTCTGTAGTTCCCAAAAAACCTTCTCTTTTCCAAAAAATTAAAATAAATCTTCGAAAAATATTTTTTTCACCAAAAGGTCGTGGTCGACCGCGCAAATCGTGGTGGTATCACGCACGCAAAAATTATTTAGCTCGTTACAAAAAAAATGAACGAGAGATTTATCGTTGGTTAGACAGTCAGCAACAAAAAATTGATGGTTTTTTTAAAATGATTGGTTTGCGAAGGGGGAAGGGGCGGCCGCGCAAAAAAATCTCGATAGTGGCGCGCTGGCGAGGTTTACTAGAGGAAAAAAAGCGTAAATGGCGTCGTTGGCTTGATTTTCACACTGGTATTTGGAGTTCCAGATACCATCGTTTACTTCAATGGCTGGGTTTACGCCGCCGCCGCGGCCGCCCTCACAAACAGCAAAAACCTACGGTTTGGCTATTACCCATTAGTGACCAATCAGAACTAGCCATTACCCCCGTTCATTTGCAGTGGCGAGAAATTTTTGCTTTTTTATCTACTTTAATAATTTTACTTTCTACTTGGTGGGGATATAGCTATGTTTTTGTTGACTTACCATCTGTTTCAGATCTTACTCAAAAAAATCCTTTATTAACCACCAAGATTTTGGATAGAAATGGCAGAGTTTTATTTCGCATTTACGATGATGAGAATAGAACCTTAGTGCCACTTTCAGAAATTTCCCAGCCGATGATTCAAGCAACTTTAGCAATCGAAGATAAAGATTTTTACAAACATCATGGTTTTTCTTTGGAGGGAATTATTCGTGCCACCATTGCCAATTTCAAGGGAGAGCAAATCGAACAAGGTGGCTCAACCATTACTCAGCAATTAGTCAAAAATCGCTTGCTCAATTCAGAAAGAACGATCCAGCGCAAATTGCGAGAGTTGATATTATCAGTAGTCACCGAAGGTGTTTATACCAAAGATGAAATCTTGGAAATGTACCTCAATCAGGTGGCTTATGGCGGGTCAACTTATGGAGTAGAGGAAGCAGCTTGGCGATATTTTCATAAATCAGCCAAAGACTTAAATTTGGCTGAAGCAGCTTTGCTGGCTGGATTGCCACAAGCGCCCTCGGTTTATTCGCCTTTTGGTTCCAATCCAGAATTGGCCTTTTCTCGTCAAGAAGAAGTTCTGCGTCGCATGTTTGAAGATGGCTATATTACTCAGGAACAATGGCAAGAAGCACGCGACACGATTATTGTTTTTGCAGAAGACAGAATCGATATTCAAGCCCCGCATTTCGTGATGTATGTCAAAAGATTGTTGGCTGAAAAATTTGGTGAACTAGCGGTAAGCACTGGTGGCTTGGAAGTTAGAACTACTTTGGACTTGGGCTTACAAAAGGAAACGGAACTGATTTTGCAACAAGAACTTGATCGCTTACAGTCTTTGAGAGTAGGTAATGGCTCTGTATTGGTTACCAATCCCAAAACAGGTGAAATTTTGGCTATGATCGGCTCCAAAGATTATTTTGATTTTGCTCACGATGGTCAAGTAAATGTAGCACTAAGACCTCGTCAACCAGGATCTTCAATCAAGCCTCTAACTTATGCTTTGGCTTTGGAAAATGGCAAAACACCGGCCAGCATTATTGATGATTCACCAGTAATTTATCAGTCAGTGGGTAGCCCACCTTACGCTCCCCAAAACTATGATGGCAAGTTTCACGGCAAAGTTACCCTGCGTGAAGCGCTAGCCTCTTCTTACAACGTGCCAGCAGTCAAAACTCTAGCTGAGCTGGGAGTGAGCACTATGCTTGATCGGGCTGAACTAGCGGGGATAACCACCTGGCAAGATCGAGGTCGTTTTGGTCTATCACTAACTTTGGGCGGTGGAGAAGTAACCATGGTGGAGTTGGCTCAGCTCTATGGAGTTTTTGCCAATTACGGAGATTTAGTGAGCCTCAATCCTTTTTTGGAAATAAAAAATCATAAAGGAGAAGTGTTATACAGCAACCAATGTGTTACGGGAGAAGTTGCCTGTGCTCAAAATCGAGTTTTTGATTCATATACCTCTTATTTAATTACCGATATTTTATCTGACAACAAGGCTCGCACTCCGGCTTTTGGCGCGCAGTCAGTACTCAATATTCCCGGTCAAGAAGTAGCGGTTAAAACAGGCACCACCAATAGTTTGCGTGACAATTGGACCATCGGTTATACCACTGATCGTTTGGTGGCAGTTTGGGTGGGAAATAATGACAATACTCCTATGAACTCAATTGCTTCTGGTATTACTGGCGCTTCACCAATTTGGAATAAGACTATGCGGTTGCTTCTTAGTCCAGAGATTTCTCACATATTTGCGACGCCTGACAATTTAATTCAAGTGGCTATTTGTAAAACGACTGGCACTTTGCCTTGTAATGATTGTCCTTTGGTAGTCACGGAAACATTTTTAGAAGGCACGCAGCCCACTCATGCTTGTAATGCTTCATATTTTGAATCAAAAACAGATTCTCAGACCAGATCTTCAACCGGTCAAATTTTAGGGGAAAGTCAGCTTTTGGAATGAAGTTTGAAATAAATTAATTTAGTCAAATTTAATTAAAATTTAATTGAAATTTAGCTGAATAAAAAAATTACATAAGAAATAAGCATAGTAATCAATAGCAATAGAGGAGCAACCAAACGTTCTTTGAGAGTGGAGTTGTGATCATCTTTTTTCTCTGCGCGTTTGCGTTTTTTCTGTTTAGCTTCTTTTTCAGTAATTTTTGTTTCTTCTTGAATGTCGGTCAAGTTCCGATTTTTTTTCATTTTCATAAATTTGGTTATTTTTGATTGTGTGTTTTCATTTTTTTAGTTTTATCCACGATTTTTCCCACTACTTTTTCAATGGCGAGTTGAGTAGTATCCAGTTTCCAAGCTTCAGGCACTATTTTCAAAGGATCTGTTTTGCGATTCATGTCTCTAGTGTCTCTTTCTTTAATTTCTTGCAGAATTTCTTGAAGACTGGCATCAAGTCCTTTTAATTGCAGTTGCAATAAACGTCGTTTGGCTCTTTCTCGAACGTCCGCGGTTAGAAAGATTTTCAAATCTGCTTTTGGTAAAACACGATAGGTGATATCTCTACCTTCCATGACTACATTTTGACCATGAGCAATTTTTTGTTGTTTTTCAACTAATATTTTTCTCACTTTTGGCAAAACCGAGACTTTTGAAGCGCCTTGGCTGATTTCTTCGGTTCGGATTTTCCAAGAAATATCTTCGCCATTTAATAAAACAGTAATCAATCGACCATCTTGTTCGCTGACGATAGACTTACTCTTTTGGGAGGGCTTGACGGGATCAGCAAGGGGAGTGCGCATCTCTATTTTGGAAGATTTAATCAAATCCACGATTTTTTGTTCTTCGGTGTAAGCTACTTGATTTTGTTGAGCAAGATAAGCAGCTACGCGATACATAGCGCCAGTATCGACATAAAGAAAACCGAGTCGTTGAGCAACTAGTTTGGAAACGGTGCCCTTACCAGCAGCGACTGGTCCGTCAATGGCGATGTGAAAAAATTTTTTAGCCACGATGTGTTGATTACTACAAATAAATTATTATAAACAAAGGGGGGTTTTATCCCCCCTGATAATTTAAGTTAATTCATTTATTTTCTTTTTCTACTACTTTTTTTAGCTTTCTTTTTAGCTGAACGACGAGGGCTTGCTTTTTTCTGGCTAGATTTTTTTTCTACGAGCCATTCATCTCGATCAGAAGTTAGCAAACCTCCCAAACCAGCTACGATTAAGATAATCGGCCAAAGGTTCCAAAAATGTGCTGGTAAATAACCCATATTGGAAGCCATGAAAATCAGACCCATTAATACCAAGGTCAACGGCCAAAATATTTTTTTAGGCATATTATTTACTCTCTTTCTTCTTCCCATCTAATGCAATCTAGTGCTGCGGGAAGGGGCAGGCAAACTATCTAAATGGTAAATTAAATTATTAAATGATACAAGAGGACTTATTGAATAAAACTTGGTTGTAAGAAAATTCCAAGTTTCCAAAGTTTTAAATTTAAATCTTTAAAAGAGCCTGTTTATTTTCTCTTTGCATTTCTCGCTTTAAGTCACGTTTCTTGAGTTTTTCACGCTTTTCAAATTCTTGTTTGCCTCGTCCCAGACCGATTTTGAGTTTTATTTTGTTTTTTATCAGTTCAAATGAGAGTGGCACTAAAGTCCAACCCTTTTTATCGGCAGCAGTTTTTAAGTCAAAGATTTCTTTTTTACGCAGTAATAATTTACGTGTTCGTTTAGGATCATAATCAGTATTGTCGGCAAATTTATAAGGAGTAATTTGTGCTCCAATCAAAAACAATTCATTACCGATTGCCTTAACATAACTACCACTCAAACTACCGCTTTTATTACGCAAGCTTTTTACTTCGGCGCCCAACAAAATCACCCCCGCTTGAGTAGTTTGGGAAATTTCATATTCGTGTCTGGCTTTTTTATTCGCAATTAATAACATACCTCTGGCAATATTATACCTTTGCTCTGAACTGCGTTCTAGCTTTGCTTTATTATGCAAGGCATTT
This sequence comes from Candidatus Pacebacteria bacterium RIFOXYA1_FULL_38_18, assembly GCA_001787405.1. Lineage (GTDB taxonomy): Bacteria > Patescibacteriota > Microgenomatia > UBA1400 > PJMF01 > UBA10119. Next base: position 146,939 of record MFWV01000011.1, read on the forward strand.
GGCACTATTGATTGGTCAAATATTAGTTAAAGTGTTCAGTAAAACACTTGGTTCAACTTTAGCTTAATTTGGCAAAAGTGAAATTTGGCAAAAGTGAAATGAAACTATCAAAAAGAAATTTTATAAACTAATGAACCGCTCACGGCAAAGACAGCATTTTCGCTCAAAGAGGCGGCGATGGTGTCGACTGTGGCCAGCGATTCGCTGATGATTTCTTTGAAAAAACTCCCGTCTTTACTCAAAACAACCAAGCGCTGACGAGCACGCTCCAATACAAATAAATATTCTGAATCGGGGTGGGTAGCAATTTTTAGTTCAGAATCAAAAGCAATCGAGAGATCATTGACGGTAAAGTTTTGAGGACGACCTTGAGTATATTTTAGCAATTCTCCAGATTTGGTCGTCAGCCATACATCACCATCAATAGCCAAATCAGTAATAGAATTAAATTCCAAGTTTTGTTTATCTACTAGCCAGCCAATCGGTTCGCTCAAACCCTCCGTATTTTTTAAATAACGATAAATATTTCTTTCTTCTGGATTGATAATATAAAGATAAGTAGCGAAAAGTCCCAATAAATTACCAGCTCGATCAGAATCTCCCTGTTCTTTGAGTCTAGTTTCTTGGCGAGTTTCTCCAGATAAATCATAAGCATAAATACCATCTGCCAAGACATAGATAGTTTCACCACTGACTGCCAGCGCTCTAGCAGTGCCAATGTTTTCCAAAGGAATTTGGGTTGTTTGCTTGGTGTCTAAATCTAGAGTGACGATTTTTTGTCCAGCTGCATCCAGAGTAAATAAAGTATCTTCATTTAAAGCGATTTGTTGAGCCACAAAATCGGCTTCAGTGAGACGTAAATCAAAAAATGGATCTAAAGGTCCGGCAAGTTGAGTGCTGGTAATGGATTGTACGAAATCTTGAGCCTCTTGGTAGTTTTGTTTTAATCTTTTGAGGGCTTGTGGTTTATCTTGATTGCCGGCGATTAAATCTTCTAGTCCTTTAATCACTTCTTTAGCATCATTTCTAGCCATAATGGGATCATTTTCGGCAATACTTTGAGCTGACTCTAGTTGTTGTTCCAATTCGCCCAGTTTGGGTTGAAGAGCTTGAATTTCTTGATTAATTTGATGTTTTTTCCAAAGGATTAAGCTAAGCAGTAAAACAATTATTAGTCCTGCTCCTAGCCAAAAATTGTAATTAGTTCGTTTGGACAATTGGTTGAGAGAACCCATTCTGGGTTTGCTGCCACTAGTAATGATGTTTTTGATTTTTCTCCAAGATTTTTTGACCAAAAATAAAGGGTTTTTTGGCCAGCGCAAGAGTTTAATTTTTTGAATTGTTTGAGAAAAAAGTTTTGGATTAAGTTGCTTGAGCAATTTTTTGGGTTGATCAGTTAAATTAATTGTTTCTTTTGGTTCGACAAGGCCATCTTCTATCCAGGCTAGGGCAGAGAGAGATGAGTTCTCTTGATTTTGCAACTCTGCCACCAATTGAGTGACCAAGCTTTCTGTATCGCGTTGTAAAAGAATTTTCAGTTCGGGAAAGATTATGGTTGATTGTTCGGTGGCCAGCACAAACAAGTCTTTTGACACTTTTGATCCCTCAATGATTTTGAGATTTCCTTGAGAGGACAAAATTTCTCCCACTCGACCTTGGCGACGCAAAAACACTGAGCCACTGTGAGTGGCGATGATGTTTTTATCTTCGCTTTGCAAAATACAAGCCAGTTGCAGACGGCAGTCTTCTCTGCGAGCACTTTGTAATAAATCCAAGAGATCATTGTGCAGTTGAGCGCTGTTGATAACTTTGAAATGAGAAATTTGTTCGGCTAGCGTTTTTCCGACAGAATTGGCATTTTTGCCAATTACTGACAGCACGCAAGTAAGAGCTCGAGAGGGGTGGGTAATTACTTGGGCCCAACCGTTGACCTGAGGCAGGCCGGTAATGGGTGTCACCTGTAGGCTTGACACATTTTGATTATATAGTATTGCTCCAGTTTTTGTTGATGATTTTTGATCATTATTGACGATCTTATCCTTGTTAATGGGTTTGTTATCGACTTAAGTTATTGTCGACTGTCTCGAGTAGTTTTATTGATCAATTTATTGATAGTGGTTTTGAACAATCCTAATTAGCAGGTTTATTGTTGGCTGATTGGCCAACTGGGTCGTCGATCAAGTTTTTGGGCTTTGAAACTCGGTTTTCTAGCCAAAATATAGCTACCGGCTACACCAATCATGGCAGCATTATCACCAGTCAATTTTGAAGAATAGGGTGCACGAAAGCTTAGTTTTTGTGAGCGCGCCAAAGAGCGCAACTTGGCTCGTAAAATCAAGTTGGCAGCCACTCCACCGCCCAACCATAATTCTTTAATCTCAATCTGATCTAATAATTTTTCAAGTTTGTAGATGATGTGAGAAAAAACTCCTTCTTGGAGAGAGGCGCAAAAATCATTGATGGTTTTTTGATCAAGTTTTTCTTCTACGATCAATCGTTTGATTAAGCGCTGAGAATGAGTTTTGAGACCGGAAAAACTCATATTAAAATTTGCTACATTGGTCATGGGCAAAGGAAAATCAAAGCGGTTTTTATCTCCTTTTTTGGCCAACTGTTCAACAATAGGGGCTGCGGGATAGCCCAGATTGAGCAAACGACCAATTTTATCCAAACATTCGCCGGCTGCATCATCAACAGTCATGCCCAGTCGTCGATATTGACCGATTTTTTTAATCAAAATAAACTCGGTGTGACCACCAGAAACAATGACGCTTAGGACGGGCAACTTTGGTTTGATGGTCCGATGAAGTTTTTTTCTAGCTTTGGCTTGGGCTAAAACCGATAAAACATGTCCTTCAATATGATTGACGGGAATGACTGGTTTTTGGTGTTGTTTGCCCAAATTGAGAGCGGTTTGCAAACCTATTTCCAGAGCTGGTGCCAAACCCGGTCCTTGAGTAACAGCAATAGCATCAATAGCCGACCATTTCTCGGTTATTTTTCTGGCTAAACTTGCTTGTCTGAGAGCTGTTTTAATGACAGGCTGAATGTTTTCTTGATGGGCTTGTTTGGCGGCGGTGGGGAAGACTCCGCCGTAGCGTTGATGGATTTGTGCTTGAGAGGCGATGACGTTGGAAAGCACCACCTGCCCTCTAACCACCGCCGCCGACGTCTCATCACAAGAAGTATCGATTGCTAAAATGAGTGGTTTAGACATGGCTACCCTGTTCTTTAAGAGTAATTTTTCTGGTTTCTTCATCAATTTCAACGAAAGTGAGCAGTAAATCTGGTTTATTAGGCCTTGCTTTATCAGGCCAAAACTTCATTACTTGCTGCCACCATTCTACTGCCACAACGTTGCCTGGTTGAAGCAAGCGGTCTGCTTGCAATTGATCAAAATCTGCTTGCGTATCGATTTTCCACATATCCAAATGATACAATTTTCCTCTAGTGTCATGGCGAAGATAAGCATATTCATTTAAATAGGTATAGGTTGGTGAAACGATGGGCTCTGTTATTTTCAAAAACCGACCAATGCCCTGAGTAAAAACAGTTTTACCCGCTCCCAACTCACCATCCAAACCAATCAAAAGTCCCTGTTTACCAACTTGATTCCAATATTTGAGCATTAATTTACCAGCCAATTCTCTAGTTTCTTGATCTGAAAAAGTAGTAAAAACTTGATCATTTGTGTCTTGATGACCACGCACCGTCAGAGGTGTTGAAAAAGTAGTGTCAATGACGATTGATGGTTCATGATGAGGCAATTCTCCAGCATCAATCGCTAAATCAATTAAAGATTTTTGCTTTTCAGATAAATGATCAAAAATATCTGTCAAAGAATAAGGGCGTTTTTTACCAGAAGTATTGGCTGAAGTAGCGGTGATGGGTTTGGCTAGTTTCCCAACCAGCTGAGTAACCAAATCATAACTGGAAAGTCTGATGCCCAATGTGCCAAACTCAGATTCTACTCCTGGAGCTACTCGTTCCAAACCTTTGGAAATGATGGTGTAAGGACCAGGCAGAAATTTTTGGTAGAGCTGATGCGCCTGATCAGTCAACTCAACATATTGCTCAGCCATTTGTTGACTGGCAACAGCAATGGAAAGAGGCTTGCCTTCTCGACGAGATTTATAGCGCAGTAATTTTTCAACAGCACCAACATGAGTTGCATCTGCACCCACCCCATAAACTGTTTCAGTGGGATAAATTACCAAGCCACCTTGGCGCAGTGCGGTCACAGCTTCTTCAATCACTTTATCAATTGAGTTAGTAGTGAGCTTGATTATTTTCATCGTCAGTATTGTACCAGGCTAGTTTTGGAAAGCCCTCAAATTGCCATCCCTTCCAAATCAAACTCAAATTCTAAATCAAAGTCAAAATCAAAGATTTTGTTTTTAATTCAAAAATAGCTAAAAACAAACTGAAGATAAATAATCTTGCTCAAGTAATATCCTCAAAATAGTGTCATCAAATTTTATTTATTGTTTTAGCATATAGAGTATAATTAATTTACATGCAAAAAAGTCGTTTTATCAAAGTTGCCATTCCCGACGATCAACAGATACTAACCAGAGAAGAAAATATCTTGGATGAACAGGTAAGATTTGATCTTTATCGTAAAGAAAAAGAAATCAAGGAAATCTCACAAATTCTCAAAAATTTGGCAGTCAAAGAAACAGCTGAACGGCGTTGGTTGCAAGATAACGAAGGTTTGGCTACTGATTTGGTAGAAGAGTTTGTCGAAGATTCTCTATATAAACTGGATGGTGCTCAAATGAATGGCGAAACCTTGGAACTTTCTGTAGAAGTGATGAGTAAATTACGCGAAACGCTGGGATTATTCCAGGCAGTGATTGCCAATAGTGAAGAATTGGAGGCTTAGTGCTTTTCCCAAATTCACGAACTTGCGGTAGAATAGGAAGTTATGGAATTTGATCGATTGGTAGTTTCTTTTTTTGTTGACGAAGTTGTGGGCGGATTTTTCATCTCTGTTCCACCTGGTCACGTAGCCTGTGTCTATGATCGTGGTCGTGGTGTTTTACCCCGGGTTTGGGGTCCAGGCCTTCACCTCAAGATTCCTTTTTGGCAAGTGGCCAAGTTATTTAATGCTCAAGTTTTGGAATATTCCATAGATGCCAATTTTGACTTGTCTATCAACAAAGAGGCTTTGGGTGATCAATCAATCATGACTTCCACCAAAGATGGTAAAGATGTTTCTATTCAAGGCTCGGTTTTATTTAGAATTGATCGAGAGAATGCTCCTGAACTTTGGGAAAATATTGGCGAAAACATGGTTTCCAAAGTCGTACGTCCTTTTTCCAGAAGTCGTATTTCTTCGGTTATCAGTGAATATACCTTGGATCAAATTAAAAATAATCGTTCTCAAATCGAGGCAATCATTCGTGATGATCTAAGTAAACACTTCCGCGATCGCGGTTTGAACTGTGAGGGATTTTTACTTTCTGAAGTGAGAGTGAAGAGTTCTGGCGGTAAAGAACAAACCGTGATTAGTGCTGCTTCCACCAAGCAAGAAGAGCAAGTTACTGACTCCGTGAAGGAATAATTTTTCATTTTCTCTCGGCTTGACAGAATTTTATTTGTTCGTTATCATCACGACTAATGTAGTGCTAGCAAACGAAGAGCTTGTTTGCTATTATGAGCACTCGGACGGAATTTGTTTAGTATTAAACAGTATTTATTTGAAAGGAATTTCATGAAAAATCTCAAAGCAACTCAATTGAAACCTCTGGCTGGATATGTTCTAGTCGAACCAGCTCAACCAGAAGAAAAAACTGCCTCAGGCATTATTTTACCCGGTAATAAAGAAGAAAAACCTCAATATGGAACGGTTTTAGCTTGCGGTAAAAGTGATTGTGGTTCTTGTGGAGATTGTAGTGGTTGTGGTGAGGGTTGTGGGGATTGCGGTGAGGGTTGTGGAGACTGTGGCGATAAAGCCAAAAAAGCCAAATCAGGCAGTTGCGAATGCCCGGTAGCAGTTGGCGATTTGGTGATTTATAAAAAATGGGGTGGTAATGATGTCATGATTGATGATGTGGAATACCAATTCCTAAAATTTGAAGATATTTTGGCGGTAGTGAGTAAAAAGTAAAAATCAAGATTTAGTTGCAAGCTAATTTTTAAAGCTTTCAACTTTTAATTTAAAAATTAAAAAAAAGGAGTAATTTATGGCAGCAAAACAATTAATTTTCGGTGACGAAGCTAGACAAAAAATGCTGGGTGGTATCACTCAGTTAGCTCAAGCAGTGACCACTACTTTGGGGCCCAAGGGTCGTAATGTAGCCCTAGATCGTTCTTGGGGAGCTCCCAGTGTGATTCATGATGGCGTGACAGTGGCCAAAGAAATCGAACTGGAAGACAAATTTGAAAACATGGGCGCTCAATTGGTCAAAGAAGCAGCCTCCAAAACCAATGATGTGGCTGGTGATGGTACTACCACTGCTACACTTTTGGCCTGGAAATTGGCCGAACGGGGCATGAAATATGTTACTTCTGGTGCCAATCCAATGATTATGAAACGAGGTATTGATCGAGCTATCAAGGCAGTAGTGGCAGAGATTAATCGAGTGGCCAAACCAGTCAAAGAAAGCGACTGGGAAAAAGTAGCCACGATCTCTGCTCAAAGCGAAGAGATTGGTCAAAAAATTGCTGAAGCTCTCAAAAAAGTTGGTAAAGATGGAGTAGTGGAAGTGGAAGAGGGCAAAACCATGGAAATCGAGATAGAACATAAAGAGGGCATGGAGTTTGATAAAGGTTATGCCTCTCCCTATTTTGTAACCGATTCAGAAAACATGGAGGCAGTGATCGAAGATACTCTAATTTTAGTCACTGATCAAAAACTTTCCAATATCAAAGACATTTTGCCTTTATTGGAACAAGTAGTAAATGCTGGCAAAGGTTTGGTGTTGATCGCCGATGAAATTGAAGGCGAAGCCCTGACCACTTTGGTAGTCAATAAACTGCGCGGTTCTTTCAAAGTTTTACCAGTCAAAGCTCCAGGATTTGGTGATCGCAGAAAAGCGATGTTGCAAGACATTGCTGTTTTGACAGGAGCCTCATTTGTCAGTGAAGAAACCGGTGTACAACTCAAAGACGTTACCATTGATCTACTAGGCAGAGCAGATAGTGTCAGAAGCACCAAAGATTCCACCAGAATTGTGGGTGGTAAAGGGAGCAAAAATGACATCAATGCCAGGGTTGCTCAGATCGAAGCAGAGATTAAAAACTCTACTTCTGATTTTGACATCGAAAAATTACAGGAGCGCAAAGCTCGTTTGACTGGCGGAGTGGCCGTAATCCAAGTAGGTGCTAGTACCGAAATGGAGATGAAAAACCTGCAAGAGCGAGTCAAAGACGCCAAGGAAGCAACCAAAGCTGCGATTGAAAGCGGAATTATTCCTGGTGGCGGAGTGACTCTCTTGCAAGCCGAAAAGGCTTTGAGTGCGATTAAAACCAGCAGTGAAGATGAAAAAGTTGGTGTGGATCTAGTCCGCTCCGTCCTAGAAGAGCCATTGCGGATGCTTGCTACCAATTCTGGTGAAGATGCCGGTTGGGTAGTGGGTCAAGTGCGCGAAAAAAATGATGGTTCTTGGGGCTTTAATGCTTTGACCAATAAATTTGAAGATTTAGTGGCAGCTGGAGTAATTGAACCTGCCAAAGTAGCGGTTGCTTCTCTGGAAAATGCCGCTTCAGTGGCTTCAATGATTCTAACCACGGAGTGCTTGGTGACTGATGTTCCCAAAAACGAAGAAGCTCCCGCCATGGGCGGAGGCATGCCTGGGATGATGTAATCTCAGTCCTAAATTATTACAGATAAAAGGGCGGATAAAACCGCCCTTTTTTTGTTTTTCCTCGAGTTGGTAATTTTACTTTATCCTATAACTATTGACACTGTCTTATAGTATTTGATATAGTGATAGATAGTAAGTCTAGCCCCATGCTCACAAGGAATCTTTGCGATTCTTGGTGTGTGCATGAGGGGATGGCTTGCTCTTTAAAAATTCGGTTTTCAAATTCCCGCTTAAAAAGCGGGAAAATTTCCCACACCCAAGGAGAAGAAATGAAAAAAATAATTTTTGTTATTTTTCTTTCCATGGCCCTAGTGGCCTGTGGAAAGGAACAAAACTTGGCACCAGAAACGGTGCCAAGTGCTGCTCAAGTCGAGGCTGGGCGGGCTTTGCCCGCCCAGCCCACCCCAGCTTATGAAGAGCTGGGAGTTTCCTCTCACCACCTGATATTTCAGGTGGAAGAGGGCGACGCAGGCGTCTTGGACGCCATGCGACGGACCTTGGGCGAAGAGCCCAGGGAAAAAGGAACTTTCATCCTCGAGATGATCGAGGTTGAAAGCCAGGGGGAAGTTTTTGCATACGACTGGGAAGCGCTTTTAGCGCTGAACCCAATCGTACGCGAAGGAGATAGGGTCTGTATGACCTATATCCTTGGTTGCCTCGGGGAGGAGATCCCCGAGGAGAACGTTTTTATCTTCTGGCAGCCTTCTCCGGCTGCCGGAGGAGAATAAAAACCGAATAAAAAGAAAAAGCCTCGCTGAAAAGCGAGGCTTTTTTCTAGCTTTTTTCTATTTTTTTTCTAACTAGCGTGATAATAAATTGCCAGACTTTTTATACTTACAACTTCCCAACCAAAACAACGGGTTGAATAACCTTGTACCAGGGGTGAGAGTTGAACTCACGACCTCAGGTTTATGAATCCTGTGCTCTAACCAACTGAGCTACCCTGGCTTTACTTCTTGAGTTTGATAAATAAATTTATCAACTCTTTGAGAGTGAGCCTAAATTATACCAATCACTAGATGTTTTGACGAGAGCCCCAGAGAAGGTTATAATGACGCTCTGTTAATCGCGGGGTAGTGTACGGTGCACGTGAGGCTCATAATCTCACAGGCTAGGTTCGACTCCTAGCCCCGCAACAATTAATTTATCTTTATATTTTATATTTTTCTAAGTCATTTTTTTAAATCAGTTTTTATTAGTTTTAAATTTATTGTATACTTATTTAACTATCAAATTTTAAGGACTAAAATGGAAGAAGAACAAAGCTCACATTTACAAGTAGAATCGTCAGTCGAAAAGCTTGATGAAAGAATTGCAGAATTAATTAAGGAAAACAAAGAACTCAGAACTGAATTTGAGGAATTTAAACGACAAGTAAAACAAGTTTTAAATTTTTTGATTGAAGATAAGATTATTCCTGAAGGTTATGGTAGCTCAGTTGATGAAATGTAAGCCTCCAGAGAGGTTTCTTATATTTTATCGATCATATCTTAAATTAGAAAAAAGAAGAGCGCAATTAGATTTTGATCGGATTCTTTTATTGAAACATTTTTAGACTGAAGTGATTCCAAAAAATCTTTAGTAAGGTTTAAAATTTGTTCTAAACTATGGTCTGTTCGCATTAGCCTATGTGCTTCGACGGCTCGATCGTATGCTTTTATAGATTCAGAATTACCAGGATACTGTTTTATCTTTTTAGCTTCCTCAACCACTTTTCTCCCCGCAATTGCATTATTGATAAATTCTAGAGCTTTTCTCACTGTTTCCATCGTGATTGATTCAATAGCACTTCTTTCCCAACCACGAGTTTGAATAAAATATGCAAGAGCTATTGGGGCGAAAGGTGGGTTTTGTTCTTCGGAATAAGAAGAATATTTTTCTGGTTTACTCATGTGTCCTTTATATCCTTTTAATTAATAGATAATTTATTGTATCATTTTGATTAATTTTAATACAATTAAACTATTTTTACCATCAAAAAATAAATTCCAAATTAACCTTAATTAGTGAATGATCTAAACTGATTGAGTAATAATTATCAAGATAGAAAATAAAATTTAAAATTACTATTTTTAAAACAACACCGCCCGCCATTCCTCCCAAGGAGTTTTTTGTTTTGCGATAGTGTCTTCGATCAGCAATGTTTCATCATCAGGGATTTGCAAGACATATTCTCCTGGTTTTTGGAGCAGTAGTTCGTCGCGTAGAATTTTTTCTTTGGCCAAGTCAGTATTGGAGTAATCAATCAATTCTCGCTCTTTCTCAATTTGATTGGCTAGGTCCTGAATTGATTCTTCTAGGATAGCGACATTTTCAATAGCGATTTGGCTTTTTTGAGCAGTTTTTCTCAGAGAAAAAATAAAAAGTACGGCTAGAACCGTTAAAACCACTATTACCAGAGGGTGAGAGATGATCTTATTCATAAGTTATGCTTGCCTATAATCCCGACTCATGATACTATAAGACGTCTTAAATGCTATTTTTGTAAAAAACAAAATTTAGGTCTGCTCCAATCATAACACTGCCTTAGAAGTAAAAGGAAAAAAAATGCAACAAGCAGTACTCGTCGACTCTCATGCCAAGTTTGAACAACACTTGAGAGAGGCTGGCAAGGCAAATGCCACAGTAATCGCTTACAGCAAAGATATTGAACAGCTGATTGAGTTTGTTGGCGAAAAAGGCAAGACTCTAGTCGCAGAAGTAACGGCTGATGATATTGATGAATTTAAAAGCATCTTGAAACAGCGTCGTTATACTAGCAAATCAATTTCCAGAAAAATTAATTCTATCAAAGCTTTCTTCCGTTATTTAATTGACGAAGAAATCTTGACAGACAATCCGGCAGAGGCAATTTCTCATCCCAAAATAGAACAATCTCCGCCCAGAATGCTATCCAAATTGGAGTATCGAGCTTTGCGTGATGCTGCCAGTGGTGATGAGCGTTTGTTTGCTATCGTGGAATTATTACTACAAACCGGTATGCGCATCAGTGAATTAGCAGCTTTGCAAATGGATGATATGGATGTGGATAGGGGCGTAGTTACTATTCAAGCTCAAAATTCTCGCGATGAACGCAAGGTGCCTTTGAATAAACCAGCCAAAAAAGCTTTGATGGATTATCTCAAAGTTCGTCCTCGTGCCCGCGAAAAAACCGTTTTTCTAACCAAAACCTCTCGTCCATTTTTGGTAAGAAATATTCGTACAGCCATAGATCGTTATTTCCGTTTGGCCGGCATCAAAGATGCCAAAGTTAATGACTTGCGTCATACTTTTATTGTGGAACAGCTTAAGGCTGGTACCCCTTTGGTCTATGTTTCTCAGTTGGTTGGACATAAACGCATCACTACTACCGAAAAATATCTTAATTTAATCGATTCTCCAGATATGAATCCCAATGTTCAGATCGAGGAACTGTAAAATAATTTAAGCAAAAATGTTGAAAAATTTAATTGAAAGACTAGGAATAAATGGAGGCCAAGACATAGACGGGAATACTCCAGAAGAGTACACAACCGCTCATCTTCAAGCTTTGCAAGAGTCAAGTGAAGATCCGAATACGAGGGCTTGGGCAAAGCGAGAATTAGAGCGCAGAAGAAAGTGGATTATAAATAAAACAAAATAAAATAATTACAAAATTTATTAATTAATTAGCTCTCTGCGGAGAGCTTTTTTGTTTTTATGGTGCAAAAAGCTCAAAAAATAGTACGATACAATGAAAAGAAAGAAATATGAAGGAAACTAAAAAACGAATTTTGTCGGGAATAACGCCCAGTGGTAATGCACTGCATATTGGCAATTATTTTGGTGCCGTCAAACCGCAAATCGAGTTGCAAAATACTCATCAAACCTATTATTTTGTGGCTGATTTACACGCCCTGACCACTATCCATGACAGAGAAGAATTGGAGCGAAACATCACTGGGGTGGTGCTTGATTATTTGGCACTGGGTTTGGATTCGGAAAAGTGTGTTTTTTTCCGCCAATCTACCGTGCCGGCTCATAGTCAACTAGCCATAGTGTTGGCCAACTATATCTCTTTTGGCCAAATGCAGAGAATGCATGCTTTCAAAGATAAGTTGCAAAAAGATACTGGTGTTGAGTCCATCAATATGGGTTTGTTTAATTATCCGCTTTTGATGGCAGCAGATATTTTGCTTTACAAGCCATTTGGCGTGCCGGTGGGTGATGATCAGCGTCAGCACGTAGAACTAGCTCGTGATATAGCCGAAAAATTCAATAAAACTTATGATCAGGAAGTTTTCCCCTTGCCAGAGCCGTTGATCTCTGAAACCGTGGGTCGCATTGTGGGCACGGATGGCAAACGCAAGATGAGTAAATCGCTGAACAACATCATTGGTATTTTTGAAGATGAAACTGTGATTAAAAAACAAATCATGGACTGTTTTACTGATCCCAATCGTCAACGTGCTACTGATCCAGGAAAAGTGGAAGGCAACCCTATCTTTATCTATCATGATTTAATCAATGATAATCACAAAGAAGTAGCCGAATTAAAAGCTCGTTATCTACAAGGCAAAGTAGGAGACGTAGAAGTCAAAGAAAAACTTTTTCTTGCTCATCAACGTTTATTTGCTAGTGCTCGGACTAGACGTCAGGAATTGGTGCAAAATTTGACTGTAGTTAAAAAAATCTTGGCTGAGGGTGCAGAACAAGCCTGTCGGTTGGCAAAACAAACTTTGGCAGAAGTTTATCAAGTGATTGGTGAAGATAATCAACTCAATAAAAATTAAAAGTTATAATCATTAAAAATTCCCAAAGAAAGAAACTATGAAGCCAATTATTGAATATGCTGATTTTGAAAAGCTTGATTTACGGATAGGCAAAGTGACGAAGGCTATTGCTCCAGAATGGAGTGAAAAACTCTTACAACTAACTGTTGATTTTGGTCCGGAAATTGGTGAGCGCAATATCATGGCCGGGATTAAACAATGGTATAAACCAGAGGAATTGGTGGGTAAGCAATATCCATTTATCGTCAATTTGGCCGAACGGAAGATGGGCGAGAGTGTCAGTCAAGGCATGATGCTGATGGCTGATGGAGAGCCTCAGCCCGTGCCTTTTGCAGTTGCTGCCACAGTTACCTCTGGCACTGTAGTTCGATAGTTTTTTATCCACTAAACTTATTTTTGTTTTTCTTTGGATACTTATGATAATATCGCTGATATGAGCAGAAGTAATGGAAGTGGCAAAGAAATTAGTCGAACAATCAGGATTCTAGGCCAAAGAATAGCGAGTCTTTCTCCAACAGTTTTGCAGAGTTTGATTGAGCAAGCTCAACAAATGGAACAGGGAACTTCACCACAAACCAGACTCAGTTTTTTTCTAAATCATTATGAACTTCCAGAACTAACCAATGGTCAAATCAATCGTTTTTTAAAGACGGCCAAAGTTTTGGGAGAATCTGGCAAATCAGCATATTTGTTTTATCTTTATTTAAGTTTTGGTTGGGAAGATTTTAATCAAAATTTTCTTGAGATTACTTCTTCCAGCGAAACTGATTGATTGTTTTCCTGCTTGCTTTATGACGATATTTTTCGTAAAACTACCTTTGTTCTCACCAGTAATTCTGCCCAATTGTTAATAACCAACGGAAAGCAATCGCAGTGGAGTATCAGCGAGGTGGAAGACTGGTAGAAAAATCGGTAAAGATTGCGAGTTGGATTTTATCTATTTACGCGTTATATGAACTGAGTTTGTCTGCTGCCAATAAAGTGGCTCGAGATGTTATTTATGAGAGATCAAAAGGAGTTTGTGAGGGTTGCGGTAGAGAAGATTTGAATGGATCTGGAATCGTCAGTCATATCAATCATACCAAAAATAAACATTACAATGCTCCAGATAACTTGCGGTTTTATTGTCCCAAATGTGAAGCATTACATCATCTCAAACATTTTAAAAAAGCTCATAAGATAGGTTTGAAGGAAAAAGACAATAATGCTTCTGCCTTGGGTCGATTGGTTGAACTGATTAATTTTGATCCTGCCGAGTTTGAACTTTTCTATAAAGAACATCAACAAAAAATAGATTTATTATTTGGAAAATATAAATTGTCCTACCGACGATTTATTCTCACTTATAGTAATGGTAGTAGTGATTAGTTGGCTTGTTGGTCAAATTACCAACTTGATAAATTTTCCGATTAAATAATAGTCGTGTTACAATACAAATTCGAACTATGCCTGGTACCAAAACACCACCTCCAGTCAAGAAGGCTCCCGGCCTCAAAGCAAATCAAAGCGCTCCCAAAAAACGCAACCTGATTGAAAAACGTTTTGAAATGAATCTGAATCTCAATAAATTTTTTAATCGAGGCTTGATTTTTTTGATTATTTTCTTGCTTTTTCTTCCTTATTTGCGCGGTTTATTTGGAGTGGGTGCTTCGGAATATATTTCCCTAAGTCAGTTAGTGCGTGACGTACGAGAAGAAAAAGTAGAGACTTTGCAAGTGACCGGTACGGAACTGCGTGCTATTTATAAAGATGGTGAGCGTCGCTATACACTCAAAGAAGAAGGTCAAGAAGCACTCTCGATTTTAAATGCAGCCGGTATTGATTTTGCCCAAGTGGATGTAAATGTAGAGGACGTGTCTTTTGGCCAATTATTCTGGGAATTAGTTATTAATTTCTTACCAATTGGTCTAATGATTTTCTTTTTCATGATGATGTTTAGACAAGCACGAGGAGCGCAAGACGGCATTTTGGGCATTGGTCGTAGCAAAGCCAAGGTGTTTGTAAAGGGCAAACAGAACATCAGTTTTGATAACGTGGGTGGCATGGATGAAGCCAAGCAAGAGCTCAAGGAAGTGGTTGATTTTTTGCGCAATCCCAAAAAATACATCAAAGTTGGCGCGCGTACGCCCAAGGGAGTGTTATTGGTTGGTCCCTCTGGAACAGGTAAAACTTTACTCGCCCGAGCTGTGGCTGGGGAAGCTAATGTTCAGTTTTTGTCTATTGCTGGCTCTGAATTTATGGAAATGCTAGTGGGAGTGGGTGCTTCACGAGTGCGTGATTTGTTTGATACAGCCAAAAAAATTGCTCCTTCGATTATTTTTATTGACGAAATTGATGCTATCGGTCGAGTACGTGGCCAGGGAAGTATGGGCGGCCATGACGAGCGAGAGCAAACTTTGAATCAAATCTTGGTCGAAATGGATGGCTTTACTCAGAATGACAACGTGATCGTCATGGCCGCCACCAATCGCGGTGACATGTTAGATCCCGCTCTCATTCGTCCCGGTCGCTTTGATCGCAGAGTAATGGTGAGTTTGCCTGATCTGGAAGAGCGTAAATATATTTTGAAGATTCATGCCAAAGGCAAGCCTTTGGACAAAAACCTCACTTGGGAAAAAATCGCCAGACGCACTGTTGGTTTTTCTGGTGCTGATTTGGAAAACATGCTCAATGAGGCAGCCATTGCCATTGCCAGAGAAAGTCGCAAGGCTATTACCATGGAAGATATTGAAGAAGCTTCTATGAAGGTCAAATACGGCCCCAGCAAGAAACGTTTGCGCGATGATTATGAACGAGAGCTTACGGCTTATCATGAGGCTGGTCACGCGGTGTTAGCTCATATTTTGCCCTACACGGATCCGGTGCACCGCATCTCGATTGTTTCTAGAGGTCAGGCTTTGGGCTACACTTTTACCCCACCGGAAAAAGACAAATTACAGATTCTAAAATCAGAAATGTTGGATGAAATTACGGTAATGATGGGCGGGCGGGCCGCAGAAATCCTGGTTTTTGATGAGCAAACTGCTGGAGCTAGCAATGATATTGATCGGGCCACTCGAGCGGCCCGCGCCATGGTAGTAGAGTACGGCATGAGTAAACTGGGACCGATGAACTTTGGACCGCAGTATGAACAAAACTATTCTAGAATATGGGGAGAGCCGTCCAAAATTTCCGGTAGTTTACAAGAAAAAGTTGATTTAGAAATTCGTAAAATCATCGAGACTGCCCAAACCAGGGCCATGGATTTACTCAAAAAACATCGTTCTCAACTAGATGCTGTTTCTCGCAAATTATTGGAAGTAGAAACTTTGGACAGTATTGAGTTTGAAAAGGTTATCAAAATCCCCAAAGCTCGTCGCGTTGCCAAAAAATCTTAATTCTTTGATGAAAAGCAAGCTTGTTATAATTCAAGCTATAATTCAATGATATGTCTCGTAAAAAATTTTTATTGGTAGATGGCCACGCTTTAATTTATCGTTCATTTTTTGCTTTCCCCAAAAGCTTCACCAGATCAGATGGTCAAATGATCAATGCCGTTTACGGTTTTTCACGCATTTTATTGACAGCCATTCGCAATCTTGATCCATTCTACATGGCCGTTACTTTTGATCATCCCTCACCGACCAATCGAGCCAAAGATTTTGAGTTTTACAAAATTAACCGCCCCACCATGCCCGAAGAACTGCAACCGCAGATTGCCATTATCAGAGAAGTAGTGGAGGCGCTCAACATTCCACAGTTTCAATTGGAGGGTTATGAGGCAGACGACTTAATCGGTACGATCAACACCAGAGTTGAAGAGCGCGACAAAACTCTGCTCACGATAATTCTTACCGGTGATCAAGATATGTTTCAATTGGTTGACAATGACACCCATGTTTATCTGCCTGGTCGTGGCAAAGGTCAAGAAGATACAGAATATGATGAAGAATTGGTCAAAAAAAAGATTGGCGTACAACCAGACCAAGTGATTGAGCTCAAGGGTTTGATGGGTGATAGTTCGGATAATATTCCTGGTGTAAAAGGAGTTGGTCCCAAAACCGCCATTGCTCTGATTGAAAAATTCGCTTCAGTAGACGGAGTTTATGAAGCTTTGGACAAACAAACAGCTGATCCGATTTTTTCTCCTTCATTGATCAAAAAATTAAATAGCGATCGAAAAAATGCTTTTTTGAGTCGAGAACTAGCTACCATCATCAAAAATGCTCCAGTTCAATTTAATCTAGAAGATTGTGCCGTAACTCAATACAATAAAGAAAAAGTGGTCACTCTTTTTCAAAGTTTGAACTTTAAGTCATTACTTAATTTTTTACCCAAAGATGAATTTGAGACCACTGTTCAGGAGGCATTGTTTTAATGAAAATAGCTTTAGTTCATGATTATTTACGAGAATTTGGTGGGGCAGAACGCGTCTTGATGGCTTTGCACGAAATGTTTCCAGAAGCTCCTGTTTATACTGCTTTTTATGATAAAAAAGCACTGGGAATGCATGCCCAGCATTTTGCTGGCTGGGATATTCGCGAAACTTGGTTAGCCAAAGTGCCATGGATCAAAAAACTTTATTCTCCACTGCGCTTTCTTGCGCCCAAGGCTTTTGCAGATCTGGATTTATCCAAATTCGAGCTAGTGATTTCTTCTAGCAATGCCTATTTTGCCAAGGCAGTCAAAGTGCCTCATGGTAAACATCTTTGTTATTGTCATACTCCACCCAGAGTCATGTATGGTTACTCGGTCATGAGTGAGTGGCGTAGCAATCCCATCTTGCGTTGGGCAGGAACATTTTTGAATCATTTTTTGCGAGTAATTGATCTGCGAGTTTCCAGAGAGAATGTAGATGTTTTCATTGCCAATTCTCAAGAAACGGCCAGCAGAATCAAGAAATTTTATAAACTTGATTCGACAGTAGTTCATCCGCCCATTGAAGTTCCTGCTCGCCCAAAGCTAGTTCCCGCCAAAGATCGCTCTTACTATCTTTATGCCGGTCGGCTGACTTTTTCTAAACATCCAGAATTGGCAGTGGCTGCTTGTAACAAATTGGGTTTGCCCCTCAAAGTAGTTGGTTTGGGCAAAATGGATGAAAAACTGAGAGAAATAGCTGGTTCTACCATTGAACTATTGGGAGAAGTAACCGATCGTGATCTTACAGAACTTTATGCTCATGCCAAAGCGCTGATTTATCCCTCCGAAGACGAAGATTTTGGGATGGTACCAGTAGAAGCAATGGGGTGGGGCACGCCGGTAATTGCTCATCACTCTGGGGGTCCCAAAGAAACAATAGTGGAGGGCAAAACAGGTATCTTTTTTGAACGATTAACGGTCGAAGATCTGGTCAAAGCTTTGCAAAAATTTCAAAAAACCAGCTTTTCAGCTCTCAAAATCCATCAACACGCCCAACGATTCAACCAGACAGCTTTTGTTAAAAACATCAGACGAGTGATTGATGAATCAGCTTGACTTTTTAGCACTCAATCCGTATTATTGCTAATACTATGATTGATCTAGTTGCTCGCCAAATTCAGATTCTTCGCGCTGTCATCGAGGAATTCATCGAAACAGCCAATCCAGTCGGCTCTGACACGATTGATAAAAAATACAACATTGGTGTTTCTCCAGCCACTATTCGTAATGAAATGGTTTATTTGACCAAACAAGGTTATTTGCAGAAAACTCACATGAGTGCTGGTCGCATTCCCACACCATTGGCTCTACGCCTTTATGTCAACGAGTTAATGAAAGAAAAGGAACTATCAGTAGCAGATGAAGTGAGTGCCAAAGAAAAAATCTGGGAACATAAAGAAGACAGAGAAGATTTATTACAAGAATCAGCCAAGGTGCTGGCAGAAAAATCCAGAGCTATTGGTTTAGCCATGGATCAAGAACAGCATATTTATAGTGCTGGTTTGGCCAATTTACTGAATATGCCAGAATTTTTTGATATTCGTGTCACTCGCAATGTTTTTAACATGATTGAAGAAGAAAACTTGATGCAAGAGATTTTTGAAATGGGTCAAAGCGAAAATCCTATACACGTAGTCTATGGTAAAGAATTGGGTAATAAAGATCTGGAACCAGTTAGTATTATTTTTACGGAAGTTAATTTTGGCAATCAACCCTTTACTTTAGGGGTGCTTGGTTCTCATCGATTTGACTATGCCTATGTCATTCCCATGATGAGATATTTTAGAGCACTAATAGAAGAAATTGCCGGTTAATTAAAAATTCATTTGATATGTCAAAAAAATCAGTCAAAGCTTCTGCCCATGTTGATCAACTTCAAGCACAATTGGAGGATTTGCAGATTAAGTTAGCGCAAGTTCAGGAACAAGAGAAGCGGGCTTTGGCCGACTATCAAAATCTTTTACGCAGAACTCAGGAAAATCGCTTGGAAATGATTCAAATGGCCAATCGAAACCTGATTGAAGCACTATTGGCGCCACTAGAGCATTTAGAATTGGCAGTCGCGCAGCACAGCGACTCAGGACTCAAGATGATCTTGGAACAACTCAAACGAAGTTTGACGGAGTTTGGTTTGGAAGAAATCAAGGCGCAGGGAAAAGAATTTGATGTGCAAACTATGGAAGTAGCAGAGGGTTCTGGTCAAGGCAAAAAAGTAGCCAAAGTTTTGCGCAAAGGCTATTTATTGAATGGCAAGGTTATTCAGCACGCCAAAGTGATCTTGGGATAAAAAAGTGAGGCTGGTTAGAGTTAGCAGTCACTTGACTTGTCTGCTAATTTTGTTAAGATAGTTAAGACAATTAAAAAACTTAGGATAGTTAGAAAACCTAAAAAGATATTCGGGAAACTTAAAAAAAATAGTAAGTAAAAAGTATTAAATTAAAAAGTAGTAAAAGTAATAAATTGTGTTACTGATTTAAAAATTAATTCAGAAAGCAAAAATTAAGGAGGATATATGGCAAAAACAGGAAAAATTATTGGTATTGATCTGGGAACCACCAACTCAGCAGTGGCTGTAATGGAGGGTGGCTCACCCAAAATTATCGCTACCACAGAGGGTCGCAACACTTTTCCCTCAATCGTAGCTTTTAAAGGTGATGAAACTCTGGTGGGCGATTCAGCCAAACGCCAAATGGTGATGAATCCCAAATCTACGATTCACTCAGTCAAACGTTTTATGGGTAAGAAACACAAAGATGAGGCAGTTAAAAAAGCCCTCAAACATGTTTCTTATGAACTGACTGAAGGTAAAGATGGTATGGCGGTGGTGAAAGTGAATGGTAAAGACTTCACTCCTCAAGAAATTTCTGCCAAAGTCTTGGGTAAAGCCAAGGCTGATGCGGAAAGTTATCTGGGTGAGACGGTTGATCGGGCAGTTATTACGGTTCCGGCCTATTTTGATGATTCTCAACGCCAAGCTACCAAACAAGCAGGAGAGATCGCTGGTTTGAAAGTGGAGCGTATTGTCAATGAACCGACCGCAGCAGCCCTGGCTTATGGTTTGGATAAAAAAGGCACCAGCACCATTGCTGTTTATGATTTGGGTGGGGGTACTTTTGATATTTCTATCTTGGAAATTGGTGATGGAGTTTTTGAAGTCAAGTCAACCAACGGAGATACCTTCTTGGGGGGAGATGATTTTGATAGCAGAATCATTGATTATGTTTTGGAAGAATTCAAAAAAGAGCATGGCAAAGATTTGAGCAAAGATCCTCAGGCTATGCAAAGAATTAAAGACAGCGCAGAAAAAGCCAAGATTGAGCTATCATCTGCTGCTCAAAGTGAGATCAATCAACCCTTTATTGCTCAGGGAGATGATGGCCAACCCTTGCATTTGACCATGACCATTACCAGGTCCAAATTGGAAGAATTAGTTGACGACCTGATTAAGGGTTCTTTTGAGCCAGTCAAAAAAGCGCTCAAAGATGCCAAGTTGGAACCCAAAGATGTTCAAGACGTAGTTTTGGTGGGTGGTCAAACCCGAATGCCCAAAATCCAAGAAGAAGTTAAGAAATTTTTTGGCAAAGCTCCGCATAAAGGAGTCAATCCAGACGAAGTAGTGGCTGTGGGAGCAGCTATTCAGGCTGGAGTGATTGGTGGAGATGTGTCTGACGTTGTTTTGTTAGATGTCACTCCTCTGACTCTTGGTTTGGAAACTTTGGGTGGAGTGCGCACGCCTTTAATCGAACGCAATACCACTATTCCTACCAGCAAATCGCAGATTTTCTCGACCGCAGCTGACAATCAGACTCAGGTGGAAATCAATGTCTTGCAAGGAGAGCGAGAAATGGCAGCTGACAATCGTTCTTTAGGACGCTTTATTTTGGACGGCATTCCGCCAGCCAGACGTGGTATTCCTCAAGTAGAAGTCACTTTTGATATTGACTCAAATGGTATTTTGAATGTTTCAGCCAAAGATAAAACTTCTGGTAAAGAGCAAAAGATTACGATTCAAAACAGCACCAATCTTTCTGACGAAGAAGTTGAAAAAATGAAGGCTGATGCTGAAAAACACGCCGAGGAAGACAAGCGCAAAAAAGAATTGGTTGAGGCAAAAAATCAAGCCAATGGCGTAGCCTTTGAAATAGAAAAACAACTCAAAGATTATGGTGACAAACTCGACAAGAAAGACAAAGAAGCAATCGAAGAAAACGTCAAAAAACTGCAAGAGTTGGCAGGCAAAGAGGATGTTACCAAAGAAGAACTAGACAAAGCTGCTGAGGAAACTCTAACTTCAGCTCAAAAACTTGGTGAAGCAATGCAAAAAGCCAATCAAGCCAAAGAACAACCCCAGACCGATGAAGCTGAGGCCAAGCCTGATGATAAGAAAAAAGCCAAGAATAAAGAGGATAAAGCAGAGGCTGAGGAGGGTGAAGTAGTCAAAGACTAGACCGTTCGCATGAACTTTAGAAAACCCCGCCAAAAAGCGGGGTTTTTGATGATAATTTTCCGCTCGGCAAAATCTTTGAAAAATTGTATGATCAACTTTATGAAGCTCTCAGTCATCATGCCGGTTTATAACGAAGAGGAGACAGTGGTCGTCATTTTGGAAAAATTGGCAACCATTTCCATTGTTGACGAGATCATAGTCGTCAATGACGGCAGTCAAGATAGTTCAGAGAAAAAAATCAAGAATTTATTGAAATCTAATAAAAAAGGTATCAAAAAAATTAAGTATTTTGCCAAAGAAAATGGTGGAAAAGGTTCGGCAGTGCGATTGGGTCTGACCAAAGTCACTGGTGACTACACCATGATTCAAGATGCTGACTTGGAATATGATCCAGATGATATTCTGGAGCTAATCAAGCCGATTCAAAAGCAACGAGCGGAAGTAATTTATGGTTCGCGTTTTTTGGGTCCTCATTCCAATTTGCTCTTTTGGCATCGAGTGGGCAACACTTTTCTCAATTTATTGGTTAACTTGCTTTACAACACCACTTTGTCAGATATGGAAACTTGCTACAAAGTCCTTCCCACCAGTCTTTTTAAATCACTGAACATTCAAGCAAACAAATTTGATCTGGAGCCAGAAATTACCTGCAAGGTTTTGAAACGTGGTTATAAGATTTATGAAGTACCGATTACTTATGTGGGACGGGATTTTTCCGAAGGTAAAAAAATCACTTGGCGCGATGGAATCGACGCTTTGCGGGTAATTGTTGCTTTGCGCTTGGAGTTTTAATCTGGTTGAATTTTTTTTGAGCCCTGGTTTTTTAGAGGTTTAGTTGGAATTTTTATCGATTCTGATTTGAGTTTTTTGAGTTTTTTTTCAATATCAAATTTGAGTTTTTCTCGATACAATGTTTGAGGACATATGTTGAAGTTTAATAAAATTTACGATTTATTTAAAAGTAATAGTTTTCAATTTTGGTTATTGTTCATTCTCATCATTTTGCTTCGTTTTTGGCCATTTTTTCAGGGGAAAACCCTAGTTTTTGGTGATAATTATTCATTACTAGTACCGGTGCGGCTTTTTACGGCTGACTGGCTCAAACAAGGAGTATTGCCACTCTGGAATCCACTCAATTTTGCGGGCATTCCTTGGTTGGGAGATATCAATCCTCTCTATCCAGGTATTTGGTCATTTGTTATTTTTCCTCCGGCCTTGGCGCTCAACTTGACTGTTATTGGTCACTTATTGATTAGTTACGCAGGCATGTATTTATTGGCAAAAGCCTGGCTTAAAAAACATGCTTGGGCCATTATCTCAGCTGTGTTTTGGATGCTTTCCACTCAAATTACTGGCAGTATTAATAATTTAGCCACTCTGCAATCAATTGTTTGGTTGCCTTGGTTGTCATATTTTGGTTTACAAGTAGTTCGGCAACCACGAGCGCGGTGGTGGTTTGCCCTAGTCGTACTGTTACAGTTTTTGGGTGGTTATCCGCAGCACATTCTTTATGGTGTTAGTTTGGCAGTATTATTTTCAGCTTTTATTAATTGGCGTCAAATTACTTTCAAAAATTGGCTTTCCGCCTGGATTATCACGGCTTTGGCAGTTTTCAGTTTATCGGCAGTAGCTTGGCTTCCTTTTGTAGATTTGCTTGTGCGCTCTACCAGAACACTGCAAACCTCAGCTCAAGCTTCGGTCGGTTCATTGCATCCAGTGATGTTTATCAAGTTTATTTTGCCCTACTTTTTTGACAATGCCAGTGCGGGTATGAAGTGGGGACCGGTGTGGAGTGGTCAGCTCAATGCTGGTATTTATATGACTTGGCTGGGTTGGTTGGCGGTAGGGAGTTCCTTGTTTAACAAAAACATCAGAAAAAATATTCTCAAAAAAGAAGTGTGGTTTTTTGCTGTGCTTACTTTGATTACACTAGTAATTTCTTTGGGCCAATATTTACCAGGATTTATGTTTTTACAAAACGCATTGCCGTTTTTACGGGTAGCGCGCTATCCCAGTATGATGATGATTTTAACCAATATTATTTTGGCATTGTGGACAGCAAGAGCATTACAAAACTGGACACTTACCCGCGTGGCAAAAAAATGGTTACTGAGTTTGGGAGGAGTGAGTTTGGGGGTGGGTTTGCTGGGATGGTGGATCACTCAAACAGACTTTGAGAGTCTATGGAATGCGGTCAATAGTTTCGCCTCTTTTTCGCTTAGCAATAGTCCTTTCCATACGCTAGAACGAGATAAAATAATTATGTTCGAAATAGTAAAAAATATAGTATTTAACAGCTTTTTCTTATTGGCATCAATTTTTGTTTTTTCCAAAATTAAGCGCTGGTGGGCGCCGTTTGTTTTGGTTTTTATAATCAGTTTGGATTTGATTTTTAACACTCATGGTCAGTTCTTTTTTGCACCCAATAAAATTTATGATACTCAATCTTCGTTTGTACAAAACTTACGCTCACAAACAGCAATAACTCATTCCGGTTTTGAGCAAAGATTGCTCACGCGCAACTTTAATGTGCCATACACAGATTTTGGTTCATATTGGGAAGCACTGGTAGTGCGAGCGCCATTTTCTGATTCATTTGTAGATGAGCGTGAGTTGCAAGAATTCAATCACGTTCAAGCACTGCGTGATGGCCAAACACCCAACTGGAACATTGTTTATGGTTTACCCACCATCAGTGGTTACACCACGCTTTTGCCTCACGATTACGCAGCCATTTGGAATAAAGATGGAGAGCCGAGTATTAATTTTATTACCATGGTTGATCCAGCCGATTCCTTATTAGATGACTGGGCAGTCAAATATTATCTAGTAGATACTTGGTTCAAAATTGATGAAGATTTGAGTCAATTTCCGCTAGTAGCCAAATTTGATCGTTGGGAAATCTTGGAGCGAAAGTATGCCAAAAAGAGAATTCGCTTTGGTGATGATAGTGCGGCGGAACTGATTGAGTTTCAGGAAAATCCCAACTCAATGAGTTTTAGTTTGGAAAACTCTGATCATCAATCAACCCTGATTATTGCCGATCGTTTTGATCCCGATTGGCAAGCAAAAATCAATGGTTCACCAGTCAAAATCGAGAATCATCAAGGTATGAGACGAATTTCTTTGACATCAGGCGTGAATCAAATAGAGTTGCGTTATTGGCCAAAATGGTTTTATTTGGGTTTGGGAATAACTTTGATGAGTGGATTGATAATGATCTATCAACTGCGGAAAAAATAATTAGCAGTCATTGATTTTGTCTGCTTAACTTTCAAAGCAAAGCTTGTTACAATTGCGTTCATTAAATAATCAATTTTTTAGATAATTAATTATGGTAACCAAACGTGACTACTACGAAATTTTGGGTTTGAAAAAAACCGCTACTGCAGCTGAAATTAAGTCGGCCTATCGTAAAATGGCCTTGAAATATCATCCTGACAAAAATAAAGAATCAGACGCTGAACAAAAATTCAAAGAGATTAATGAAGCCTATCAAGTTTTATCTGATGAAAAGAAACGTCAGATGTATGACCAGTTTGGTCACGCAGCCTTTGATCCAGCTTCGGGAATGGGCAATATGGGTGGTGCTGGCGGTCCTTTTGGTGGTTTTCAACAGGGTCCGTTTACTTGGAGTTATACCACTGGTCGGGGCGGCGGGCAGGAGGGTGCTAACTTTGATTTTGGTGATCCTTTCGAGATTTTTGAGCAGTTTTTTGGTGGTGGTTTCAGCCGTGCCCGCCGCCCTCGCTATGGACTCACCATTGAATTTATGGAAGCCGTACACGGAGTAGAAAAAGAAATCGAGATAAATGGTAAAAAACACACTGTCAGAATTCCTGCTGGAGCCAATGATGGCACTCGCTTACGATTTGACGAGTTTGATGTCTCGATAGAAGTCAAGACTCACTCCAGATTTAAACGTGATGGTTATGATGTTTTTTTGCTAGAAAAAATCCCCCTAACCACCGCACTTTTGGGAGGAAATATAGAAATTCCCACTTTGCGAGAAGAAAAACTAAAATTAAAAATTCGTCCTGGTACCCAATCTCACAGTCTAATTCGTTTGCGTGAAGAGGGTATTAGAAATTTGCGTGGTCGAGGTAAAGGAGATTTATATGTGCGCATTGTCATTGATGTTCCAGAAAAATTGACCCGCGAGCAGAAAAAATTGATCGAAGAGCTCAAAAAAACCGAGTTATAACCAATTTATCCTCAAAAATAAACCTAGTTTTTTATCACCAATTGGTTGTTTTACAAGATTAGTGATATAATCACTCTCGGTCGAAATACTCTGATGAAAGACGGATCCTTGAAGACCGTCTTTTTTGATAAATTGGACCAAAAATAGTAAAAATAAAAAACAGCAAAAATAAGGACAACATGGCAAATTTAAGCAATGTAATGAGAACAGAATTCGCAGCGGCTATCAATCAGATTGCCACTGAAAGAAAAATAGATCCAGAGGAAATCTACGAAGCAATTCGTCAGGCTTTAGTTTCTGCCTATCGCAAACAAATGGGTATTTTGGATGAAGAATTTTATTATTTCACCAAACTAAACCCAGAAACTGGAGAATCAAGAATTTTTAGTGCTCCAGTTTTGGAACGAGATGAAGAAACAGAGGAAATTACCAAATGGGATGAAACTCAAGTCAAAGAAGTAACTCCTCCTGGTTTTGGTCGGATAGCTGCTCAAACTGCCAAGCAAGTGATTTTGCAACGCATTCGCCGTTCAGAAAAAGATCAGATTATTGCTTCTTTCCAAGATAAGATTGGTGAAATGATTACTGGTCAAGTTTTGCGTATGGATCGTCGTAGTGTGGTAGTTGATCTGGGTCGTGGCCATGGCTGGATGCCCCCAGAAGAACAGATGCGTGGTGAGTTTTATCGTTTAAATTCTAGAATTGCGGTTTTGATCAAGGACATTCGAGAAACTCCCAGAGGAGAAACCGTCATTGTTTCTAGAGCTGATAAAAACCTAGTTGCCAAACTTTTTGAGCGTGAAGTACCAGAAGTAGCTTCCAAAGCAGTAGAGATTGTAGCTATTGCCCGCGAGGCAGGCGTGCGTACCAAATTGGCGGTTCGATCCACTCAAGAGGGTGTCGATCCGGTTGGTTCATGTGTCGGTCAACGTGGAGTGCGGGTTCAGAAGGTTATTGAAGAACTGAATAATGAAAAAGTAGACATCATTCCTCATTTTGAAGACATGCAACTTTATGTCAAAGGCGCTCTAGCTCCGGCCGAAAATTTACTGGTTGAACTTGATGAAAAGAAAAAACTTATCACGGTCACAGCTCCTGACGATCAACTTAGTCTGGCAATCGGACGAGGTGGTCAAAATGTTCGACTAGCAGCCAAGTTACTTGGTTATAAAATTACGATCAAGACTGCTGCTGGCAAAGTAGAGACTCAAGCCACTGGTGATGAAGAATATGAGATAGACACCTATGATGGTTTGACTGATGAAGCCAGAGAAATCTTGGTGCAAAATAAACTGACTACCCTCAATGACTTGGTTCGTTTCCAAGACAAATGGTTGGCTATGGAAGACTTGGCTACAGATCAAAAAGAAATCTTGCGTCAACGAGTTGAACAAGATATCAAGGATCAAGCTGCCAGAGATGCTGCCAAAGAAGCAATGGCCAAGGCTTTCGCGGAACCCGTGGCAGAAGTGATTGAAGAGACCAAAGCAGAAAAACAAGTAGAGGAACCAGCAGAGGAGAAGTAAGACGTTATGGCCATGCAACCACGCCCACCCATCATCACCATCTTAGGTCACGTTGATCATGGCAAAACCACGCTTTTGGATTATATCCGTAAGACTAATCTGCAAGCCAAAGAAGCTGGCGGTATTACCCAACACATTGGGGCATATCAAATAGAATATGAGGGAAAACCATTGACCTTCATCGATACTCCTGGTCACGCAGCTTTTAATAAAATGCGCCAACGTGGTGCACAAATTACTGACATTGTGGTTCTGGTAGTTGCGGCCAATGATGGTGTCAAACCTCAAACTATTGAATCTTTGCGATATATAAAAGAAACTAATGTTCCTTTCTTAGTCGCAATCAATAAAATCGATATAGAAGGTGTCAGAATAGATGAAGTCAAAGCTCAATTAGTCGAACAAGAAGTGATTGTCCGCAGTTTTGGAGGAGAGATAGAATCAGTTGAGATTTCTGCCAAATCTGGCAAGGGTGTTGATAAATTATTGGAAACATTGACGGTAATGGCCGAGCTTTTGGAACTAAAGGCCGATCCTCAGGCTCCGCTGAAAGCTGTGGTAATAGAAGCAGCTAAAGATCCTCATAAAGGCCCGATTGCCAGAGTAATTGTTCAACAAGGCACTCTCACCACTCGCCAGGATATTTTAGTAGGCGATATTGAGGGTCGCGTTAAATTGCTAACCAATGAACAGGGCAAGCAACTTCAGCAAGTACTACCAGGAGAGCCTGCCGAGATTGTTGGTTTGAAAGATGTTCCAGAAGTGGGCTCAGTGATTCAGGCAAAGGGAGCGGATTATCAAGTTGCTGATGAATCGGCAAAATTGAGTGAAAAGGATGAACCATTGACCGTGAACGAAACCGACGGATTGACTGGTTGGGAAGATGTTGATTTTGATGAGGCTTTTGGGGAAAAAATCAAACTTAATTTAATTGTTAAAGCTGATGTGAAAGGTACCCTGGAGGCTATTTTGCAAAACATTGACAAAGAAAGTGTTAACCTGATTGCTTCAGGAGTTGGTCCAGTCACCGAACACGAAATTGAACTAGCCGATACCAGTCGTTCATTGATCATTGCTTTCAATATTAAAGTACTGCGCAATACCAAGAATTTTGCCAAAGATCTAGGCGTCAGAATCAAGGAATATAAAATTATTTATCACCTAATTGAAGATTTGCAAAAACAAATGCTCAAAGTGATGGAGCCGACCATTGATGAAGTGGTCATTGGCGAGGCAGAAATTGTTCAGCTTTTTGAGATCAAAGGAGAGCAGATTGCTGGAGTAAAAGTCAAGACTGGTGAGATTAAAAAATCTGATCTTTTACATTTGAAACGTGACGATAAAATCTTGGCCAATCCAGTCATTACTCAAATGAGGCATGGTAAGGATGAGATTTTATCTGTCAAAGCCAAAAATGAAGCTGGTCTGACTTTTAAAAACAAAAAACTTGATTTCCAAGTAGGTGACACTATCATCGCTTACAAAAAAGAAGACGATTAGAGTTTTTGGTTTTATTTCCCTTTTTTTGAATAAATTAATTTTACTTTTTCTTTTTTGAGCTAATCTGGTACAATACACTTCTTACAAATAAACCAAGGTTACTTTGTCGGCTGGCCAATTGGGAGCGAGCGGAACAAAGGAAAGAAAGGTATACCATGGCACTAACAAGCGCCCAAAAAAATCAAATTATTAAAGACTTTCAGTTATTTGAAGGCGACACTGGTTCTCCAGAGGTGCAGGCTTCGTTACTGACGGCATCAATTCAAGAACTAACCGACCATTTGAAAACTCACAAGAGAGATAATCATTCCAGACGTGGTTTGCTCAAACAAGTTTCCAAACGTCGTCGTTTACTAAAGTTTTTACAGAATCGCAGTGAAGATCGCTATAAAAAGTTGATCGAAAAGCTGGGTTTGAGTAAATAACTGCTTTTTCTGGTATAATACTCATTGATTGGAAAAAAGTGGGCGAGAGGCCCTCGATTGGCAAAGAGTGATTGAACATCAAGTACTCTCTGCCGCTTGAGATCCCCCGTTCCACAAAATAATAATATATTTTCCAATCAGAAATATATTAATTAAAAAAGTTCTACTAAAATCTTGGCTCTTTAGAGAGTGAATTTTTTGGTAGCAAAAGGAATAAATGGCATACCCCAAATATCCAGAAACATATAAAAAAACCATTGCTATTAATGGTAAAGAAATAAAAATAGAAATTGGAAAATTTTCCGAACAAGTCAGCGCTGCTGTCTTAGTTACCTGTGGTGAAACCACGGTCCATACTACTGTAGCTTTGGGTCGTAAAGTCGATCTAGGTTACTTCCCTTTATCGGTTGAGTTTGCTGAAAAACTCTACGCTGCCGGGATTATCAAAGGCTCTCGTTGGGTAAAACGTGACGGCCGACCTTCAGATGATGTAATCTTGAAAGCTCGGGTGATTGATCGTACTTTGCGACCGCTTTTCCCAGAAGGTATTACTCATGAAGTACAGATCGTCAACACTGTTTTTTCATACGACGAGGAAAATGATCCAGACATGTTAGGTTTACTAGGTAGTGCCATTGGTTTGGCAGTATCTGAAATTCCTTTTGATGGTCCGATTGCTGGTTTACGCATTGGTTTTCAAAAAGAAACCGGTAAATTTATGTTAAATCCCACCAATACTGAGCGTGAAACTAGTGACTTGGATTTGATCGTTTCTGGTCGCAGTGATGCGATCGTAATGGTAGAGGCAGGAGCCAACGAAGTGAGCGAAACTACTGTCATAGAAGCAATGGCTTTAGCCCAACAAGAATTGGGTAAAATCTGCGCCACTATTGAAGAAATCGTGAGTGAAATCGGTAAAGAAAAAATCGAGTTAGTTACGGCAGAAGACAAACAAGCAGAGGCTGATCTTAAAGCTTTGGCAGAGCGTATTTATGCTGATTTTGCCAAAGAAGTTCGCACGGTAGTCGATCTTCAAGGCAGATTACAATCGATAGATTTTGAGCCAATTAAAGAAAAAATCTTGGCCAAACTCAATGACGGAGTGGAAGATGAAGTTGAGTTAATAACTGATAAACAGGTTGTAAAAGCTTTCAATCACCTTGCTAAACAAGAAGCACGCAAAATGATTTTGGAAGATAATGTGCGTCCTGATGGCAGAAAAACAGATGAAATTCGTCCTATCTGGTGTGAAGTTGATCTTTTCCCCAGAACGCATGGTTCTGCTATGTTCAAAAGAGGTGCTACTCAAGCAGCTACGATTACTACGCTTGCTGATCCTACCTTAGGTCAATTGATTGAAAGTATTGAGGGTGAAAAAACTCATCACTATATTCATCATTACAACATGCCTCCTTATGCTTCCGGTGAAGCAGGTCGATTTGGTTGGCCCAAACGCCGAGAAATTGGTCATGGAGCCTTGGCTGAGAGAGCTTTGGTGCCCATGATACCAGATCAAAAAGACTTTCCTTATACCATTCATGTGGTTTCAGAAATTATGAGTTCCAATGGATCTACTTCACAGGCTGCGGTTTGTGGTTCTACATTGTCTCTCATGGCCGCTGGTGTACCCATTAAACGTCCAGTAGCAGGTATTGCTATGGGTTTGATGTCTGATGGCAAAAAATACGTAGTGCTATCTGATATTCAGGGTTTGGAAGACCATGTCGGTGATATGGATTTCAAGATCGCTGGTAGCAAAGAGGGCATTACTGCCATTCAAATGGATATTAAACTCAAAGGTATTCCTCAAACTATTTTGGAACAAGCTTTACAACAAGCTAAACTTGGCAGATTGCATATTTTAAGTGAAATGCTCAAAGTTATTAGTGAGCCTAGAAAAACACTTTCACCTTTTGCTCCCAAAGTAGTTCAAATCGAGATTCCTGCCGATAGAATTGGCGAGTTAATCGGTCCAGGAGGTAAGATGATCAAGGCTTTGATCGAAGAAACTGGTGCTGAAATCAATGTAGATGAAGATAAAGATCGTGAGCTAGGCTTGGTTAATATTTCTTCCAGCGATCAAACAAAGATTGATGCTGCGGTGGAAAGAGTTTCCAATATGATGCGAGTGATCGAGGTTGGTGAAGAATTTGATGGTACAGTCACCAGGGTTGAAAACTACGGGGCTTTTGTAGAATATCTACCTGGTAGAGAAGGTTTGGTTCACATTTCTGAGATGTCACTGGAACGAGTAGACAACGTCGATGACATTGTAAAGTTGGGCGACACAGTCCACGTCAGAATCAACGAAATTAAAGAAGACGGCAAGATTGGTTTGTCCATGCTTTCTGCAGAAGAAGGCGAACAAAAGAGATCTTCACGCAGTAATGGTGGAGATCGTGGTGGAAGTCGTACCGGCCGGAATGGTGGTTCCTACGAAAGAAATGGTCGTAACAATGGTCGCAGTAATGATCGCAACAGCAGAGGTGGTAGTTACAGCGGTTTTCGCAGTGACAATCGCGGCGGTCGTGATTCAAGAGGTGGTGGTTCATACGGCGACAGATAACTCTTTGAATTCCTGATCAAAACTGAATAATTTCGAAGACAGACAGCTGGATAATTTCGAAGCAGTTTGGTAACAACGAAGAAGAGTGATTCCAAAAATCTCGAGAAATCGATATACTAGTCTTCATGAAATTGTCTGCCCTAAAAAAAGAAGCTGTCTCACTTGGTATTGTTTCCCTAGACGAAGCTTATTTATTGGCTGATTTACTCGGTCTTTCTTTGCAAGAATCTTCTCATGAACAGTTATTGACTGAAGTTTTGAATCAGTTGGTAGCGATTCACGCTCATCAAGCAACGGGAATAGTTTTGGATCCAATTTACTCCCTTCAACTTTTGACAGAAGGCACTGAGTTGGCTGGAGCCTTAGTTCGTCTGGAACAAATGCAAATGCCAGATCCTTTGGCAATTCCCAAGTTCATTCCCAATTTTGGCATTGAAAATATTCGCAATATGTATGGTTTGGCCAAATTAGAACTTTTTTATCATCCTACAGAAGAAAAAGCCATGGAAAAGAAGCAGCTTGTGGCAGAAGTTTTTGATTTTTGCCAATATGAAGAGATTGATTTTTTACTCAAATTAATCATTTACAACCCGGCAGGAAACAAGCTTAAACCAGAGGAGTTCCAAGAAGCTCAGTTGGAATCGATTAGCGAATTACAGCGTTTTGCCAGTGCCTTGGCGCTACAGTATCCGCAAGATCCCTTGGCTGCTGCCACACTCACCAGCCACTTGGATATTCCTTGGCTGATTAGTTCAGGTGACGAAACATACGAAGTTTTTAAGAATAATTTACGAGTGGTGCTGGAAAATGGAGCCATTGGTTTTTTGGCGAGTGAGGTTTTATGGCGAGAAATTGGAGGAATGCGTTTGGAAGATCAATCCCCAGATATGGAGGCCATTAGTAAATTTTTGCAAACTACCAACAAAGACAGAATCATTGAGTTGATGAGAATTAGCAACCAAGCCGAAAAATAAAAAATTAGCCCGTAAAAAACAAACAGCATTTATTTAATAGTTTAATTTGTAAGATAACCAACAGTGTTATTGTTTAATATTTGTTAGACTTTTAGTAGATAAATACAAATTATTTTAAAAGAAAGGAAGTTATGCACACTCTTCCCCAATTACCTTATAAATATGAAGCCTTGGAGCCATACATTGATGCGCGAACCATGGAGATTCATCATACCAAGCATCATCAAGCTTATATTGATAAACTCAACGAAGCTTTGAGTAAAACACCAGAATTGGCAGGTTTGTCAGTCGAAGAATTATTGGGTCAGTTAAATCAGGTTAGTGATGAAGCTATCAAAACTGCCATTCGCAATCACGGTGGAGGACACGCCAATCATTCTTTGTTTTGGCAGATTCTTTCTCCAGAGGGCGGTGAGCCGATTGGAGCACTTTTGCAGGCAATCACTGCGGATTTGGGCGGTGTCGATAAATTCAAAGAGGAGTTTGCTGCTGCAGCTGTAGGTCGGTTCGGTTCTGGTTGGGCTTGGTTAGTGGTTGAGAATGGCAAATTAAAGATTTTGAATACAGCCAACCAAGACAGTCCCTTGATGGACGGCCAAATTCCCATTTTGTGTTTGGATGTTTGGGAGCATGCTTATTACCTCAATTATCAAAATCGTCGTCCAGATTATATCTCCGCTTTTTGGCACGTGGTCAATTGGGCCAAAGTAGGTGAGTTGTATGAAGCGGCAAAATAGGCGTGTTGTTTCATTGTTTAACTAGTTTTGGCAGGCGAACTGTTAAAACACAATTTATTTAGCGGTGAAGTTTAAGTTTTGTCTGGTATTTATTTCTCTCCTTTTTTTTCCTGTTTAAATTCGCTAAGGTAGTTAATGGATTTGTAAGGGCCGGGGGAGGCTTTTTTATTTTGGAAAAATTAGAAAGAAAACAAAAAATCTGATGC
Source organism: Candidatus Pacebacteria bacterium RIFOXYA1_FULL_38_18 (assembly GCA_001787405.1). Lineage (GTDB taxonomy): Bacteria > Patescibacteriota > Microgenomatia > UBA1400 > PJMF01 > UBA10119. The sequence goes on from MFWV01000011.1 coordinate 180,484, forward strand.
TACAAGTAATTTTGGATGTAGAAACTCAAAAAATCTTCGACGAAGTCGGTGGTTATTTTCCCGATCGTTTGGGAATTTCTTTTGTGGGCGTCAATGTTCGTCATAGTTACGGTGAGCCAGGCGAGTTTCAGTCTTATTTTGAAAAAGATCTGCCCAAACTATTTCCTTTATTGGAAAAAGCAGACGTGATTGTTGGTTTCAATGTGGATGATTTTGACATGCAAACTTTTCTTCCGTATTACAACGGTGAAATCACGACTCTGCCCACGCTAGATATTATGAAACGCATCAAAGACAGTATTGGTCACCGAATTAGTTTGGACGCGGTGGCGCAAGAAACACTCGGCATTGGTAAAACCGGTAATGGTTTGGATGCCATTAAATATTTTAAAGCCAAAGATTGGGATAAGCTGGAAAAATATTGTTTACAAGACGTAAAAATAACTCGCGACCTGCTTGATCATGGTTACTCAAAAGGCGAAGTAAAGTTTCGCAATAAATGGAACCGCCTGATTACCACTCCAGTAGATTTTACTTTCACCCCCCAAAAACGCATGGGAATTCAAATGAGTCTGATTTAAATTGGGATTTTTACCCAGTTGAACTAGGGGAAATGCCTTCCAGATGTTAGAATTACCAGACCATGGTTGAAAATGCTCAAAAACTAGCACCCAAAATTTGCATGACTGCTGCTGGTTTTTTGGTACATGATAATAAAGTTTTATTAGTTAAACATAAGAAGTTGGGATTTTGGTTGGCTCCCGGTGGACACATTGAAGATGACGAGTTGCCCCATCAGACTGCTGAGAGAGAATTTTGGGAGGAGACAGGAATTAAAGTCAAGGCAATCAGTACCGGTGAAGTTTTGCCCAAAGTGGGCAAAACCAGTTATCATCCATTGCCTTTTGCCATCAATTTGCATTGGATTAGTCCTGAAAATTACGAGGCACGTTTGGCTAGTAGCAATCCCATCAAACGCTATTTTTCCAATCAAAAATGGCCCAAGGGTTGTGAACAACACGTTTCAATTATTTATTTAGTAAAGCTGATTGCTGGTTTGGATTTCAAACAAAATACTGAAGAAACGGATGGTATTGGCTGGTTTACTTTAAAAGAACTAGAAAAAATCAAAACCATTCCGGAAATGAAAGAAGAGGCTAAACACGCATTAATCTTGGTAAAATAAGGAATATTATGTCATTGACCAACACCATCAAATTTTTACAAAAAGCTGCCCTCATTCATCAAGGAAAAGTCTTGATTTTGAAGCGTCCTGAAAACTCGGTCAGCAGACCGGGTGCTTGGGATTTGCCTGGTGGCAATGCTGAGTGGCCGGCAACCAATCAGAAGACTGCCAATTTACATCGTCAAGAAGTTTCCCGGGAAATTGAAGAAGAAACTGGTTTGAAAATAGATCCAGATGTCTTTACTGATGAAAATCTAGTGCATTTTGCTACTTATTTTGAGGCTGATTTGCCCCGTTTTGCTTTTATTACCGGTTGGCGAGTAAGTTTGGCTGATGATTTTAATCCAGACAGCATTAAGATTTCAGACGAGCACACTCAACTGGCCTGGATTGGTTTTACTGAGCTTAGTGATTATGATTTTGGTGAACCAGTGGGCACTTACGTTAAAGTAATAATTCAAAACGCATTCAAGGTATAAACATGGCAAAAACTTTGCAAATTAGCAAGCTGAAAGCTCAGGTTGCTGGAGAAACTATTTTACGCGGTATTGATTTGACGGTTCACCCAAACGAGATGGTGGTAATTATGGGGCCAAATGGCTCTGGGAAATCCACTTTGGCCAAGGTTCTAGCTGGTCATCCTGAGTATGAAGTCAAAGGTTCAGTCAAGTTAAACAATCAAGAATTATTGGAATTATCACCAGATGAGCGAGCTCAAGCTGGATTATTTTTGGCCTTCCAATATCCAGTTGAAATTCCCGGGGTGAAGGTGCTCAATTTTCTCTGGACGGTTTATACCCAACAGCATCCTGATCGCAAAAAACGCCAATACGCTTCGATTGTGGATTTCAGAAACTACTTGTTTGGTTTGGCTAGTCAGTTGAGTATCTCTGAGAAGCTTTTAGATCGAGGTTTAAATGAAGGTTTTTCTGGTGGTGAAAAGAAACGTTTGGAAATTTTGCAAATGGCAGTCATAAAACCTCGGTTTGCCATTTTAGATGAAACCGATTCTGGTTTGGATATTGATGCAATCAAAGTTATCGCTCGCGGTGTAGAGCAGATCAGTCAAGAAACTGGCATGGGTACGATCATCATCACTCACTATCAGCGAATTTTGCAGTATCTGCACTATGACAAAGTGCATGTCGTTATTAATGGCCGAATTATCAAGAGCGGTGGTCCAGAATTGGTCGAAGAATTGGAACAAAGAGGCTATGGCAAGATTCGCGACTAAAAAAACCAAATCAGGAAATGAATTTATTAAAGAAACCTATGAGCATGGTTATTCATTTGATACTGCTAATTATGATTTTAACTCTGGCAAAGGTTTGACAGAACGAATCATTCGCGAGATTTCTTCTCTAAAAAAAGAACCAGCTTGGATGCTGAAAGCTCGCTTGCAAGCTTACGGTGAATTTTTAGTGAGACCCAATCCGCTGTGGGGCGGTGATCTTTCATCAATCAAATTTGCTGACCTTGCCTATTATTTAAAACCAATTAAAAACCAGAAAAAATTTTGGGCAGATGTACCCAAAGAAGTCAAAGAAACTTTTGAAAGAATTGGCGTACCAGAGGCAGAGCGGAAGATCTTGGCCGGCGTCAAAGCTCAATATGACAGTGAAGTAGTTTACGGTTCGCTGAAAAGCACTTGGGAAAAACAGGGCGTGGTCTTTTTGTCTATGGACGAGGGTCTAGCTAAATATCCAGACTTGGTCAAGGAATATTTTGGTACCGTTATTCCCTACAACGACAATAAATATGCAGCTCTCAATACCTCTGTTTGGTCTGGTGGCTCATTTGTGTATGTGCCACCTGGCGTGAATGTCAAAATGCCTCTGCAAACTTATTTTAGGATTAATGCCGAGTCATTTGGCCAGTTTGAACGCACGCTGATCATTGTGGACGAGGGAGCAAGCGTGCATTACATCGAAGGTTGTACCGCTCCGCAATTTAATAGCACTTCACTACATTCAGCAGTAGTAGAAGTAATTGTCAAAAAGGGAGCCACTTGTCAGTACACCACGGTTCAGAATTGGTATAAAAATGTTTACAACCTGGTAACCAAACGAGCGCACATTGGTGAAGAGGGTAGTATGATCTGGACGGATTTTAATATGGGTTCCAAATTGACGATGAAATATCCTGGTTTTATCTTGGCAGGGAAGGGCGCCAGGGGGGAAACTCTCTCGATGGCGCTGGCGGGCGAGGGCCAGCATCAGGATACGGGCTCCAAAGCCATCCACCTGGCGCCCCACACCTCTTCCACCATCATTGCCAAATCCATCAGCAAGGGCGGTGGTCGTACCAGTTATAGGGGTAAAGTCTTTATTTCTCCCAATGCCCATCACTCCAAAAACACCGTCGTTTGTGACGCGCTCCTACTGGACGATAAATCCCGCTCGGATACCTACCCAATTGATCAAGTTTACAACAACCAGGTAGAAATCCAGCACGAGGCCACGGTTTCCAAGATTGGCGACGACCAGCTTTTTTATCTCATGACTCGTGGAATCAGTGAGGAAAATGCACGCAAAATGATCGTCAATGGTTTTATTGCAGACCTCGTTAAAAAACTCCCTCTAGAATACGCCGTAGAAATGAATCGCTTGATCGATTTTGAAATGGAAGGTAGCATTGGATGAAAACTTTTACTATTAAAAAAGACGAGCGCCGAGAGATCAAGTTGACCAAATCAGGCCAATACACAGTTGAACTTGTTGGTCCTGGTGCGCAAGTCAACTTAGTTAGCATCTTCCAAACCAAGAACAAAGAAAACCTGGAATTATCAATCATTATTCACCATAAATCACCCCATACCAAAGCAGAAACCACGATGAAAGGGGTGGCACGTGACCAATCTAGAATTAAGTTTAATGGCAAAATCATCATCGATCCTGATTGCGGGGACTCCAGATCCTTTCTCACTCAGCGAGTATTACTTATTTCGCCAGAAGCCAAAGCCGAAGCTGTACCAGACTTGGAAATCAAAACAGACGATGTCTCCTGCTCTCACGCTATGAGTATTTCCAATATTCCTGAAGAGCACATTTTTTATTTAATGACTCGCGGTCTTGATCGAGCCAAGGCAGAGGAGATGATCGTGGAGGGGTTTTTGGGAGAAAATTAAAATTTAAGTTTAAAAGTCTAGGACAGAACCAATATATCAACCAATACACCAACTAATAGATTGACTATAATACACAAAAAATGCATACTTACGTCATGGTTGATCAAAACGCTCCCTCAAATTCTTTACAGCCAACACCTCCTCAGGGAAATCCAGAATTTAATACTAGTAATTCTTTTCCAAATTTACCAAAACCCAAAAAATTCTCTCCTACAATTCGTACTTTTTTCAAAAAAAACATTCGTTATATCACTTTGATTTTATTCTTATTGATTGCGGGAGCTGTTATAGGAATTAGTCAGCTTATCAAAAATACCAATACAGATGATCGATCTCAGGCTAGTCAATACTTCCCAGATGGTGTCTACACTCCCATCGATGATAATTATCTTGTGGGTGCTATTTTCCAACCGGGTTGGACTCAAGAAGCTATTCAGCCACCTGCACCAGGACTGATTAACCCAGAAATCCAAGAGGCTCAATTCTGTGATCGTATCCCTCTTACTGGTTGGCATGAAGATCAGCTTCCGGCCATGAAAAAACAGGTTGAATGGGCAGCTGAAAATGGTATTGATTACTTTCTCTTCAACGACTTTTATACTGGAAATTTAAATAATCAACAAAAATCAAATTATAGCTATTTAGTTGGAAAATCCGGATTTTCTCCTGCCCTTGAGAGATTTTTAGAAATTGAAAAAAACAATTTTGGCTTTGCCGTCATGTACATGAATAGGCTAGATTTATATAAAATCGAAAATGCTCCCTCATCATCTCAGATTGACCCTTGGGAGAAAAGAATTGATCAGTGGATTGGATTGTTTAAAAAATCCAATTATCTTAAAATTTGGAAAAGACCAGTATTTTTCATTCTTTCTCCAGAACAATTTGATGTAGTCTTTGAAATAGGTCAACCTCAGGATTGTGGAAAAAAATATTGCACCAGTCAAGCAGCCATAACTAAATTACAAGAAAAAGCCAAAGCCGCTGGTTTTAAAGGAGGAGTTTTAGTGGTGGGTATGAATGAAAAAGCCAATACCACCAATAAAAGAAAATCTCAGGGTTACCAGGCTATTACCACCTATGGTCCAGAATCCATGGAAATCCAATGTCCAGATATAAATGAAAACAATGCAGGCAAAATATCCAATTTTAATACTCAAGTTACTGATAAAGCTGAGACCTTTTGGAAAAAAACAGTTGCAGAAGGAGAGCTTCCCTATATCCCCACAATCGTAGCTGGTTGGGATAATCGTCCCTGGAGAAAAGAGGGCGATCAAAGTGCAGAGTGTTCTCCTGTAAATGATACTGTTTATACACCTTTTGCTTTTAAGCAATTTCTTCAAAAAGCCAAAAATTTTGTAGACGGCAACCAAGTTAAAACCACATTCATTGCCAAGCAAAAAATCTTAAATAACAACATGGTTATTCTTACGGCTTGGAATGAATTGGGTATCGGACACTATCTCATACCGACAATAGACACTCTTATTGATTCCGAGGGAATTGATTGTCAAAACGACACAATACGAGCCAGTTTACACAAAAACAATCAAACACTTTCTTACATGAATACTACTTCTTCAGCTCCATTTGCTTATCTTCGCCAAATCAAAGCTGTTTTTGCTCCAGAATTATCCCAAAAGGAACTGCCGATAGAGCCACCTCGCCCTACTTCAATTACAAACTCATATAGCATGGTAAATCAAGTTTTATGCACTGGTCAAAGTTTATCGTTGGGAGCTCACGGACCAGAAAGTGCAGACCTTCCCAGCTCTGGTACAAGTTTTGACTTCACTAAATCTTCTGGTCATTTATCATTAAATCCTGGGCCTACTGTAGATTATTCTGCCCATGGTTATTCTCTTACAGCAGATTTTTATTCCAATGAATTTATTCCTCTTAAAGAAAGCCGTCTGGAAAGTATGTCTACCTCATTTGCAAACTCGGTTAGTAGGTTTGCCAATAAGTCCGCTGATGAACATAAGATTCTTGTTAGTTGCCATGGTATTGGCGGAGCTGATTATTCCAAAATTAAATACAATGGCTCTTCTCGTGGGTTTAACAATGGATTGGCTCAGGTAGAAAAAGTCAAACAAATTACTTCTTCCCAAAATATTAATCATCAAGTTACTGCCATTACTCTGATTCATGGTGAGGCAGATCATACTAGCAATAATCAAAACTACTCGCAAGACATCAAAGATTTGCAATTAGATTACACCAGAGAGGTAAATAAACTATTGAACACCAGTGGATATATTCCTTTGCTTTATTCTCAAATGAGTTCATGGACTACTTCTAGAGCTGGTTATAACCCTACCGGATCAAGTTTAATTACTTATCAACAATACGAAGCCTCCAAAAAACAGCCCAATCAAATGGTTCTGGTTGGGCCCAAATACTTCTTACAGTATACCGATGGAATTCATCTTACCAATGAGTCTTACAACATCATAGGTGAATACTATGCCAAAGCCTATGTGGAAAGAGTTGTTAATGGTGGTAGTTGGAGACCAGTTTGGCCATGGCAAACTGTAGTAGAAGGCAATAAACTTACTGTTCATTTTAATGTTCCCAAACCACCGTTAGCTTTGGATGATCAAACTGTTTCTAACCCAGGAGATTATGGTTTTAAACTCATAGATAATGTCAATACAGAATACAAACTTGAGAACATAGCATTAAATCCTCTCAATGTTATTCTCACTTTTGACAAAAGCATTGACATGTCCCAAAATCCCCGCATTACCTATGCTATGTTTGGCAATCCAGGTCAGCCGGCTGGACCCACCACAGGACCCAGAGGTAATTTGAGAGATTCAGATACCACTATGTCTAGTTTCAACAAAAAACCCCTCTATAACTGGGCAGTTCACTTTTGCGAGCCTCTCACCGAAGACGGCAACTGTTTTCCTTTCTCAGATAAAACCAAGCCCTAAATTATTTTTGTTGGGTTGCTACGACACATATGTATTATCTTTTTTGTGATAACTATTACCTATAATTTCAAGAAAAAAATAAAACTCAAGTTTTCCTAGTAACTAGTATTAATTTTTGTTGGGAAATAATTTCAAATGAAGTTCCACTGGGAAGTGGCATATCCTGAATAGTATTCATTACAACATAGGCGTTTGGTTTACAAACTCTCTCTAGTCCTTTCCACAATCTTTGCCAATTTTTTTCATTTTTCCAAAGGTACTCAAGACCGATAGCGCTCACCAAACCAAATTTTTCTCCTCGATAGGTTTCTAAAAATTTAAACAGATCACTCTCTATAAATTCCTTACTTGGTTTATCAACAACTTTATCTACCAGTGTTATTTTTTCTAGATTAAAGTTTCTGGCTAGAGCTCGTTCTGCTAGAGCTTCGCCAGCGCCCAATCCTAAAAATGGACCAGAAACCTGAGGTAGAGATTTTTGGTCAATAAAAATCTGCAAATAATCTTTCCAAAAATCTCCCTCTTTTTCTTGATTCAAATCACGCCTCATATCTTCTGGATAACTCATATCTTAATTGTATCAGGTTGATTTGTTCCAATCTGCTAAAATCATCATATGTTCGATCCACAACAAGTTAAAAAACACTTTCCAATCCTTGATCAAGAAGCCCATCCTGGCAAGCCGTTGGTGTACTTGGATAGTGCCGCAACCAGTCAAAAACCAAAGAGTGTTATTGAAGCAATGAATCACTATTATTTGACCGATAACGCCAATGTACATCGAGGGGTGCATGTGCTGTCTGACAGGGCTTCTGAGCTTTGGGAAACATCCAAAGGGAAAGTGGCGCAGTTTATAGGAGCGCAAAAAGATGAACTAATCTTTACGCGCAACACCACCGAGGCAATCAATGGCATTGCTTATGGTTGGGGAGAGCACAACCTACAAAAAGGCGACGTGATTGTGTCCACCATCATGGAGCATCACGCCAATTTGGTAGTTTGGCAGGAGCTGTGTAAAAGAACTGGTGCCAAGTTGTTAGTGGTGGGATTGCAAGATGAAGCTGAAATAAATTTGGCAGAGTTTGAAAAAGCCGTTAGACAGCCAAACGTGAAACTGGTGGCTTTTGTGCATGTTTCCAATACTTTGGGCACCGTCAATCCAGTCAAAGAATTGGTTTCTTTAGTTCGGAAACACGCCAAAGGTGCGCGGATTGTTTTGGATGCAGCTCAGTCGGTGCCACACATGCCGGTTGATTTTCATCAGCTTGACGTTGATTTCTTGGTTTTTGGTGGTCATAAAATGTTGGGGCCGATGGGGATTGGTGGCTTGGTGGTTCGGTTAAATTTACTCAAAAGTAGTGAGATGCAACCTTGGCTATTTGGCGGTGGAATGATCCAAGCAGTGCAAGCACAGACCGCTACTTACTCGGATGATTTGTCGGAACGTTTTACAGCTGGAACGCCGGATGTAGCTTCGGCATTGGGTTTGGCTGAAGCGTGTAAATTTCTCGATAATCTTGGTATGGAAAACGTCATGAAACATGATTTTGAATTGGTCAAATATGCTTTTATGCAACTAAGTCGCATTAAGGGCTTGAAAATCATCGGTCCCAAGCCAAAAAACTACAATCGACTTGGTTCTGTTGCCTTCATTCATGATTCGGTTCATGCTCATGATTTGGCACAAATTATAGACAGCGAAGGTGTGGCGGTTCGTTCTGGTCATCATTGCACCATGCCACTCCACCAAGCCTGTGGTTGGCAAGCCACCACTAGAGCCAGCTTTAATGTTTATTCAACTAAGACAGACATTGATGCGCTAGTCAAAGCCTTTGACAGAGTTAATCAAATTTTTGGATTGTAATTTAAAAAAAATAAAAAATGGACAATATTTATCAAGAAGCTCTCATTGCTGAAGCCAAACAACCGCAAAACAGTGATTTGTTGACTACTGCTGATCTTAAATACCACGGAACCAATGCTTCTTGTGGGGATGAAGTGATGATTAGCTTGAAATTTTCAGCGGATGGCAAGACAGTAGAGAGAGTGGGTTGGGAAGGCCATGGCTGTGTAGTCAGTCAAGCCAGCATGAGTGTTTTATCAGAAAAACTAATTGGTGCCAGGTTGACTGAGATCAAAAAATGGCAAAAAGCAAACTTACTTCCTTTTTTTGGCATGAATGAAATCTCCTCTGGCAGAGAAAAATGTTTTATGATGGGACTTGAGGCAATTCAGAAAGCATTATCGTAATATGCACATTTTTGTTGGTTCCACCAATCCGGTTAAGATCAATGCTACTAGCAACGCAGCCAGCGAAACTTGGCCAGAAGTAGTGGTGAGAGGATTGAGTATTGAAAGCGGAGTAGCTGAACAGCCCAGAAGCGATCAAGAAACCAAACAAGGTGCGATCAATCGAGCCAAAGCTGCTCTAGCTTTGGGTTTAAAAGAAAATAATATTAAGGGTGAAGCACTGGGCTTGGGTTTGGAAGGTGGTATCGAAGATTTGGGAGAAGAAATGTGGACCACGGTTTGGGCAGCGGTAATTGATCGGCAGGGGAATTTGGGTTTATCGGCTGGTTCTCGTTTTTTGGTACCAGTAGAGATAGCCGACTTAATTCGAGCTGGTGGAGAGATGGGTCCAGCTACGGCTCAAGTAGTTGGTGAAAAAAATCCTACGAAAATTAAAAAACAACAAGGTATGGTGGGCATTGTCACTGAAAATTTTGTTGATCGCACCGAAGAATATCAGAGCATTGCTAAGCTAGCTTTGGGGATGTGGTACGGTCGAGATTGGCGACAAAGCTATGGTCTAATCTAAAGTTTTTTAAACTATTTTTAATCCACTTAATAGAACCAAATTTATTGAGATATAATTCATTTTATGAATAAACCGGAACTGATTTTAGCAGGCTCAATCTCCATCGATCAGATTATGAACTTCAAAGGTAAGTATAAAGATTTTATCCAAGCTAACAAATTACATGTTTTATCAATTAGTATTTTGGTTGACAAACTACAGCGCTCTCATGGAGGAATTGGAGCCAATATTGCCTACAACTTAGCTCTCTTAGGGGAAAAATCAATTTTATTTGGCTCTGTTGGAGCAGATGCAAAAGATTATTTAAAAAAACTCGCAGAACTAGGTGTTGATGTTACTCATGTTTATTTCAGTCAATTACCTACTGCGACCTTTTCTACCCTGACCGATTTGGATGACAACCAGATTGGTGGTTTCTATCCTGGAGCAATGAGCGATTCTGCTACTTTGTCTTTTATTCCCTGGAAAAACAAAAATGTATTAGCAATTATTTCCGCTCATGATCCAATAGCAATGAAGCGGCAAGTGGCAGAATGTACTTTGCACAAAATTCGCTATGTTTATGACATTAGTCAACAAGTAGTCAATGTTGAAAATGAAGATCTTATCGCTGGTTTAAAAAATACAGAGTTATTATTCGTAAATGATTATGAATTAGGAATAATCAGTCAAAAACTCGCCAAATCTGAGACAGAAATTAAAAAATCTTTACCACTTTGTGTGATTACTTTGGGCAAAGATGGTTGCCAGATTGATGGCAACCAAATGAATCAATCAATACAAGTGTCAGCAGTACCTAATTTAAAAGTGGTTGATCCAACTGGGGCTGGTGATGCTTTTCGCGCAGGTTTTCTTTTTGGTTACATTCGTGATTGGCCATTGGAAAAATGTGCTAAACTTGGATCAGTAGTAGCTAGTTTTGCCATTAGTCAGCATGGTACCCAAGAACACAATTTTTCTTTGTTAGATTGTCAAGAAAGATACAGACAAACTTATCAGGAATTAATTAGGATTTAAAAACTTATGAAACAAGATTATAAAATCAAAGATATTAAATTAGCCAAGTGGGGCAGAGAAGAAATTAAACTGGCAAAAAAAGAAATGCCTGGTTTGATGTTTTTACGTCGTGATTATGGGAAAAGCAAGCCATTGAAAGGCGCCAGAATTGCTGGCTCATTGCACATGACGATTCAAACTGCTGTTTTAATAGAGACATTGCAAATATTAGGCGCACAGGTACGTTGGGCATCATGCAATATTTTTTCCACTCAAGATCACGCTGCTGCGGCGATAGCACAAAAAGGCACACCTGTTTTCGCTTGGAAAGGGGAAACGGAAAAAGAATATTGGTGGTGTACCGAGCAAACTCTCAAATTTAAAAATGGTAAAGGCCCCAATCTAATTATTGATGATGGTGGAGATTTGACTCATTGGATTCATGAAAAACATCCAGCATTGCTGTCAGAAATTAGAGGTGTATCTGAGGAAACCACTACAGGAGTTCATAATCTTTATAAACGATTTGAAAAGGGAACTTTAAAGATTCCTGCCATTAATGTTAATGACAGTGTGACAAAATCTAAATTTGATAATAAATATGGTTGTCGAGAATCATTGACGGACGGTATTAAACGGGCCACTGACATAATGTTGGGTGGCAAAGTAGCGGTAGTTGCAGGTTATGGTGATGTGGGGAAGGGTTCGGCAGAATCATTGCGCGCCTTTGGTTGTCGAGTGTTAATTACAGAAATCGATCCAATCTGTGCTTTACAAGCTTTAATGGAGGGATATGAAGTAGTAACTATGGAGCAAGTAGCTAAGCAAGCAGATATTTTTGTTACTGCTACCGGAAATAAAGATATTATTACCATTAAACACATGGAACAAATGAAAGATTCGGCGATTGTTTGTAATATTGGCCATTTTGATATTGAAATTCAAGTTAAGGCCTTGAAAAAGTTTCCTGGCATTAAACGCACTACTATTAAGCCACAAGTAGATTTATTCACTTTTCCAGATGGACACAGCATTATTCTTTTATCAGAAGGGCGATTAGTAAACTTGGGCAATGCCACTGGCCACCCCTCATTTGTTATGTCTAATTCTTTTACCAATCAGGTATTAGCTCAGATCGAGTTATGGACAAAAGATTATGAAGTTGGTGTGCACCGCTTACCAAAATATTTAGATGAAAAAGTGGCAATGTTGCATGTAGAACAACTAGGTGGCCAACTGACTAAATTAACCAAAAACCAAGCAGAGTATTTGGGAGTTTCTGCCAAAGGTCCATTTAAATCAGATTTTTATCGGTATTAAAGTTTTTCGATACTCGATTTTTGCTTGAATTAGGTGCGATAAATCAAACCGTTTGATTTGATAACTAAACTATGCAAAAGAAAAAACGCTTCAAACTCAAAGTGGCCGTACATGGCATTTTACAAAAATCGACTGGCGAAGTATTTATGATCCGTCGTTTCAATACTGGTTGGGCAGACGGAGAGTTCTCAGTTCCAGCAGGCCATCTAGATGGATCTGAACAAGTTACTTCAGGAATGATTAGAGAAATCAAAGAGGAAACTGGCGTGATAGTTAAGCCAGAAGATATGGAGATGATTCACGTTATGCATCGTGCTGATTCTGATGAGCGGATTGATTTTTTCTTTTTGGTCAAAAATTGGCAAGGAGAGCCTTATTTGGCAGAACCAGACAAAGCAGACCAGGCTTTGTGGGTTTTTCCACAGAAATTACCAAAAAATACGGTAAGCTATATTGATTACTTTTTTGAAAAGTTTTTGGCAGGAGAAAAATATTCTGAGTTTGGCTGGAACAAAATATGACTTTAACCACCCCCCACCAATACAAGGCTCGTTTAGCCGATAAACTGATTCATAATGCCAAGTTTGAGCAATATAATTTTGAGTTGGTAGAGCCCAATCAACTCAAATTTGCCGCTGGTCAATATGGGTCATTTCTGATTTCCGATCAAGGTCACCGGCGTTCTTGGTCTATTTGTAGTTCTCCAGCGATCGATCATAGTTTGGAGATTCTCATTGACCCGGCACCAAAAGGTGCTGGCACTCAGTTTTTGCAAAATCTCAAACTCGGAGACGAGGTTCAGCTTTTAGCTCCGTTGGGTAAATTTACAATTGATGAAAGTGGAGCAGAAAAAGCTCTGGTTTTTGTTGCTACGGGAGCAGGAATTACACCATTTCGCTCAATGATTCTTGATCTTTTACAGGTCAAAAAAGACACCAGACCAATGATTCTTCATTGGGGATTGCGCTATGTAGAAGAGATGATTTGGCAAAATGAATTTCAAGAACTGGCCGAAAACTTTCCCAATTTTCAGTTTCATCCGGTAATTTCAAAAGCTAGTCAAGAGTGGTCAATGTGTCGTGGACGAGTAACGGATTGTTTGAATGTTCACCAACTGCTTGATCATGCAGGCTATTATTTATGTGGTAGTGAACAAATGATTGCGGATGTGATACAGCTCTTGAGTGCAAAGGGTGTTGCTCCAGCACGAATTCATCGCGAAAAGTTTTATTAAGTAAATTTTAAATAATTTGTTTTACACTATGTTATATGAATAACAAACAAATCACTCCTGACGCCAAAGGTAATTTTTCCAAACAAATTGGGAGATATAAGGTTGAAGTGATTCGTGAAAAGTGCATTGGGGCGGCCAGCTGTGTGGCCATTGCGCCCAAAGTCTTTGAGTTAGATGAAGAGCAGATTGCTATCATTCTTTCTCAGGATGGTGAAGACGACCAGACCAAACTGCTGGCCGCCCAAAGTTGTCCTACTGCCGCCATTGTAGTCACAGACACGCAGACTGGAAAACAAGTTTGGCCATTGGAATAAGCAGGACAAGGTTCTTGACTCAAATCCCATAATGAATATTCACAGGTTATTGACTCTCTGGCACAAGATATGCAAAATAGTATCGAAATGGCACAAAAGAGTATCAGTGGCAAACGTACGCCATTTGTCAGTTTGCTATAGACTGCCCCTCAACATTCATTGTTGAGTTTTTAATAAATAAAGAGAAACCTCAGGAGGGGATCCATGAAAAAAATTTATCCATATATTTTTCCCGCAGTTGCACTGCTTTTTGTCTTCTTCTTGTTGTTTCGTTGGTACAATCTTCGCACTCAGCGAGAAGCCATGACTTCACTTTTAAATGAAGGAGTAGTGATTGAACAATTAACCGCAGAAGACGCCAAAGGCTTAATTGCCGGAGTTGGTGATTATGAAAGCGTTGATTTGGTTGGTGAAGATCCCACTCATTTGGGCGAAGTACGTTATGAGCTGCGTGACGATGAATTATTATTTAGTGTTTTTGCCACTCTTCCAGCACCAGCAACTGGTGATTATCAAGTTTGGTTACGACAAACAGAGGGCAATGCTCAGCGCAAAGCCTTTCGTTTAACCGCAAGCAAAAGTGGTTATATGGGCAGTGGTGCACTGGATGCCAGTACTTTGCCTCTAGAAATAATAGTTAGCAATGAGCTAACAGATGATGGTTTACTAGAGAAAGTACTGTTGCGCGGTACGATTGAAGTATCGGAAAAATAACAACTGCGTCTTGATTAAGACGCCAAGTATGCTAGGCTTTTATTAAGTAGTAAAGTTCTCAAGGAGGCTTGAGAAGAAAAAGGAGCACGACTATGGCAAATGCCTACAGTTATACAAACTCCAAGGGACAAATGTACTACCTCCACACACGTGAGGTGACCTTGAAGAATGGTCGAGTACAAAGAATTTATTTCTTTGCTCGTGATATCCGTGATGGAGCTTTGGCTGCAGTGCCAGCTGGCTACACCGTTATGGAAACCAAAAGAACTGGCATGCCTGTTTTGAAAAAGGCATAAACTTAGTTTATAAGAGGTCCCCCCTTCATTTGTTTTTTCGACAAGAAAAGATAAATGGGAGGGGGGATTTTCGTATGTTTGTATAATGATCTTTCATGACTCATAAATCAAAACTCACGACAAGCATTGTGCGCCAAGCTCTTGCAACGGTTATTGATCCTGAATTACAAATAGATATTGTTAGTTTGGGTTTAATTTATGATGTCAAAGTTGAAAAAAATTCCAAAGTAATTATTCGCATGACCCTTACTACTCCAGGCTGTCCTTTGGCTTCAGTAATTGAGCAAATGGTGCGTGAAAGTTTATTTAATTTGGTCGAAGACATTGATCACGATGTAATCATCAATTTGACTTTTGACCCTCCCTGGCTAACAGATATGATGAGCGAAGAAGCGCGTTTGGAACTGGGACTCTAAAGCGTTTTTACTCCACCTTGCTTCACTAATCTTTGACCACCTATACTAAGGTTATGACATTCGACGTGATCAGCATCGGTTCTAGTTTGGTGGATATTTTTTTACAATCACCAAAACTTAAATTAGAAAAAAGAGGCAAGGTCCAACGATTCAGTGTTGAAGGAGATAAAGTAGAACTGGAAACAATGCGTGTTTTCAGTGGTGGTGGGGGAACCAATACTGCGGTGGGATTTGCTCGCTTGGGTTTTAAAACTGGTCTTATCAGTGAAACCGGCAAAGATAATTTTGCCTCGGTTATTTTGAACGAACTTCATCGAGAAGGAGTAGATACCAGCTTGATTATTCAGGAAAAACAAGAACAAACTGGGGGCACGGTCTTGCTGGTTGGCAAAGATGGTGAGCGCACTGCCCTTATCAATCGTGGTGCTTCATCCATGCTTGATCCTTTTGACATTTCTCCTTTTTGGCTTAGTCAGACTCGTTGGGTACATTTAACCAATATCGCTGGTCAAAAAGAAACTTTGCATAAAATCTTTACGTTAATCAAAAAAAATGAACAAACAACACTTTCCTGGAATCCTGGTAAGCAAGAATTACGGTTGATCGCTGATGGCGAGTTACCGGTAGCAGAAATTATTTGCAAGATTTTAATTATCAATGAAGCTGAATGGGAACTGGTTGCCAAGCAACAAGCCGAGTTAATTAAAGAAATTCCAGAAATCGTGATTACTCAAGGCAATAAAGGTGGTTTTGTTTATGAGCATGGTAAAAAAACTCTCAGGTTTTTAGCATCTGGCAATAAAGCAATTGAAGCTACTGGTGCGGGGGATGCTTTTGCTACTGGTTTTGTTGCCGGTCAACTTTTAAGTAAACCTACCAAAACTTGCGTGGAGTGGGGAGCCAGGAATGCTGGCTCAGTAATTAGTTATTTTGGCGCCAAGATTGGTCTTTTGGACAGACAGCATATTCAAACTACTTGAGAAAAAACTTGATCGCTGGTTGTTGTCAGTCAATCAATTCATGTATAGTAAATAATTGTAAAAAACTTAGGTTTTTTTAAAATGAAAAAACTTGTTCAAATTCTTATCGTTTTTGTTTTTGCCCTAATAATTTCGGTAAATGCAGTTTCGGCTGCTTCTCTGGCGGTGACTAGCATTGGAGGAGTAGCAACAAGTGGTACGCTGACCAGCTTCACCACTACCGATACCACTCCCACCATTATTGGTACAGCCAGCAATGATGCAACCATTGATATTACGATTGATGATCTGATAGTAGCAGCAACGGCAGACTCTACTGGTAATTGGTCTTATACTCCCACCCTTGAGGCTGGCGCTCATGCAGTAGAGATTGCTTCCAATTTGGAGACAATCTCATTTACCCTGACAGTTAATGATGGCACAACCACTACCACTAGTACGAGTAGTACGGAAAGTTCCACAACTACTACTTCCACCACTAGCAGTGGACTTCCCACAGCCGGTGCCGTAGAAAATACTTTTTTAGTGATTGTATTAGGCATGTTTTTGATTGGCTTAGGAGTCGTGGCTCATCAAATCTTACCTTTTTCAGAATCAGAACTAGAATAACGGCTCAAACTGCCCATGACCGATCACAATCAAGTCCTCCAGCAGGAAATTCAACAACTTCGAGAACAAGTCAAGACAGCTCAGTTGCCTGAAGAAATGTTGCGCAAAGTGCAAAAAGAAATCGTAGCTTTGGAGCGCAGTATAGAACTGGGTAATTATGACGAAAAATATGAAAAAGTTTCTCGTTATATAGAGTGGATTTTAAAGATTCCCTGGCAAACCGAGAGTAAAGACACCATGGATATCCAACAGGCCAAAAAAGTTTTCAATGATCATCATTACGGCATGCAGGAAGTTAAAGATCGTTTTTTGGAATATGTGGCAGTATTAAATTTGCGCGAAAAACAAATGCCGGGCGAAGATTTTCGAGCGCCTATTTTATTGTTAGTCGGTTTAGTCGGTACTGGTAAAACTACTTTTGCTTATTCTTTGGCAGAGGCTTTGGGTCGTCAATTGGTACGGATTCCTTTTGGGGGAATGGGTTCAGCCAAAGAACTTCGTGGCAGTTCTCGTTTGATCTTGGGTGCTGAGCCCGGTCGAGTGATCAAAGGTATTTGTGAAGCGGGGGTGCGCAATCCTGTTGTTTTGCTGGATGAAATTGATCGTAATGCTGAAGGGTCTAATACCGACATTATGGGAGTTTTGGTTGAGCTTTTGGATCCTGCCCAAAATCATGCCTTTGTTGATGCCTATGTTGACTATCCAGTCAATTTAAGTCATGCCATTTTTATTGCTACAGCCAACAACACCACTCGGATTGTTACTGCAGTTTTGGATAGAATGGAAAAAATCTCGATGCCCACTTATTCTGATCAAGAAAAAATCGTGATTGCCAAAGAATACATCTTACCTAAATTACTCAAAGATGCTGGTTTAAAACCAGAACAATTCAGGATCAAAGATGATGTTTGGCCAGCCATGGTTCGTCCTTTAGGATTTGATGCTGGTATCAGAACACTCCAGCGTACTTTGCAAGGTGCAGTGCGCAAAGCAGTGCGCATCATTGTTGAGCGTGGTTTCCCAGATGTGATTATCACTCAGGAAAATGCCAAGATTTTCATGCCAAAGTATTAAGTTTGCCTAGTAATTCGCCAAGTGTGTTATCATATACAGGTATGGATGTGGCTGCTGAACTTAAGAAACTTCAACAAACCCTCGAAAAAAACTTTGACACTTTACCTCTGGCTACCAAACCTGAAGATTTGGTGCATGGTGAGGGAGATGTACAGACAGCAGTGATGCTGATCGGTGAAGGTCCTGGTTATTATGAATCAATTCAGCGTCGGCCATTTGTTGGTCGATCAGGCAAGTTGTTACGCAAAACCCTAAGTGAAATCGGTTGGTCTGCAGAAAAAGTTTGGATTAGTAATATTATCAAAGTCAGGCCACCAGAAAATCGCGACCCAACTCCGGAAGAAATCGAGGCTTTTAGACCATATCTCAATCAAGAAATTGAGTTGATCAATCCGATAATTATCATTACACTCGGTCGTTTTAGTATGGCCAAGTTTTTACCAGAAGTAAAAATTTCCCAGGTGCATGGTCGTTTGCATAAAGTACAATGGAATAGTAGGTCACTTTATATTTTGCCCATGTATCATCCAGCAGCGGCCTTAAGATCCACAAAAGTAACCGAATCATTTACAAATGACTTCAAGAAAATACCCAAGATTCTCAAGTGGATTGAGGATCAGCAAGAAATAAAAGCAATCAAGGGCGCAGTAGAAGAAGCGCTTTTTTGAAGAATCTTTAAAATCTTGAAATTTAAAAAAATTAAAAGAAGTAAGTAATCCAGTCTGGATTTTTGCTTCAAAACCAAGCTCAACAAGCTTGAAATAAGAAAGGACTATTTATGTCAAAATTTAAAATTGTTCCTCTTGGTGGCTTAGGTAAAGTCACTCAAAACATGTTTTTGTATATTTACGAAAACGAAATTCTCATCGTGGATTGCGGAATTGGTTTTCCCGATGAATATATGCCTGGAGTTGATACGCTCATTCCAGACACTCGCTATTTGCATGAGCAACTCAAAGAAGGGAAAAAACTGGTTGGTATAGCTATCACTCATGGTCATGAAGATCACATGGGAGCTTTGCCCTACATTTTGCCAGAATTGGAAGAAATTCCTCCCATTTGGGCATCACCACTGACGGTTGGTTTCATTCAAAAAAAACTCCAAGACCAAAAACTCAAAATTGCCATCGATACTTTTGAAGATCATCAAAAAGTAAGTTTTGGTCAGTATTTCAAAGTAATGTCTTTGGCGGTAACTCATTCTGTACCAGATACCAAACATTTAGTAATCGATACTCCAGAGGGAGTAATTTATCACGGCTCAGATTTTAAGTTAGATGAGCATCCGCTGGATGGAGTAAAAACAGATTTGGAGATGATGGAGACTTTGGGCAAACAAGGAATTTTATTGGCCATGATTGATTGTTTGCGCTCAGAACAATTGGAGCACACCCCTTCAGAAACAACCGTGGGACCAGAATTGGAAAAATTGATGCGTCACACAAAAGGCAAGTTCATAGTAACGCTGATGAGTTCGCACATTCATCGTATCCAACAAATCGTCAATGCAGCCGAAAAAATGGGTCGTAAAGTAGTTTTTATTGGCAGATCAGTAGAACAAAACGTACAGATCACCAGTAATTTAAAAAAACTACACTTACCCAAAGATTTAATGATTGATAAGCGTGATATCAATAAGCATAAAGATAATAAATTATGCGTGGTTATTGCCGGCAGTCAGGGTCAGGAAGGCTCTTCTTTGATTAGAGCGGTTTTTGGCGAACACAGGCAAGTACAAATTTTGCCAGATGATAAAGTAGTTTTTTCTGCGAACGTTATTCCTGGTAATGAGATTGCTTATTATCGAGCTATTAATGAATTGGCTGGCAATGGAGTTAATGTTATTTATCCAGATGTTAATCCGCTTTTACACCAGTCTGGCCACGCTAGCGCTGCAGAACAGAGAACCGTAGCCAAATTACTGCACCCCAAATACTTAATGCCTATTGGTGGTGAGGACAGACACAGAGCCAAATTTAGAGAGTATGTTGCTCAATCGCTTGGTTATACCAAAGATAAAGTAATCACACCCAAGATAGGAGAAATCCTGGGTTTTACCAATGGTGAAGTCAGAATAGTAGATTCAATCGATATTCGACCTAGAACAGTTGATGGTTTGGGTATTGGCGATGTGGGTCCAATTGTTTTGTCAGATCGACGCTCAATGGGGCAATCAGGAATGATTGTCTTGATTATTCCGCGTCGCAAAGGTCAGTTAGATCTCAAAAAAATAGAAGTGATTTCCAAAGGTTTTGTTTTTATGAAAGAAGCAGAAGAAGTGATCAGATTTATTGAAACCGAGACTGCCGGTATCATCAAAAGTTTGGGCAAAAACAAAACTGATCAAGCCATTCGCGAAGCATTGGAGCATAAACTGGGTCGTAAGCTCTACAAAGTTATCCGTCGTGAGCCAATGATTATTCCAGTTATTCTGGATATTTAAAAAATCTGGATATTTAGTAAAAATTTGGATGCTCAGTAAAAATCTGGATATTCAGAAACTCAGCCGAAGATCAAAAAACTTGCTTTGCTGATTAATTCATAATTCCGCCTGTGCTATATTTATACCAGGCAAAGCTTCATTGAGGTAAGTTTTGCCTGTCTTTAGGATAATCAGGCTTGACTTTGCATAAAAAATATCCTATAACTTTTTTTGTAAAGATATTTAAGATTATGGCTAGAAGAAGAAAACGTCGTAATAAAAAACAACTCAAACTGGTTATTCCACCGGAAACCTTAAATTCGGTTGTTGGTGTGTTTTTAATGATGCTGGGTGTTTTGGTGATGATTTCTTTTTCAGGTCAGGGCTCTGTTTTACAACGAATCAATTTATTTTTTCAAGCCAAATTGGGTTTGACTGCTATTTTCTTGCCTTTTGTTTTTATTTCTGCTGGTTTGAGTATGTTCAAAACAAAATGGAGTTGGTCCAAACCTCACGTTTTATTGGGAACCTTAATGTTGATGTTTGCCACTCTGGGTTTGACTAAAGCTGGCGAAGTGGGCAGTAAATTATCACTCAATGTGATCAACTTAATTTCTCAAGTGGGTAGCTGGGTTTTGTTTATTACTTTGGGTATGGCTGGTTTCTTGATTATGACCAACTGGTCTTTGGCTGATTTGTTGCAAACTTTGGCAGAACAAAGAAATAAGAAAAAAGACGAAAACGAAGTGGGAGATTTGTTTGCTGATCAAAAAAAAGGTTTTCAGTTGCCCAAATTGGCTAGCTTGGGTTTTGGTAAAAAAGATTTTAAGGTCAATAAACAAGCTTCTGATTTTAATTCAGAAGAGTCTGTTGATAAAAAGCCTACTGCCAAATTGCCGGTGGAGGGAAAGAATTTGCTTCTAGATGATTTGGATACTATTCCAGCTCATACCACCAAAACTTGGGAATATCCACCCATTTCTTTATTATCTGATAAACCGGGAGGTAAAGCTCAGCGTGGTGATGTAAAAACCAACGCACAAATTATTGAAAATACTCTGGATTCTTTTGGTATTAAAGCCAAT
>MFWV01000012.1:0-2064 GCA_001787405.1 Candidatus Pacebacteria bacterium RIFOXYA1_FULL_38_18
CGGCAAAGCTAGAACTTCATTATTGGAATTGGTAGACCAAGGCATAAAAGCCATCAATCAATATAATGAAAATCATGAAATTACGACTGAGCAACTAATCCCACTGCAAACTTGTTTTGCCAAACTCAGAAACTGGAGTGATCTGGATGCTCAAAAAACTTTTACCAAATGGTTTGAGATTATTCTAGAAGAATCCGGCTATTTATCTTGGTTGCTGAAACAAGACAGTAAAATATTTTTGATAACTGTGCTCAACTCAATTTTTTCTGAAATTAAAAAATTGGTTGCCCATCAGCAACATTTCAAATTGGCTGATTTTCTC
Source organism: Candidatus Pacebacteria bacterium RIFOXYA1_FULL_38_18 (assembly GCA_001787405.1). Lineage (GTDB taxonomy): Bacteria > Patescibacteriota > Microgenomatia > UBA1400 > PJMF01 > UBA10119. Next base: position 323 of record MFWV01000012.1, read on the forward strand.
AAGGCTATCGAGTTAATTAAATCACATAACCTGCAAATTACCATCGAAGATCTCAATGTTCGCCATCAAGCCGTCCATCTTTCCACTGTTCATAAAGCCAAAGGCAGAGAATGGGAACATGTGTTTCTGGCCCAAGTAATTGATAAAAAATGGGGCAACAATCGCACCAGAGATTTGATTAAACTGCCTGTCGCTATCTTACAAAACACCGATCTGACTACCAAAGAGCGCAATGAGGATGAACGACGGCTTTTTTATGTAGGCATTACTAGAGCCAAAAAACAAGCCCACATCTCCTATCCAGAAACCTTAGTGGGCGAGAACCACAGCCGAGTTAGTGTGCCGAGTATGTTTTTGACCGAAATCCAAGAATTTGATCCTGATAGTAAACTGATGAAACCTGTTCAATTTGATGAAATTAAAACCAAGGCTGATCAGTATCTAACTCAACTTTTGAAACCCACCGAGGTCCTCATCACGGAAGCTACTCAAAAAACTTATTTACGCTGGTTATTGAGTCACTTTCGTTGGTCTACTACCGCTCTCAATACTTATTTAAAAGATCCTGAGGAATTTTTACATTACAACTTACTAAAAGTCCCACGCGCCAAGGCTTTACCTTTTGCCTTTGGCACAGCTGTTCACGCTGCTTTGGAAAAATATTATTCTGCTCTGCAACAAACCGAAAAACCATTACCTCTGCTTGATTTGCAAAAAAACTTTGAGCAAGCACTTGCCAAGGAAATATTGACCAAACAAGAGTTTCAAGATCTTTTGAAACATGGTCAAAAAATCTTGGATCAATATTATTTTCATTATCAAAACGAAACAGTGGAACCTTTACTTATCGAGCGTTTTTTTGGTAGTGGGAAAAATAAGGTTGTCTTGGATGATATTTCACTTACCGGTAGAGTGGATCGCATTGACTGGCTGAATCAGCAAAAAAAACTAGTCAAAGTAGTTGATTACAAGACTGGTAAAGTTAAAAGTAAAAACGAAATAGAAGGCAGGGTGGGTAAGTTGTCCGAACGAGAACAAGATTTGCCAGAAAGCATCAGGGGTTCTTATAAACGTCAATTATTATTTTATAAACTACTCACTCAACTGGATCGCACCTTTCCTTATGAAGTAGTAGAAGGGGAGTTCGATTTTGTACAACCCAACGCCAGTGGCAAACTAGTCCGACGCAACTTTCAGTTGATAAATGAAGACGTTCAAGATTTAAAGAACTTGATTAAAACCATCGTGGCCGAACTTAAAGCCGAGTGGCAATAATTCTCAAATATTTTCTATCACCACCAAACTTGGATTTAATCCTATAACTATTGAAAGTGTGATTATTTTGCTATATACTATCGGCCTAGTTTTGCTGAGGAGTATAAAGTTGAAAGTTTGGTCGGTATGAAAGTAATCTTGATTACTTCGCCATATGATAAAAAATCTTGCCGATATAATTATTTGGCCGTCATTGAGCTTTTGGAAAATCTTGGCCATCAAGTTTTTCATCCCCATTTAACCGAAACCGAACTGCGTGAGCTTGTTATCTCTCAAACAAAAAGCAGTCATTTTCATCATCAAATTTTACAAACTTTGAAGACTGCTGATCTGGTGGTTATAGAAATAACCAATCCCAGCATCACTGTGGGCTATTTTTTGGCTGAAGCACTCAATAAACAAAAACCCATTCTGGTTCTCACTACTAGAAAAAAGCCTCCCTTGACTACTTTTTTGGAAATTAATCA
>MFWV01000012.1:2082-6125 GCA_001787405.1 Candidatus Pacebacteria bacterium RIFOXYA1_FULL_38_18
TTATTCCAAAATTAGGGAATTGGAACGAAAAATACCATTTCTATTGGCACAACTGGAGACAGAAAAGCAAAAAAGATTTAATCTTTTTTTACCTTGGAGATTGGACCAATATCTGGTGGATGCTTCTCAAAAACTTGATTTAACAAAATCTGAATATTTGCGCCAACTCCTTAAAAAGGATCAAGCTTCCCGCCTCTAGCCAAAATAGGTTTTTTTCTTCTATACTATAAGTAATATGTTTAACTGGCTTTCCACCAAAAATAAAACTCAGGTAGTTATTTCTCCAAACATCATTATTTTTTCCGTAGTCTTTTTGGGCTTTGTTTATTTTCTTTATGTTATTCGCAGTTTGCTGATGCTACTCTTTTTATCCTTTATCTTGGTAGTAGCTCTCAATCCCACCGCCAATCGTTTCCAAAAACACCTACATCTATCCAGGGGACTTAGCATCGCTTTGACTTACATTCTGTTTATTTTGCTGATCATTTCTACTACTGGCTTGGTTCTGCCACCCCTCACTGAAGAAGTCGTGAGATTGTTTAAAACTATTGATTGGCTCTATCTGCAAGAATGGCTAGGCAATATTTTTCAGATATCCAATTTTGAACTGGGTAGTCTAGTCAATCAATTTGGTAACTCGATCAATTTCCTAGTAGGAGCAGTTGCTAGCACCACTGCTGGTATCTTCACCTTTGTTACTTTATTGATCATGTCTTTTTTCCTGATGGTTGATCGGCCAGAATTATATAAAAAAATGGCTTGGTTTACTAAAGAGGAAAAACATCTAGAACGCGCTCAAGAATTTATTGACGATCTGGAAATTCAACTAGGTGGCTGGGTACGTGGCGAGGTTATTTTGATGACCTCTATTGCCCTCATGACTTATTTTGGTCTAAGTTTATTAAAAATTCCTTTTGCACTGCCCTTGGCTATTTTGGCCGGTCTTTTGGAGATCTTGCCAAACTTAGGACCTTTTATTTCAGCCATTCCTGCTGTAATTTTTGCTTACATCACCTTTGGTCCAGCCATGGGCGCCATCGTCATTGCTCTTTACATCGTCATTCAGCAACTAGAGAACAATCTCTTGGTTCCCAAAATCATGAAAAGTAATGCTCACATCAATCCGCTCATTTCCATTCTGTCCATTTTGATTGGTTTGAAAATCGGTGGAATAGCTGGGGGCTTATTGGCTATTCCTTTTTACATCACCATGCGAGCCATTTTTTCCACCTGGAGAAAATACACTCTTAATCAAATTTAAAGCTGCCAAAGCTAATTGATAAGTTATAATTGCTCCATGTCAGGTAAACTTGCTATTTATGCTTTTTCTGGTGATCCCATTACTGTGGGACATCTTGATCTTATCAAACGCGCTCAACAATTATTTCCCAGAGTTTTGGTAGCTATCGGCACTAATCCAGATAAAAACTATACTTTTTCGGCTCTTGAACGAAAAAAGCTGACAAAAGATGCTTTGCTTCATTTAAAAGGCGTAAAAGTAGCCAACTTCACTGGTTTGTTGGTTGATTTTGCTTATGAACAAGGAGCTACCGTCATTATCAAGGGCGTCAGAAATACTACAGATTTTACCTATGAGCAAAATCTTAATAGCATTGGTTTGAGTCAAAATCATGGCATAGAAACCATGATTTTATTTGCCCGCCCAGAATTGGCTCACATCAGTTCCAGCACTGTGAAAGCTTTACAAAAATCTCAAGGTCTAGTGCATGATTATGTGCCCTTATCCATCAAGGTTGCTTTGGAAAAAAAACTTTCAGCACAAACTCTCATTGGTATTACTGGCTCTGTAGCCAGTGGCAAAACCTATCTTGCCCAGCAATTAATTAAATTTGGTCAAAAACAGGGAAGGGAAGTGCATAACATTGAGCTTGATCATCTAGCTCATCAAATTCAAAATGATCTGAAAGAACCACGCTATCAACTTATTCGTCAACAAATTGTTGCCACCTTTGGCAAACAAGTACAAAATAAAAACGGCTCCATCAATCGTCAGAAATTGGGTGAACTTGTTTTTGATGATTTAACCAAGCTTGCTCAACTAAATCAAATCATGTGGAAACCAGTGCTAGTTCGTTTACGCCACGAACTTCAAAATAAAAAAGGAATTATCTTAATCAATAGTGCTCTGTTAGCTGAGGCAGATTTGCTCAAAATTTGTAATAATCGTGTCATTCTCACTGAAGTAGATACAAAAACTCAACAAAAACGTCTTAAAGAGCGCGGTCTAACCGCTACTCAAATCAAACGCAGATTGGAATCTCAGCTTTCTGCTGACAAAAAACGCCAATTGATTGAAGAATCTTTGACAAAGTATCATTTCGGCACTCTGTGGCAAATTACCCCACAAGCAGATTTTGCTTCATTTGCCGATGAATTATTTGAGGAAATAATCAATGACTGAATTTAACAATCAAAACCTGCAAAAAAACAAACTCACTGCTCAAGCTACTGAGAAAATATTAACTCAAATCATACGACTGAACACAGAGATTTTTAGAGCCTTACTCAAATTTATCAAAGAAATGTTCGGTCAAATACTGGGCAAATAATTGCTTTTTTATTATTTTTTTATTCCAAAGTACTCAAGTAAGTTTTCAATTGTCTGAGTTGTTTCAGTGGAGTTTGGCTCAAGATTTGCAGTAGCTTTTAATAAACTAAATAACTGTAAATTTGAATCCAGTTTATGATAAAACAAACCACATAATTCTGACAGTTCATCAGCAGTTATCTTTTTATTCACATAGTCATTTGTAATACAAACTCCTATCTTTTCTCCTTCCTCTAAGGACAGTTTTTCTCGACCAAAATTTGCTTCAGCCCAGTTATAGCAATTCTCTAACAACCTCACAACCTTTGTATTCACATCATGTAATTTTTTCTTTGATGAATCATTTTTATGATAGTAATTAAGCATGGTTTCTAAAAATTCTACTGCTCTAGCTGGTTCGTTTCTAATGTACCAACTTAACTCAGCTCCATAGTGACAAATCATAAAAAGGTCAGAATCGGTATGAGGTTTTTTATTTTGAAGTACCTCTAATAATTTTTCACAAAGTGAAGAAAAGTCATCAAAAAAGAGCTGATATTTAAGAAAATCCTTAATGAATGTTAGTAACAATTTTTTAATTTGCTCTTCAGATACCTCAGCTATAGAGATTAGTTTCTCTTTCTTCAGGTATTCAGCTAGTCTTTTTTCTAAAGCTACGGCAGCTTTTTCGTAATGTTGTTTCATAGTGTGTTTTGGAGAGCGAGTTTTATAACCCGCTCTCCGATTGTACTACAGACTTACTTGCGAGGGTCGCGGTGTTGGTCTGGATGTCCTGACGGCAAGCCCTGGTCAGTCCAGTGTGGCTCACCGTGCCCATCCCAAGAAACACGATAACCTTTGCCGTTGGTGCCTTTGCCAGGGAAATACATGCTTGGTGCCATCCATACTCTGAATATGGAATTTCTTTCACAACATCTGCTACTGCTTTGCGAACTGCGCCAACCATATTTTGGGGCATTTTATCGACCTCAAACCACTTCTCAATTTTTCTAAAACGGGAATAGGCAGCACTAACAGAAGACTCCTTCTGCGAGTGTTGTTTATCTATTTTTAGGAACAATGCAAATTGCTCCCATGTTAGTTCATTCATTGCTGTTTTATCAGCAACACTTATGAACTCTCTCTTTCGCTTAAGGCTCTCTCCTTCCTTAAGTTCGAAGCTCCTATGGTTTCGCCGCGATTGCGACGATACCTTTCATTATTTAGTTAATAACTTGGTGCCAAGCTGAGGAATCGAACCTCAATCCCATGTTTTTCAGACATGTGCCGTGACCAACTTGGCTAGCTTGGCTTTCAATAGGGTGTCCAACATCTCTCTGGCCTGTTTAACCGGAGGCTGAAAACCTTACCGGCCCTAACTTGATCTAATCGTGGACCCGAGAGGGCTCGAACCTCTGACCTTTCGGATGTAAACCGAATGCTCTAACCAACTGAGCTACGAGTCCGGGCTTGAGCTGTTTCTCAAGTGCAAAAA
>MFWV01000013.1 GCA_001787405.1 Candidatus Pacebacteria bacterium RIFOXYA1_FULL_38_18
AAAAACTGCTGGATAAATTTACTGGCACACTTACTTTAGATCAAGTTACAAATTTAGCTAAAATAATCATTAAAAACAATAACACCAGTCAATATTTATATTTCTTATTAATGCTGTTATCTAAGAATAAAATAAAAGGACCCATCGTGGTCTAACCTCTAATTTCCGCTTGTATCTCACTTTAAATTGCTTATACTGAAATAATAAGTATTAGTTAGATCACCTTATGTCTTTTACCAAAACCACCTTGCGTTTAGTAGCAGTCTTGGCCCTTTTGAGCTTTGGAGCTTGGTCATTTTGGCGCTATCAACAAGCTCAGAAACAGTTACGCTTATTAAATGATCCTCAAGCCCAGAGTGAGTTGGTAGCCAAAGAGCGTCAGGAACTATTGGCCAAAGTTGGTCAATTAATGGTTTTACCAGAGGGCGAGGAACCTTTAATTTTAGACATTCAGGATGCTGAAGTTATGGCCAAAGCCCAACCCTTTTTCCAAAACACAGTTGATGGTGATAAAGTCCTGATTTATGTTGAAGCCGGTAAAAGCATTATTTATTCGCCTTCCAGAAATATTATTGTCAATACGGGTGCGCTGTTGGTTAGTGGTGGTGCCTTGCCACTAGATATAGAGAATCCTTTACAAATAGAGATTCGTCAGGGTGGAGCAAGTGATGAGCGAATAGAAGCTTTACAAGCCCAACTATTACAAATTGCTGGTGTAGAAATATTAGAAATTACCAAAGCTGCCAATCAAAATTATCAAGGACCGATCGTCGTAGCCTTGGTTGAAGATGAAGCTAGATTGGAGCAAGCACGTATTTTTGCTGCCAATTTGGGTGTACCTCTAACTGAGGATTTGCCAACTGCCGAAGCCACCAGTGAGGCCGAAGTCTTGGTAATCGCCGGAAAATAATTTTTCTGTTTGTGTCGGGGATGCCAGACTCGAACTGACGACCTCACGGTTCCGAACCGTGCGCGCTACCAACTGCGCTAATCCCCGTTTTTAAATGAATCTGATCAGTTAAGATCGCTATTCTACTATTAGTTCACGATTTTTAGCACTATTTTTCTCATTCAGCTATATCATATACTGAATAGAATGGTTGAAGACATCCTGCTCAATAATTATATTACCAGAGGTTTTTGGGGTGATGAGGCCTGGACGGCAATGATTTCTCGCTTGTCTATTCCGGAAATTCTGCAAGTAACTGGTCAAGATTTTCATCCACCGCTTTATTACCTATTGGTGTATGGATTTATGCAGATTTTTGGAGAAAATGAATGGATTCGTTTATTGTCAACGGTGTTTTTTATTTTGACTTTGATACCAGTTTATTATTTAGCCAAAAAATTGATCAACAAAACCGCAGCTTGGGTGAGCACGGTGTTGGTTGCTTTTAGTCCGATTTTGTTTATTTATGCTTTCGAGGCTCGTTCTTATGCACTTTTGACTCTCATATCGGTGCTGACTACTTTATTTTTTTGGCAGGCTGTATCTTTAAACCCCAAAAATAAAAAACCCAAAGCAAAGAATATCAAGTTTTGGATTGTTTATGCACTCCTGGCCAGTTTGGGAATTTATACCCATTACTACATGTGGTTTATCTTGGCTTCTCACGGAGTTTATTGGTTGCTGGTGGATAGACGTCAATTCAAACAAGTTTTTTTGGTTTATCTTTTTGTTTTATTAGCTCAATTACCTTGGGTCCCGACTTTATTTTCGCAAGTTCAGACCGTAGCAGGGGATTATTGGATCGGAGCAATCAATGAGAGAACCCATGCAGAATATTTCATGAGAGTTTCGGCAGGAGATGTTGCTACTTCTTGGCAAGCTAGTGTGGCAAAGGCTGTCTTTGGGGCTATTTTGGTCAGTCCATTATTGGTGTGGTGGAAGAATAAACGAAGAATTCCCAGAGAGTATTTGTTTGTTTGGAGTTGGCTGATTGTTCCGGTTTTACTTCCTTCTCTGCTTTCTTTTTACAAGCCGGTTTTCTTTTATCGTTATTTGGTTTTTACTAGTGTGCCGATCTTGATGATTGCTGTTTGGGGAATTGTTTTACTCAAAAAAGAACTTTTATATGTTTTAGCCACCTTGCTTTTGGTTTTCTATTTAAAAACTGATTATCTTATTTTTAGCAATGCACCTCGTAGTATGAGAGAGGAACTGGGTGAGGCTTTTAGCTCTGAGACACCTCCAGGTGAAACAGTGCCTGTTTTTACCTATCTGCCTTCTTTTGCAGAAGTATATTTTTATACCAAACAACAAGCACCAGTGAAGGTAGTGCCACTGGGATTGGTGCAGTTTTCTGGCAAGTCTTTGTTGGATAAATATGAGGAAAAAGGCTTGGTGGAAATCGTGGAGCCTGACTCTGATCAAAGTTATTGGGAATTTAGTCAGGGTCCAATTTCAAAGTTTCATGGTGACTGATTCTTGATTGTTTCTTGATTGGCTATTAATTGGCTGCACCAGAGCTAATTGTCTGGCTAATTCTTCAATTCGATAGCATAAAGATTGAGCGGAGAGTTGGGGCTAAAAGTAGTCAAAATGATGAGTTTTTCGCCTCCTGGCCATGGATAAAAGAAGCCATCAGCAAATTGCCCAGAATAAATAGTGGTTTTGTTGGTGCTGTCATATTCCACGATTTCAATCGAGTCTGCCGAGAAACTAACTAGATGGCTCGAGTTGGGAAGCCATTGAGGTAGAGCAGTGAAGATGGGAGCGTAATAATTTTGGAAAAGCTGAGCTGTCTCTGCCGAAGTGGTGGCTTGTAATTTGGTAAAGGCAGCAGGAGAACTTTCTAGAGACTGAGCGGGACCATAAAGATCAATGGCCAATAGTTGTTTGGCTGGATGATTACTAGTTTCCTCACCAATTAGAAAATTAAGATCTTCTTCGGCATCATAAACATAAATATTGTCTGGTTTTAAATCTCTGGATTCAGGTTGAGTGTTGCGCGATGGTACGGGCGGAACGATGTTGTCGGACAAAGTAAGCTCGGCTGTGGCAGTGTACATCATGCGTTTTTTATCTGGTGATAAATAAACATTTTTGGCGGAACTAGTAGCAATTTGAATAATTTCTTCAGGAAATTCTTTCAAAAACTCTCGTTCGTGTTGATACATTTCTTCTTCCCATTCTGATAAAACCTGGGCTCTTTTCCAGGAAATATCAGGAGTTTGAATGAGGTCAACTTTATTTCCTATTTCAATAATCATTTCCTTGACTTCTGAAAGAATCATTAGTTCCGCACTGTTGGGTGACCAGATCAAATGGGCCGTTTGCAATTCCAATTCCGGTACGTCTTGAACAATTAATTTGGGACTGCGAGTGAGGGGAATGAAGTTATTTGATAGCTCCAATAAATAAAGACCATTTTTATCTTCATTGTGAGTGTTGTTGGTATAAAAAACTATTTTTTGTCCGTCTGGAGAAGTAGTGATGTTGGTTGCCCCACTCAAAGTGAGCGGAGCAAGACTGGGAGCAGTGGGAAATAGTTGGGCATGAGTTTGAGTAACCAATTCTTTTTCAATAGTGAGTAGTTTTTGCCAGGGAGAATAACCTTCTTTGCGTATTTCTACGAGATATTCTCCAGGAGAAAGATAGAGAGTATTGTCAGTAGCAGTCATCAATTCGCCATCAATATAGACCTCGGCACCGGTGGGAAAGGAGTTGGCATTGAGCAGGCCTGTTTCTGTTTGAAAACCAGCTTTGGTAAAACGCAAGCCACCCTTGGCGTATTGAATGGCAATCAGAGCACTCAAAATCATGACTACCAAAAAAACAAACGTATACAAAAGTCCCATATTTACCCCGATGAATAGCTTCGGTCTCCACGGCGATTTTTGAGGTAATTTTTGAGGGGAAGATTTTTTCATCTGCAAACGCTATTATATCAGTATGATCTTAGAGAGATTAGAGGCATTAAGCAAAATCGTGGCAGTGGATTTGGGTAGTTCTATCACTAGGATTTGGGTTAAGGGCAAAGGTTTGGTTTTGGAACAGCCCAGTTTTCTAGCGGTAGACACCACTTCACAAAAAATCTTGGCAGTCGGTCAGGATGCCAAAGAAATGCAAGGGCGCACTGCAGCCAATGTGCAGTTGTTTCAACCTTTTCAAAAAGGCCAAATTTGGGATATAGATGTGGCCAAGGCTTTTCTGGCAGCCATTCTCAGAGAAGTTTTGAGTAAAAGTTTTTTCAATCCCACACTAGTGTTTAGTATTCCTGCAAATTTAAAAAAAGCCGTAGAGGATGAAACTGTCCAACTGGGTTATGGTTTGGGAGCACGAGAGGTGCTGACAGTGGCTCAACCGCTAGCTGCTGCTATTGGTGCTGGCATGCCAGTGGCAGACGCTTCTGGTGGTTTTATTTTACATTTGGGTAAAGGAATTAATGAAACAGGAGTAATTTCTTTGGGTAGTTTGATAGAGGTAGAAAGCAATTATCAAGCTGGAGAGCAGTTTGAAAAAGAAATTATTTTTGCTTTGAAAGAGACTAAAAAATGCTCGATCAGCCGAGAAACTGCCAAAATGTTAATTGAAAATTTGGCGTCTTTGACGGACTCAACCGCCAAGCCAATCTTGATAGTGGGCAAACAAACCAAAACTGGTATTCCCAAAGAAATTAAAGTTACTACTGAAGATTTACGCGAAGCAACACAACGTCAAGCTGATAGTTACGTGCAACTAGTCAAACAGCTTTTGACCAAAGTACCCACCGAACTGACGGTAGATGTAGTGGATAAAGGTTTGATCTTGACGGGGGGAGGAGCTAAGTTGGCTGGCTTGGAGGAGTATCTGGTCCCGCGTTTGGGAGTGCCTGTCTCAGTGGCTGATGAGCCAGAACTGGCAGTAATTCGTGGCATGGGCGAGATCCTGAATCATTTGGAGGAGTTTAGAATGAGCTTGGGAGAGTAGGAGTAGAAATCTTGACTATTTTTAACTCAACTTAATCTCCAAATTCATATCTAAAGCAGCAGCCAAGCGCATCATGACATCCAGAGTGGCATTACGTTGTCCAGTTTCAATTTCGCTCAATGTGGTTCGATTAATCTTGGCTTTTTTAGCCAATTTTTCTTGGGTGATTTTACGAGATTTGCGAGCAAATTGAAAAATAAAAAGCAATTCGTAATACTTAGATTTTTGTTCAATCCAACTCATTTCCTCTGGAGTAAAGCGTTTATCAAACTCTTTCAAAGTGATATAGGGTGGTTTTTTTGTTTTGTTTTTTTTCATGTCTCTTTCTAGTTTAAGTATTTTTTTAATCTTTGTCTGGCTTTATTTATTTCTTTAATTGGTGTTTTATTGGTTTTCTTTTGAAAAGCAGAAAGAATTATTATTTTGGGGTGTGCTAGGTAGGCGTATATCGACCTAAATTGCCCTTGGCAGGCAATTCTGATTTCAAATAGGTCAAAACCTATTTTCTTCCCCATTTGTTTTTTTAAATAACCAATTTTTTCTAGTACCGACAGGCAGGCACGAAGCTCTACTTGAACTTTTTGCGGAAATTTATTTATTTCTTTTTCCGCCTTGCGATCAATGAGAATGATCTTTCTATTTATTTCAAATTGTTGCATATAAACAACATTTAGCCAAGTGGCAACTTAGTTTGATAATTAGAGAAAATTATAAAAGTACGAACTGACAACAAACTAACATTAACAAAGTATTAATCAACTAGTTTTTTAATGTGTTAAACTTACTTAAACTAGCAAAAGAAATATGGAAAAAAATCCGGCCGAATTACCCCAAGCCACCCCAGAAGCTCTGGAAACTTCTGAAAAGCAAGTGGGCGAAGAATATCCAGAATTCGATCTAGAGCTTGTTACTCAGGCTTGCAAGACAGTTGGTATTATTGATCCAGAGGAAATAAGATCAATAATGAAAACAACTCTTGAAAAAGCTCGGGAAACTGGTCAGCCTGCGGCTCAATTATTAGAAGAAGCCTTAAAATCGCTAGCGAATGATTCATCAAAAGAGACCCCTACAGAAGATTTTTCTAAAAAAAGTGAGTGAAAGTTAGAAGTAAAGTTTTTTCAAGCAGTTATGTTTCTGACTGCTTCTTGAAATTGCATTCCTCGGTCGTGGTAATTTTCAAACAAACCAAAACTGGCGCTAGCTGGACTCATGAGCACAATACCTCCCATAGTTGGTATAAATTGGTGGGCTATCTTTACGGCTTCCGGCATGTTTTTGGCAAATTTCATGGGAGGAGGCTTGACACCGCTTTTGTCAGCAATTTGTTTGATGGCTGTTTGCAAACGTTGGCCGGTGGGTTTGAATAGCACTAGGCCAATCACTTTTTTCTCCAAAATTACTCTAGCTAAATCCGTAAAATCTTGATCTCGTTCATGACCGCCAGCAATCAAAATCAAGGGTTTAGTAAAGCTTTCCAAAGCACGCAGAGTGGCAAAAGGATTGGTGGCTAATGAGTCGTCATAGTAACTCACGCCTTGTTTTTCCAATACAAGTTCCAAGCGGTGAGAGAGAGGCTTGAAGCTTTTTAGGGCTTGAGTGATGGTTTCGGTGTCTACATTGAATAAGTGCCCGACAATAATGGTTGGCAAAACATTGTATAAATTATGCTGTCCGGGAAGCGGTAGTTGATTCGCAGGCAAAACAGCCGAAACTTGACCGCCGGGATGACGATACATCAGGGTGTCTTGGCGCATAAAGGCTACATTATCCGGTCCTTCGTGAAGACTATGACGCAGATGCTTGCCAGGACTCAATGAGGCGATTTTGGCGGTTATTGCAAATTGCGGATTATAAATGACGATATCTCTGGGATGTTGCCACCGAGTGATGGCGGTTTTGGCGATTTGGTATTCTTTGGTATCGGCATAGTAATCCAAATGTTCACTGGTAATATCTTGAATTACGGCCACGTAAGGACTGATGGTGAGGGTTTCTAGTTGATGACTGGATAATTCATAGACAACCAGCGTATCTGCTTCGATTTGTTCCAGTTGTGAAAGCGCCGGAGTGCCGATATTACCCAAAAGCAGAGTTTTCAGCTGGGCTGTTTGCAAAACATGATGAATAACGGCAGCGGTGGTGCTTTTGCCTTTTGTACCAGTAATGCCGATGATTTTTCCTGGGCAAAGCTCAAAGAAAAGTTGAGTATTGGAAGCTAGTTGAGCGCCTTTACCAATGGCTTTTTTGATGGCTGGCAAACTTTTGGGAATGCCAGGAGCTTTGAAAATTAAGTCAAATTTATTGATTTTATCCAGATAATTTGATCCCAGAAGCAGAGTGAGTTGAGAATCTTGTTGCAGGATGGTTTGCTGATCACTGTTTAGTTGAGCAATTGATCTTTGGTCGGCAATGGCTAGTTTGAGTTTTGGTAGGTGGGATCTGAGAAACTGATAAGTAGACCAACCTTCGGCTCCCAATCCCAGGATGACGATTTTTTGTTTGGTTAAATGTTTGAGTGCGCTAGTGTAATGCATGGGTTGATGACTACTGATTATCAGGATTTGAATTAATAATTCTAATTTATTTACTATTTACTAAACTGTTGGCACAATCGTGTCTGAGCTGATTTGACGATTTTACTCAACTGATCATTGAGATGATGCTGATCATTCCAAAAGCAGAGAGTTTCTTGAATTAATTGATCTAGATTTGGAATTTGAGCAAGAATATTTTCCTGGACGAACTGGAGTATGACTGGTAAGGGTTGATCGGGGTGATGATCTTGGAATTTTTGTTTACTCAAAGCAAAAGCAACCAGTGTTTCTTGGTAAGTGCCGACACACTCAAATGGTTTGTGTTTATCTTGACCTAGCAGAGCTAAGGTCAATGATTTGAGTGTTTCGTCTTCAAAAAGATTGGTGGTAAAGATTGGTCCAATCAATTGATTCTCATCAAGAAAAGGATACAAAATCGTAAAAACAAATAAGCACTTGGCACATTTATGACACCAAACATTTGTTTGCTGACCGCGGTTGCAGCTGCGGAAAATAGAATGATACCTGGGGTATTGAGCAAAAATAGCAGCGATTTGCAGTTCAAAGATGGGTCGAAGGAGTGATAAATATTCTGGAGCTTGAAGTTCGGCAGAGACTAGGTATTTTTGGGCATATTGGCGGAAAACTTGTTCAAATTCAAAGGTTTTGGAGTATTGGTGGTTAACGGTGGTGTCATGAAAAGGCACATTGCCTTCATTGGCGGAAAACTCGTTACCCAGCAGAATTTGTTGATGACCCAGAAGAGTGGCCACTAAGCTAGTTTCAAAAGCTAGGCGAGCACTAAAGGGAGTATGGCCGTTTAAGTAATTGGCTTGATTGAGTTGTAATAATTTTGGATCGAGTTGGCGAGTGATTTTAATGATGTTGTTGGCTCGGCTGAGTCCAGCGATTTGGGCGGCGGCAGGGGATTGGGGATAGGAAAGTAGAGCATCATATGGCAAATTATTTTCTTCTAAAAGCTCAATAACTAAAGCAGAATCCTTGCCGCCGCCCACTGGTACCAGATAGGAAGGGGCAACTGATGATTGATTGTTTGGTTGACTTGCTTGATTTTCTGATTGAGTTATTTGATCCGTTGATCGATCGAGAAGTTGAGCTGACTGCTTATCCGCTTGCTTGACTACTTGATCTCCTGATTGAAGATTGGTTGATTGAGCATTGGTCGATTGAGTATTAGTCGCCAAGCAAACCCATTCCACAAAATTTTCTGCAGTAAAATCTATTTGATTGGTATAGAAAAACTCACCCATGCCTCGCAAGAGTAGTGTTTTCCACCAGGCTAATTGATCACTATCCAGTTGACCGGCCTCGATTATGATTTGCTGTGGAGCAGCTATTTTCCAGTAACTAAAAAGCTCGATTAGACCCAAGTGAAAGATCAAGTTATCTAGTTGCTTTCGGCCGATGTTTTGGATCATTTCTGCCTTGATGGAATCGATAGTCAGCTGAGCAGTAAAAGGAATATCTGGTTCTAGCAAGAACTTAAATTCAATCACCAGTAATTCGTTAGTATGACTCCAGCTAAAACTTTGATAGATGAATCGTGAGTGTTTAATTCGTAATTCAGCAAATGTCATATCTTCATTATATGCTAATTGCCCACCGAGATTCGAGTGCGATTTACGAATCAAATTTTGCTGGATTTTCCGATTTTTGGAAGGGTATTTTCGGGTAAATGAATTGTAAAAAAGAGGAGATAATTGGCAAAAACTATTTTTAAGCAATTCAGAGTAATTTTCTCTAGAAAAAATATGTTCAAAATTGATAAAAAGGACGAGTTTTGATCGAACAGCAAGATTGCTATTGAGTAGTGTTTGAAAAATTGAGTTTTGGGTTTGTCGAATTTTTTTATAAAAAACCCATAAAAGACCCAAAGTATGATGTTTGTATGATTTTTTATGCAAAAATGAGTCCTCAAAGTGCCAACAAACTGCTAGAATAGAGTGAAGAAAGGCAAAGGTTTCGGCGTATCTTCAGTTTTAAGAATAGTTTTTTGGTCATTAAAATCATGAAAAAGAACGATCAAACAGTCCTTTTATTCAAAAAGGCCATTTTTAGCAAACCAAAGGCTGAATTGCTAGAAATGCTCAATGACAAAGTTATAAGGTCTAAAAAACCCTTGGTTATCTTTACTCCCAACCCAGAACAGCTGGTTTTGGCTCAAAAAAACACTCAATTTAGTAATTATTTAGAACAAGCAGACGTATTAATACCAGACGGAATTGGCTTGGTTTGGGCAGCCAAGCTTCATCATTTTTTTGGTCGCAAGAAAACTATTTTTGAAAGAATTTCTGGAATAGATTTGTCTATTGATCTACTCGAGTGGTCGTCAAAGCAAGGCGCGCAGGTTTTACTCTTGGGAGGAAAAGATTATTACCAGGCAGGAAAACAGGCGCTTCAGCTATCAGCTCATGGTCAATTACCTCAAAAACTACGTTTATATTGGTTGGAAGGTTACAAAAAAGTGGGCGCGCCGACCCGTGCCGAAGAAGCAGTTGTTGCCCAAACGCTACGCTCATTGAAACCCAAATTGGTTTTGGTCGCCTTCGGCGCGCCCCACCAAGAGCAATGGGTAATTGAGCATCTGGACCTATTGACCAAATCTGGAACCAAGATAGTAATGGTGGTGGGTGGCGCTTTTGATGTACTCTTTGGTCGCCTAAAACGAGCCCCACTGTGGGTGAGGGCTATAGGTTTGGAATGGTTTTATCGTTTATTACAGGAACCACATCGCGCCCACAGACAATTAGCGCTACTAAGCTTTGTAGGTTTAACTTTTCAAGAAATCTTTTCCAAAAAAACCGCAAGATAAAGAGAATTTTGGTCAATCTTGAATCAATATTTAAAGCTTGGTTTTTTTTGACAAACAATCAAGCTTGAGAAATCTTGCTCATCATTATTTAAGTTTGAAACGAATGGCAAACTTATAAAATATGTTCTATTGCTTGATAGATAGATATATTAATTATCAATAAAGTAGATTAAGCAATAGACTGGTAAGTGATATTTAGTTACCTTTTTTGTCAACGAAGGCAACCAATCAATTGCTAATAAAAAAATTGATGGAATTCATCAAAACGTTTTTTTTGACTTATTCTTCACTGGGATTAACGCCCAATAGCCACATCACCGCTTCTTTTTTATAGCGACGATCTCCACGGGAGTTAATACGAATTGCTGGCAACTTACCACGTTTGCCCCAACGCTTAATAGTCAGAGGAGAGACCCTCAATAAATCTGCCACTTCACGGACCGTGAGTAGGTCAGGCAGATTATTTATATCTAGTTTTGCAGCATCGGTAGCTTTACCGGTTCTTTTTTCAGAAGCATCCGCTGCAATGGTGGCAGACATATCATTCATTTAGGCCTTTCTTTTTTATAAATCTATATACAAAAGTAGCAGAATGCGCGCAACGTGGTCAATAGGGGATTTCAAAACAGATCAATTGACGTCAGAGGGAATTAAAAAACCCCGCTATAAAGCGGGGTTTTAAATTGCTTTTTGATAGGTAAGTGGTTATTTAAGTTCCACTACGCAACCAGCCTCTTCTAAGGTTTTCTTGGCGGCTTCAGCATCTTCTTTCTTGGCAGCTTCCAAAAGAGTCTTGGGAGCAGATTCCACGAAAGTTTTGGCTTCACCCAAACCAAGTTCAGGTTTCAAAACTCTGACGGCTTTGATAGCAGCGATTTTATTGGAACCACCATCTTTCAAAATGACGTCAAATTCGTCTTTTTCTTCTACTGGAGCAGCAGCGGCAGCAGCAGGCATAGCACCCATCATCATGGGAGCAGCAGCACTGACACCAAACTCATCTTCCAGAGCGGAAACGAGATCGGAGACTTCCATCAAAGATAGTTCTTTGACAGCATCGACGATTTTTTGTACTTTGGCAGGAAGTTTTTTAGCTTCCTTGGTTTCTTTGACCTCTTCGGTCTTGGTTTCGGACTTTTCCTCGACCTTTTTAGTATCTTCGGACATAATTTCCTTTAACTAAATACTTATTACTTTTTTGGCGGCTTATTCGGATTTTTGATCACGAATGGCACGCAGAGCATAGACAAGATCTCTAGAGCCTGCTTTGAGAGCGTTAACGAGTCCAAATTGAGGTCCCTTTAACCTGATTATCAAAGTGCTAATCAATTCTTGCTTGCTTGGCAATTTGCTGAGTGCTTCAACTTCGGCTGGAGACAATACTTTGTCATCCATAAAGCCTTGTTTGATGGTCAGCTGTCCGCGATCTTCATGAAACTTGAATAATTGTTTCAGAGCGGACACGGCATCTTCATTGGAAAAGACTACGGCATTCATTCCGGTGAGGGAATCAATTAGTTTGCCTTTACCAACTGCCAAATCAATGAGAGTGTTTTTGGTAACGAACATTTCGCCACCTACTTCTTCCAGAGCTGATCTCAATGCGACTTGATCGTTCACTGAGGTGCCACTGTAGTCGAACACGACCACTGATTTTGCTTGTGCAAGCTTATTTTGTAAGATCTCGACTTGCTCCAAGTTCTTTTTACTTGGCATAGCAAATCCTTTTCTTTTGGCTATTACTTAAAGAGCTGTTTGAGAAGAAAGTGGAAATACAAAAAAGAGAAAAAATTCGTTTGAGTAAATTACTCAGATTGAATCTTAATTTCTCCTCGGTGTGGTATTTCACTCCGCCACGGCGGAGACACACTGTCTTCGGAAACGAAAAGTATTGTATCATTATTATCATGCTATGCAACAGCTCAAGAACTTGGTGGAGTTTTTTCTTTAAATTAATCGTCATTACTGGTATCTTTTCTATTTTTTTTACCAGGTTTACTACACAAATAGAGGCCAAAGAGTACAGCATCAATTCTTTGTTAATTGAGGCAATCATTCGACCAGACGGATCGATGGAAGTTACTGAAAAGCGCCTTTATGATTTTCGTGATGATTTTGCTTTTGCTTATCAATATTTATATCATCATCCAGATCAAGCATTGGCCCCACACCGTTCAGAACCTTATGAAATCAGAATCAAAAGTATTTGTGATGAGCTCAAATGTTATGCGTTCTTGCCTTACGATCAAGTAGATATAGACAATCGACGCAACAATCCAGCCGGTACCTTCACTGTGTTGCAAGAGACCCAAAAAACTTATTTTCAGTGGCATTTTAAGGCTATTTTTGAACAAAAAACCTTTACTTTAAACTATGTTGTAGATAATGCCATCACTCTTCATGAAGATACAGCCGAGCTTTATTGGCAATTTATAGGCGATGAATGGGAGGTATCACATTCCAATATTTTAATCACTGTGATTTTGCCGGAGGGAATTGACGGCGAGCAAATTTCAGCATGGATGCATGAAGTACAAGGCGGTGTCATAAATATTGTTGATGATCGTACCGTTACCTTTCAGCTGGTCAATAATCCCATTGGAAGATTTACGGAAACTAGAATTATTTTTCCCAAAGAAGTAATGAGTGGTGGTGCAGCTGGGAGTGCTTCACGAGCATTGATTATTGATCAGGAAAATGAGTTCATTCGTCGCACCGAACGAGCTAATCAATGGCAAAATGTACTCATTTTAATTTGGTTGGCACTGATAATTTGGGCGTGGGTAGTAGCTTTGCGAGAAGTTTATCGTTTTGTACGTCACGATATTCAGCGCATTCCACCAGCCAACTTGGCCAATCGATTTTGGGAACCTCCTAGTGATTTGGAACCAGCTTTGGTGGAGCAATTATTGAGTGGTTCCAAAGAAATTACTGCGCGTGCTTTTACGGCTACTGCACTGTCACTGGTTCAACAAAAAGCGATGCGTATTATTCGCAGTGATGAAAAGAAAGGTTTATTTGTCAAAGATTATGAATATGGTTTCGAGCAAACCAAAAAACAAAAAAATCTAACTGAGGTTCAACAATCTGTTTTTGATTATATTTTTAAAACTATTGGCAGAAATGAAAAAGTTGTCTGGTTTACGGAATTAATCAAATATAGCAAGAAGCATAATATTACTGCCTATAATTTTATAAAAAAACTAGGCAGGACAGCTTTGGCCAGTAATGTCAAACAAGGAATGTTTGATGATAAAAAAGCTTCCAGATTTTTGACTACGCTCAAACCGCTTGGCAGACCGCTTTTGGTGGGAATTTGCTTGTTTGCGATCAGCTCAATGTTGTTAGCATTCAATCGATATTTTGAAGTTAGTTCGTTGATTTTATCGATTACACTGGGTTTGCCTTTTCAAATCTTTATTCCTGGAATAACACTATTAATCATCGGAACCGTAAGAGACATGCCTCATCGGACAGTCAAAGGTTTAGAGGAGGCCTCTCTTTGGAAAGCTTTCAAAAAACACATGCAGGATTATCAACAAACCAAAAAATATCCCATAGACTCGATCATTCTTTGGGAAAAATATCTAGTTTATGGTGCGTTATTTGGAGTGTCTGCCAAAACACTATCACAGTTACCAATTCAATTTAGCAGTGAAGAGTTTCAAAAAACAGCTGGTTATTGGGGAGTTCATTCGTTTGATTCAATTGGCTCAGCTACAGCGCAGACTGCTTCTTTGGGTCAAGCTTTGGGTTCGGTTTCTTCTGCACTTTCTTCACTATCTAGCTCTACCAGCAAAAGTTTTGGTGCTTCTGGCTCTGGTTCGTCTGGCGGTTCATCTGGCGGTGGCGGAGGTGGTGGCGGCGGTGGTGGCGGCGGAGCAGGATAATCTGCCTTTTTTTCCAGGTTGGCTAATTTTCCAAAGTATTCATTTTTTATCAATTAAAAAATTGTGATACATTCTTCATCTTCAAAAGAAGTATGGAGTATGTGAAATTTTCATTTTTGAAAGAAGTGCGGAGTTTATAAACTTATACAAACGACTCATACAGACAATTTGCTTTGTGAATTTTTTGAGTTACAATTTGAGTCGATGTTGTTTTTATTTAACTCAACCACCACCACCGCTACTACCCGTTAGGGGAGGGGTGTGGTGTAAGTTAAACGCGTAACCCTCTCAAACTGAAGAGGGTTTTTTTATTTTAAAAATAAGCTAGTGAAACAGCCCAAAAAACCAAGTACAATAAAGAAAGAACATATGGCAAAACCAATAGAAAACTCAAATCAACTTTTAAAGATTCGTCACACCACAGAGCACGTTTTAACCATGGCGATGCTCAAGCTTTATGGTGCTGACAAAGTCACAATGGCCATGGGTCCAGCCACCGATGATGGTTTTTATTTTGATTTTGATAGTGACCATGACTTCAAGATTTCTGAAACTGAGTTTCCCAAGATTGAAGCAGAAATGCAACGCATTATTGATCAGAATTTACCAATGAGTAAACAGACTATTGCCATAAAAGAAGCTAGAAAAATGTTTGCTGGCAATGCTTATAAACAAGAGTGGTTGGATGAGATTGAAGCCAAAGGCGAAGAGGCCACTGTTTATTGGTTAGGTGAACCCGATCAAGAAAATTCATTTGTTGATCTTTGTGCCGGTCCGCATGTTGAATCTACTGGTGAAATTAAAGCATTCAAGTTATTAAGCATTGCCGGAGCCTATTGGCATGGTGATGAAAAAAATAAAATGCTGACCAGAATTTATGGCACAGCCTTTGAGTCACCAGAGGAGTTAGACAGTTACATCGTCAATTTGGAAGAAGCTAAAAAACGCGATCACCGCAAACTCGGTCGTGAACTAGACCTGTTTAGTTTTTCTGATTTAGTTGGTCCCGGCTTACCACTGTGGTCACCCAAAGGCACGATTTTGCGTAATCTTTTGGATGATTTTGTTTGGCAGTTGCGTCAGCAAAAAGGTTATTCAAAAGTAGAGATTCCGCACATTACCAAAAAAGATTTATATGAAGTCAGCGGACATTGGGATAAATTTGGCGATGAATTGTTTCGCATGACTACCAAAGAAGGCCACGAGTTTGTATTAAAGCCAATGAATTGTCCTCATCATGCTCAAATTTATGCTCGGAAACAATTTAGTTATCGTGAAATGCCTCAACGCTATTCCAATACCACTATGGTCTATCGTGACGAACAAACAGGAGAATTGACTGGTTTATCCAGAGTACGCTCTATTACCCAAGATGACTCACACGTTTTCTGTCGTCAAAATCAAGTAACCGAAGAGGTTAATGCTGTTTGGGATATCGTAGAAAAATTTTATCAAGCGTTTGATTTTGAATTACAACCACGTTTATCTTTGCATGATCCTAAAGAATCAGAAAAATATTTGGGTAAAGAAGAGCAGTGGTTGGAAGCAGAAGAACAATTGCGAAAATTGGTTCGCGTCAGAGGTGTAGAAGCCATTGAGGCAGTGGGTGAGGCCGCTTTTTATGGTCCCAAGCTTGATTTTATGGCTTATGACTCTCTTGGTCGAGAGTGGCAAGTGGCTACTATTCAACTGGATTTTAATATGCCAGAGCGTTTTGACCTTTTTTGTATCAATGAAGTTGGAGAGCAAGAACGGATAGTAATGATTCATGTAGCTATCATGGGTTCCGTTGAGCGCTTTTTATCAATTATTATCGAGCACTTTGGAGGAGCATTCCCTGTTTGGTTAGCCCCAGTTCAAGCCAAGATTTTACCGATTGCAGACCGGCATCTTAATTATGCTCAAAAACTTAAAGAACAATTGGCAACTCAGGGCATTCGTGCCGAAATTGATGATCGTAGCGAGCGTTTGCCGGCCAAAATTCGAGATGCTCAAATGGAAAAAGTTCCTTACATGTTGACGATTGGTGATCGTGAAATTGATAATAATCAGCTCAATGTTCGTCAACGTGATGGCTCGCAACAGACCGTGAAAGTTGAAGATTTCATCAAAGAAACGGTTGAAATTGTCAAACAAAAACGGCTGGAATCAAGTCTTTTGACCTGAACAATCAATTGAAAAATTAAAATTGATCGAGCGTAAAACGACTAGATTTATTCGTCGACAGGCTCTTCAGTCAAGGCTTCTGCTTCTGCTATTTCTTGATTTTCAGTAGTTTTTGCTGACATATTTTTCAATACCAACCTATCTATGGTAAATGGAGCAGCCAAAGAAATGACTTCTAGAGTAAAAATAGATAACTCAAAAGCACTGGGAATTTGATTGGTGATAAAAAAAGCACCCAAACCAACTATTCCAGCGGTAAAAAATGTATCTTTGAGCATTTCTTTTTGAATTTCATCAATGTCTTTGGTTTCCAAACCCATCTTTTTGGCCAAATTACCTCTGCGTATAATTTTAGGAATACCGTGATAGACCAGTACTGAGAAAGTCACAATGGCAGTAACGGTATTGAAAGTTCGATTGGGAATACTAACGTCTCCGCTAAAAATGCGAAAATCCCAACCAATCGGAAAATGTCGCACCAAAATCCAGGCTAGGAAAAAGAAAACCAATAAATAGCCAGTGGCATAATGACCCCATCGTCCGCCAAACATTTTTTGTTCAGTTGCTGATCCGCGCTGACTGCGAATAGTTCGTCTGGCGATAAAAATAATGACTTGTAAAATAAGTAAGACAATCCAGACTATCAGTAATGTTTGCCAGCCAAAATCAGTAGTTTCAGTGACCGTTAGATAGGGGATTTTAAACCAAGTATCTTTGATGGGGTAATCTGGGTAAGGAACCCAACTGTAAAGTATTTTAGCGTCAATTGCTTTGGAATAAAAATCTGTCAAAAACAACCGTCCTATGGAAATGTACGAAACCAATTGCATGATGAAATCTACGGCATAGAACAAGAAAGTAATGTTTCCCTGACGGAACTTCTTTTTGAGAATAAAACCTTGTTGGTCAGTACCTTTGAGTTTGGTAACGGTTTGTTGAAATTCTTTAATACTATTAGCCTTAATCACTCTGACAAGGCGAAAGGGAATTAGTAAAAGAGTTTGAGTAACACCGAGTAGCACTACCGAGATCCACATGCTGTTGATCACGCTGTAAAACGCAAACAAAATACTGGCATAAAATTGATAGCTCAAGCCAGAGAAAAAAGCATAGACTAGCAAGATAATGGCCGTGATAGAAACAATAGTGCTGAAAGTGGGTAGGTTGACATGAGAACTGATTCTGGAATCACGAGTTAGGGGTAGTTGGTTTCCAAATTGGCTTTCAGTCATGTGAGAAGATTATTGTACAGCACTAGGTAGAAAGAAAGGGTGGATTTAATTTGGTTTTTTTAAATAGAAGAATCTATTTTCTTTTTTACCCAAAAACTCAAAACCAAATTGTTGATAAATTTTTTGGGCGACTGAATTTCCTGAAGCAGTACTCAGCCACACATTTTCTTTGGAATTAGTTTGCCAAAAATGAGCAAAAGTCTTTTTCAGCAATGGAAGAGAGAGTCTCTTACCACGCGCATTTTGATAGAGGCGGATACCCAATGTCCAATGACTGGGTTCGATCAATAAAAGCGAATCAGTAATCAAGTTTTCTACGGACAATAATTCATGAGAAAACCAGACAAGACCTGATAATTCATTTGGTTTTTCTTTGGGTGTAAGAATATAAATGATTCGTGGGCCAGCTAGCCAGGTTTTTAGTTTTTGGAGAGTAGAAAAACGTTGGGGATCAGAAGTAAATTTGGCAAGCAAGGGATCATTTTTGACAGCCGTCATTATTTGTTGCTGGTGAATCTCACGCAATCCTTGCCACAAACTAAATTGATTGCCTATTTGATCAGTTATACAACCAGCACAAATTAAACTTATTTTTTGCACAGCATTATTCTAACCCAATTTAAATTTGATAGGAAAATTGAAAAAAGCGTGTTAAACGCTTTCAATGTCTACTTTTACCCCAGGTCCCATTGTGGGAGAAAGAATTACACGCACCGCCCTGCCCTTTAGAGCATTTAGCAAAGTACGTAAATTCTCGATTAGTTTCTTTGTTTCCATAGAAGTTTTTCCTAAGGGAAGATGAATTAAAGGTTGTTTTTTTTCGGATTTTAAAATCTGTTTGCCAGCTGCCAATTCTTTAATTGCTTGAGCTGGATTGGTAGTCAAAGTGCCGTTTTTGGGGTTAGGCATTAAGCCTTTTGGTCCCAATAATTTAGCGTGTTTGGCCAATTTGGGCATGAATTCTGGAGAACTAACCAAAACATCAAAATCAATCTTACCCGCCTCAATTTCTTTCAAAACTTGTTCGTCAACTACAACCACTTTGCGTTGTTGACCGGTAGAGTGGGGTAGAGTGACCTCCACGCTAACATCTGTATTTTTTACTTCAATATCAGCATTGATCGTACCTTCAAATTTGCTATAAGAAAGTTTTTTGACCAATTCTATGGCAGATAATGCGTCATATTGACGAGTTCGATCCACTTTTGACTTGACTGCTTGGTATTTTTTGCTCCTCACTTTTTGAATTTTAGGTTTAACTGTTTTCTCAACTGGTTGATTTTCTGAATCAGAATTTTGGTTGGTTTGGTTTGTTGCTTGATTATCGCCAACTTTTTTTTCTGGATCAGTGACGATCTTTACCTTCATTTCTTTGCTGGACATATCAACATTTTTGGTAGTACCCATAGTTTCCTTTAAAAATATTTAATTATTCTTGAATTTTGACACCCATACTGCGTGCTGTGCCCTTGATGGTTTTGATAGCCTGATCCAAATTATTAGTATTAAGATCCGGCATTTTTTTCTCTGCAATTTGTTTTATTTGTTTGTTTGTCAGGGTCCCAACGACCTCGGTTTTGGGAGTGCTACTGCCTTTTTTGAGTTTTAATTCTTGTTTGATCAAATCAGAAACTGGTGGCAGTTTGAGAACAAAATCAAAAGATTTGTCTTTATAGATAGTCAATTCAGCAGGAATAATTTGACCGCGTTGATCTTTGGTAGCGTCATTGTACTGTTTCAAAAACTCCATCATGTTGATGCCAGCTCCGCCCAAAATAGGACCAATGGGAGGGGCGGGAGTAGCACTACCGGCTGGTAAATTGAGCTTAATGATTTTTTCGACTTTTTTTGCCATGATTTTTATTCCAACTTATAATTTTTTAAACTTTTTGCACTTGTAAGAAGTCCATTTCTACTGGAGTTTCTCGACCAAAAATATTAATTAGTACTCTTACTTGACCTTTTTCTTCATCGATAGAATCAACCGTGCCCAAGAAATCAGCAAATGGTCCATCCGTAATCTTGATGGCTTCGCCTTCTGTGTAATCTGCTTTAAATTGAGGTTCGGCTTGAGCCATGTATTTTTGAATGGCTTCTACTTCATGACGGGGCAGGGGAGTAGGTTTGCTACTCATTCCTACAAAGCCAGTCACTCCTTGTGTGGTACGCACTGCCAACCAGGCATCATCACTCATTTCCATGTTTACGAGCATGTAACCTGGGAAAATCTTTTCTTTGACAGTTTTGCGTTGACCTCGGCGAATCTGAATTTTTTCCTGAGTGGGAATCAAGACGGCCAAGATTTTCTTTGTTAATTGTAAAGTTTGAGCTCGTTGCTTGAGGGCTTCTGCCACCTTTTTTTCATGACCTGAATAGGCATGAACTACATACCAACGAGCCTTTTTATTTTCTGCTTTGGAAATGATTACCAAATTGGGAGACTCTACTTGAACTTCTTGTTTTTCTGGCACTTCTAGAGCTTCTTCTTGAATAGTGTCTTCGGTTTTTTCTTCAGCCAAGTCTCCAGTATTTTCATCAATAGTTTCACTGATGATTTCATCGGTTGAAGCTGATTCTTGCAACTTTTCTTGATCAATTTGATTTTGTGTGTCGTCGGTCATAATTACCTTTGTAAAATTGTTGCCATCATTCTTTGAAACACAGTGTCTAGTCCGCTGATATATAAAGCGACCAGAGTGGTAATACCTATTACTAGCAAGGTCAAGTTCGTTGTTTCTTGGCGATTTGGCCAAGAAACTTTTTTGAGTTCTTGCGCAACTTCCCGAAAGTATTGGAGCAGTTGTTTCATTAAAGTTTGGTTTTATTAATTACAGACAGGCTATTCTATCAGAAAGTGGCAAATCTTTCAGAAGTACTTTATGTAGTATACTGTTCTACGTTTCTATTATTAAGTATAATTAACGAATTATGTTTGCACCAAATGAAGACCAAAAGGTTCGCAAAGCAATCATTACCGATGCTGGTTTTGCTAGCCGTTATTTACCAGTTACCAAAACTCTCCCCAAAGCCATGTTGCCATTTGGCAATAAGCCAATCATGCAATTTATAGTGGAAGAGTGTGTGGAGGCGGGTATCACTGAGATCATTATTGTTGCCACTCCAGAGGGAAAACCAATTTATGAAGATTATTTTCACAACAGTGTAATTCGAATCAAAAAACAGCTAACCGCTCAAGGCAAATCAGAACGCTATGAACAAGTACAGAAAATTCTGGATTTTCCCAGCAAAATAACGGTTATTACTCAGGACGAAAGTTTGCCTTATGGAAATGGTGCTCCAGTTGCTTCTGCTCAAAAATATGTAGAGGGAGAAGAAGCATTTTTGGTACTTTATAGCGATGATGTGATGTTTGGCAATCAAGGTGATGCTAAAACTCTGGTTGATGCTTATGAAAAAAATCCAGGAGTAGAAGCAATTATTATGGCTCAAACAGTAGGTAAAGAAGTGGTAGATAAATATGGCATCATTTCCTTTAAAAAGAACTCCAAAAACGAACTAGATAACATTATTGAAAAACCTGATTTAGGTACGGAGCCTTCTCAGCTTGCTTCCTACGGTCGCTATCTTTTGAAACCTTCTATTTTCAAATTTTTAAACCCAATGGGCACTGGTAAAGATGGTGAATTATGGACTGTAGATGCTATTACTCAAGTAGCTAAAACAAAGAAAGTATTGGTAGAGCAAACTAATGGAGAATGGATGACTACCGGTGATCCAGAAAATTATTTCCGCGCACATTTAAAATATGTTTTGGAGAAAGAAAAATACGGCAACAAAGTATTGAGTTGGTTAAACGAGTTCAAAAGTGTCTAAAACGCTATTGATACATTGACAAAAAGTTGAAGTATAGTGCAAACAAAAAAAGCTGTGTAAATCGGCAAACACCTTTGTCTGTGAGGTGTTTTTTTTGTTTTTTACCTCTGGAAAAGGACTTGCAACGTATTGTTTTTTACAGTAAGCTTAATAGTGATTCTGGCACTTTCACAATCAAGCGGGAGGGGTAAGAACATATATTTCCTCAACAGTTTGATAAAGGGCGATGAGGCGTACACTGATCCCGTGGGATTTGTGTCCTTCTACCCACCTGGAGTAATCCGGGGAACTGGTTCTGCCCCTCGCGTTTGATAGTGAAGTGTTATTTTTCCCTTGTCGATTGAGTTTTTCCTCTTATAATGCGAAGCATTGTCAATAATGCGAAGCATTGTCAATAATGCGAAGCATTGAAGATTTTTGGAGAAAATGTTGTGCGAAGCAATAGCGCAGGTATAATATGTGAATTCGCCATTCTTCTTGATCTTGAGTAAGGTAAAATAAGATGGTGGAGTGTCTTTGTAACTTGGGTTGGTAGAATGCGTCCCGCCAAGGCGGGAAGGTCTCGGGTTACAATTGAAAAGTAAATATGCCTTTGTAGCTCAGTTGGTAGAGCGCAGTCTTGGTAAGACTGAGGTCTCGGGTTCGATCCCCGACAAAGGCTCATTTTCGAGTATACTTTCCAGTAGACTCGCCATAAATAAGCCAGGATACCGAAGTGGTCAAACGGGGCAGTCTGTAAAACTGCTGGCATTAGCCTTCGTAGGTTCGAATCCTTCTCCTGGCACCAAGTTGAGTTTAACTTAGATTGCCACCTTAGCTCAGTTGGCTAGAGCAACTGTTTTGTAAACAGTAGGTCCTGGGTTCGAGTCCCAGAGGTGGCTCAGAAGAAAACAATGAATCAGGATGATAAAATTTTTATCCAACCTCGATGAGTAATTCCAGAGGTGGTTCAAAATTTGGGTGTGATACAATATCACCTTGTATTTGAAGGATATATATGGCAAAAAAGAAAAAAGGACCCCGACAAATTGTTGGTTTACAATGCATTAAATGTAAGCAATTCGGTTATGTGACGGAATTCAATAAAGTCAATGAACAACTCAAAAAGCAGACTAGCAACGAAGGAACTTTTCCGATTAGTAAATATTGCAAGCGTTGTAAAAAACACACTGAGCATAAAGCAATGAAGAAATTAAAATAGGCTGGTCAACGAATAATAAAGTCTATTCGTTACTTAAGTTGAGCCTTCATTTCCTCAAAAGCCTTCAAAATATTTTTAGTTCCGTTTCGAAAATTAGGATCTTCATTCTCTATTTTTTTAGTTTTTCGCATAGCTTCGGTAATCCAAGCTCCGTGAGAATTTTCCCGCATTAATTTTTCCAATTGTGGCAAGATATTTTCAATATCAGCTTTTCTAGCAACTTCATGAGCCATAAATTTGGCTCGAATATTATTTTCCCACTCACCCCATTCACTCAAGGTTAACAAGAAAGCTCCGCTAGCAACGGCGTCATAAGCCATATCACCAGAGGGTTTGGTAATAAAACCATCTGCCCAGGGGAAACCGTAATGAATGAGTAATTCATTGGCATCTATAATTTGTGGGTGGTGAATAACGGCTAGTGGTTTGGTTATTTTTTCAGCCAATGTTGGGTGAAAATTAATTTTTGCCCCAATTTCAAATTCTGCAGGATCATAAGCTGAAATTTCGTCATAACCGCAACCGCAGCCACGAGAAATATCAATCACCATGTTTTTGATGTCATAGTGTGTGCCGGCATAAACCATTAATTGAAATTTAGGATTGGGTTTGGCCAATTCAGGCAAAAGTTGTTTTAAAATACTCTCAATCTCTTCTTTATTAGTACCTAAACCACCAGTGGTTAGACACAAGCGTAAAGGTCTATTACTAGCTTTGGTCCAAGCGCGTTTTTTTTCAGCGACATTGAGAATACGAGGATCAATGGGCGGACCGGTGACAATGACTCTTTGTTGAATTTTTGTTTCATCTACTTTTTTATCCATTTTATAGGCTTTGCGCATAAACTCTTCTTTGGTGTTTTCATCAAATACACAAAAAAAGGCTGTTGGCTTTTCACTATTGGTTATGTATTCATCACGCACGTGTGGGTCAGTAATAACCTGCATCACGGTTTTCCCGTTTTCTAGTAAAATATTGCCGGCAGCGATATGAAAGGACAAAATAGGATTCTTAATTTCTCTAGTAAAATGAAGCAATGGAGGAGTGATGCTAGCCAGAATAGGCATTTTTTGTCTACCAAATTTATCAACCAAGTTTTTGAGCATTTTTAGCGCATGATAACGAGCCACTAGACGACCAATAAGTTCAGTTATTTTTATTCCAGACCAGTTTTTGGCATGCACGTAATTTGTAGGATCAAAAATCCAAGCTTCTTTTGGGTCAATTTTATTTTTCCAAGTAGTCATCGCCTGGGCAATAGTCATGGAATAATGAGCGCGGGAAAATACCAAATCTTTTTTCAAATCGTCCTCAGGCAAATTATGCAAGCCTTTGAGATCTTCATGATAGGTACCGGAAACAGTCACTAGAGGAACTTTGGTTTTGCGCAAATATTTTTTATCTAGTTTTTTTGTTTGACGCAGTAATTTATCTAAAGTTGTCATATGGTATAGATTAAAGGCTTTCCAAAACCAACGCAAGGGGAATGCGGTATAATTGGCCTTCTAAGGCTCATGATGTAGTGGTAGCATGAGGGTCTCCAAAACCCTTCGCCTAGGTTCGAGTCCTAGTGAGCCTGCAAGTGGATTAAAAGCTATCTTTTTAATTCAAATAACATTTTTTGAACTGGGTATAATAAGTCTCATCTATGGGAAAAATATATTTTGTTCGTCACGGGGAGAGCGAAGGAAATGTAAAACATACATTTGCTGGTCAAAGAGAGAATACTCCATTAACTGAATTAGGTCGTCAACAGGCTAAACAAGCTGCGCTTGATCTATTAAATCATAACTTTAAAATTGATCGAGTTATTACTTCACCACTTAAAAGAGCTTATGAAACAGCTCAAATAATAGCGAAAGAAGCCAAGTTGAGTTCTCAAATAGAAATTGATGAAAGAATATCCGAGTATGACATGGGTGAGTTAACGGGCACCACCTATCATAAAATTACTTCTGAAGAATTAGTTACGGCTAAAGGGGCAGAGGATCCGCATGCATTTCAAAATCGTGTGCATGATTTGTTAAATGAGTTAGCCCAGGGAGACAAGAATGTGTTGATAGTTAGTCATGCTGGCGTGGGAAGAATAATTGAGGCAACAAAGAAGAACCTAGATCCTAGAAATTTTTACGATCTTAATTCAATGCAAAATGCAAAAGTTATTGTGTTAGATTGATTTCTAATTTGAGAAAGTAGGTTCTAACATCCTCCACTAGTTCCTGCAAAATGGGTTTAAAATATTAAAAAGCTTGTAATTTATTATTTGCAAAATTGAAGTAACCACTCTGCATCTTTTTTATTCTTAAAATCAGGTTTCGAAAGTAGCAACATTAATTGCTCTTTGCATTTTTCTGGTTCAGATTCCGCTATTTCGGTTAAAAAAAGACGAAAACTGTCGTTATCGTGCCCTTCTTGTTCATTAAGAAACAAGGCTTCAAACAATTCCGGTAGACATTCCGAACCACCAAGTTGGCTAACAGGTTCAGATAATAATTCTCTTGTCCAAAAATTATTTCTATCAGATTTTAAAAGTTCAAGTAATTGAGGTAAGTCTTTTTCAGAAGCAGATTCCTTTAGTCTACTAAATGCTTCGAGTTTCTGTTCCACGCTATATTTCTCGTCATCCGCCCACAGAATTTCTATTTCTTTATTAATTATTTCATTCATAAATCTTACTTACATTTTTAATATCTTTTAATATTAACATAAATACGTATTTAGAGCGTAAAAAATTTCAATACCGTCCACTAATCCCTGTTTTGATATTTTTTGATACAATTAGCATATGGATCCAGAAGAATTGAACTTCGAAACAATAAAAACAGAACACACTGCTTTTTATGCTAATTTCCTGGTTGCCCTGAGTGGTTTGCCTGCACAATATGATTTTGAGCGAGGATGGGGCGTTCCCAAGATTGAACCAACGATTGATTATATTGGTTTATGTTTACTTGCAGAAATACTTCCAAAAGAAATGACAGCAAATACCTTTGCTGTTGAGCCTGATATTGAGGTTGATGGCATCATTCTTAAAGAATCTCCAGATATTAAAGAAATCAAGGTATTTTTTGAGGATGGTTATTTTGAAATAGATGTTATTCCCCAAAAGGGCAATGAAGGCGACTCAGACTTGGCCACATATGAAGAAGTTTATTGGGTAATTTCGGGAGAGAAAGCTAGTCCAATCTTGATTGAACTGGTTAATCAAGATAATAAAACACGAACTGAAATACCAAAGTGTGAATATAGAAAACTACTGCAAAAGTGGGGTTTGTTGCGATTTTTTAAACAAGGGATAACTCAATTACATCACCAACCACAGTTTGAAGAAAGTGAATAATTTTTATAAATTTCAACACACTCTACTAGTCCCTGCTTTGATATTTTTTGATACAATGTTTTTCTATGAGAACCAGTGAAACTTTTCAAGAATTTGAAGATCAAGATCAAGATGAAGATGAAGATGAAGATCAAGATCAAGATGAAAGAGAGTATCGGGACGGTCAATATTTATTTCTTCGAATTCCAGAATCTAACCCCAACCAGCATATTACTTATGAAGTAGTGATAAAAAGTTTTGAGTGTGGATATTACAAATGTGAAATTAGGAATGTAAGAAAGAAAAACTCATCACTAAATGATGATCAGTGTCTAAAAGTAGGAGCTGTTATTTGGGTAAAAAAAGATGAGTTATCACAGAAGCCTCGACTGTTGAGAATTATTAAAAAATTTGTTGCTTAGAGTTGGGTTTCTCAGTAAATCATGTTACAATTTGATATATGCGTTTTCCAGAATGTTTGAAAAAATTATTACTTCAAAAACCAAAAGAAAATAAAGAAGAACGATTGCGAAATGAGGCTTTTTATCTGGAAAGAATGATGCTCCTTTATCTTAAGGAAGAGCTTACCCTTGAAGAATTAAATACAAAATTAAGAAATAACCCGTTTTTTAACGGAAAAAACCCTAGAAAATTTTCTTCTAACTAGATAATTGTAACTAAGTTAATTTCAAAAATTCCTTGATTTGAAAATTGATCAAGTTCAATAAGATTATTTTTGAATTTTTCAAACAACTATTCCGTAACCCTGACCTTTGAAAGTGACAAATAAACTCAAACCAAATTGTTTATCAATTTTATTGCGGAGTGAGCACATATAGACTTCTAGACTATTAGAGGATGGTTGACGAGTGGCATTCCAGACGATGTTGTAAAGAGTTTGAAAAGAAAATACATAATTTGGTCTACTCAAAAGAGTGCTGAGTAGCAAGGCCTCCTTTTTATTAAGATGAACAATGGTTTTTTTATAAGTAGCTTGTTTTTTTTCGAACTCAAATCGAAAGTCTTTATAAGAAAATATTGCTGAGTTTTGTTTTGAGTTTTTCGTGTGACTGATGTTGGACAAACGAGCCAGTAATTCTTGAGTACAAACTGAATTTGAAAGACAATCTTTGGCTCCGGCAGATAAAAGCTCTGCTCGTTGTAGGGAAGTGAGTGGATTACTCAATATTAAAATATTCAAGGAAGGGAAATTTTCTCGTAATTGGAAAAGTAGTTTTTTGGTAAATGCTAGTGACAGTGATTCTGACCAAATAATCGTTGTTTGGTATTGATGTTGGGCAATTAATTTTAAAAAAGGTTTTCGAATAGAATGAACAGACAAAACATGCTTTTTTTGCAATGCTTGATAGAATTTCCAGGGCAGTGGTGTGATCCCAACCACTAAAACCTTCATGGCTGGGGAAATAAAATACAATAAAAATTACTCAATCGCAATGAAGCGAGAATGAAGCAAAGACTTATTTTACATTAATGTTGCTTGGTTGTTGATCGTTTCGTGAGGTATAGTAATTAAAGATACCCGGCCGACCGCTCAAGCTTTAATTTTTATCCTATAATATTGACTTTACTGCTATATTTTGATATACTCGTCTCTGGTTTAGCACTTTAACACTATTCTTTACTTCCGCTGGGTGGATTGCTGAGTTTGTTGTCAACAAATTGAGCCATCCACCCTAATCTCCCTCCGCAAAGGAGGGGAAAGGAGGTAAAGGATGGGAAGCTTACTGCTAATAGCCGCCCTTTCGGGCGGCGCGGTAGTCAGCATTTTCCTCTCCTATAGGTCGTACAACAATCACGACCAACGGGGAGGAGAATTAGCGGCCAACATTAGCAAAATCTTGCTATTGTTGGCTGTTTTTACTGCAATAATTTACTTTTTGCAGTAAAACACACCCCGCCCCGCCCGGCTGAAAAGCCGAGCGGGGGGAAACACCTTATTTATTTTTTCAAAAAATCAATAATTTCTGTTTTTTCAGTTTTCTCAATCACATGACGAAAATCCTGAATGAAGATGTTATCTTTGGTTTTTTTTTGTATACTTTAGTTCATGCCTGCCAAGTCAAAAAATTTGCCCCAGCCACCGAGTATTCTTGGCACCTTGGGTCCATCTTTTATTTTGTTGGGCCTAGCTCTGGGCAGTGGTGAATTGATTTTATGGCCGTATTTGGCCGCCCATTACGGCTTGGGATTATTGTGGGGTGGTCTTTTGGGAATTTCTTTTCAGTTTATTCTCAACACAGAAACAATGCGTTACTCACTGGCTTGGGGTGAGAGTGTTTTTGTAGGGTTTAGAAAATTGGCCCGCTGGATTCCTTTATGGTTTATTATTTCTACTTTTATTCCTTGGTCTTTGCCTGGTTTTTCTTCTGCTACAGCTCAGATTATGGTCAGTTTTTTTCCTTTTTTGAACGAAACTTGGCTGGCAATAGGTTTTTTGTTATTGGTGGGAATAATTTTGAGTTTGGGAAAGACTTTATATAAAACCGTGGAACAGGTGCAAAAAGGAATTATTTTTATCAGTTTGCCTTTCATTCTTTTATTAACTTTCATGTTTTCTGGGGCAACTGAGTGGAGAGAGTTGGGTTGGGGATTGATTGGTCGAGGAGATGGTTGGTGGTTTTTCCCACCGGGGATTGCTCTAGCTTCATTCTTGGGTGCCTTTGCTTACTCTGGAGGTGGTGGCAATTTGAATTTAGCTCAGTCTTATTACATTAAAGAAAAAGGTTTTGGCATGGGCAAATACACTGCCAAAATTAAATCACTCTTTGCTTCGGGAGAGAAAAAAATTGCGGTAGTTGGTAGTCGCTTTGTTGATTCTACCAGCAACAGAAAATTGTGGCGGAAATGGTGGGGATTGGTAAACTTGGAACACTTCTTGATTTTTTGGTTATTGGGATTTTTAACGATCGTGATTTTGGCAATTCTAGCCAAAGCATTGGTTTATGGTGGCAAAGTAGGTGAGGGACTGGCATTTTTGTATACCGAATCAGCAATGATTACTGACAGATCGCACGCACTGCTTGGCAATGTTTTTTTATTGGTAGCAGGTCTGATGTTGTTTTCTACCCATTTGGGAATTTTGGAATCTTCTTCACGTATTATTTCTGAAAATATTTTTCTGTTTTTTAGTAACCAGAAAAAAGCTAATCTTTCTTTTGGGTTTTATATTGCTCTTTGGTTGCAAATTGGTTTGGGGGTCATCATCTATTTAGTTGGCTGGCAAGAACCCCGCTTTTTACTCACTTTATCAGCGATTTTGAATGCTGCAGCTATGATGGTGGCTTTCCCACTGGTTTTTTGGCTGAATAAAAAACACCTGCCCAAAGCATATCAACCTCATTGGTGGCGTCTTTTATTCATGCTTTTTGCCTTTATATTTTTCGTGATTTTGGTGGGGGTAACTTTTTTCAGTTGATCAAATTTTCACTTAATCCACTTAATAATTTATTTTTAAACCAACCAGCTTAGGACCATGTTGATTATGGGAGAGAGTAATCGGGCTACTGGAGAAACTCCGTTGAAAGGAAAAATTAATAGAATGAGTACAAGAGTGCCATAACGACGCATAATCTCTTCATATTCTAGGGCTGTTTGTTGAGGTAATAGGGCCGTCAGGATTTTACTGCCATCCAACGGATAGACAGGAACCAGATTGAAAATAGCCAACATAATATTGATCGCCATAATTTGGAAAACTGCCACTTGCAACCATAAAACTGGAAATAAACCAAGTTTGAGCAAAAGAGAAAGAATCAGGGCAACTAGCAAATTGGAAATTGGTCCAGCGACAGCGATGATGGCCGTGTCGCGCACGGGATTTTTGAGGTTGTAAGGATCAAATGGAGCTGGCTTGCCCCAACCAAAACGAGTAAAAAGAATCATGAGAGTGCCCAGTAAATCCAAATGAGAGCGTGGATCAAGAGTGAGCCGACCTCTCGCTCTGGGTGTTGGATCACCCAGCTTATCTGTCACCCAACAATGAGCAAACTCATGAATGGTAATGGACATAAGTAGTCCGCCAAAAATTATGACGAAAGCAAGTGGCGAGCTGAAGAGCAGATCAATCATAGGTTTTCATTATACGCGATTGCTCAAATCAGCTACTGTTTGCTCAAATTCCAGTGAGATGCTACAATCCCATCCTGTTATGAAAGGTTTTGATTTTAAATTTCCCAGAGTAGCGCACATCGGCAACACCGTGTCGCATGCTAAAAACCGCAAAAGTCGGACGTTCAAGTATAACTTGCACACCGTGACAATTTTGGTTGATGGCAAAAAACGTCGCTTACGCGTACCCACCAAAATCTTGCGCATGATGAAAAAATCAGGAGTAACTACTCACTATAAACCTGAAGAAAAAGCCACTAAAAAATAATTTTTCTGAGTTTCAATCTGTTCTATTTCATTCTTCCAAAAGACTATTTTTTGCTTCGTTCCAAGAAGTAATATTTTTCCCCTCCCATTGCACTTGATCCAAAATCAATTGCTTGGTCTGTTTGGATTGAGTGGCCTGCTCAATTTGCTCGCCTTGACTCAAGTGACAGCGATGAATAATAAGGCGTTTTTCTCCCTGATTGGTCATTACTTTGGTCCAGAGTTTGGGCCACGGATAAAAAGCGCGACAAGCTCTTTCTATCTTGTCTGCTCGCTGACCACTCTCCATTGCTTGTTTAATAACAGACCAATCATAAAAAGAATCTTGTTTGGTTAGACGTTTGGCAATTGGAGTGGGGGAGTCGGTTGGTTGTGGGACAGCTTTGATTTTATTTTGAGCAAATTGATCGATCAGATCACCTAATTGTTTGCAGATCAAATCAAAACTATGAGAGTAATATTCTGTTTGAGTCCAAGTTTGATCGACCGTAAAAGGCAATTGAGCGATGATTGCTCCTTCATCCATTTTTTCGCTCATAATCATCAAGGTCACTGCTGATTTTGGATTACCAGAGAGTAGCACAAACTGGCCAGGGGAGCTACCGCGCCAACGAGGCAAAAGTGAGGGATGAATGTTGAGCGGTGCAACTTTGGGCAACTTGAGCAACCATTGGGGGATCAAATAGCCAAAATCTACCACGAGTAAAAAATCAATCGATTGCTGGGCAAAATCAGTCTCGATTTTTAACTGGACTTTTTGATCAAGTTTCCGATCGATTAAAATAATAGGCAATTGGTTCTCTTGAGCAAATTGATGAACAGGATTTTGAATCAAAGTTTGTTGACGACCAACAGGTTTGGGTTGGGGAGTGATGATAAATTTTAGTTTAAATCGTTTGTCAGCCAGGAGAGTTTGTGCTACTTGCAATGTTCTTTCAGTCGAGCCAGCAAGGGCGAGAGTGTAAATCATGATTAATTAAATTTAATAAAGTTCCAAAGCCGAGCGATCGGTTATTTCCACCAGTTCTTTCTTTTTTTCTCGATAAACCGGCAAACCGAACTCCAGTGAATAATCTGTAAACAAAATACCATTTAGATGATCTAATTCGTGTTGTATTACTCTGGCGTGAAAGCCATCAAAGCGATTTTTTTCTTCTATCAATTGTTTATTTTTGAATGATTTAAACTCTACTTCTACCCATTCCCAACGAGGTACCGCTCCATAAAGTCCTGGCATGGATAAGCAACCTTCTAGTTGGGGATCATCAGCGTTTGGTCCAAAAGTGTGCTGATTACTATGTTTGGTAATGATGGGATTGATAAAAACTTTGGGTTTGAGCCGAGCTTTGTTGTCACTTTGAATATCGGTAAGAAAGACTCTATAGAGAGTGTCAACCTGATTGGCAGCCAAACCAACTCCGTGCGGATTGGTAGAGTTTTGTAGCGCAGTTTGCATTTTTTTGATTAAGTTTTGTAAATTAGCATCAAAATCAACCACGGTTTCCGCTGGGATTCGCAAAGTTGGGTGAGGGATAGTCACGATTTTCATAAATTTAATTTGTCAATATTTCAAACTGAGCTAATTCTACCA
Organism: Candidatus Pacebacteria bacterium RIFOXYA1_FULL_38_18; assembly: GCA_001787405.1. Lineage (GTDB taxonomy): Bacteria > Patescibacteriota > Microgenomatia > UBA1400 > PJMF01 > UBA10119. Next base: position 31,908 of record MFWV01000013.1, read on the forward strand.
GAAGAAGCTCGATTTTCTCTGAAGGAATATTGATGATGTCAGTTGAAGTATATTGTTGAAGAGTGGCTTCTATTTGTTGAGCACACTGATTGTGTTGTGCAAAAAAAGCATCGTTTTTCCAGATAGAATACTTGGCTTGATAACGCTCGCGAAGATCAGTGAGACGCTCGGTTAAAGAGGCAACCCCTTTGGGCGTCACTCGCAGATCGGCATAACTGCAGATTTGTTGTGTCAAAGAATCATTGGCATTATTACAAATATTGGCTGCATCTAAATTACTAACCAATTGCTGAATTTGAATTGGCAAGCCCAATTCTTGAATTATTTTTGCTGTTGCTTGATGAGAACTGTGTCCATATTTTTTTCTCAGTGCCACTTGCCTTTTTCGCCAGTCATCAGTCAAAAGCGTTGGATCAATTACTTGTGCATTTTTGGTCAAGTCAAACTTCACCAAATTACCCAAATCATGGACTAACAAAGCATTGATAATTGTTTGCTCACTGATGAAAGGACCTTGCCAATGATCGATAATGTATTTACCTACGGCAGCCACAGTCAACATATGTTGCTGGAGTTTGGGAGGAATAATAAGTTGTTGATAAAGCTGACGACTATTCATTATTCAAAAGTATCATCAATTGGCTGTTCCAAAGCACGAAGTTTTTCTTGAGTTTCTGTATCGGTAGTAGCTAGATTATCCAAAATAAATTGATATTGTTGTTTACCTTCCTCAACTCTGCCCAACTGCACTAATAGATCGCCCAAGGCAATACGTGCCTTGATGTAATTATAGCGAAGCTCAATAGTTTGCTGGAGAGTTTCTACCGCTTGAGCAAATTTGCCCTGACTTTGTTGAGCAATTCCCAAGTTATACCAAAGTTGAGCGTCAGTGGGAGAGAGATCAATGGCTGCTTTCAAGATTTGTTCTGCTTGGCCAAAATAACTACTATCTATTTGAGCTAATAAGAAAAATACTCTGACTCTAGTTTTATAAAGATTTAAGTTTCTAGGGTTGAGTAGTAATGCGTAATCAGAGTTTTGAATGGCTGCTGCTGTCAATTGTTGACTGGCCAATTGTTGATCAGCATCCGGTTCTTTCAATAGAGAATATTGGAGGGCTGCTTCGCTATATAAATTGGCTAATTCATCATAATAGAGAGCTTCGCGGGGAGTTAATTTGATCGCTTTTTCCAAACTAATGGCTGCTTGGGAATATTCAAAGTTATCTTGTAATTTCTTGCCTTGGGCAAAATACCAGTCAGCTCTCCAAACTTGGCCAATTTTCCAGAGAATAATAGTTGTTATAAGCATTAAAGCCCCCAGCATCCATTTTTGCCAATTAATCATTTTGGCTGTTTTTTTGACAATGATTTCCTCTGGCAGAAACGCAATGGCTGGTAATAAAAACAGCAAAAGATTGCTCGTGACTGTAGAAAAACCAAAGAAAAGAGTAACCGAAAGGCCAATCATACTCAGTAGTACCGCATGTGCCACCGAGAACTGTTTGGGTTGAGTGCGAATGCTGTCAAACAATAGCCACATTAGTCCGCCCATGAATAGCGAGTAAGTGAGAGCACCCACCAGACCTGTTTCGGCTAAGTAATTGAAAAGTTCATTGTGAGCTTTGTTATAAAGGTTGTCCCACTCGGAAACTAAATTGTGAGTGACCGGTCGATCTTGATAATAACTATAAGCAAAGGTGCCGGGTCCGGAACCAAATAATGGATAGCGTTGCCAAACTTTCAAAGCCCCCTGCCAAACAATTAGACGAATATCAACAGAGCTGGTGCCTTGAGAAAGATCGAAAGTATCTTTTGGGGAAGGTAACTGGTTGTGAATAAAATTGATTCCTATCAATAAAATCGTTGTCAGTAACCCAGCAGTAAATAATTTGTTTTTTAAAGGACGAATAAATTTTTTCCACTTTTTCTTAATAGTAGTTTGATGATAGAGCAGGCCAAAACCAATTCCGCTCACTCCCAAACCCAACAATCCTGATCTAGAACCAGTAAACAAGAGTACTAATAAAATTAAGCCTGATAGGCTCCACCAAAGTTTATGCAATTTATTAATTTTTCTAAAGCCAAAGAAAATTACGATCGGAGCCAAGCCTACTAAATAAGTAGCGAGCCAGTTGGGTTGACCAAAAGTGCCAAACACTCTAGCTTGCACATCTTGTTTCCAGCAATTCACTCCAAATTCTTGATGCATGAGATAACAACTGGGGGAGATGCCAAAATGCTCTGGTAGAGCATATAAAGCTGCCAAACTAACTGCCACGATGTTGGTAAGAAGTAAAGGAAAAATTTGTTTTTTGGGGACATTGTTTAGCAGTCCTAGAAAAAGAACGGTAAAAGCTAGAGAAGAAAAAAATCCACCATTTAAACGACTGTAATAACCCAACAGAGAAGTTCTGAGATGAATAGAAAATAAAGTAGCGATTGCTTGACCAGCCAAAAAAATTAAAACTAACAAAACCGCTGGGTGTTTGCGCCAAATAAGTCTTTTTTCTGTGATCATTCGTGCAATCCATAAGGCTCCAATAACTGTGGCAAATACGTAGACAAAAAGCATTTTGCTAATTTGAAATAATTCACTATTTATCCAGGTAAATATAAAAGGAGTGAGTAAAAATAGGCCGTGATAGAGAGCAGTAATGAATGCAACCAAATTCATAAATATGATCTTTAGTGTACCTTGGTTTTTTCTGTTATAGTATAGACAACCTGATTAGCAGGTAATATTATTTTAGTTGTATGACAGACAATAGCTTGCCCACTAGTTCTTCTTCGGTTCCTTTTTCGACCCCATCTTCGACTCTCGCTCGGACTTCTTCTGCGGCTCCAGTTGCTACTTCTCCTGCGACGGATTCCAGCTCAAATTCATACGTAGATTCTTATATACCTCCTTCTTTAGCTCAAAATCCTAGTCCAGTCTCAGCCAATCTTGAGCCAGTTGTCGATCAAACAGAATCGGCTTCCGACCAAGTTTTATCGCCGAATTCTCCGAAACCCAGCCAACCCAAAAGTGATCCTTTGGCAGAACTAGAAAAGGCTTTGCAAGAGTACGAAACTTTGCGAAACCAAGAAAAAAGCGAAAATAAAAAAATCGTTGAGCAAGTGGAAGAAGTTAAAAAATCAACGGCTGACAGAGATCCTTTGATGGAATTAGAAGAAGTGTTAAATAAGTATGAAGATCGTTATAGACAAAATAAGGCGAACTCGACCAATTCATTACCATCTAGGCCAGTTTCTCCAGTTCCAGACCAAATGAAAAATGAGGAAAAGAAAGAAGAAAAAACTGCTGGAAGCGACTTGAACGACTCGGACGAAAGAACAATTTCTCAAGAAGAATATCGTGACATTCTAAAAAGCGATTCAGTGAAGTTGGCTGAAATCGATCAGTCAACCAATGAACCTGTTAAGCGAATCGATCAGTCAACCAATGAACCAATCAAATCAGTAGAACCGATTGAAGAACAAAATATTTTTGAGTTATTGGGAGTGATTGATGCTGATCAAGCAGATAAAGAGGCTTTTTTGGATGAGTTGCAACAGGCTCTTTGGGATGATTTTCTGGACAAAGACTTACCTCTTCTGGTAAAACCAGAACAATTAGAGGAAATTCAACAACTGCGTCAGCAAGACTCTCTTTCTGAAACTGAATTACAAAGTCAATTAATTGCCAAAGTAGAGGAATTGGTCCCTGATGTAGAAGAAATAATATTGGAAAAAGCTTTGGAATTGAAAGAAGTAATGATTAGAGAGCGCTTGATTGGATTAAAACAATATTTTACCAATAGAGCTTCTAAGCTTGATGAGATTCAAAAAGCTGAACAAGAATTTTCTGCAGAGCGTTGGAAGACTGGTGCGCAAATTCTCAACAACCTCACTGCTTGAGCTAGTATTTCTTGATAGCATTTGCTAGGCTCAGTATGCTTATGCAACGTTTTATTTTGCCAAAAATTAAGTCATCTATATTTGAAAAAGAACATGGTGTGTTTTGGTTTTCTAGTAAAGAATTGTTGTTGATTTGGGATAAGAAAAAGAAAAGTTTGTTTTTACCCGTTGGATCTGGTTTTGCTGATGGGCAAGTAGCAGATGTAGATGTAGCAGCTCATACCGTAATCAAATTATGCGAGATGATTGGTCTATCGGCAGCAAGTTTTTTCATTTGGCAGTCTGCAACCGTATTTGTGCCCACCCTCAGCTCTCCTTTGGAGCGAAAAATTATCAAACAAGTTTTTCAAAAAGCTGGTTTCCAAAAAATCAATTTGGTAACATTTGCAACTGCTCTCAAGACATTTGCTCAACGTCAGGCAATACGTGAGGGAGTGGGGTTATATTTGGGTGATGATGTGAGTGAAGCAGTGATTTTTAGTCAGCAGGAACAATTAAGTTTAAACTTTGACTATTTAAAAAAATCAGCTTATCAAACAATTAGAGAGTTACTACAAAGCGAGGTAGCATTGACGGTGTCTCAAGACTCAGTAGCCAAACTTTATCAGGCTTTAGGTCAAAATTTGGAAATTCAGTCTTTTGTATTGAGAGGCAAGAACATTCAAAATCAACAAGTAGTTACACTGTCTCTTTCTAGAAAACAATTAAAAACAATTATTGATTTGTTGCAAAAAAATTTGGAACTGGCTTGGCGTCGGTTGACAGCCAATAATTTATTTACTAATCACAATCTAGACCAATGGTTGGTGGTAGGAGATGCTTTTGTTTATCATTTCATGCAAAAACAGCAAGTTGCTCAAGTTTTATTTTTACACTCGGAACTAGAAATAATTCAAGGAGTCGAATGGTTTTAAAAGATATTTTAACTATTTTTCCTCAAGTAAAGCTAGCTAATTGGCAAAAAACAGTCATTATTTTGGGCATTTTTTTGGTGCTGGATTTAGCGGGATTGACTCCACCAATTACCACGGCAATCAATCGCAATTTATTGCCAGTAAAAAAGGTTTGGATTGGTGGATTTAATCAAGTGTTTGGATTTTGGAAAGATGTGGAAAAATTACCCAAAGCGATTCAGCGCATCCAAGACTTGGAACTGCGGCTCGCGGAAACCTCGGCATCACTAGCGGAACTAGAGTCGCTTCGTCGCGAAAACGAAGAATTAAAGTTCCTGCTCAACAATACCGATCGAATTGGTGAAAGAGTTGTTTTGACCAGTCCCATCGTGGCTTTTGCTAGGCCAGCCATTGCTGCTGGTAGTGCAGAGGGGGTGCAAGTGGGATCGGCGGTTTTGAGTAGAGATATTTTATTGGGTCAAGTTTCGGCAGTGAGTGCTCATGAAGCCAGAATTGCTTTGCTTTCAAGTAAAGATGCTCGCTCGGTTTTGGCCAAAACTAGCTTGGGAACGATGGGTTTAATCAGAGGAGACGGCAAAAAAATTATTTTTGATGAAGTGGCCAAAACCGAGCCATTAATGGTAGGGGAACGAATCATCACAGCAGGTCAACCCCAGATTGAGCAGAATCTTTCAATCGGCAGAATTACCAAAATCATTGATAGTCCGTCTGCATCGGTAAAACAAGCAATAGTAGAGCAGTACGTATCATTTTTTGAAGTACCTCTAGTGGAAATACGTTAATGAAAAACAATTCAATTTTCTTTTTTCGTCTAGTAGCTTGGACTATATTGGTTAGTTTGGAATCGGTAATAGGTTTGCCCTGGCTAAGCTTATGGTTGAGTGGGGAGTGGCTAATGGGTTTTTCACCCAATACAGAATTGATTAGCCTCTTTATGTTGGCTGTGATCATGGCCTCAGTTTATGCTCTGCCTTTGACTGTTTCTGGTTTAGCCATAATTATTATTTGGTTTGCTTGGAAAAAATACAGAAGAAGCAATGGAATTTATCTAGTTTATTTGGTTTGTACAGTACTATTGATTGGTGTGATAACAAAAACAAAGCTATCTTGGATTATTAGTTTATCAACCATCATTAGCTGGTTGATCTTTTTTAAGATAAGTGGTGTTTCTTTGATAAAAAAATTATGGCAAAAAAACGATTCAATTTTTTTGGACAAAAGAGTTCGCTAAGGCGAGTAAAGAATCCAAAAAGAATAGACACCTTCATTCAAAAAATCAACATAATAGCTATGTTGGTATTATCTCTTTTGATTATCCGAGTGATCGATTTACAAATCTTCAACGGTAATTTTTATCGTCAAATTTCTGAAGATAATCGCCAATTTAGAGTTAATATTCCCGCTGAGCGAGGAACATTTCTGGACCGCTATGGTGATCCTCTGGTTTTAAATATTCGTCAATATTTTCGCTATGACAATCCGTTGGCTGCTTATTCCACCATGACGCCTGTGAGCCAACTAGAAGCTTTACAACTCAAGACAGAACAACCTTTTGCAGTAGGTTATCGTCTACAACGCCAATACACTAGACCATTTTCTATGGCTCATGTTTTGGGCTACACTTCCGTAGTCAATCAAGATGACTTAAAAAACAACAATGCCTTGCTTTTGACTGATGCAGTGGGTAGATTGGGCCTGGAACAGCGCTTTGATGAGTTATTGCGTGGTAAAGATGGCTATCAAGAGTTTGAGATTAATGCTTTGGGAGAAAAACAGGCAGAGCAAGTGAAGATAGAACCTCAACCCGGTCTTTCTTTAAACACTACTTTAGACCCTTTTTTGTCTACGGTAGCCTGGAGAGCAATGGGCAATAAAGCAGGTGCAGTAGTGATTTTAAATGCAGAAACAGGTGAACTATTGTCATTGGTTAGTACTCCCAGCTTTAATAGTAATTTATTTACAATAAAATTTGATCAAGATGATCAGCAACGATCCACGGCTTTGCAAACAGCTTTGGCGGATGAGCGAAAACTCTTTTTCAATAGAGCCATTAGTGGTTTATATCCGCCTGGTTCAATTTTTAAATTGGTAACGGCTGTGGCTGGTTTGGAAAATAATGCTTTTGGTTTGGATACAACGGTGGATGATCAGGGAATTTTGAAGGTCAATGATTTCCAATATGCCAACTGGTATTACACTCAATATGGTCGAACAGAAGGGCTTATTTCTCTAGTACATGCTATTACTCGTAGCAACGATATTTTCTTTTATAAAGCTGCGGAATGGACAGGCATCACGGCTCTGGCACAGAAAGCTAGAGAATTTGGTTTTGGTTCTCTAACCAAGATTGAAGTGCCTGGTGAAAAAGCTGGTTTAGTGCCAGATCCAGAGTGGAAAGAAAAGACAATGGGTGAGCGATGGTATTTGGGTAATACCTATCATTTTGGTATTGGTCAGGGTGATTTATTGGCCACACCTTTGCAGTTAACTCAAATGGTGGCTTTATTTGGCAATGATGGGCGATTGTGCCAACCATTTGTGATTCAGGATCAGGCGGAACAAAAAATCAACTGCGCTTCTCTGGGCATTGGCGAGACAAATTTGGCAGCTATTCAGGAGGGAATGATTGGAGCTTGTTCCGCAGGGGGAACGGCTTTTCCCTTTTTTGACTGGAATGCTCGCAGAGAATTCCTCCCTTCAGATCTCAGTCCTGCAGAACAAATTAGAAGAGGAGTGGTGGCTTGCAAAACCGGTACGGCAGAGTTTGGCGCGAGTGATGAGCAGGGCTACCGCAAGACCAATGCTTTATTTGGGATGGTAATCGGTGGTTTGCCAACATTATTGGCAGATGACTTGGCAAGTTTATCAGATTCTCCAGAGGTTCTGGCAGAAGAAATGGCTTCTTTGAATTCGCAGATTACTATCAAAGAAAACTTGGATGCTACTCAAGAAAACGCATCTTCTACAAAGGCAGGAATAATTTCTGAAGAAAAACTAGATTTAACTCAAGAGCGTCAAGCTTGGCTCAGACGCGTTAAACTTCATGGATTTCCTCAAACACTAGCTATTATGGTTTTAGTAGAGAGTGATGAAGCACAGCTTTTTGCCGAGGGATCTAGAGAAGCAGCTCCGATAGCCAGAACAATCATTGATTGGCTGGCCGGCCAAGCCATTCCTGAGGAATTATCAGAGGAACTATCCGTTGAAGATAGTCAAACTCTTCCATAATTAGCAATTAACTCAGTTTTCTCCCCGTGTTACATTTTATGTCAGATTTTTATTGATACTATTCGTATGGTTTGGTCAAAAAAATTTCAAACAGCGCTGTATGCAATTGATGGAGTGGGGCCGGCAACTTTCAATGCAATTCTCAATGCCCTAACTAAACACGAAGTGACTGAACAAGAGTTTTGGGTAAATAAGGCTCAAATTTGGCAAGAAATATCTTTGGATAAAAAGATTGTAGAATCAATAAAAAAGTTTAAAAAAGAACATAATATTAATTCATATTACGAGCAATTATTAAGTAAAGATGTTCGGGTGGTATTAAAAAGTGATTTGGAGTTTCCCGGTTTATTGAATCAGCTTGACCGATCTCCTCCGCTTTTGTTTGCCAGAGGAGCTCAGTTGACGGGCAGAGAATCTTTTTTGGGAGTAGTGGGTACTAGAAACATTACTGAATATGGTCGACGAGTGATCACTGAATTTATTCCTTCCTTGATTCAATTTGGAAAAACCATTACTTCTGGATTTATGTATGGAGTAGATGCCGTTGCTCAACGAACCGCCCTGCAGGCAAATGGCAAAACAGTGGGAATCTTGGGTTTTGGTTTTGATTTCATGTATCCTCCAGAACACCAGGCTTTATTTACATATTTTTTAAATCAGGGAGCAACTTTTTTAAGCCCTTTTGCTCCACATATTTCAGCCAAACCTGGCAATTTTCCGGCCAGAAATGCAATCGTGGCAGGTATGAGCGAGGGGGTTTTGGTTATTGAAGGGGCAGTTGATAGTGGCAGTTTAATTACCGCTCACTATGCTGCTGAATTTGGTCGAGAAGTTTGGGCAGTGCCCGGTTCTATTTTTAATGAATTTTCAGCAGGCACGCAAATCCTGATCAATGAGGGTGCTCAGTTGGTTAATAGCGCAAGAGATATCTTAGGTATTTCGCCAGTAACTCAAAATAGACAAAATGCGCATCGAGCTTGGGAGAGCTTTTCTCCTGTCAAAAAAACCATTTGTGAGAGTTTGGACTTGGAAGCATTGCCGATTGATCAATTGGCAAGCAAACTCAATTACCATCCATCAGAACTAGCTATTATTTTGGTAGAACTTGAGTTACTCGGTGTAATTGAGCAGGTGGGAAATAAATGGAAATTGGCGATTTAGTTGATCGATAGTGTATAGTCGTTGTTTGTATGGCTAGTAAAATTCCGCTAGTGGTAGTTGAATCTCCCACCAAAGCTCGCAAACTTAGAGATTATTTGGGCGACGGTTTTGTTGTGGAAGCCTCAGTCGGTCATATTCGTGATTTGCCCAAGTCCAAATTGGGTATCGATATCGATCATGATTTTGAACCAGAATACGCAGTAGTTCCCGGTAAGCAAAAAGTCATCACTCAACTCAAAAAACAGGCCAAAAACGCTGACAAAATTTATCTAGCAATGGATCCTGATCGAGAAGGAGAGGCAATTGCTTGGCATGTCAAACATATCTTGACTGAAAAAGGGACTGATAGAGAGTTTTTACGAGCCACCTTCCATCAAATTACCAAAGATGCCGTTCAAGAAGCCATGGCTCATCCCAGCAAGATTTTAATGGAGTTGGTAGATGCTCAGCAAGCCAGACGTGTTGTTGATCGTTTGGTTGGCTACAAAGTATCGCCAGTATTATGGAAAAAAGTGCGTCGCGGTTTATCGGCTGGACGAGTGCAATCAGTGGCTTTGCGTTTGATTGTAGAGCGTGAACGAGAAATTGAAGCCTTCAAACCGGAGGAATATTGGGAAATAGCGGTGGGTTTGAATGTTGAAGACAGTAAAATAACTGTTTTTGCAGATAACAAGCCAATTCAGCCTTTGCCAATAGGCATTTTTGTTGCTCAAGTTACCAAAGTTGATACCAAGAAATATGAGCCAAAGCAAGAAAAAGATGTTACACCAGTCATCGATCTTTTGGAAAAAGCAGCTTACACCATTGTCAAAATCGAGCAAAAAGATCGTCAACGTCACAGCCTGCCACCTTTTATAACTTCTACTTTGCAACAATCAGCCGCCAATCGTCTTGGTTTTTCTGCCAAACAAACCATGGCGGTTGCTCAGCAACTTTATGAAGAAGGAATCATTACCTATCACCGAACAGATTCATTTACACTGGCTGCTTCAGCCTTAAATGATGCTCGGCAGGTAGTAAAAACCGAGTTTGGACAGGAATATCTACCGGAAAAAGTGAGAGTATTTGCCAATAAATCCAAAAATGCCCAAGAAGCTCATGAAGCAATTCGTCCCACAAATGCCAAACTGCACCCGAATCAATTATTGGCAAAAATCAGTAGTTTATCCACTCGTCATCAAAAACTTTATGATCTAATTTGGCGACGCTTGATTGCCAGTCAGATGGCACCGGCTCGTTATAAACAAACCAAAGCAACGATTGAAGCCAAACATCAACAGGCAACAGCTGAATTGATAGCCAATGGCTCGATTCAAGAATTTGCTGGCTGGACAATATTGTTCAAAAACTCAGAGGACGTTATTTTACCTGATCTAGCCGAACAGCAATCAGTGTATAGAGCAGACATCAATCCTCAGCAGAAATTTACTTTACCTCCACCACGCTACAATGATGCTTCTTTGATCAAAGAATTGGAAAAACGAGGCATTGGTCGGCCTAGCACTTACGCCAGTATCATTTCTGTGATTTTGGATCGCGGTTATGTGGAGCGAATCGAAAAACGTTTTTGGGCAACCAATATTGGTAAAGTGGTCAGCGATTTCCTACTGCAATATTTTCCTGTCATTATGGACTATGATTTCACGGCAGAAATGGAAGAGGATTTGGATAGAATTGCTAGAGGTGAGAAAGAATGGCGTCAGGTAGTTGGTAATTTCTTTTTACCACTTTCCAAAAAGATTAAAGAAGTTGAAGAGACTGCTGATCGAGCAGAAATTCCAGTAGAAAAAACCGGAGAAAAATGCCCTCTATGCGGTGAAACCGATCAGGGAGAAATAGTAATTCGTGAAGGTAAATTTGGTAAGTTTAGAAGTTGCAATCGTTTCCCAGATTGTAAATTTACGGAAAATATCGTTGAAAAATTGGCAGGGCAGCGATGTCCATTGTGCGGTGAGGGCGATGTAGTGATCAAACCTACTCGCTGGCGTCGTAATTTTTATGGTTGCAGTCGTTATCCAAAGTGTAATTGGGCTAGTTGGAGCAAACCCGAACCAGATCTTAAAATTACACCTGAAGAGTGGGCGATAGAACAACAAAAACGTGAAGAGCGCAAACAAAGACGATCAGCAGGCAAAACCGCAAAGCTCAAAAAATCCAAGAAAAATTCTGGCTCCAAAAAGTCCAAGAAATCTAAACCTGCCAAAAAATCTGCCAAAAAACCGACCAAAAAAACCACCCAAAAATCTACACAAAAAAAGAAGTAAAATACCACAATGAAAATTGTTTTATTTGGTGGAGCTTTTGACCCACCCCATTTGGGCCACCAACATATCACTCAAATTTTGCTTAATCAGCAGATCGCTGATGAAGTTTGGTATGTACCCACTAAAGAACATCCTTTCTCCAAATCAATGAGTCCGGTAGTTCATCGTTTGGCAATGTTGAAATTGATTATCAATAACCCCCGAATCAAGATTGAAAAGTATGAATTGGAAAAGGGGGGAATTAGTTATTCTCGCGATACACTTGATTATTTATCAAATAAATATCCTCAACACAGTTTTGCTTGGATTATTGGCTCAGATAATTTGCCAGATTTTCATAAATGGGGTGATAGTCAGGGAAGAGATTATCAAGATTTGCTCGATCATTATCGTTTTTATGTTTATCCACGCAAGAATTTTGCACTCAAGCCTTTGTATAAAAACATGATTCCTTTGGAGCAAATGAAAGAAATAGAGGTTTCTTCAACAGTGGTGCGTCAAAATGTTAAACAAAGTCAGCCCATCACAAAACTAGTTGATCCTTTGGTAAAAGAATATATACACACTCATCATTTATACGTAGAATAATTTTCTGATTATGTCAGCTGTCAAATACAAACAATATTTTCAAATGATGATTGAACAAAACAAGGTTTTGTTCGCTGAATTTGCCAAAGCGCACGAACAATACCAAGCCGATCCTTCAAAACATGAGCAAGAGTTTAATCAGTTGGGCAGCCAAGTCACTGAGGAAGTACGCAATTGGGATCGTAGATTATGTTCGGCAATGGGCAGAGGCCAATTTAGTCAGTACTCACAAAACTTATCGGAAAAATTTTGGGGAGAAATACGCAAACTTTTTCCGCTGATTGATCAGGTGGGAGTGATCAAAAAGTAACTCTCATTATAGTTCTCACGTATAATGATTCTATGACAGATCTTCATCTCAAAAACATCGAACAGACTAAGACTCAGATCATAAAGTTTATCAAAACCACCTATGCTAGAGCAAACAAACAAACGGCAGTGATTGCAGTTTCTGGGGGGATTGATAGTGCCGTTTCTCTAACCCTTTTGGCAGAGGCATTGGGAAGCAATCAAGTTTTTCCAGTTTTTTTACCCTATCACGAGCAAGACATGACAGACGCCAAAGAAATTGTTCTTTGGAATAAAATTCCAGAAGCTAATTGGCGAGAGATTCCCATTGGTAATTCGGTTGATCAATTGGCGCACAATTTACTGATTGATGCTGATGATCAAATACGTTTAGGCAATGTTATGGCTCGCGTCAGAATGATTGCTGTTTTTGATTTAGCCAAAAAAATAAATGCTCTAGTTTGTGGTACGGAAAATAAATCAGAATATTATTTGGGCTACTTTACTCGCTTTGGTGATGAGGCTGCAGACATTGAGCCACTGCTGAGTCTTTATAAAACTCAGGTGAGGCAACTGGCGAAACACTTGAAATTACCCGCTCAATTTCTCCATAAAGCTCCTTCGGCTGATTTGTGGACTGGTCAAACAGATGAGCAAGAGTTGGGCTTTTTTTATAAAGATGCAGATTTGATCTTGGAGCAGTTAGTTGATCAAAAAAAACAATTAAGTGAAGTGGGTGACGTGGATTCACGAATTGTTCAGCAAGTAGCTGAGCGAATGGAAAAAATGGCTTTCAAACACCAAGTACCTTATGTTTTGCAGTAGAACTGGTTTTTCTTCTTTAATTTCTTTTTGAAATTTTGACTGGACAGATTCCCTAATTTTCCCTACATTAGCTATAACTTCTATGTTCAAATATCTTGCCACCAATCAGCGTACGCCAGACCAACAATACAAAGCTCTTTTGCGGGAGATTCTGGAACATGGAGTAAAAACCAACACTCAGCTAGAAACAGATGCGCTGACCTTGATGGGTGCCAAACCCATGCGTTTTAAACTAGCAAACGGTTTTCCCATGATTACGGAGCGCAAAATCAGTGAAAAAATGTGGACTCAGGCCGTAGGTGAGATTCTGGGTTTTATCAATGGCGCTCGTACTTTGGAGCAATTGGCAGAATTTGGTTGTTTCTGGTGGGCTCCTTGGGGGACAGAGGCCAAATGTAAGAAACGTGGTCTAGCAACCGGCGATCTGGGACCTGGCTCGTATGGTGCGGCTTTTCATGATTTTCCGACCAGTGAGGGGAAACCGCACAATCAGTTCAAAGATATTATCGAGCAAATCAAAGAAAAGCCGCACCTGAGAACTCACTTTATTACTCCTTGGATTCCTCAATACATGGCTCGTGGTAAAGGCAAACAACAAAAAGTAGTGGTTTGTCCTTGTCATGGTTGGATTCATTTGCGGGTATTGAACGGCAAATTGACTCTGCACATGTTTCAGCGCTCTGGTGATGTGCCGGTCGGCGTGCCGGCCAACATGATTCAATATGCGGCACTTTTGCTAGCTATTGCTCAAGTAACTGGTTTTGAGCCTTACGAATACGTGCACACTATTTCTGATGCTCACATTTATGTTGATCAAATTTCCAGAGTAAAAGAAATGTTAAAACGAGAAGATCGAGTTTTTCCCACCATGACGCTCAAAAATAAGCATCAAGATATTTTTCAGTATCGACATACTGATTTTGAGTTGAGTGATTACGATCCTCATCCAGGAATTTGGGATTTTCCGGTGGCAATCTAAAAAAACTTAAGTTAAATGTCAATAAATTTTAGTACTAATTAAAACTTAAAACGCATCAAACAACTATGTCTTCAACTCAATCTGTCAAAAATCTCGGTCCCATCACTTTTGTGGATATTGACAACGCTCGTGAAGTAGAACAGATCGAGTTAATGAAACAAATCATGGAAAGCGGTGAATGTCCGTTTTGTTTGGAAAATCTCAAAAAATATCATCGTACTCCTGTTTTGAAAGAAACCGAACATTGGCTTTTAACTCGCAATGCTTGGCCATATGACAATACTCGTGAGCATTTTTTAATCATTCTCAAAACTCATAAAGAACGATTGAGAGAGTTGAGTCCAGATGAGGGAGCTGATTTTTTCCGATTGATGGTTTGGGCGGAGAAAAAATTTGATTTACCAGGTGGGGGATTAGTCATGCGTTTTGGTGACACTGTTTATTCAGCAGGCAGTGTCAAACATTTACACGCTCAATTGATCGTACCAGATATAGATAAGCCTGGATTTAAACCCACCCGCATCAAGATAGGAAAAGCTAGGTAGTTTGGCAAATCAGCCAAGCAATAAGAGTTTCTTTGGCAATGATTTTTTAAAATTAAACAGTGACACGAATTAATTTCACTCCATTGGCTTTTAGAATTGTCTCACCATCTAGTAAACTGTAGCCTTCACGGAAAAAAACTCGTTTGATACCACTGTATGCTACTTGTTTGGCGCAGACTGGACAGGGGAAAGTAGTGACATAAAGGTCAGCTCCTTCTAGAGAAATGCCTTGTTTGGCTGCTTGGGCAATTAAATAAGCCTCTGCATGAATGGCGGTGGAGATTTTCAGATATTCGCCCTGGTGAAAATCGGCTCGCGGATCGCCGGCAAAATAGGCTTCGGCTTCTGTTGGGGTGTGTTGATTATGAGCAAGCAATAAAATGGTTTCGTCTTTGAAAATTAATCCGCCCACTTGCCTCCACCAGTCATCACTTTTATCAGCTTCTTGTTGAGCGATAGCGATCATCATTTGATCAAATTCTTTGTTCGAAATCTCTGAATATTCCTGTAAATCATGTTTTTTTAATGATGATTTTTTATCCCATCTCAAGAAAAAACTAGCGAATAAAACCCGATTTTGAGCGAAATATTTTTCTACTAAATGATGGCTAATTTCTTCATCGGGAAAGACTAATTGGGTCGTAGTTTTTTGTAAAATCGCTAGAGAACTAGGAGTTAATAGCTTGATTTTTTGAAATTGACCCCAAGTTTGCAGTAATTTTTTCGTTTCACTTGCTTTCAGTGCACGGATGTCTTTTTGCAAAGACCGCAGTTCGTGACTCAATTCTTGACTGATCAACCATAATTCTTTTACAGCTGGAAAATGACGGAAAAATCGTCGATAACCCTCATGAATAACCGGTACATAAGCTACCAGAACTTGATCTTTTTTTTGATCAGTTGGTTTGTTTTCAATTGATTTTTGACCAATTGATTTTTTGAGGTTGGTTGACCTATTTTTTTTCGCCCTTGAGCTCATTCAAAGCTTCCTCGATGGTATTAACTAATTTTTCAGTCAAAGAAGACTTGATTTTTTGAGCAGCTTCCAGTTGCATCAAACGTAATTTGGCACTAGTGCTAGTGACAGCCATGGGTTTGAGTACCACAACTTTGGTGCAAATCTCTTCCAATTCCTTGATTTGCTCTGGTTTATAAGTTTGTTTGGTCGCAATTAATATGTCTGGCTTGACTATTTTGATCAATTCCCATTTGGGAGTATTAAGACTTTTCAAGACGACCAGATCTACATATTCCAGATGAGCCAACATTTCCAAGCGTTCATCTTGAGGAACAACTGGTCGGCCCTCGCCTTTACGCAAACGAATTTTTTGGTCACTATCTACACCGACAATCAAAACATCACCACGTTTTTTGGCCTCTCGACAATAACGAGCATGACCAATGTGCAACATATCAAAAGAGCCTTGAGTGAGCACGATTTTTTTCTTGGCTCGGCGTTGTTTTTGGACAAATTTAGCTACAGCTTGGTAACTACTAGCGATTTTGTGGCCATTCGGTGCTTTGGTCATGGATGTGATGATTGTACAATATCTCAAAATGAAAGTGATGGCAATCAAAACCTCAATTATTAAACCTGGAGAAAATCTAGAGCGATTTTTGACGGTGCATATCAAGAAATTGCCAGAAAAAAGTATTTTAGTGATCACTTCCAAAATTATTAGTTTTGCTCAAAACAGACTGGTGCCAGTGGAGACTGGTGAGCGAGACGAAAAACACGCGTTAACTCGTCAGGAGGCGGATTTATACTTGGATCCTGCTCAATCCAAATATGACATCATGCTCACGATCAAAAATTCATTATTGGCGGTCAATGCAGGGATTGATCAATCCAATGCTGATGGTCAGTATGTGCTTTGGCCGAAAAATTTACAGCAAACCATCAATCAGCTTTGGCAATTTTTGCGAGAACATTTTCAAGTTGGGCAATTAGGCATCATTGTGACTGATAGCAAAACCATGCCTCTGCGCTGGGGAGTAACAGGAACAGCGATTGCTCACTGTGGTTTTGAGGCACTGATCAGTAAAATCGGTACGCCTGATATTTTTGGAAAAAACCTAGAAATGACACAAATTAATGTGATGGAAGCGGTGGGTATTGCGGCGGTCTTCGAGATGGGGGAGGGAAATGAGCAACAGCCACTGGCCCTTGTTTCAGAGATCTCCCAGCCAGTGCGTTTTCAAGATCGACCGCCGACCGATACAGAGCTTTCTGACTTGGTTATCAAACCAGAAGATGATGTGTATGCTCCAGTGATGATGAGTGCTAATTGGCGAAAGGGAGGCGGTCAACATGAGTAAAGAAAAGTCTCCAAATTTAGAAAAAATTCATGTTTTTGGCATAGCAGCCATCAGTCAGGACGGTTTTATTGGTCAAGATAAAGTTCATGTTTCAACCAAATGGACTAGCCAGGCAGACAAGGATTGGTTTTGGGATAGAACTAAACAAGCTGGCGCAGTAGTGATGGGTAGCACCACTTTTTTTGCCACTCGTAAGCCTGGTTGGCCGTTGCCGGAAAGAATGAATTTTGTTTTGACTCGTGATCCAAAAACAGTTTGGCAACGCTATGACAGTGACGAAGAACGAACAGCTGTCAAGCAAAAAACCAATTTAGTTTATTTAAATGCTTCTCCTAGAGAATTAATTGAGCGAGCGATTACTGATCAATTTACTGAGCTGGCAGTTTGTGGAGGAACTAGTATCTACACTGATTTTTTACCTTTTATGCAGACTTTTTATTTGACTAGAGAACCAGTGGAACTCAAACAAGGTTTGCCACTCATCAAAAACACCAATCTTTTGGCTTTGGAAAAATTACTAAACAGCGAATTTGAGTTAGTAGAAGAAATTAAACTAAATAACCAAGGTACTTTTCGTCAAACTTGGCAAAGAAAAGACTAATTATGAAAATACAAATTAAGCGTTTTGATAAAAATTTACCGCTACCAGAGTATAAGACTGCGGGGGCAGCAGCTTTTGATTTATATGCCAGGGAAAAAACCGTTATTCCAGCCAAGACGGTTAAATTGGTACCACTGAATATTGCTCTGCAACTGCCCAAAAATCACTGGGCCATACTATCAGCTCGCAGTTCGTTGCATAAAAAAGGCTTGATGATAGCCAATGGTATTGGTGTGGGGGATTACGACTATCGCGGTGATAATGATGAGTACCAGGCAGCTTTGTACAATTTTACAGATCAGTCGACGACCGTAGAGCAAGGTGAGCGCATTGTGCAGATGATTATTCTGCAACGCGAACGAGCCGAGTTTGTAGAGCAGTCCCAATTAAATACCGAAGATCGCGGGGGATTTGGGAGCACTGGTCATTAAATTATTTTTTCCCAGTAAGATATTTTTTGTTCTTTATTCAAAAAAAGATTGATTCTGAAGTGAGTTTTTGTAAAAAAGCATTTGCTTGGTTTTTTTTCGGGTTGTACACTAGAAAATTTTCCTGTATGAATTATGGATCTTTCACAAGCTGTTGTATCGCAAAAATAGCCTGTACTACAACATATTGTGTTTTTTTAAAATAATTTATTTGGAATAATCAGTGCCAAAAAACGCGGAACAAAAACAATCTTTTTCAAATTGGAGGGAAAGAGCTCACCCTTTTTATCAACTGACGGCAAACTTTTTGGATGGTAAGGGCTTTGAGCCAACCACAACACCAGAACTAAATCTGGATTTTTGGGGCAATTTCCCTCCCAAAGAAATCATTCTGGCCACTGGCAGTACTAGAAAAGCCTTGATCTTGAGTGTAATCCTGACCAAAACCGAACTGCCTTTTAGTCATCCTCTGGAATATCAAGATTTCGTCATTAAACACATCAATAATGGGAACGGCTTTCTGCAACACAAAGCTTTGCTCGGTTTTTATGAGGGTGTACCAGTTTATGCTCATTCGGCAGCAGCTGGAGAGAGTGATGCCAATAATCCTCGTCAAGAAGCCATAAATAAAGCTCAGTGGTTGGCCAATCAAGAACCATACAAACTAGATAGTGATAATTATTTGATCATCACTACTGACGCAGTCGATTTTCCAGATAGAGACAACAATGGTCGATTTGATCAAGACAGCGAGGGTTTGGGAAAACCCATGAATAATGCTGATTATCCTCAAGCCAATTTTTTAATGAAAACACGCAGGAGAGTTTTACAGTCCTTGGGACAATTGATTTATGACGGACAGAAGAAAAAATACGAAAAAAGATACATCAAAGATAATTATCCAGTAGGAACAACCCTCATTCATCACAACTCGATTGTGCTTTTGGAGATCATTTCTCATTCATCAGTGGAAGTGATCAAGATTTGGGACATGATCATTCGCGCTCTCATTACCAAAGATTTTGTCAAAAATGCACAAGTTTATCCTGATCAAGGAGGTGGAGGAGCGTCTCAGCAAAATCAGGATTGGCAATCAGCAGAGAAAGTTTTTGCCACTTTGGACGAAGCAACTCAAAAGTCTTTGGCTTCTTATTTGGAACAGGATCCGCAGTTTTTTAAAATGTTAGTGCTTTTTCAAATTTCTGGCATGCCGGCAATTAGTATTTTACAAGAAATTGAACAATGGGCTAAAAATAAAACTCAGGTTGTTGCGGAAGGGATTGATTTAACAGAAGGTTGATTTAACAGAAAACTAAATCTTTAAAAAAGGAAGACTTAACCGTTGTATTTAAATAGAAAAACCAGTAAAGTGAGTGAAATATGAAACACGAAAAAGGAATTTTAATTGCACTGGAAGGTGGTGAGGGAGGTGGAAAAACTACGCAGATTGTTCGTTTGACTACACGTTTTAAAAAAGCGGGCAAAGACGTAGTTTCAGTCAGAGAACCTGGCGGTACGGTGATTAGTGAACAAATCCGTGAAGTAGTGCTTTCTCATAAAAATATTGGCATGCAAGATACCACAGAGGTGTTGCTGTTTCAGGCGGCTCGTGCTCAGATTTATGGCGAAGTAGTAATTCCCGCCTTGAAAGCTGGCAAGATTGTTTTGATGGATCGGACCAGTGACAGTAGTGTGGTTTATCAGGGTATGGTGCGGGGTTTTGGCAGAAAATTGATTGAACAATTGAATGAAATCTCTACTCAAAAAACCACGCCAGATTTAACAATTCTCTTAGATGTGTCTGTAAAAATTGGTTTGGAGAGACGCAACGGCTCTGGTAAGATTGATCGTTTGGATATGGAAGCTGCTGATTTTCATGAACAGGTGCGTCAAGCCTACTTGAGTTTGGCCAAAGAAAATGCTCATAAGCGTTGGATCACAGTTAATGCTGAGCAATCAGAGGACGAAGTGGAAAAAGCACTTTGGCAAATAATTTCCAAAAAACTTTCTTTATAATTTCTGATATGCTTTGAAGCATTGATTGGTATGTAAAATGCAAAAACTTCCTAAAGCGGTTACTAGATTGGTCGAGAAATTCGAGCGTTTGCCCGGAGTGGGTCCCAAATCTGCTCAGCGTTTAGTTTTCTATTTATTACACAATCCAGATCATGAATTGGCAGACTTTGCTGAAAAACTCATTGCCCTCAAAAAAGAAACAGTCAGGTGCAAAATTTGTCACAATGTGGCCGAACATGATCCTTGCGATATTTGCAGTGATGATTCTAGAGATAAAACTTTACTGTGCGTTGTAGAACAACCGTTGGATTTATTGGCTATCGAAAGATCAAATAAATTTAATGGTCAATATCATGTGTTGCATGGCTCGATTTCACCACTCAATAATATCGGTCCTGAACAACTTTTTTTACGCGACATCATCAAGCGTTTGACAGGAGTAGAGGAATTAATCTTGGCCACCAATCCCACCATGGAGGGGGAAGCAACGGCTCTTTATATTATGGAAATGCTCAAAAATAACTCTCACGAAAAATTCAAAAAAATTAAACTAACCCGCATCGGTCATGGTTTGCCGATCGGAGCAGACATAGAATATGCTGATGGAGTTACCTTGGCACGAGCCTTGGAGGGCCGACGAGAAATGTAGTTTGAGATTTGATTTATTTGGACTGTGCTATACTTTTAAATAGATGGTTAGTCAGCTGATAGTTTCAAGTAACCGACTGTTTTTCCTCAAGAAATGAGAGAAAAAGGTCGGTTTTTTTGAAATTTATTTTAGATTAAATAAAGTTGAGTAGAGTTATAACAAATGGGATAGAGTAGTAATAAATAATAACCGAGGAGAACTCATGAATATTCTAGTTCAAGCCAAAAACATGAAGACCACCAAGGCACTGCGAACATTTATTGAAGATCAACTGAGTAAAATCAAAAGACTGGGTTTGCCAATTCAGCGAGTGCAAGTGTTTTTGGAAAATGTGACGAGAAAAGACAATGATCCTCATCGCGCCACAGTCCAGTTGGTAACGGACATTCCCAAAAAAGGTCGCATTACGATCGAAAGCAAAACTCACGACCTTTACTTGGCAGTAAGTGAGGCTACCAAATCCTTAATGCGACACTTACGCAAAGAAAAAGAAAAACTTCATGATCAAACCAGGCGCCAGCGAAGAAAATTGAAAAATGGTGATATTGAATAGCTCTTGCTTGAGCACACCAGGTTTAGTATTGTGGAGTCATGAATAATAATTCCGCCACCCAAAATAGTTCTCAAGATTTGACTCAAGCCTCGATTGAAAGTCCCACTCAAACTTTGCCTCAAGATCCGGCTGAAGACTTAGTTCAAACTCAAGACTCGATTGGAAATCCAACTCAAACTATGCCCCAAGACTTAAATCAAGATTCGGATCAAGCTCAAGATTTAGATCAAGTTCAAGACTCGATTGAAAGCCCAACTCCAACCCCAACCGAAAGTCCAACTCAGGCTCCTGCTGAAGCTCCCGCAGCAAAACCAGACCCTCTAGCAGCCTTGGAAGAGCTTTTAAAAGGCTCTCAAAACTTAGGCAATTCAACTGAGCCAGATTCAAACATGAATTTGGATTCTGGTTCAATCGCCAAATCGATTACTGAGCCGAATGCCGAATCAGCCACTAAACCAACCGCCGAATCAACTGCCAACTCAGAACAGGAGCGTCAAGAATTTACTAAAATGGAAGCTCAACAAAATCAAGCTGATATTCAGGAAATCAAGGAAAGAGAAGCGGCTTTACAGCAATTGGCCCAATCAGCCACTCAAGCAGATCAAGCACCAACACAAGAGAATAATGGAGCTCAGCCAACTCAGTCAATTGGTCAGTCAACTACTCAAACAGCACCGCAAACAAGCGATCAAAAAGGTTTTGAAATTCGACAGTTAGGTCACGATAAAATCCCAGGAGGATCATGAAACTAGGAGGACCCAAAGTAGCAGCTCTTCAAGGTGGGGGAGGATCTCGTCAAGGATTTGGTCATTTCAATGAAGAGCATCTAGAACAAGGGGCCACTGCTTCCGCTGTTCAACAGAAACAATTAGCCCAGCAAGGGGCACAGATTAGTTCAAAACCGGGAGCCAATCAGCAACAGAGCCACGCTCAACAACCAGCTCCTCCACCCAGAGAAGTGGGTGATTTAAAAGATGAATTAATCACTCGTCCGGCAAAAGATATAAAAGAGGGAGTGGGGAGTATTTTCAGTTTGCATGATATTTTAAATATTAAACCTGGCGACACACCAGAAGAAATGGGAAAAAAGAAAACCATCACCAAGAATTTTGAACAATTGACAAAAGAGCAACAAGCAGTGGCCAAAAAGCTTTTTCAAGCAAAAATGCAAAAAGATAAAGAAGCAGAAGAAGAAAAAGAGCAGAAAAAACAAGCAGCTGCTCAAAAATCAACGGGCCACTTGGCTCCACCTAGCTCGCCCAAGAAAGGTGCGGTTGGTTTGGCAGGTAGCAGAAAACAAAAAGCTCAACAAAGCCTGGAACAACAACGTCAATCAATCGGTCGAGTAGCTGGTGCGAATTAATTAATAAATTCATTCGATTGTTAACCGCTCTTTATCCAAACCAGCTATAATCAAATTATGGCAAAGTTTTTTAGAGGTGTTGTTTTTAAAATGCTTGATTGGACTACTTTATGAAACTTTATAATACTCTTTCCAGACAAATCGAAGAATTTAAACCTTTGGAGCCTCCACTAGTCAAGCTTTATGCTTGCGGTATCACCGCTTATGATTACACTCATTTGGGTCACATCAGAAAATATGTTATGGATGATGTGCTGGTACGTGTTTTGCGTCACGCCGGCTATGAAGTAAAGTTTGTGCGCAACGTGACTGATGTAGGACACTTAACCTCTGACTCTGATACCGGTGAGGACAAAATGGAAAAAGGAGCCAAAAAATATGGCAGTACAGTTTGGGATGTGGCTCAGAAATTTGAAGATTATTTTCATTATTCTATGGATTTGATGAATGCAGTACGACCTAATGTCACTAGCAAGGCAAGCGAGCATGTACCAGGGCAACTGGAAATGGTCAAAAAACTAGAAGAAAAAGGTTACACCTATATTATAGAAGGAGATGGAGTTTATTTTGATACCAGCAAACTAAAAGATTATGGCAAACTGGCCCAACTAGATATCAAGGGTTTACAAGAGGGAGCTAGAGTAGAAAAAGTGAATGGTAAGCGTCAGCTTACTGATTTTGCTCTTTGGAAGTTTGAGCGACCTGGAGAAAATAGAAAAATGGTTTGGGAAAGTCCTTGGCATCCGCGCAGTTTTCCCGGTTGGCACATTGAGTGTTCAGCTATTAGTATGGAACATTTGGGTGAGCAGTTGGATATTCATACCGGAGGAATAGATCACATTCCTGTTCACCATACTAATGAAATTGCTCAAAGCGAAACAGTTACTGGCAAAAAACCATTTGTCCGTTTTTGGATACATCACAACTTTTTATTTATAGAAGGTAAAAAGATGAGTAAGTCTTTGGGTAATTTTTATACCATCGATGATTTACTCAAAAAAGCTTACGATCCGATGGCTTTTCGCCTGCTTTTATTGGGGGCTCACTATCGTTCAGAAATGAATTTTACTTGGGAAAACTTGGAAGGAGCACAAGTTTCCTGGGAAAAATTGATTGATAAAATTCAGCAATTTTTGGTACAGAAAGATAATGATCCAGAGCCCACGGAAACGCAATTAGCTTTGGAAGAAAATTATAAAAATAGATTTTTCAGTCAAGTTGAAAATGATTTACACCTTCCAGAAGCATTGGCGGTGATGTGGAAAATGGTTGGTGATGATCAGTTGACTGCTTCACAACACTACCATTTATTATTATCTTTTGATGAAATATTGGGTTTGGGTTTGGCCAAAATCGAGCCGGCAGAAGAGCTGGATGTTTCTGATAAAGTACAGAGTCTGCTTGACGAGCGGAAGATTGCCAGAATGGCTCAAGATTGGCAGAAAGCAGATCTTTTACGCGGACAACTAGAACATTTGGGTTACAAAGTTGAAGATAAAGAAGACGGTCAGCAACTAAAAAAACTAAAGTAGGTCTTGACCTCAAAATAATCTCTACCCAATCTTTATTTTAAGTTTTTCATGACTTGTGCATAAAAATGCAGATTGTGAGCGCTAGCCAATTGGTAAGCCAGCCCATCTTTGATTTTAAATAAATGATGCAAATAGGCTTTGGTGTGATTTTGACACACGGGGCAAGCGCAATATTGATTGACTGGTGAAAAATCAGTAGCGTATTTACCACGATCAAGATAGAGAAACTCGTACCAATTTGCTGTTTTAGCAGATTTTATTTTATGCAGATCAAGTTTGGCGGGATCTTGATTGAAGACATACAAGCGCTGATGGCGCGCGTCACGGGTGGGCAAGACGCAGTCAAAAAGGTCGTAGCCCATTTCTCGTAATCTCATGATGTTGGTGGGAGAGCCCACGCCCAAGGCGAAAAGCAGTTTGTTGTCGGGAGTAGCTTCTGCTGTGACGCGCGCCATTTCATAATCAAAATTTCCCTGATCGTCAAATGGCCAACCGCCAAAACCATAACCATCAAAACCAATTTTGACCAATTCCTCAGCACACTTTTGGCGTAATTGATAATCGCGATGACCTTGTACTACGGCCAATAAAAGTGGTCGATTTTTGCCGATTAGTTTCTTGGTTTGACATTGTTTTTCAAACTCAATTTTGCAACGGTAAGCCCAATCAATAGTTCGTTTCACACTTTGTTTGAGCCTAGTGGGAGAAGCATCGATAGGGGAAAAATCATCCAAACAAATCATGATGTCACTATTGATAGCAAACTGAACCTGAATTGAATTTTCTGGAGTAAAAAGCGTTTTTTTGCGCTGTTTTTCACTAGAATATAAAATCACTCCGTCATCTATGATCTTACCCAGTTTGGGATTGCTATGAATGAGTGAAAATAACTGAAAACCGCCAGAATCAGAAACAGTTAGCCCGTCCCAGTTCATGAAAGATTTTATACCACCGACTTTATTTAAGATTTTGGTGCCTGGTTTGCTCATTAAATGATAGGTATTGATGACCACACCCTTGATTTTTGCTTGAGCTACTTGCTGGCTGGATAATCCACGGACTACGCCCAAAGTAGCATCTGGTAAAAAAATAGGTAGAGAATAGGTTTTATTGCGTACCGAAAATTTTTTCAGCATAAGGATTATTTTTTCTTTCTTTTATTTTTTGGCGATTTGCCTAATTCCAATTTGGCAAATAAATCGAGGGAGTTTTTGAAGGCTTCGTCCATGTTGAAGTATTTGTAGTTTGCCAACCTACCGACAAAATAAATATTGGTTAGTTTGTTTGCCTCTTTTTTGTATTTTTTAAAAAGCGCCTGATTGGCTGGATTTGGCACTGGATAATATGGCTCGGTTTTATCGGCTAGGTGAGGAATGGAATACTCTGTTGAAGTAGTGGTTTTGGGATGTTTTTGTCTGGTAAGGTGTTTGTACTCAACAATTCTAGTAAAAGCTCCATCTTTGGGAGAAGGATAGTTGATGACGGAATTTTCTTGATATTTTTCTCTATTGTGTGTTTGCCAAACAAAATTGATTGAACGATATTCCAGTTGTTTGCCCAGACTGTGTTTGAACTCAAAAAAACGATCAATAGGTCCCGTATAAAAAAGTTTCTCAAAGTTTTTCAATTTGTTTTTGAGATCAAAATAATCAGTATTTAATTGAATAGTAATGTTGGGATGAGCAAGCATTTTTTCAAATAATGGAGTGTAACCTGCTTCCGGCAGAGCTTGATGCTGATCGGTAAAATAGCGGTCGTCAAAATTAGTGCGCACTGGAATACGATTGAGTACAGTAGCATCAAGCTCTGCCGGATATTTATCCCACTGTTTTTTGGTATAGTTTTTGAAC
Source organism: Candidatus Pacebacteria bacterium RIFOXYA1_FULL_38_18 (assembly GCA_001787405.1). GTDB lineage: Bacteria > Patescibacteriota > Microgenomatia > UBA1400 > PJMF01 > UBA10119. The sequence goes on from MFWV01000013.1 coordinate 57,910, forward strand.
ATTTTTTCATAAAGAACTTTGCCAACTCTAGCCAAAGCAGCTTCCTCGCCATTTTGAGGATCATCATTTTTGATTTGATGTTCAGCCAACCATTTTTTCATCTCTGCTTGTGTTTGAAGATGAAGCCCAAATACTTGATTGACGGTAGTGATATTGACGGGAATAGGTACGAGCTGATTGTCAACTTTGGCTAGCACTCGATGTTCATATGGATACCACCTAGAAAAACGATTGACATACTGCCAAACATCTTCGTCATTGGTGTGGAAAAGATGGGCTCCGTATTTGGAAACACGAATGCCGTCAGCGTTATAAAAATCATAACAATTACCGCCCAGATGATCTCTTTTTTCGATGATCAATACTTTTTTACCCAGTGAAGCATAACGTTCAGCCAATGTTGCTCCAGAGATACCCGCGCCGATAATAATAATTTCAGACATATTGTTTTAGATAGAGTCCATAGGGGAGATTATAACAACATTATTTTACTTGCCGATTCACTCAGTAAAATTGTTTTAACAAATACCTAGCAACGATTCTTATAATCATTGATTTTAATAGTATTACTCACTTTTTAAATGAGATTCTATGCTATTTTTTTGTGCTAGTACGCAAGTTTAATCAGTTGAAATTTTGTCCATTTTCAAAACCAAAACCCAACCAAAATCTAGTGAATTTGGTTTCGGCATGGCCATCACTAGCCCTCAGCCTCGCTCAGGCCTAATAATAGAGTAGCATTGAAATATCGAACAGATCAAGGCAATTTAATTCAGATTGGATTGTCAGGGTTGATCAACGATGCGGTAAGTGATTAATGAGTAACAGTCGATAATTTTGACAATCAAACTTGAAAAAGATAGACTTAATTTATTGTTTATTTAAAATAGATATAGGATAAATAAAAAAAGAAGGAAAATATGTCCGAAGTGTCTCAACTGGGTTCTCCAAAAGAATCAGTTTCTCCAGACGATATTGATTGGTCAGTTTTCAAAAATAACTTAAATGATCCAAAGCAATTTCAGGAAAATTTGGAACGGGCACTTCAGGAAGGGTCTGTTGATGATTTGAGTAAAATCATCAATCATATAGACCCCCCCGAATCATCCGAAAATTTAGCTCGGACACAAGCATATATTAATGAGCTCAAGCAATTGGTAGCCAAAAATCCAGGAGCTGAGTCAGTTCAGCTCTCTAATGGTGATTCGATATATTTTCCTGATCAAGAAATTCTCAAATTAGAAACTCAACTCCAGAAACAAAATGAGTACAATGATAAGGTTTTTCCTCAACTGGCAAAAATTAACAGAATAATTCAAGAACGGAAGACGAAGTTATTAGCAGAGTTGAAAGAAGAGGCGAGTAAATTAAAACAAAAAATAGAACAGAGACAAATGCTGACTCCAGAAGAGTTGGGAAAAGTAGTCAATAATTCTGAGATAATCTTTGGTAAAAAGTTGTTTCCGTTTTTCAAGTCAGTTCTTGAAATTTTAAAGTCAGAAACTCCTCCAAAACCTGAAAAAATCTTAGAACTTTGGAGAAAAATAAATAATACTCAAACCTTCATGCAGATTAAGCCAGCACTTGATTTACTTTCTGAACAGGAGGCTTATCAAAAAGCACCAAATAAGGAAAGTTATAAGTACACAACTTATGGCATAAATGGTGAGCCGATTGGTGAAAGTGCAGGAAGAGCTAAAATTGATGAAAGGAAAATTCAAGAAGTTCTCAGAGAAGTTAGCCAGGCTGTTTTGTTGTCCCAACTTTTAGAAAATCAATATCCATTAGATCAAAAACCTTCAATTCGACAAAATTTTTCATTGAAAAATATTAATGGAGAACAAGTGCCGGTCAGAAGTTCCTAGGAAGAGGGTGATGATTGATTTGCTTATTAGCATGTTCCAATGTTCGTTCTGAATTACTCATTTTGAAAATGTATCATTTAATACAAGTATGTCATAAATCATGTATTGTCAGTTTTCGGAAATTCAATTTTTATTTGTGTAAATGAAAAGTTTTATGTTTGGAATTGGCACCAGAAAGTATTGATATTTGGTTGGGTTTAATCAAAAAATGTTGGGCAAAAGCCTTAATGATGGCTTGATTGGCCTTTCCTTGTACGGGAGATTGCGAAACGTAGACATGAAAAGTGTCGTGAGCGTCTTTTTCAATCCTTGGTTTTTTTGAGCCGGAATGAGCAATAACTGAGATGCGCATAGAGTGATTATACAAGAGGAAGGATGATAGAATACCCTTCATGAACCTATCAGTTGGAATAGTGTGGATGCAATTCCACAACTAGACACCAGGTAGAAAGAAGACAAAACATATGTCAAGCAACCACCTATTAGCCTCAATAGAGGAGTAGCTAATAGACAGGGGATTTCCTTCGAGTTTACTATCAATCTTCCCAAACCAAGAAAAGCACGAAAGATAACAAAGAGGGACGAATTAGGTCGTATAATATGGACAAAAGCTAAATAGTTGACTTGTTTACTTTTTGATATAGTTAGCATACAATTTCCACTTGGCCTAAACAGCAATTGCGCTGTGGTGGCAAAAATCGTTCACGGGTATAAAAGGAGGCTATAATGCCATACCCACACGAATCGAATCAATCCGAGAAAGCCCGCTTTGATGATGCGTGCGGTCGCGATGGGGCGAACCTTTCGCCAAGTGAGAAGGATCGCTTCAGCGATTACTTCCACACCCTGTCGAACCGTCAACGCATGTCCTTCCGCGAAATCGTCGACTTGGCGAATCAGTGGAAGCGTGATCACGGTGATGGCTTCCGTCGTAGCGATCGCTACTAACGGAGGCGGCTGATTCAACCCACCGGGCAGTCATTCTTCGGGGTGACTGCCCCTTTTTTTTTCCTCAAAAAATTATATATTTACACTTGTATGCAAAAGATCAATGAGTTTATCGAATCAGCAATTGGTAAAACAATATGGAACCCTCATAAACGAGTAAGTTCTGAGTTTGTTTTTGAGGTTGGAGAGAAAACCGAATCTGATAGGGGAGAACTTCATTTTGTTATTAGCAATTGTCATTGGTGGTTGCAAAAAATAGATTCAGAAAAACGAGTTGATATAGTAAATAGTGAAAGTGAGCAAAATTTTATTGAAAAAAAAATATCAATTCTTGAGCAAAAATCCATAAAACAGGTGGATTTTGATGAAGAAACAGCTAATACTACTTTCGAATTCTCAGATAGTCTTCTACTAAAAGTAAGCCCATACGGAAACGATAAACTTAGGGATCAGTGGAGTGTTTTCACAAAAGACAAGGTTTTATTAGTAAAATCTAACGGAACCAGTGATATACAAGACAACGTCTAATTTTTTAGCTTGAAATTTTTTATAAATCCAAAGCTTTTAGGCGACTTTCTACCAATCGAAGAAATTAAATCGGCATTCGCTATCCAAAGTGATGCGGTTTTTCATTTTGATGGTAAAAAGATTACAGACAGACTTGATTTTGATCAAAGTTCATTGCCTAGTTCTATTGCCATACTCAGTCACTCAATGGTCAAAAAATATCCAATCAATCAGGTTGAGAATTTTAAAGTTAAACTAGCTACATACCTTAATTGGTATAACATTAAGCGACCACATATGGACTTAAATTATTTAAGCCTTTCGTTTGAAAAGATTGGTAGTTGAAAGACAAATATCCGTATTGAACCAGAAAGAGAACTAGTCCGATGTTATAATTCCATCAGAAGAAGTCATCGAGAATTACACTGTTGAAATCAGAAATATACTCGCAAATGCAGACTTTTCATTAAAGAGAAATATCATTTTGGGAAAGACATCGACAGGGTAGTCACAACTTAAGAAACAGCTATCATATCAGGATACATCTAAATCGAAAAGGAATACACTAATGTCAAGTTCAAATCTATCAGTCGGAATTGTTGGTTTTCCCAACGTTGGCAAGTCTACTTTGTTTAACGCCCTGCTCAAGAAGCAAGTGGCGCTAGCAGCGAATTATCCGTTTGCTACCATCGAACCAAATACTGGTATTGCTGAGGTGCCTGATGAACGTTTGGCGGTTTTGGCCAAGATTGTGGGTACGAGCGTCATCAAACCAGCTACGGTAGAGTTTGTTGATATTGCTGGTTTGGTTAAGGGTGCGAGCGAAGGGGAAGGTTTGGGTAAT